>JAEXGR010000058.1 GCA_023450745.1 Synergistota bacterium
AAGAGGGTCTAGAGTCAAAAGCGTGATATAATAAGTCGCGTACGCTATGACAAAGCAGATAGACGCGCAGGCGTTTATTCATAAAGTTTCCGGTGATCATAGAGAGAGGGTCCCACCCAGTTCCATGCCGAACCTGGCAGTTAAGCCTCTCATCGCCGATGGTACTACGGAGGGTATTCGTGGGAGAGTAGGTCGTTGCCGGAATTAATTTAACAAGCAGGCTCAAGACATTTCGTCTTGAGCCTGCTTGTTTTATGGAGGCGGGATTTGCTCATTGAAAAACAACCGGCGGGTGTTTACTATATTGGGCCGACTTTACACAAAGATTGCTTGATGGTATCGGACCAACTTCTGGCATAGGGGCGGAGATTTGCCGCTTACTTTGTACTGGACAAAGGCATGAGAAAGCGTTGGCCGAAACCAGCGGCCAGCGCATAGAGGCAACGCCAGACTAAGGAGCGTTCTTCTATGCGCTGGCTGCTTTTTTATTTCATGTTTGGAATCAATATTTCCGCGGCCTCTAGCAGGTGTTTTTTTGTTGCCACCTGTGACTCAAGGGTCAATACGCCATCTTTGCCTATTTTGACGATCAGGCTGTAACCGACTACGGGACGGTATTCAAGTATCGCCTTATGTCCCGCGACGGTGGCTTTTTCTGTGGTTTCGCCGCCCCATATTTCGCCGTCGTCACTCGACGTTTCGTTTACGTCCCAGCCCTTGGCTCCCGCGCCCTCTACCCAAATGGCGCGGAAGGGCGTGCCGTTGTTCGTTCTGTAGGTGCGCTCGAGCCACGTTCCTTTGTACCCTGAAAGCGCGGCGAGCTCCGTCGTTCGCAGCTGTCCGTTCTCCCACCCGGCGATCTCCGGGAGCTTTGAGCCTTCCGCAGCAAGCGCCGTGCCGGCCGAAAGGAGAAGAAATGAAACGATCACAAGAAAAATGGATTTTTTTAGCAAAATCCGCACCTCCGTATTAATGTCTCTGTTATTATTAAGTATATCGTTTAATGGAAAGTTTAGCGATAATGACATATAATTCCAGAGTAAAAACACTTGAAGGGGATAGGTATTTGCATAAATTTTCAATCAGAGTATTTGGCTGTCAGATGAATTCGTACGACGGAGACCGCCTGCGCACCGCGATGCTGCATCAAAAGTGGGAAGAAGCCCCCGACAGCGAAGCCGACGTGGTGATTCTTGTCACCTGCAGTATTCGTGAAAAGGCGGAGCAGAAGGTCGCCAGCGAGATCGGACGTTATGACGCGGCATATAAGAGAAAGAAAAGTCCGGCGGTGGTGTTGGTCGGCTGTATGGCGCAGAGGATCGGCCGCGAGATGGCGAAGAAATTTTCCTGTGTACGCCTTGTATCAGGCCCGCGCCATCTGGGGCTGGTGCCGCAGGCGACGGCGGAGATATCTTCCGCGATGCCGCAGCGTTTCTTCATGGACGATGACCCGCGCGCGCTGCTTGACCTCGAAGTGGCGCCCACGGCGCGCACGAATCCCTTTAAGGCCTACGTGACGATCACTTATGGCTGCGACCGTTTCTGTTCGTATTGTATCGTTCCCTATGTGAGAGGCCGGCTGCAGTCGCGCGCCGCGGCGGATATTTTGCAGGAAACGCGTACGCTTGTCGACGGCGGCGTTAAAGAGATTACGTTGCTTGGGCAGAACGTCGACGCCTATGGCAAAGATTTGAATAACGGCTACGGCTTCGCTTCCCTGCTGGGTGATGTTGCGGGCCAGCCTGGCCTGACACGCCTGCGTTTCGCCACCTCCCATCCGAAGGATTTTGACGAAGATATCCTGGCGGTCATGCGGGAGCGTCCGGATATATGCCGCGCGATCAATCTTCCGGTGCAGGCCGGCAGCGACAGGATACTGCGCGAGATGAACAGGGGATATACTTCCGGCCAGTACCTGGCGCTTGTAGAGAAGATTCGCGGGGCGCTGCCCGATGTAAGCCTGACGACGGACCTCATCGTCGGCTTCCCCGGAGAGACCGAAGCGGATTTTCGCGCCTCTTACGACCTTCTCAGCGAGGTGAAGTTTGACATCGTTCATACGGCGGCCTATTCACCGCGTGAGGGGACGAGGGCGGCGATGATGGACGGGCAGATTGATAACCGCGTCAAGGCTGCGCGCCTTAACGAGATAAACGCGCTGCAGGCGCAGATAGCCCGTGAAGCCAACGAGGGTTATGTCGGCGCGGAGTTTGAGATACTGGCCGACGGCTTTGCGCCGCGCGGCGAGGGCAGGATACAGGGGAGGACGATGACCGATAAGGTCGTAATCATTCCCGGCGGCGAAGAGGATTTTGGGAAGATAATTCCCGTGCGGATCGTGCGCGCCAGCCACTGGTCGCTTGAGGGAGAGAGGATTTGCGGCGATGAGTCCGCGTAACTCGGGAAAGATTCTTGCGGCGGCGGGAGTGCTCTGTTTCGCGCTGGCCTTTGTGCTGTTGTCCGCTTTCCGGGGCGAGTTCGGCAAGGATACGGCGGGAAAATCTTCGGTGATGCCGATGATGGAGGATACCGTAGACGTCACGCCGAAGGCTGCCGCGGAAAAGAGCGAGCCGCGTCAGGTGAAGGCGGTATCTGGCGAAGGCGGTTCTTCCGCGCCGTGGGTCGTCTATGTCACCGGAGCGGTGAAGAAACCCGGCGTATACGAGGTAGCTCCGGGAGCGCGCGTCTATGAGGCGCTGAACGCGGCGGGCGGCTTTGCCGCGAACGCCGACCAGGAGGCCGTCAACCTCGCGGCGAAGCTTGACGACGGCGCTCATTTAAGATTCCTGCGCAAGGGCGAGGCGGCCCAGCCGGAACGCGCCGCCCAGCCGGCGGCGGCGCCCGCGCCGAGCGCGGCTGCTGCCGCGCGGCAGTCTGCAAAGATAAATATCAACAGCGCCACGCAGGCGGAGCTGGAATCGATCAGCGGCGTCGGCCCCAAGACGGCGCAGTCGATCATAGAATACCGCCGCCAGAACGGGAATTTCTCACGGGTCGAGGATATTATGAACGTGAGGGGCATCGGTCCGAAAAAATTTGAATCGATGAAGGACCGTATTACGGTTGGCGGCTGACGCACCGCTGGGCGTGCCTGCGGCCGGGGCTTCCGGCGCTGCGTATACAGTGGGACCGCTTTCGGAGGCTCCCGCGTTTTTTGTTCTGTTTTCTATCTGCGCCTCGCTCTATCTGGAGGAATTTGTTACGCCGCCGGCGGCGCTGGCGGCGTCCCTTTTGTTTGCCGCGGCGTTGATTTTTTTCTGCACGGAAACGCTGGTGAAGGGCTGGTTTCCGGTCTTTGCCGTCGTTCTTGTCCTTGCCGGCGCTCTTTCCGCCTATTCGTTGTCTATGATGAATAAAAGAGCCGTTTTGCCGGATTCCGTTAAGACCGCCGGCCGCGTCGTCTCTTCGCGCCGCTGGGGGCGCGGCCGCGCGCTGCTTATCGCGACGCCTTACGGCAAGTTCGCGGGATATACGCCGGATGAGGGAGCTCCGGCGGAGGGCAGCGGCGTGGCGCTGCGCGGCGCGCTTTTTGATTTTAAGCGAGCGGAGAAACCCGGCGCTTTTGACGAGATGCTTTACTGGCGCGCTCGCGGCGCGGTAAAGAAGGTAGTGTTTTTCGAGATCAGGGAGACTGGCGCTCCCGCCGGCCTCGCCGCCTGGCGCGCGAAGTTGGCGAAACTGATCGACGAGAGGCTGCTTCCGCTTTCCGCCTCCTATATGGCGGCTTTTACCGTCGGCAGCCGGGGAGCGCCGATGGAAAAGGTTCACCGCCTGGCGGGCACCTCTCACCTGCTGGCCGTCTCCGGTCTGCATATCTGGATAATCGCAGGGCTGTTTCTCTTTTTGCTGCGCGGGAATCTGACGCGGCTCTTTGTCGTTTCCCTCCTTCTTTGGGGGTACCTGCTGCTTGCGGGGCTGCCGGTGGGCGGCGTGCGGGCGGCGGTGATGGTGGAGCTTGCGCTGGCGGCGTCGGTCGTCGGCCGCCCGTCTTCGGCTTTCAACAACGTAAGCGCGGCGGCGGTGCTGCTGCTGTTGGCGAACCCCTGGAATTTTTTTGACCTTGGCTGGCGGCTCTCGGTGCTCTGCGCCCTTTTTATCGCCGCGGCGTCGCCCTTGATGCCGGAGGGAAACCTGCGTCCGGTCTGCCTGACGGTTCTGCTGTGGTTTGTAACGGCGCCGCTGCTGGCGCGCGCCTTCGGCGGCGTGCCGCTTTCCGGTTTGGTGCTGAATATCTTTGCCGTGCCCGCCTTCGGCCTGCTCTTTCCTCTCATTCTGCTGTTGTCGCTGCCGCCTCTTTTGAGGCTGCCCTTTTCTTGGGTTGCGGCGGAGTCTTCGGAGGCGATGCTTTTCTTTTTCCAGAAATTTCTTGAGACGGGCGCTTCGCTCCTTTCCGGCGGCGTCGGTGGATACGCGCCGCTCTTAGCCGCCTCGGTGGCGCTGTTCGCGGCGGCGGCCGCGCTGCGCTGCGGCGCCAGCCTGAAAAAGGCCTCAATTATCTCGGTGATTTTCGTACTTTTTCTATTCTATTGCCCTGCGATGTTGTAAAATATAAAAATTGACCGTATACAGTTTGGGAGGAATGAGGATATGCTCCTCGTGTTCGACATCGGTAATACCAATACAGTGATGGGGATCTACAAGGGAGAAAAGCTCGTCAATCAATGGCGGCTCACGTCAAAAAAGCAGACCTCCGACGAGGTCGGTTTTATGATTCTCGGCCTGCTTTCCGCCTCCGGGATAACCAAAGAAGATATCAAAGGCGCGATATTCGGCAGCGTCGTTCCCTCGCTTGACGAGATGTTCCGCGAAGGAGTCCGCAAGTATGTCGGCCTGGAGTGTATCAGGGTTTCCACGAAGCTCAACACCGGCCTTAAGATAAGGATGAAGAACTCGACGGGGCTCGGGGCGGACCGCCTGCTCAATGCCGTCGCCGGCATTGAAAAGTATGGGACGCCGCTGATCGTCGTCGATCTTGGCACGGCGATCACCTTCGACGTCATCTCCGCCGAGGGAGCCTATTTGGGCGGCGTGATCGCCCCCGGTATGGAACTGGGCATGGAATCGTTATTCTCGCGCACGGCGAAATTGCCGCAGATAGAGCTTGTCGCGCCGGAAAATTATATCGGCGGCAACACCGTCGAGGCGATCCAGTCCGGCGTCATTTACGGCACCGTCGGGATGGTAGACAAGGTGATCAAGGGGATATTCAAGGAACTCGGCGGCCCCTGCCGCGTCGTCGCCACTGGCGGACACGCGCCGGTAATCGCAAAATACTCGAACCGCGTCGACAGCGTCGATCAGTGGCTGACGCTTGACGGCCTGCGGATACTTTACGAGAGGAACAGTCTTGGAAAATAGCGAAGCCCAACGCCTCTTCAGCCCGCTGATCCCAGGCTGGCCGCGCATCATAGGCGGTGTTGAGGTGGAGAATCCGCTTTGGCTCGCGCCGCTTGCCGGCATTACCTTCGGCTCTTTCCGCCGTTTTCACCGGGCGCTGGGGGCGGGGCTCGTCCATACGGAGATGGTGAGCGCCCTGGGATTGAAGTATAAGGGACGCAAGACGAAAGAACTGCTGCATGGCGGCGAAGAGGAAAAGCCCTGCGTGCTCCAGCTCTTCGGTTCCAACGCCGGGGACATTGCGCGCGGAGCCGAGATCGCGCTTGAGATAAGGAATTTTGAGGCGCTGGAGGTTAATATGGCCTGCCCGATGCCGAAGGTCACTAAGAAGGGCAGCGGCTCAAAGCTGATGGAGGCCCCCAAAGAGGCGACGGCGATTATGCGGCAGTTGAAGCCGCTGGGCCTGCCGGTGTGGGCGAAGGTGCGTATCATGCCGCCGAACGCCGCCGAACCGACGGCTGATTTCTGCGAACGGCTTTTTGACGGCGGCGCCGATTTTATCTTCGTGCACGGCCGCACGCCCGCGCAGCGGTATGAGGGAACAGCCTCGCGCGAGGCGGTGGCGGAGGTGGCGCGCCTCTATCCGGGAAGGATCGGCGGCAGCGGCGACTGCTATTGTCCGGAAGATTTCGCCGACTATCTGAACCGGGGCTGCACGGCGGTGCTCGCTGCGCGCGGCGTGCTTCGCGACGCCTTCCTGCTTCCTAAAACGCTCCGGGCGTTGGGGGCTTGCGTGCCGGAAGAATTTTGCGACCCGTCCCCCGAGGCGCAGGCGAATATCCTTCTCGAACTCGGCGGCAGCATCTATAATACCGAAGGCGGCCCCCTGGCGCTTGCGATCGCCCGCCGGATGCTGGGCGCGCTCTTCAAAGGATTTGCCGGCGCTTCGCAGTTGCGGCGGGCCGGCGCGATGACAAAAAGCTGGCCGGAGATGGAATATCTGCTGCGCAACTGGCGGAAACCGGAGATTTGTGAACCCTCGCAAGAGGACGACATGTAAATGCCGTTTGCGGCATTTTCAGATAAAGTTAAAAATACCATACAGGAAGTGATCCAATTGGCAGAGGAACTTAAGAACAACCCCAAAGAGCAGCAGAATACCATGCCCGAGGAGGAAATTTTCCGCCAGCGCAAAGACAAGCTCATGCGCCTGCGCAGTGAGGAGGGCTACGACCCTTTCCAGCAGGACCATTACGAGGTGAAGCAGACCCTTGGATATGTGAAGGAGCATTATGAGCACCTTAAGCCCGAAGAGTGGTCGGAAGACGAAATACAGACGGCGGGGCGCATCATCGTCCTGCGCCGCCACGGCAAAACGGCCTTTGCGACATTTGAGGACGAACGCGACCGCCTTCAGCTCTGCTTTCAGTTTGACGTGCTCGGCGAGAAAGATTACGCTTTCTTTAAAAAATGGGTCGACGCGGGCGACTTTATCGGCCTCACCGGCGTGCCCTTCCGCACGCAGCGCGGCGAACTGACGCTCTCCGTCAAAAAATTCACCCTGCTCTCAAAGGCGCTGCGCCCGATGCCGGAGAAATATCACGGCCTGAAAGATATGGAAGTTCGCTATCGCCAGCGCTACGCCGACCTTATCGCGAACCCCGAGGTGCGCGAGACCTTCCGCAAGCGCACGAAGATCATCCAGACCTTCCGCCGCGTGCTTGACGCGCACGGAACGCTCGAAGTGCAGACGCCGATCCTTTCGACGATCGCCGGCGGTGCGAACGCGCGCCCCTTCGTGACGCACCATAACACGCTTGATATCGATATGTACATGCGTATCGCCACCGAGCTGCATTTGAAGCGCCTTGTCGTCGGCATGCTGGGCCGCGTCTACGAGATTGGCCAGCAGTTCCGCAACGAGGGCATGGACCAGCGCCACAACCCCGAGTTTACCTCGATGGAGGTCTACTGGCCCTACGGAAATTACGTCGATATGATGAACCTCGCCGAGGAACTGATCGTCGCCTGCGCCGACGAGCTCGGCGGCCGTGTGATCAATTATCAGGGAACGGAGATCGACCTTAACCCTCCCTTCCGCCGCGCGACGATGGCGGAGCTCGTCGAGGAGCATACCGGCATCGATTTCAACAAGATCAGCGACGAAGAGGCGCGCCGTCAGGCGGCGCTGCGCGGCCTGGAGATCACCCCCTCCCACACGCGTTTTGACATCCTGCCGATCTTCTTTGAGGAATATGTCGAAGAAAATCTCATCCAGCCGACCTTTGTCATCGGTCACCCGACCGTGATCTCGCCGCTCTCGAAGCGCAACAAGGAAAACCCCGACGTTACCGACCGTTTCGAGCTCTTCATCTACGGCTGGGAGTTTGCCAACGCCTTCAGCGAGCTTAACGACCCGCTCGACCAGCGCGAACGTTTCCTCGACCAGGCCCGCAAAAAGGAGGAGGGCGACGAGGAGTCGCATCCCTTCGACGAGGACTTCATCAACGCGCTTGAATACGGACTGCCTCCCACCGGAGGCATGGGCGTGGGGATAGACCGTACCGTCATGCTGCTCACGGACTCCAAGAGCATCCGCGACGTTATCCTGTTTCCCACGATGAAACCCAAAGACTAGAACGCCGCGGATTAGACGCGCCATTGGCGGACGGACTAAGTTCTGCTATGAAAATCGCAGACTTTCAACCCTGCCCGCCGCGGCGGGGCCCGGCCGGCGGCGCGGGCGCATTAGTTTTAGATGCGCCCGCGCCCCGCGCCGAGGCTTGCCGTTTAGCGCCGGACGCGCCGAACAAACGAATTGAGCGGCGCGCCCGCGGGCACAGACCTTGATTTTCTGCTTATGACCAGCGGAAGCTGCCTCAGTTTATTACATTTAAGAACAAAAAAGGAAGACCGGCATGAACGAATTTGAAAATCTGAAAAAGAGAGCGGAGGAGCTGCGCGGCGAGCTTGAGCGCCACGCGCGGCTCTATTATGAGCAGGACGCGCCGGAGATTTCGGATTTTCAGTATGACAGGCTTATGCGCGAACTGCAGGACATTGAGAAAGAGCGTCCGGAGCTGATAACGCCGGACTCTCCGACGCACAGGATCGGCGGGAGCCCCCGCGAGGGCTTTGTGAAGGTCGCGCACGCGACGCCGATGATGAGCCTGGATAACGCTCTTGACCGCGCGGAGCTCGCGGCCTTTTATGCCAAGCTCTGCGAGGCGCTCGGCGACGAAAAGACCGAAGTCGTCTGCGAGCCGAAGATCGACGGCCTTGCCGTCTCTCTCGTCTACGAGGAGGGTCTCTTCATCGGCGGCTCCACGCGCGGCGACGGGCAGATAGGCGAGGATGTGACGGCGAACCTCCGCACGATCAAGACCCTGCCCCTGCGGCTCGCGAAGCCTCTGCCCGGACGTTTCGAGGTTCGCGGCGAGGTCTGCATCGATAAAAAGGGTTTTGCCGCCTTAAACGCCGCCCGTGAGGAGAGCGGCGAGAGCCTCTTCGCCAATCCGCGCAACGCGGCGGCCGGCAGCCTGCGCACCCTCGACCCGCGGGAGACCGCGCGGCGAAACCTGAAAATTTATCTCTACCAGATAATCGAACCGGAAAAATTCGGCATATCTACCCAGCGGCAGATGCTTGACGAGATCGCGGCGCTGGGGCTGCCGGCGCAAGGCTCCGACCTGCTGTGCTCCTCGCTGGCGGAGATATATGCCTATCTCGACGCCTGGGAGAAAAAGCGCTTCGAACACCCCATCGACACGGACGGCGTCGTCGTCAAACTCAACGGCATCGCTCTGCGCCGGCTGCTCGGCGTGACGGCGAAGGCTCCGAAATGGGCGATCGCCTTCAAATTCCCCCCCGAGGAAAAGCTGACTCAAGTGCGCGAGATCGAGGTCACAGTCGGACGCACGGGGGTCCTTACGCCGACGGCGGTCTTTGACCCCGTGCATCTTGCGGGCACCGTCGTGCGGCGGGCGAACGTCCATAACCAGGATGAGATCGACGAACTGGACTTGCGAGTCGGCGACTACGTTTGGGTCCGCAAGGCGGGCGAAATAATTCCCGAAGTGGTGCGCGTCGAACGCGACAGACGGCCAGAGGGGACCGAACCCTTCAAACTGCCCGACAGGTGCCCTGTCTGCGGCTCGCACGCCGTGCGGCTGCCCGGCGAGGCGGCGGTCAAGTGTACGAACAGCTCCTGTCCCGCTCAGGTGAAGGAACGCATCGTCTACTTCGCCTCGCGCTCGGCGATGGACATCTCCGGCCTTGGCGAAAAGATCGTCAACCAGCTTGTCGAAAACGGCCTCATTCATGACTACGCCGACATCTATGACTTAAAAGAGGCGGAGCTCGCCGCCCTTGAGCGCTTCGGGGAAAAATCGGCGCAGAACCTGATCGCCGCGATCGAAAAATCAAAGAGCCGCCCGCTCGGGGCGGTTGTCAACGCGCTCGGCATCGGCAGCATCGGCGAGAAGACGGCCAACGACCTCGCGGAGCGCTACCGTTCGCTGCGGAAGCTTGAAAAGACCGCCCGCGAGAGCGAGCCGGAGCTGGAGCTTGCCGACGGCGTCGGCCCGGTGATCGCCCAGTCCCTCCACGCCTGGTTTACCGAACCGCATAACGAGCGGTTGCTCGCGCGCCTTGAGGCCGCGGGCGTTCGCTTTGAGTCCAACGAGCCGGCGCGCGATCGGACGGCGCTGCCTTGGAACGGCTTAAAATTCGTCCTCACCGGCGAGCTTGCGCAAATGACGCGCGCCGAGGCGGGGGAGAAGATCAGGGCGCTCGGCGGCGCCACCGCCGAAAGCGTCAGCAAGAAGACTAGCTACGTGGTGGTCGGCGAATCGCCGGGAAGCAAATACCTCAAGGCCCAGAGCCTGGGCGTCCCGATCCTCAATGAAACGGCCTTTTTGGAGAAACTCAAAGAGGCGGCGGAATAACCGAAAAACAGCCGGCGTCTATAACCGGCGGTACGCGATCATAAAACCCTCACTTCAGGAGGCAACGACATGATAAAAAAGATGGAGATGGATAAGGAACGGCTGCGCGAAGTGCTGACGCTTTCGCGTATCGGCCTTCCAGAAGAGCAGTATCAGGAGGTGCTTGACCGCGTCAACGACATCCTCCGCCTCTGCGACAAGATGCAGGAGCTGGCGCACGAGGACGCGGCCCCCTTTGAATGGGACGTGAAAAAAGCCCCCGCGCGCCGCGCCGACGAGCCGGTCCGCTGGACGGGACGCGACCTCTTCCTTGAAGAGGCGCCGGTGCGCGACGGAGACTTTTTCCGCGTGCCGCGCATCATCGCTCTCGAAGACGACGGAGAAGGGGAGGAATAAAAGATGGAATTCCATAAACTCTCCGCGCGTGAGATCGCCGCGGGCGTCAAAGAAAAAAAATTCACCGCCGAAGAGGTGACGCGCGCCGCCTTCGAACGCGTCAAAAAATATGATAAAAAATACAACTCGCTCGTCACCCTCTGCGAAGAGCGCGCCTTAGCCGACGCGAAAAAGGTCGACGCGGCGGTCGCGCGCGGGGAAGACCCTGGTACGCTTGCGGGCGTGCCCTTCGCCGTGAAAGACAACTTCTGCACCGACGGCATCGAAACCACCTGCTGCAGCAAAATGCTCAAAGGTTGGGTGCCGCACTACGACGCCACCGCCGTCAAAAAAATGAAAGAGGCGGGAGCCGTCCTTATCGGCAAGGCCAACATGGACGAGTTCGCGATGGGCAGCACCACCGAGAGCTCCATCTTCGGCCCGACCTTAAATCCGCGCGACGCCTCGCGCGTCCCCGGCGGCAGCTCTGGCGGCAGCGCGGCGGCGGTCGCGGCGGGCTTCGTCCCTGTCGCCTTAGGCAGCGACACCGGCGGCTCCGTGCGCCAGCCCGCCGCTTTCTGCGGCGTACAGGGCATGAAACCCTCATACGGGCAGATCAGCCGCTTCGGCATCGTCGCCTACGCCTCCTCCCTCGACCAGGTCGGCCCCTTGACGAGAAACATTGACGACATGGCGTTGCTGATGGACGTCCTCGCAAAGGAAGACCCCCACGACACCACCTGCGACGCCTACGAGCGCCCCTCATTTACAGGAGCCGTCGCCGCGGCCTCGCTCGCCGGCAAAAAAGTCGCGGTACTGACGGGCTACGACCGTGAAAGCATGGATCGGCCGCTTGTGGAGGCGATTGACCGCGCCGCCGCCATCTGCCGCGCGGCGGGAGCGGAAATCGTCGAGGCCGAACTGCCCATCACGATGGAACACACCGTCGCCTGCTATTACATGGTGGCGCTCGGCGACGCGAGCTCCAAGCTCGCCTGCTACGACGGCATGCGCTACGGCCACCACGCGGACGGCAAAAACCTCTCCGAAATGTATAAAAAAAGCCGTATGGAGGGCTTCGGCGAAGAGGTGCGCAAGCGCATCCTCGTCGGCACCTGCATCCTCACGCGCGGCTACTACGAAAACTACTTCGTCCCGGCGACGAAGGTGCGCCAGCTCATCTCCAACGAATTCCGGGAGCTCTTCAAAGAGGCGGACCTGCTTATCTGCCCGATCTCGCCGGCGCTCGCCTACAAGCGCGGCCTCGGCGAAAAAGACCCCGTGCGGATGTACCTCGGCGACGTATTCACCACCATCGCCAACCTTGCCGGACTGCCGAGCGTCAGCCTTAACCTCGGCTTCACCGCCGATGGGCTGCCGACCAACGTCCAGCTGCTTTCGCCGCGCTTCGGAGACGCCGAACTTCTCTCATACGCCTCCGTCATCGAAAAAACGGCGGGCGCTCCGGCAGTCGCCGAACTCACGGAAGGAGAGTGCTAAGATGAAAAGACAGGTCGTCATCGGACTTGAAATACACCTCCAGCTGAAGACAAAGACAAAACTCTTCTGCGGCTGCTCCACGGACTATATCGGCGCGACGCCGAACACCAACGTCTGCCCCATCTGCCTCGCGGTGCCCGGCACGCTGCCGGTCATCAACGACCACGCGGTGGACCTCGCCGTCAAAATGGGGCTCGGCCTCCACTGCGATATCCAGGACAATACGCGCTTCCACCGCAAACACTATTTCTACGCCGACCTGCCGAAGGCCTACCAGATCACGCAGTACGAACACGCGATCGCCCAGGGCGGATACCTTGACGTCATCGCCGACGGCAAGCCGAAGCGCGTGCACTTAGACCACCTGCACCTCGAAGAAGACGCGGGCAAACTCGTGCATCCCACCGCCGACGGCCGCCTTTCGGGAGCCGCCTACTCGCTCGTCGACTACAACCGCGGCGGTATGCCGCTCTCTGAGATCGTCTCCATGCCCGACATGAACTCGCCGGCGGAAGCCATCGCCTATGTGACGCAGATACGCCAGCTCGCGCGGTACCTCGGCGCCTCCGACGGCGAAATGGAATCCGGCTCGCTGCGCGTCGACGTCAACGTCTCCCTTTCCAACCCGGACGGCTCGCTGGGCACGCGCGTCGAACTTAAAAACATCAACTCCCTCAAATCGATCGAACGCGCGCTTGAATACGAAATCGCGCGCCAGAACCGCGTACTCGACGAGGGCGGCAGCCTCGTGCAGGAGACCCGCCTTTGGGACGACGCGGCGGGCGTCACGCGCTCCATGCGCAGCAAAGAGGGCGCGCGCGACTATCGCTATTACGTTGAAATGGATCTCGCGCCGATCGACGCGAAGCCGGAATATGTGGAAAAGATCCGCGCCAGCCTTCCGGAAATGCCCTGGGACAAACGCGACCGCTTCATCGAACAATACGGCCTCTCTCTGGAAGAGAGCCAGCAGATCACCGAACAGCGCGAAATGGCCGACTACTACGAAGAGATGGTCGCCGCCGGCGCGCCCGCCGCAAAGGCCGCCAACTGGGCGCGCATGGAGGTGCAGCGGCTGCTGCGCGAAGACGGTTTGGAGATCGCCGCCTTCCCCGTACCCGCGAAAGAGCTCGGCACGCTTATCGCGAAGGTCGAGAAGAAAGAACTTTCCAATACGCAGGCTAAGGATGTCCTTGCCGCGATGTACGGCGAAAAGCTTTCTCTCGAGGCGGCGATGAAAAAATGCGGCGCGGCGGGCGGCCGCCTCACGGGCGACGCGCTCAAGGCCGTCATCGAAAAGGTCTTCGCCGCCGAACCCGAGGCGGTCGAGACGGTCAAAAAGGGCGCCGACAAAAAAGGCGCGAAGGTAAAATTCCTCCAGGGTCTCGTCATGCGCGAGACCCGCGGCAGCGCCGATCCCGCCGAAGTGGCGAGGACGCTTGCGGAAATGTTGAAATAGCGCCTCCCCGCCGGCGGCGCGCACCATTAGCCGCGGGATGCTGTGCCCTGGCAATAAAGACAGCGCAGAAAATAGCACGTTTTGATCTCTTTAGGGAAATCAAGACGTGCTATTTTGCTTGCCGGGCGGGCACGGGGATTCTCACGGCCTGGTAAGCCGCCGTCCCCTCTTTCAATTGAAAAAAGTTTACTTATGGCTAAAGAGGGGGTGAGCGAAAGGGCGAGATAGGGAGGCTGTGTTTTTGGGGCCGCGGCGATGCCGCCGGAAAGATGAACTTCGCATGTCACGCGGAGCGCGCCGGCGGCCGCGATTTGCCTCCTTTTGCGGGTCTCCGGCCTATTTTTTCTTGACGTAACCTAACATTACAAGTATCATCAGTAGGTCAAATGCGATAACATTATATGAAGCTTCAACAGCAAAGAAGGAGTGAAAGTAATGGGGACACGTAAACCGGAAGACATTCGCAGTATCGCACTCATTTCACATGGAGGCGCGGGAAAGACTACACTGAACGAGGCATTCCTCTTCGATGCGGGATTGGTCTCGCGCATGGGCAAGGTCGAAGACAAGAATACCGTTTCCGACTTTGACTCGGAAGAGCAGAAGCGCGGCATCTCGATCAGCACCTCGCTTTCCACGATTCCATATAAGAATAAGACCTTATATATTCTGGATACACCGGGTTTTGCCGACTTCGTCGGCGAGCAGCGCAGCGCGATGCGCGTGGCGGACGGCGCCATCGTTCTCGTGAACGCCACCTCCGGCGTTGAAGTGCAGACGCAGAGCGTCTGGGACTTCGCGGAGACCTTTGAGACCCCCGCAATATTTTTCGTCAGCAAACTTGACCGGGAAAATACCGACTTTGACAATGTCGTAGCAGATATACAGGAAAACATCTCCGACCGCGCGCTTCCTCTCTGCCTGCCGGTCGGCAGCCAGCTTGAATTTAAGGGCGTGGTGAACGTCCTTACGGGCAAGTCATATATATATAAGGGCGACGGCAGCAAGGATTATACGGAGGGCGACGTGCCCGCCGATATGGCCGACGCCGTGGCCGCGGCCCGCGAAACGCTCATCGAACGCGCGGTCGAGGCCGACGACGAGCTGATGATGCGCTATCTCGACGGTGAAGAGCTCTCCACGGAAGAGCTGCTCGCCGTACTGCGCAAGGCCGTCTGCGCCCGTTTGGTCTTCCCGATCATCCCCGGTTCGGGTTCGGCCAATATCGCCGTGCCGCAGTTGATGGATATGATCGTGGAATACATGCCCTCGCCGAAAGATATGCTGCACCGCGCGGCGCTTAAGGGCGAAGAGGTCGTCAACATCCCCCCCGACGAGAACGGACCTTTCCTCGGCTTCGTCTTCAAGGTCATGGTCGACCCTTATGTGGGTAAGCTCTCCTTCGTCAAGGTCTTCTCGGGGCATCTCACCAGCGACCAGAGCATATACAATGTGACGCAGGATCAGGAAGAGCGCATCAGCTCGTTCCGCTTCATGAAGGGCAAAGAGAGCACCGAGGGCAAGGATATCGTCCTTGGCGACATCATCGCCATCCCGAAGCTTGAAAGCACCATCGCCGGCGACACGCTCGGCGTGAAGGGCGAAGCGCTGCAGTTCCGCCCGATACGGTTCCCGAAGCCCGTCTACAGTGTGGCGGTCTTCCCGAAGAGCCGCGCCGACGAAGACAAGCTTGGCAACGCGATCACGAAGATGCTTAAAGAAGACCGCACCCTTTCCTTCGTTAAGAATCCCGAGACGAACGACGCGGTGCTCTCCGGCATGGGCGACATGCATCTTGACATTATGCTCTCGAAGATCAAAGAGCGCTACAAGGTGGACCTCGATACGCGCACGCCGAAGGTTCCCTACCGCGAGACGATCAAGAAAAAGGCCAGCGCCCAGGGCAAGCACAAGAAGCAGTCCGGCGGCCGCGGCCAGTACGGCGACGTTTGGTTCGAGCTTGCGCCGCTCGATAAGAACGCGGGCATCGAGTTTATCGACCGCGTCGTCGGCGGCGTCGTGCCGAAGAACTACATCCCCGCCGCGGAGAAGGGCCTCCGTGAGGCGGCGGCGCGCGGCTTCCTCGCGGGCTATCCGGCGACGGACTTCTCCTGCGCGATCTTCGACGGCTCGTATCACGATGTCGACTCCTCGGAAATGGCCTTTAAGATCGCGGCCTCCATCGCTTTCAAGAAGTGCATGGAACAGGCGAACCCGATTCTGATGGAGCCGGTGATGAACGTCGAAGTGACGGTGCCGGAGGACTGCCTCGGCGACGTCATGGGCGACTTCAACAGCCGCCGCGGACGCATCATGGGAATCGACAGCGAGGGGAAGCTCCAGATAGTCAAGGCCCAGTGCCCGCTCTCGGAGATGTTCCGCTACGCGATCATCCTTCGCTCGATGACCTCGGGACGCGGCACCTTCTCGATGGAGTACAGCCATTATGAAGAGGTTCCGGGCGATATCGCGAAGAAGGTTATCGACCAGGCCGCCCAGGAGCGCAAGGACGAAGAAGAATAATTTTTTCACGGAAATACGGCAGAGGCGCCCCCTTCGCGGAGGGCGCCTTTTTTAAAGGCAGGAGGTAATGCGATGAAGAACAGCCGCCAGATAATCTTGATATTCCTGGCATACTACGGTATCACCTGCGTCTCCAATATTTATTTTCTTTTCGGACCGTTTTACGAGAGTATGGGAGCCTCGCCGCAGGCCGTAGGACTTTTTCTCAGTATCTTTTATCTGGTGATGCTGCTCTGCCGCCCGCTCGGCAGTATCGTGATGGAGAAATTTGACATCAGGCGTTCTTTGATTGGCAGTTCGCTCCTCTGCGTCGCGATGTCGGCGGGGATCGCGCTCTCGCTTGAGAGCCCGCTGCTGCTGCTCTTTTTTCGCGCGATGACGGGGATATGCGTCAGCGTCTTCGTCGTCTCCACCGTGGCGGCGCAGTCGATATTGCTTGACGAAAAATCTCGGGGGATTGGCTTCGCCCTCTTTACGACCGGTTCGATGCTGCCGCTGGCGACGGTCGTTCCCCTGAGCGAATGGCTCCTGCTGCAAGGCTGCCGCGAGCTGTATATCTGGTCTCCGGCGCTCGCTTCGCTGGCCTGCGCCGCCGTGAGCTGTTTCGTGAAGGACCTTCGCTATTCCGGCGGCCATGAGGACAGGTGGGGCAGCTATGCCGGCCTCTTTAAGACAAAGGGGGTAAAAGTGCTTCTCTTTACCGCCGCCGCGATGGGACTTGCCGACGCGATGACCCTTTCGATGGCTTCGCTGGCGAACGTCCGCGCCGTCCCCGTCTCTTACTTTATGGTCGCCAACGCCTTTGCCGCGGTGCTAATCCGCACGGCGGCCTTCCGCCTCATCTCCGGTGTTCCGCGGGTGAGGCTGGCCGCGCCTGCGGCCGCGCTGATGGGTTTCGCGCTGCTGGGGCTCTCCTTCAGCTCCACCGCGCCGATGTTCATCCTCTTTGGGCTGTTCTTCGGCGTCGGCATCGGCATCGGTTTTCCCACGGACCTTTCGCTTGTCGGTGACATGCTGCCGGTTGCCTATCACCCCAAAGCCACCGGCCTCGTCCTGCTCGTCATCGATACCGGCTGGATGATCAGCCCCATGATCTATGGCTGTTTTTCCCCCTACTTGGGCGTGAGCAACACTTTCCGCGTCATCGGCCTCGCGGTCTTCGCGGCGGCCTCCATGCTCTATCTGCGATATTGGCTGCCGCTGGCGCGGGGAGATTTTAGGACGGACGGCGGCTGTTAAGCAAACTCGTTGGTAAGAGGCAGGAGTGATATCGGTGAATTTCTCTGTAGAAGCGAAGATTTTTGAATATTTTCCGGGAATGCGGCTTGTCGCCGTGGTTGCCGAGGGGCTGCGCCTTCCTGAGGACACGGAGCCTGTGACGGCGGACCTTGGCGAGGCCTGGGCGATTGCCGCCGCGGCGGCTGCCGCCTATGGAAACCCGCAGTCTCACCCTAATATCAAGCCATGGGGGGAGCGCATGAAAAAGGCGGGGGCGCCGCGTAAGGATTTTCCCTGTTCGATTGAGGCGCTGACGCGACGCGCGGGAAAGGGCGGGACGCCCTTGACCATCCACCCCTTTGTCGATTTTTATAACGCGGTGTCGCTCCGCCATCTGGTTCCCGCGGGAGGCTTTGACATCGACGCGCTGCGCGAGGGGCTGGCCCTGCGTCTTTCCCGCTCCGGCGACACCTTCACGGCGCTGGATGGCGGCGAGAGCGTCGCGGTGCCCGCGGGTGAGGTCAGTTACGCCGACGGCGGCGTCATTATCACAAGACACTTTGTTTGGAAGCAGTCCCGTCACGCAATCATCACGCCGGAGAGCAAAAATATCTTTTTTGTCTCCGAAATACTGGGCGAATTGCCGCCGGAGACGGCGCAGAACGTCTGTGAGTCCCTCTCTGAACGGCTGGTGCGCTTTTTCCGGGCCGAAGTGAGGACGGACGTTTTGGACGCCGGGCATCGTTCGATGAGGATAAGGTAACTAACAGCTCCCCCGTACCGCTAAGGGCGGGGGAGCGTCTGTTGTTGGGGCAGATCTTTCCGGTTCCTGTCCCGCGTCCGGTTTTTTTACCGCCGGACGCGGGACTCGAAGGGGGTTATTTCTCCAGCAGCTTGCTGACGAGGTTCGTGAACTTCTGTCCGTCCGCGACCGGTTCGCCGTCGGCGATCGCGGCGAGGCCCATCAGCACGTTCGACCAGTCCTCGGCGTTGAAGTCGTCTTTCTCTGATTCGGCGGCGATCTTTTTGATGAGGGCGTTGTCGGGGTTGATCTCCATCACGCGCTTTTCCTCCGGTACCTCCTGTCCCATGGACTTGAAGAAGTTTCTCATCTGCGGCGAGATCTCCTCGCCCTTCTGCACGAAGCAGACCGGCGAGTCGACGAGGCGGTCGGAGAGCTTGACGTCCTCCACGAGCGAGCCGAGGGCGTCTTTGAGCTTTTTCACGAGGCCGCTCTTTTCGATCGCGGGATCTTTCTTTTCTTCCTTCTCGCCCTCGGGCAGCATGAGGTCTTCCGCGGCGGCGGAGACGAAGTCATACTTGTCGAACTTGCGCGCGTGGTTCACCCATATTTCGTCCACCGGATCGCCGAGGAGCAGCACCTTGATGCCCTTCTTTTTGAAGGCCTCGAGCTTCGGCGAGTTTTTCAGGTTCTTGAGCGAGGAGCCGGCGAGGTAATAGATCTTGTCCTGTCCCGCCGGCATATTGATGAGGTAATCCTCAAGCGTCGTCCGGTCGCCCTCCGATACGTCGAAGAGGCAGAGCTTCATGATCTCCTCGCGGTGGCGCAGGTCGGAGATGATGCCCTCCTTAAGGACGACGCCGAAGGTCTGCCAGAACTTGCTGTAGCTGTCGGGCTGATCCTTCTGCATCTTGCGCAGGGTGTCTAAGAGCTTCTTCACGAGGCTGTTTTTAATCTGCGCCGTCTGGCGGTCCTGCTGGAGCATTTCGCGCGAGACGTTGAGCGAGAGGTCCTCGGAGTCGACGACGCCCTTGATGAAGCGCATGTATTCAGGGATGAGCTCTTTGCAGTCGTTCATGATGAAGACGCGGCGGATGTAGAGCTGCACGCCGTGCTTGCCGTCCTGATAGAAGAGGTCCATCGGCGGGCGCGAGGGGATGAAGAGCAGCGCGCGGAATTCGCTCGTGCCCTCGGCCTTATAATAGACGCGCTCCAGCGGGTTTTCCCAGTCATGCGAGATGTGGCGGTAGAAGTCGTTGAACTCCTCGTCGCTGATCTCCTTCTGCGGGCGGGTCCAGAGGGCCTTCATCGAATTGACGGGCTCTTCTTTTTCGCCCTCCTTCTTCTCCTTTTCCGCGTCGGTCAGATAAATGGGATAGGTGACGAAGTCGGAATATTCCTTGATGATGCCGCGCAGCGTCCATTCGGAGAGGTAATCCTTCGCAATATCGTGGTCGTCACTGGCCTTCTCGTCCTGTTTCATGTGGAGCGTGACGGCGCTCCCGTGCGTCGTGCGGCTGCCCCTGTCTATCGTGTAGGAGCCGTCGCCGGAGGATTCCCAGCGCCAGCTTTCGCTGCCGCCCGCCTTCATCGTTTCGACGGTGACCTTGTCGGCGGCGATGAAGCTTGAGTAGAAGCCGACGCCGAACTGCCCGATGAGGTCGCTGTTGGCGCCGTTCTTGGCCTCCTGCATCGCGCGGATGAACTCGCCCGTGCCGCTGCGCGCGATCGTGCCGAGGTAGGAGACGAGGTCGTCCCGGTCCATGCCGATGCCGTTATCGGCGAAGGTAAGCGTCCCCGCCTTTTTATCTATCGTGATGTCGATGCGTCCGTTTTTCGCGTATTCCGCAAGCTCCGGGCGGCTGAGGCTTTCGATGCGCAGCTTGTCTATCGCGTCCGACGCGTTCGAGACCAGCTCGCGCACGAAGATATCCGGATTGGAGTAGACGGAGTTGATCATCAACTCCAGCACCTGTTTAGCCTCGCTTTGGAATTCCATCTTTTCAGCCATAAAATTTCCTCCTTGTTGGTAGTTCGTCAGTATTATAAATAAAAACCGGGTTTTTTTACACCCGGTTTATCTTTTTGCGAAACTCCGGCTTCTGCATTAACCGGCTTTATGGTTCTCAAACCGCATGTCGAGAGCGCCGTCTTTCTCCTCCACGCGGATGGTGCCGCCGTCGCTGATCTCTCCCGCGATGATAGCCCGCGCGATGCGCGTCTCAAGAGCCTTCTGGACGTAGCGTTTGAGCGGGCGCGCGCCGTAGATCGGGTCGTAGCCGTTCTTCGCGCAGACGTCCAGCGCCCCGTCTGTCAGCTCCAGGCTGATATTGCGGTCATGCAGCCTCAGCTCGAGCTGTCTCAGGATGAGGCGCACGATCTGGCGGATGTCCTTAAGCGTCAGCGGCTTGAAGCAGATCATCTCGTCGACGCGGTTGAGGAACTCGGGGCGGAATTTAGCGCGCATGAGCCCCATGACCTCTTCCACGGCGCCCTCGGAGAGCTCTCCCGCGCCGTCCATCGCGTCGATCAGAATCTGGGCGCCGATGTTGCTCGTCATGATGATGACGCAGTTTTTGAAGTTCACCGTGCGCCCGTGGCTGTCCGTCACGCGCCCGTCGTCAAGTATCTGCAGCATGATGTTGAAGACGTCGGGGTGCGCCTTTTCGATTTCGTCAAAGAGCACGACGGAGTAGGGATGGCGGCGTACCGCCTCGGTGAGCTGTCCGCCCTCCTCGTAGCCGATATATCCCGGAGGCGCTCCCACAAGGCGGGAGACGGAGTGTTTCTCCATATATTCGGACATGTCGATGCGCACGATGTTGTCCTCGGAATCGAAGAGCGACTCGGCGAGGGCCCTTGCCAGCTCCGTCTTGCCGACGCCGGTGGGGCCGAGGAAGATGAAGGAGCCAATTGGACGCTTGGGGTCCTTGATGCCGGAACGCGCGCGCAGCACGGCGTCCGCGACGAGGCTGACGGCCTCGTCCTGCCCGACGACGCGCTCGTGCAGCACCGTGTCCAAGTGCAGCAGCTTTTCGCGTTCGCCCTCCATGAGGCGGGTGACGGGGATGCCGGTCCATTTGGCGACAATCTCCGCGATCTCCTCTTCGGTGACCTCTTCACGCAGCAGCTTCGGCCCGCCGTTTTCAATGCCGCTGAGGTTCTCTTCCTCGACCTTGAGGTCGGCCTCGAGCTTGTTGAGCGTGCCGTAGCGGAGCTGAGCGGCGAGGTTGAGGTCGTAATTGCGCTCCGCCTCGTCTATCTGGTGGCGCACCTTTTCGATCTCCTCGCGCATCGAGCGTATCTTGACGATGTTCTCTTTTTCGACCTCGTACTGCGCCCGCAGGGTGTTGGCGTGTTCCTTCGCGTCCGCGAGCTCCTTCTGGAGGCTCTCCAGGCGTTCCCTGCTGCCCTTGTCCTTTTCCAGTTTCAGCGCCGCCTCTTCGATCTCCAGCTGCATCACGCGGCGGTTTACCGAGTCAAGGTCGGTCGGCAGGGAATCAATGTCCGTGCGTATCATCGCGCAGGCTTCGTCTATGAGGTCGATGGCCTTGTCGGGGAGAAACCTGTCGGAGATGTAGCGGTTTGAGAGCGTCGCCGCCGCGACGAGCGCGCTGTCCTGAATCCTTACGCCGTGGTGCACTTGGAAACGCTCTTTGAGGCCGCGCAGGATGGATATTGTATCCTCCACGCTGGGCGGGTCCACCATAACGGGCTGGAAACGCCTCTCAAGAGCGGCGTCCTTTTCGATATACTGGCGGTATTCCTCCAGCGTCGTCGCGCCGATGCAGTGCAGCTCGCCGCGCGCAAGCAATGGCTTGAGCATGTTGCCGGCGTCGAGCGCGCCGTCCGTCTTGCCCGCGCCGACGATGGTGTGCAGCTCGTCGATGAAGAGGATGATGCGCCCCTCGCTCTTCTTGACCTCGTCAAGGACGGCTTTCAGCCGTTCCTCGAATTCGCCGCGAAACTTGGCTCCGGCGATGAGGGAGCCCATGTCGAGCGCGAAGATGATGCGGTCCTTGAGGTTTTCCGGCACGTCGCCGCGCATGATGCGGATCGCAAGCCCCTCGGCGATGGCTGTTTTGCCGACTCCCGGCTCGCCGATCAGGACGGGATTGTTCTTCGTTTTGCGGCTCAGGATGCGGATGGTACGGCGTATCTCCTCGTCGCGTCCGATGACGGGGTCGAGCTTGTTATCGCGCGCGGCCTTCACGAGGTCGCGGCCGTATTTTTCCAGGGCGTCGTAGGTATCCTCGGGGTTGTCGCTCGTGACGCGCTGATTGCCGCGCACCTCGGAGAGGGTCTTAAGGAACTTGTCCGGAGTGACGCCGAAGGTCTCGAATATCCGGCCGAGCGGCGCGCCCTTAGTCTCGTAAAGTATCGCGAGAAACAGGTGCTCGACGGAGATATATTCGTCCTTCAGGCCGTTCGCCTCGTCCTCCGCCCTGACGAGAATCTTCGAAAGGCGCTGGGAGACGTAGATCTTGCCCGTCTCCTGCCCCGCGCCGGATACGCGCGGTTTCTTGTTTAGCTCGTTCTCGACGGCACCCGCGAGACTCTCCACCGGGACGTTCATTTTATCGAAAAGACGCGGGATCAGCCCGTTCTCCTGCCGCAGCAGCGCGAGCGTCAGATTTTCGGCGTCCACCTCCTGATGCCCGTGGCGTACGGCGATGTTTTGCGCCTCGTAGAAGGCTTCCTGTGATTTCTGTGTAAGTTTATTCATATCCATAGTTATACGTCCCTCCCGGGAAAACTAAATTTAACCAATACTGATGTTACTGAGATATTATAATACATCAAGTAACATCAAACAATAGGTTTTTTGGTAGTTTCGCGAGAATTTTTTCTAAGCATTTTTCACCAAAGAGCAAATTGCCCATTTTATAATTTTGTCCCGCCTGCTTAATATTATTGTTATAATATTTTGCCGGTTCAGATATATTACTTAGTTTCATGAAAAATAGCTAAATAAGCTGAAAATTAAGTAAATGACCTTGACAAGCTGTGCATTAAAGTATAAGGTATGAAAGTCGGCGCAAGCTGATGCTATAAATATTTCCTGTTGGGAGGCAACACCTTGAAAAGCAACGGCACAGTAAAATGGTTTAACGCAACGAAGGGTTATGGATTCATCACGACTGACGAAGGCAACGATGTATTTGTCCACTTCAGCGCTATCCAGGGCGATGGTTTCAAAACGCTTGATGAAGGTCAGAAAGTGAGCTTCGAGATCACTCAGGGCAGCAAGGGCCCCCAGGCTTCCGACGTAGAAAAAATCTAACTTCAGCAGTATTTCTTTATATTATATCAATTATTTTATAAAAGAAATCGAGATCGAAAAGGAGAGCAGCTTTGGTTGTTCTCCTTTGTTTTTCTTTCTATACGCACTTTTCCGTAAAGATATCAATAACTTTCTGCAGTTAAGGCTTAATGATAAAATTTCCCTTTGACTAATATTAACATTTGTTATAGATTAGGCATGTTGCGGCGCCTGCCACGCGCGTTACGGCCGACCGCCGGCCGCTGGCAGCCGCTTCTTAAAAACTTAAAATCGAAAATGATCAGGAGGAGCTTAATGTCTCTCATAAAAGATAAACGACTTCCCGCCGATAGACTCCGCCGCGCGGCCGACCTCGAGGCCCTTGGCTTTAAAACGACGAAGGGGCTGGATAAGCTCGCGGGTCTGGTGGGGCAGGAGCGCGCCGTGCGCTCCGTGGGCTTTGGCCTTTCGGTACAGAGCAAGGGATATAATATATTTATGGTCGGCGAGCCCGGCTGCGGCCGCACGACCTACGCGCTGGAGGAACTCAGGCGCGCCGCCGCCGACATGCCTGCCCCCGACGACTGGGTCTACGTATATAACTTTGACGACCCCAGCCTGCCTCTCGCGATCAGTCTGCCCGCCGGCAAGGGGCGCGAGCTCGCGAAGGATGCCGAGGACGCGATTGAGGATCTCAAGACGGCGCTCTCCAAGGCCTTTGACAACAACGAATTTGAGGACAATAAAGCGCAGCTCGTGAAGTCCTTCCAGGACGAGGTCAACGCGATCATGGAGGAGCTGCGGAAGTGGGCCGAGTCGAAAGATTTCGCGATCAAGCGCACGCCGCAGGGCTTTGTGAACCTGCCGCTCATCATGGCGCCGCCGCTGCCGCAGCCTCCGCGTGAGGAGGGGCAGAACGAGGCCGACGAAAAGGACGAAGAGGGCGAAAAACAGCTCGTTCGCCGCGAAATGCAGCAGGAGGAGTTTGAGAAGCTCTCCGAGGAGCAGCAGGAGGCTTTGCAGAAGGTCTCCGAAGAGATATCCCAGAAGACGCTGGAGAAGCTGCGCCTCATCCGCGAACGCGAGAAAGAACTCAAAGAGAAAATCAAGGAGCTGGAGAGCCAGATCTGCCGGGTGGCGATCGCGCCGATCCTCACCGAGCTGCGCGCCAAGCACATGCCTAACGAGAAGCTCTCAAAGTGGCTTGACGACCTCACGGAGGATCTCATTGCGAATTTCAACGTTTTCTTGGCCGCCGTCCGCGACGACGCCGCCGAGGTCGATTTTTCGCGCTATGAGGTGAACGCCTTCGTCTCCAACAACCCCCGCGACGGCGCTCCCGTCATCTGCGAGACGAATCCCATTTACTACAACCTTGTCGGCAAGGTCGATTACGAGAACCGGCAGGGGAACCTTTACACGGACTTCCGCCGCATCACTCCCGGCGCGATGCACCGGGCCAACGGCGGCTTCCTGCTGCTCGACGCCGACGAGCTCCTGCGTCAGTTTATGTCCTGGGATGTTCTGAAGCGCGTCCTGCGCTACCGCGAGCTCTCGATTGAGAATCTGGGGGAGCAGTTAGGCTACATCCCCGTCTCCTCGCTGCGCCCTGAACCGATACCGATAGATATGAAGGTGGTGATCGTAGGCACGCCCTACCTTTATTACCTGCTCAACATATACGACCCGGAGTTCCAGAAGGTCTTCAAGATCAAGGCCGAATTTGACTCTGAAATGCCGCGCACCGGCGAGAGCGAATATCAAATCGCCCAGTTTGTCGCGGGCTTCGTCGCGCGCGAGGGGAAGCTTAATTTTACCGTTACCGCCGTTGGCGAGGTGATCGAGTGGGCCTCGCGGCTCGTGGAGGACCGCAACAAGCTTTCGACGCAGCTCAATAAGATCGCCGAGGTGCTCGTCGAGTCGACGGCCTACGCGAAGGCCGAAGGCAAAAAGCTGGTCGGCGTCGACCACGTCCGCCACGCGCTGGCGGAGAAGATCTACCGCGCCGACATGTGGGAGGACAAGGTGCTTGAGGAATACCGCAAGGGCGTCATCCGCATCGATACGGAGGGTTCCGTCGTCGGACAGATAAACGGCCTCACGGTATCGCAGCTGATCGACCATTCTTTCGGTTCGCCGGTGCGCATCACCGCCAACGTCTTTATGGGAGCGGAGGGCGTCGTCAACATCGAGCGCGAGGTGAGCATGACCGGCCCGATACACAATAAGGGGCTGATGATCCTCACGAGCTACCTCGGACGGATGTACGCGCGGGATTTCCCGCTCTCGGTCAGCGCCCGCATCGCCTTTGAACAGACCTACGGCGGAATCGAGGGGGACAGCGCCTCTTCGACGGAGCTGTACTGCCTGATATCGGCGATCGCCGATATCCCGCTCAACCAAGGGATCGCCGTCACCGGCTCCGTCGACCAGATGGGTTTCATACAGCCGATCGGCGGCGTCAACGAGAAGATCGAGGGCTTTTTCCGTTATTGTAAAGCGCGCGGCCTTACGGGAAAGCAGGGAGTCATCATCCCGGTGCAGAACGAGCAGCACCTGATGCTGAACCATGAGGTTACGGAGGCCGTCAAGAAAAACAAGTTCCATATCTGGAGCATTGCGACGATAGACGAGGGCATAGAGATACTTACGGGAATCCCCGCGGGGACCAGGGACGCAAACGGAAATTACCCGAAAAAGAGCGTCCACGGACGCGTGCAGTCGGCTCTCGAGGGCTGGCTGGAACGTTCCTTCCGCTACAAGAAGGTCATGACGGACCGCGTCGATCCGCCGAAAAAGAGGGGCAAAAAAAAGGCGGCGCCGGAGAAAGCCGCCGAGACACCGGAGACCAAAGAGGCGGAATGATGGCTGAGATTTGTCATGTACGAGAGATACTCGACGCGCTGGAGGCGCTGTACGGCAACGAGGCGCGCCCCGCGAGCGATTTTTGGTACGAGGAGCCGCTTGACGATCTGATTCTGACGATCCTGTCGCAGAACACCAACGACAAGCTGCGCGACAAGGCCTTCGCGAAGATGAAGGCCACCTACGCTTCGTGGGACGAGGTGGCGCATGCCGACTTGGAGGAGCTCAAGGAGGTGCTGCGCGTCGCGGGGATGAGCAGCACGAAGCCCCTCCGCATCCAGCAGATACTGGCGGCGGTGCGGGAGCGGTTCGGCGGCTACTCGCTGAAAGAGCTGCGCGGCTGGCAGCAGCCGGAGGTGCGCGAGTACCTCACCTCCTTGCCGGGCGTCGGCCCCAAGACCTCGGCGATCGTGGAGTGCTTCGACCTCGGAATGCCGGGATTCCCCGTGGACACGCATATAACGCGCCTCAGCAAGCGTTTTGGCTGGGCCGATGAAAAGAACCCTCCAGACAAGATACAGGCCAAACTTGAGGCGGCGCTGCCTAAAGAACGCTTCCGCGGCGGACACCTGAACTTCCTCGACCACGGACGCGGCACTTGCAGCGCGCGAAAGCCCGACTGCGCCAACTGCACGCTGGCAAAGTGGTGCGGCTACGGAAAGAGGGCGGCGGAGAAGGCCGCCGATGGATTATAGAAAAAAGTTTCTCGCCGCCGCCGCCCGCCAAGGGTGGCTGAATGCCTCCGGCGTCGTCTGCGCCCTCTCGGGCGGCGGCGATTCTGTCGCGACGCTCTGGCTGCTGAAAAATTTTTTCAGGGGACGTGTCGTGGCGGCTCATCTGGACCACTGCACGAGGGAGGGCGGCTCGCATGAGGACGCCCTTTTTGCGCGGGCGCTCTGCGGCGAGTGGGGCGTCGAGTGCGTCGTTAAGACCGTCGACGTCCATCACTGCCGCCGTACGGGAGAATCTTTTGAGATGGCGGGGCGGCGCGCGCGCTACGAACATTTCAGCGAGACGGCCGCGCGTTTCGGCCTGCCGTTTATCGCGGTGGGGCATAATTCCGACGACGTGGTGGAGACCCAGCTGATGAACCTCGCGCGCGGCAGCGGCCTCGCCGGGCTGCGGGGCATTCCCGAGGTGCGCGGCAATATCGTGCGCCCGGTGATCGACTTCAGCCGCGCGGAGCTGCGGGCGATATTAAGGGAAAACGGCGTCTCTTGGCGCGACGATTTTACCAACGACGAATCGGATTACCGGCGCAACAAGGTGCGCAATATCTTGATTCCCTGGATCAAGGCCAACCTCAATCCGGGATTCGAGGGCGTCATGCTCGGCCTCGCGAAGCAGGTGAGCGCCGAAGTGGAGGCCAAGGAGCGGGCCGCGCGCGCCGAGATCGCAAAGATTGCCTTCGACATGACGCCGGCGCTTGCCGCCTGGAAGACGGCGGGGCTGAAAGAGCTGCCGGAGCTTACCCTTGCCGAGATGCTGCGGCTGCAGGGCGCGGCACTGTCGCTGCCGGCCCTCTCACGCGCGCGCACGAACGAGCTTGCCGCTTTAGTGCGGCGCGGCGGCTGCTGGCGTTTCCAGTGGGCGCGCGACATTGAAGTCTGCTATTCGGAGCGCGGCATCGGCTGGCTGCGCCGCGCCGATATAATGGCGGAGAAAAAATTTAGCAAAAATACCTGCGAAAATAGGCTTCCATGGTGGGCGAGATAATACGAAATATGATATTATTCTTAATTGTTTGCAAGCTGCAATTATCGCCCTAGAGGGAGTGCTTAATTTGGAATATAGAATAGGCAGAGTAATGCTTTCGGAAGAGGAGCTCCGTAAGAAGGTAAAGGAGCTCGGGTCAAGGATACGCGAGGATTATAAGGGCAAAAAGGTGATCTTTGTCTGCGTGCTCAAAGGGGCCGTGATATTTTTCTCCGACCTTGTGCGCGAGATCGGGCCGGAGGTCGACGCCCAGCTTGATTTCCTTGCCATCTCGTCTTACGGCGCTTCCACCAAGAGCAGCGGCGTGGTGAAGATTCAAAAGGACTTGAGCACGGACATACAGGGCAAACATGTGATAATAGTTGAAGATATACTCGACACGGGGCTGTCACTCTCATATATGAGCAAGATTCTGCGCGAGCGCGGCCCTGAGTCGCTCGAGATCTGCGTGCTGCTGGACAAGGTCGAGCGCCGTACCCAGCGCGTCGAGGTCAAATATACCGGCTTTACCATTCCCGACGAGTTTGTCATCGGCTACGGCCTGGATTACGCGGGACAGTTCCGTCATCTCCCGGCCGTGCATATTGCCGAGCCCCTTGACTGACGCCGGCGGACCGCGAGCGGTTTTATATTTTGAAAAGAAGTGTAAAGCATAGAAAGTGAGGATAAGGGATATTGAAGAAAATTTCTAAAAACGTGGGGATGTATATAGTCCTCATTGTCTTGGTGGTCAGCCTGGTCAACGTGTTCCTGGGCCCTGACAGCGCTAAAAAAACGACTCAGAACGAAGAGATGCCCTACAGCACCTTTTTGAGCGAGGTGAACAGCGGCAACGTCACGAAGGTGAAGATCGATCACGAACAGCTGACCGGCACGCTGAAATCCGGCAAGCAGTTCACGACCTACATCCTCGACGCGGCGACCCTCCCCTCGATAGTGGCGGAGAAGGGCGTGGAGGTCGAGATCGTTCCGCCGCCGAAAAATTCGTGGCTGACGGCCCTGCTGACCTCTCTTTTGCCCACGCTCCTGCTGATTGGCGTGTGGATATACTTTATCTACAACATGCAGGGCGGCGGCAGCAAGGTCATGGGGTTCGCGAAGAGCAAGGCCAAGCTTTTCCTTGACAACCGCCCGAAGGTGACCTTCGACGACGTCGCGGGCTGCGACGAATCGAAGGAAGAGCTTGAAGAGGTCGTGCAATTCCTGAAAGATCCCGCGAAGTTTACGAAGCTCGGCGCGAAGGTGCCGCGCGGCGTGCTTCTGCTGGGCGCGCCTGGCACGGGGAAGACCCTGATCTCCCGCGCGGTGGCCGGCGAAGCGGACGTGCCGTTTTTCAGCATCAGCGGCTCCGACTTTGTGGAAATGTTCGTCGGCGTCGGCGCGGCCCGCGTCCGCGACCTGTTTGAACAGGCCCGCAAGTATCAGCCTTGCATTATCTTCATCGACGAAATAGACGCGGTCGGACGTCACCGCGGCGCCGGACTCGGCGGCGGCCACGACGAACGCGAACAGACGCTGAACCAGCTGCTTGTCGAAATGGACGGCTTTGAGGCCGGCACGGGGATAATCCTCATCGCCGCGACCAACAGGCCCGATATCCTCGACCCCGCGCTGCTGCGCCCGGGACGTTTCGACCGCCAGGTGGTGGTGGACCGCCCCGACGTCAACGGACGCCGCGACATCCTCAAGGTCCATCTCCGGAACATGAAGATCGACCACGACGTCGACCTTGACGTCATCGCGCGCCGCACGCCGGGCTTTGTCGGAGCCGACTTGGCGAACCTCGTCAACGAGGCGGCGCTGCTTGCCGCGCGCCGCGACAAAGAACAGCTGGGAATGCCGGAGTTTGAAGAGGCTATCGACCGCGTCATGGCCGGGCCCGAGCGCAAGAGCCGCATCATCAGCAAGAAGGAGCGCGAGATAATTGCCTACCACGAGGCGGGACACGCCCTCGTGGCGGCGAAGATAAAGGGCTCTGACCCCGTACACAAAATCTCGATAATCCCGCGCGGGCATATGGCGCTCGGATATACGCTCCAGCTTCCCGAAGAGGACCGGTTCCTCATCTCGCGTCAGGAGCTTTCCGATAAGATCTGCGTGCTGCTCGGCGGCCGCGTCGCCGAATCGATCTGCTTCGGCGACGTGACTACGGGTGCCTCCAACGACCTCGAGCGCGCCACCCAGATAGCGCGCCAGATGGTGACGCAGTTCGGCATGAGCGATAAACTGGGGCTCGTGACCCTCGGCCGCAAACAGCACGAGGTATTCCTCGGCCACGATATCGTTGACGACCGCAACTACAGCGAAGAGGTCGCCCACATGATAGATCTTGAGATCCGCGCGATCGTTGACGGGAGCATGAATAAGGCGAAGGATATCCTCACCGAAAACCGCGAACGGCTGGAAGAGATAACGAGGCTGCTGCTCGAGAAGGAGATTCTCGAAGGCGACGAGCTGGACGAGCTTCTTGGATATCCGAAGAAGGAGCACAACGGCGGAGCTGCGGCGGAGGATAAGCCGGACAAAGACAAGGACGAGCCTGGGAAAGATGACCAGGAAAAAGACGCCGGGGACGGCCCCGACGCTGAAGCGGTCCTTCAACAGGTGCCCGACATAGAAGAGGCCGATACGGGAAACTTCAATACCCCGATGGACGAAGAGAAATAAGATTACCGGTCGAGCCGCCCGTCACAGGGGCGGCTCGATTTTCTATCGCGCGCCGGTTGGACTCGCCGCGTCATTTTGTGCTAAAATATAACGGTTTTAAATAAGATGCCAAATAGAAAAACAAGAAAGGATAAAGATGGAAGAAGATAAATTCAAGCTGGCGGCGCCGTTCGCGCTGTCCGGAGACCAGCCTCAGGCGGTGGAGAAGCTTGTGCGCGGCTTTCGCGAGAGAGACGGGGTGCGTCAGACGCTTCTCGGCGTTACGGGCAGCGGCAAGACCTTTACGATGGCCAACGTCATTGCCGAACTTAACCGCCCGACTCTCGTCATGGCCCACAACAAGACGCTGGCGGCGCAGCTTTACAGCGAGTTCAAGGAATTTTTTCCTGAGAACTCCGTAAACTATTTCGTCTCCTACTATGATTACTACCAGCCGGAGGCCTATATTCCCGCCTCCGACGTTTATATAGAGAAGGATTCCTCCGTCAACGAGCGTATCGAGAAGCTGCGCCTCGCGACGACCAAATCGCTGCTCGAGCGCCGCGACGTCATCGTGGTGGCGAGCGTCTCCTGCATCTACGGACTTGGCAAGAGAAAGAACTACGAAGACGCGATCTTCCGCTTCGCGCAGGGAGAGCGATGGGAGCGCCGCGCCTTTATGCTGCGCCTCATCGAAAACTATTACGAACGCAACGACGTCTCGCTCGTGCCGGGGACCTTCCGCAGCCGGGGCGAGACGATGGAGATATTTCCCGCCTACAGCGACACGGCGCTGCGCGTCTCGTTTTTTGACGACGAGATCGAGCGGATCGACGAGATCGACCCCGTTTCCGGAAACAGCCTGCTGCGGAAGGAAAAGGTGGGCATCTTTCCCTCGCAGCACTACGTGACGAGCACCGACGCCATCCAGAAGGCGGCCGGCGTCATCGAACGGGAGATGGAGGAATGCTGCGCGCGCTTCACGAGCGAGGGTAAGTATCTGGAGGCCGAACGGCTCAAGATGCGCACGAAATACGACCTGGAGATGCTGTTGGAGGTCGGTTACTGCTCCGGCATCGAGAACTATTCGCGCTACCTCGACGGGCGCGAGGAGGGCGACCCGCCGGGCACGCTGCTGGACTTCTTCCCGCAGGACGCGCTCTTTTTCATCGACGAGTCTCATATGACCCTGCCGCAGGTGCGCGGGATGTACAACGGCGACCGCGCGCGCAAAGAGGTGCTTGTGGAGCATGGCTTCCGCCTGCCCTCCTGCCTTGACAACCGGCCGCTGCGCTGGGACGAGTATGAGCCGGTGCTGAAAAACGCCCTCTTCATCTCCGCCACCCCCGGCGATTACGAGTTCGCCCATTCGGACCACGTCGTGGAACAGCTCATACGCCCGACCGGCATTCCCGACCCCGAGGTCGAGGTGCACAAGGCGACGGGACAGGTCGACGACCTGCTCGCGGAGATCCGCCCGATCGTGGAGCGCGGCGAGCGCGTGCTCGTCTCGACGCTGACGAAGCGCTCCGCCGAAGACCTGGCGGAATATATAGCGGAGCTTGGCATCAAGGTACGGTATATACACTCGGAACTCGACACCTTTGAGCGTGCCGAGCTGCTGCGCGACCTCCGCCTCGGCGTCTTCGCCGTGCTGGTGGGGGTAAACCTGCTCCGCGAGGGCATCGACCTGCCGGAGGTCTCGCTGGTGGCGATCTTGGACGCTGACCGCGAGGGCTATCTGCGCGCCCACCGTTCGCTGATCCAGATGATCGGCCGCGCCGCTCGCAACAGCGCGGGAAAAGTGATATTATATGCGGATAGGATAACAGACAGTATGGATTTGGCGATGAAGGAGACAACGCGCCGCCGCGAGGCGCAGACCGCCTTCAACGAAGAGCACCACATCATACCGAAGACGATCATCAAATCCGTGAAGAACCTGCTGCCCGACGAGCTGCTCGCCGAGGGCGAAGAAAGTTACGCCGGCCCGCGCGCCGCCTCCGCCAATGAAGAAGCACGCGAGCAGGATGTTCAGGAACTTGAGAGAAGGATGTGGGAGGCGGTGGAGAAGCTCGACTTTGAAACGGCGGCCCAGTTAAGAGACGATATACAGAGAGTGAAAGGCGGCAATCCGATTGGAACAGGAAATAAGAATTACCGGGGCAAGGCAGCACAACCTCAAAAACGTAAACGTAGATATTCCAAAAAATAAATTGGTCGTGGTAACGGGGCCCTCGGGTTCCGGCAAATCCTCGCTCGCCTTTGATACGATCTATGCGGAGGGCCAGCGGCGCTACGTTGAGTCGCTTTCGTCGTATGCGCGGCAGTTCCTCGGCATGTCGGACAAGCCGGACGTGGACGATATCTCGGGCCTTTCGCCGGCGATTTCCATCGAACAGAAGGGTTCCAACCACAACCCGCGTTCGACGGTGGGCACGGTCACTGAGATTTACGACTATCTGCGCCTGCTCTACGGACGCGCGGGCACGCCCCACTGCCCGAAGTGCGGCCGCGAGGTGCACCGTTACAGCGTAGACGAAATAATCGACCTCATTTACAAAGAATACGGCGGCAAGCCGCTGGAGATCTATTCGCCGGTGGTGAAGGCGAAAAAGGGCGAGTACCGCAACCTGTTGCTGAAACTCCACCAGCAGGGCTACATGCGCGCGCGCGTCGACGGCACGCTCTATTGGCTCGAGGAGGCGGTGGAGCTTGATAAAAAAAGGCGCCACACGATAGAATGCCTGATCGACCGTATGCGCGTCAAGGACGATAACCGCTCGCGGCTCAGCGAGGCGGTAGAGATGGCGCTCAAGCTTTCGGACGGCTTCATCCTGCTTGCCTCCGAGGGGACGCCGGACAGGGAGCTGACGGAAAAATATATCTGCCCCGAATGCCAGATAAGCCTTCCCGACATCGAGCCGCGCCTCTTCTCTTTCAACGCCCCCTTCGGTGCCTGCCCCGACTGCGGCGGCCTCGGCTTTCATTCGCACTTCTCGGCGGAGCTCGCGGTAAATCCGGAGCTGCCGCTCGGCGAAGGCGGCTTCATCCCCTGGAAGAGCATGAAATACATGGTGCATAAGGCGGAGAAGCTCGCGGAAAAGAAGGGCTGGGATCTCGGCAAGCCCTTCGGGGACCTGCCCGAGGCGGTCCGGCAGGAGCTGCTTTACGGCTCCGACGAGGTACTGGAGCTCACCTTCTCGGACAAGAAAAACGGCGACTGGGAGTACAACGGAAAATATATCGGACTCATACCGTGGATAGAAAAACGCTACCACGAGACAGAGTCGGAAAATTATAAAGACGAGCTGGGGCGCTACCTTGTGGAGGACGTCTGCGCCGCCTGCAAGGGCCGGAGGCTCAAACCGGAGCCGCTGGCCGTTACGCTCGGCGGATACAACATCGGCGAGCTGACGGAGATGCCGATAGACGAGCTGGTCTCAGTGCTTGACGGGCTTCAGCTTGGCGAGCGCGAGCAGAAGATCGTCGGCATCGCGCTCACGGAGGTGCGTAAGCGCCTCTCCTTCCTTAACGACGTGGGGGCGGGATACCTCAGCCTCTCGCGCCGCGCGGACACCCTCTCCGGCGGAGAGAGCCAGCGCATACGGCTGGCGTCGCAGATCGGCTCGCAGCTGACGGGGGTGCTGTATGTGTTAGACGAGCCGACGATCGGCCTCCATCCGCGCGATACGAACCGGCTGCTCGATACGCTGAGGGCGATCCGCGACATCGGCAACACCGTGCTCGTCGTCGAACACGACCGCGACACGATGGCCGCCGCGGACCACATCCTCGAACTGGGGCCGGGGGCGGGAGAGCACGGCGGCGAATTGATCGCGGGCGGCAGCGCCGCGGAGGTGACGCGCGGCGATTCCAGCACGGCGCTCTACCTGCGCGGCGAGGCGGACGGTACCTGGCGTCCCCACCCCGGACGGCGGAAGCCGTCGGGGGTGATAAAGGTGCGCGGCGCGAAGGAGAACAACCTCAGAAAGCTCAACATCGACATCCCGCTCAACGTGTTCGCCGCCCTTTCGGGAGTCTCCGGCTCCGGCAAGAGCACCTTTCTCTATGAGATACTCTACAAGGGGCTGCGGGGAAAGTTTGATAAAGATTACCGCGAGCGCCCCGGAAAATTTGACGCGATCAGCGGCTACGAGTCGCTGCGCAACATCGTGCTTGTGGACCAGAGCCCGATCGGCCGCACGCCCCGCTCGAACCCCGCGACCTACACCGGCGTATTTACGCCGATACGCGAATTCTACGCCGAGCTTCAGGAATCCAAACTGCGCGGCTACCAGCCGGGGCGTTTCAGCTTCAACGTCAAGGGCGGGCGCTGCGAGGCCTGCAACGGCGACGGCGTGATAAAGGTATCGATGCTCTTCCTGCCCGACGTCTATGTCAAATGCGACGTCTGCAAGGGGCAGCGTTACAACCGCGAGACGCTCGAAGTGCGCTATAAAGGGCTTTCGATCGCGGACGTGCTTGAACTCACCGTCGACGAGGCGGTCGAACATTTTGCCGGCATTCCGCGCATCGCGAACAAACTGGCGGTAATACAGGAGGCCGGGCTTGGCTATATCAGGCTCGGACAGCCGGCGCCGACGCTCTCCGGCGGCGAGGCGCAGCGCGTGAAGCTCGCGACGGAGCTGGGGAAAAAGTTCCGCGGCAACACCCTCTACCTGCTTGACGAACCGACGACGGGGCTCCACTACACCGACGTCAAGAAGCTGCTGAAGCTGCTCCATAAACTTGTCGAACAGGGGAATTCCGTGCTTGCCATCGAGCATAACTTGGACGTGCTCGCCTCCGCCGACTATATAATGGACCTGGGGCCCGAGGGGGGCCGCGGCGGCGGCCGGCTGATCGCCAAAGGCACGCCGGAAGAGGTGGCGCGCGCTAAGGGGCCGACGTCCAAATATCTGGCGCAGTTTTTTGAGGAGATGAAGCGGGAACATGACTAACGATAAGAGAAATGAGCGAAAGCGGCGCGCGGGCGAGAATAAAAGAGACGAAAGCGCCCCTGCGGGGGATCTCTGCTGGGGACGCAACCCCGTCACCGCGCTGCTTGAGGGAGACCCGGAGCGCTGCATGAAAGTGCTCCTCGCAAAGAGCGCGCAGCCCCATATACGGGCGAAGATAACGGAGCTCTGCCGCGCGAACGGAATCATCTTTCAGAACGTCGAAAGCGCGGCGCTCGACAGACTGACGAACGGTGAAAACCATCAGGGCGTCGCGGCCTACGCCGCGCAGATGAAGCTCTGGGAGCCGGAGGAGCTGCTTGCCTCGCTGCCCGCGGCGCCCGCCCCGGCGCTGCTGCTTCTCTGTGACCACCTTCAGGACCCGCATAACCTGGGCGCGGTGATCAGGAGCGCCGAGGCGGCGGGAGCGGCGGCGGTAATGATCCCGAAACGCGGCGGCTGCCTGCCGACGGGCACGGTCGTCAAGACCAGCGCCGGCGCGGCGCTCCGGCTTCCGGTGGTGAAGGTCGGCAATGTCTCGCAGACGATCAAGATGCTGCAGGAGGCGGACTTCTGGGTGACGGGGCTGGCGATGGAGGGGCGGGACACGCTCTTCCGCGAGGACCTGCCGCCGCGCAGCGCCATCGTCGTCGGCGCCGAGGGAGAGGGGCTCGGCGCCGCGGTGACGAAGGCCTGCGACGATATCCGCTACATCCCGATGCAGGGCGCGACCGGTTCGCTCAACGCCTCCGTCGCCGCGGGCATTGCGATGTTCGAATGGACGCGGTCGTTAGGCAAAAAGGCCAAATGATGCTACAATACCCGAAGTTGCATAAATTATATGGAGGTGTTTGAATATGAGCAAAGAAAGGTTTCTTATTTCGTCGGAATCGGTGACGGAGGGACACCCCGACAAACTCGCAGATCAAATATCCGACGCGGTGCTGGACGCCATTCTCGAAGCCGACCCGATGGGACGCGTGGCCTGTGAGACGCTTGTTTCGACGGGGCTGATCGTGGTCGCGGGAGAGATAAGCACGACGTGCTATGTCGATATCCCGAAGATCGCGCGCAAGACGGTAAAGGACGTCGGCTACACGCGCGCCAAGTACGGCTTTGACGGCGACACCTGTTCCGTCCTCACCACGATAGATGAACAGTCTCCCGATATCGCGCTCGGCGTCGACAAGGCGAAAGAGGCGAAAGAGCTTTCGGATGACGAGATAGACGCCATCGGCGCGGGGGACCAGGGACTGATGGTAGGCTACGCCTGCAACGAGACGGAAGAGCTGATGCCGCTGCCGATATCGCTCGCGCAGAAGCTGACGCGCCGTCTCTCCGAGGTGCGTAAGAACAAGACGCTGCCCTACCTGCGCCCGGACGGAAAGAGCCAGGTGACGGTGGAGTATGTGAACGGCAGGCCGCTGCGCGTGGACACCGTGGTTATCAGCACCCAGCATCACCCCGCGATCGACCAGAAGCAGATAGAGGCGGACATCATCGAACATGTCATCAAGCCCGTCATTCCCGCCTCGCTCATTACCACGAAGCCCCGCATCCTCGTGAACCCGACGGGACGCTTTGTAATGGGCGGTCCGCAGGCCGACAGCGGCCTCACTGGACGCAAGATCATCGTCGACACCTACGGCGGCGCGGTGCCCCACGGCGGCGGCGCCTTCTCGGGCAAGGACCCGACGAAGGTCGACCGTTCGGGAGCCTATATGGCGCGTTACGCGGCGAAGAACGTCGTCGCGGCGGGACTCGCCGACGCCTGCCAGATACAGGTCGCCTACGCGATCGGCGTTGCCAAGCCCGTTTCGATCATGGTTGAGACCTTTGGCACCGGCAAGATAAAGGACGAGGAGATTACCAAGCTGCTGCGGGAAAACTTCGATTTCCGCCCCGCGGCGATCATCCGCGATCTCGACCTGCGTAAACCGCAGTACCGGCGTCTCGCCGCCTACGGGCATATGGGACGTATCGACCTTGACCCGATGCCCGCCTGGGAGCGCACCGACAAGGCCGAGACGCTCAAGCGGGCGGCGGAGCGCTTCGCGTAAATATCACGGCGATAAAGTTCGGGCGGCGCGTTATGCCGCCCGTTTTTGATTTTTGACCGTATGCGGCGGCTTTTTTCCTATCTTGCGCACATCGTGTATCCCCAGCACTGTCCCGCCTGCGGCAGGCTGGCCGTGCCGTACTGCCCCGGCTGCCTGCGCGGCGCGGCGGCGGAGGCGCTGCCGCCCTTCTGCGCCGACTGCGGCGGGGCCTACGGGGTGGAATGCTGTTATGAGAGCGTGCCCTGTTATGCGGCTGCTCTCCACGACGGCGGCGCGCGTCAGTTCATACTCGCCTTGAAGTATAAAAACATGAGGCCGCTCGGCGAAGCGATCGGGCGGGAGATGGCGCGCCTGATACCCAAGCAGGAGGCGGAGGCGCTTGTTCCCCTCCCTCTTCACGCCGGCAGCTCCCGCGCCTTCAATCAAACGGAGCTGATCGCGCGGGGCCTCTCGTCGCAATGGGGGATTCCGGTCGCGGGCAAGGGGCTGAAATGGCGCGTCAGCAGCGGCGCCCAGACGGAAAAACGGGGCGCGGCGCGCCGGGCGCTGACGTTCGGTTCGTTCGCGGCCCAGCCGGAGCTGGCGGGCAAGAGCGTTATTCTCGTGGACGACGTGTATACCACAGGCGGCACCGTGAGGGCGGCAAAGTTCGCGCTGCAAAGGGCGGGCGCCGAGGTAAAGGCGGTGCTGGTGTGGACGCGGCGGGTCTTTGCGCCGGAACATCCGGGAGCCTGGCCGAAGGACGGGGAATATTGGTTATAGGCAAAGTTTTGTTATAATAGAGCGCGTATACGGGAAAAATAGTGAAAAATACGCGGCTGACGGTAATAAAAGGGGGACGAAAGATGCTTCGCAGAATCGGAGTTTTGACAAGCGGCGGCGACGCGCCGGGAATGAACGCTTCCATACGCGCCGTGACCCGTACGGCTTTATATCATGGTTTGCAGGTGGTAGGCATACGCCGCGGATATGAGGGACTGCTCGAGGGAGACTTTGTCCCTTTGACGCGCAGCTCGGTCGGCGGGATACTGCTTCACGGCGGGACGATGCTTCGCACCGCGCGCTGCCCCGCCTTTATGCGGCCTGAGGGGATCAACGCCGGGGTTTCCAAGCTGCGGGAGAGCGACATCGACGCGCTGGTGGTGATCGGCGGCGACGGCTCGTTTCGCGGGGCCAAGGAGCTCCACGACCGCGGCGTCTGCGTGGTTGGCGTTCCCGGCACGATAGACAACGATATGGCGGGCACCGACTGCACGATCGGCTTTGACACGGCCTGCAACACCGCCCTTGAGTGCATCAGCAAGCTGCGCGACACGGCGTCGAGCCACGACCGGATGTTCATCGTCGAGGTGATGGGACGTCACGCCGGCTTTCTCGCGCTTGAGACGGGGGTGGCCTGCGGGGCGGAGTTCGTGCTGATCCCCGAGCTGCCGGTGGATATAGAGGCGATCGCCAATAAGATACATTACGCAAAACAGCGCGGCAAGACCCACTCGCTGATCGTCCTGGCGGAGGGGGTCATGTCGGCCTCCGACCTTGCCGAAAAGCTCAAAGGGCACTGCGACTACGACCCGCGGATCGTAGTCCTCGGGCACCTGCAGCGCGGCGGCTCGCCGTCGTGCTTTGACACGGTCCTCGCTTCGCGTCTCGGCGCGGCCGCCGTGGAGGCGCTCCTGGACGAAAAGCGCGGAATGATGGTGGGGCGGATCAAGGGCGAGATCGTCACCCTGCCGCTGGAGACGGCCTGGACCGCGAACCATCCGCTTGATCAGGACATGCTGCGGCTGGTGGAAACGCTGAGCATATAACAGACAAAAAAGCCGGCGGACGCGCCGTATCGGGCCGCCGTTGAATGGAGGAGAAAACGTGAGCGCTGAGAGGGTACTGCCGAAGTCCTATGCCAAGAAGCTCATTTCGCTTGTCGCGCGCGACAGGGGAGGGCGGGGCGTCTCAAAACTCTGCCGTCCGGAGGATTGGCAAAGGGCGGCCGCGGCCTTCGCTCCGTTAAAAAAGGTGGCCGTCGTTTCCGGCTTCTTTATTCCCGGGGCCGGGGCCCCGGAGACGGATGGTCCCGGCGGCGCGGTGATGCTGGCGCGTGCCTTTTACCGGGAGGGGCGCGAATCGGCGGTCTGGACCGACGAACGGTGTCTTGCGGTGATGAAGACCGCCGCCGCCGCCGCCGACTATCCCGAACGGCTGGTGACGGCGGCCCCCCCGCGGCTTGAGGACGACCCGCCCGCGGGGCTGATATTCACGGAGCGGCTTGGACGCGCGGAGGACGGCGGTTATTACAACTTCCGCAAGATGGATATCTCGGAGTGGACGCCGCCGCTGGACGAGCTGGCCTTCGCCGCGAAAGAGCTTCTTATACCGACGCTCGGCATCGGCGACGGCGGCAACGAGGTCGGCATGGGGAACTTCCATGAAGACTTGAAAAAGCTGCTTCCCGCTTATGCCGCCTGCCTCTGCACCGTGCGGACCGACCACGCGCTTGCCGTGGACGTCAGCAATTGGGGCGCTTACGCGCTGACCGCGGCGCTTTCCCACATGTGGGGGAGCTGGCGCGGCCCCGAGGCGGGGGAGGAGCTGGCGATGCTTGCGGCGATCAAAGGGCTGGGCGCGGTGGACGGGATCAGCCGCCTGCCGGACCTTACCGTCGACGGTTTTGATATAATATTGCAGGATGAGATAATATCTTCTCTTAAAGAACTCTGGAATCATTATAATTTCGCCTGAAGCCGGAAAGTTTTGTAAGATATGTGCTCTTGCCGAAATTTTGTGAGCTTTGTGAAGAATGAGATGTATATTTTCCAACAAACTCATGATAAAATAATATGTTAGAGACTGGTGAAACAAATGGATCAGAATTACCAGAATGGTTCCGGTAGGAGGCCGTTGATACTGCTCGGTTTAACGGTCGTCGTACTGGTGATATTGAGCGTAGTAAGTCTTAAAACAGGTCTCTTGGGGAGTTCTTTCCGCATAGATAAAGCCGTTGTCTGTGTGGAGCTTGACCGCAACAGGCTTCCCCATAAAGTGATGAACACCATCCAATACGGAACACGTCAGGTCTGCCTGTGGTTTCAATATTCCTCCGCACCGGAAGGAAATCATCTGGAAGTTTCATGGTATTACGGAAAAGACTTAGTCTTGTCCGAGCCTTTGAAATTGATGACGAAGGACGGCGTAAGAGCGTTCTACCTGCTGCGGGAAGAGGGCACGCCGCTCCCCGTAGGAAAGTACCGCGTAATAATCTCATCACCCACAAAACGGCTGAGCGAACTGGAATTTGAGATCATACGAAAGAATTGACATTCTATCCCTTATATTAAACGGAGGCTAATGACTTGCCAAGGAAAAAGACAGAACCGACAGAGGAATCGAAAACGGCCGTGAGGCGACGCGCCGCTTCAAAGAAGGACGAAGCCGCAGAGACGGCGGAAAACGCCGCGGAGATAAAAGAGACGGCCGCGGACACGCCCGCGGAAACGGAGAAGCCCGTCCGTAAAAAAAGGACCTACGTAAGAAAAAAGAACGAAGAAGAGACGCCGCCGGCGGAAGTTCAGGAACAGCCGGCCGCCGAGGTAAAAAAAGAACGCCGGGGCAGAAAAAAGGCCGCCGAAGAGGCGACGGGTACGCTCTTCCCCGCAGAGGAACTGGAGGCCGTCACCGAGACGGAAGAGAAAAAGACGGCTAGAAGAGGCCGCCGCCCCTCCAAAAAGAAGGAGGAGGAAGAGGCCCCCCTGCAAGAAGCCGCCGGTTCGGCCGCGTCGCCGCAGGCCGAAGCCACAGCCGCCGAAACCCCCGCCGCCGAAGCGGAGGCGGAAAACGACCAGATCACTCCCGCGGAGGCGCTGCCTGCTCAGGCCGCCGCTGAAAGCCCCGACGAGGGCGAAAATAAAGAAAGCCAGGAAGAGAAGAACGAAGCGATTGAGATAGAAAAAGAGACAGAAGCCGCCTCGGAGACCGAGGAGGGCGCCGCGGCCGCGGATGCCGGCGCCGCGGAAGAAAACAGAAACCTTCCCGTACTCGATTCGCAGAAGAACGACAGAGGATTGATACGCCACCAACATCCCAAACTGGGCTTCAACCAGCTTGCGGGGCAGACCTTGGCGGAGCTGCGCAAGATAGCGAAGGAGATCGGCGTGACCTCGATAACGACGCGCCGGAAAGACGACCTGATCAACGACATCCTCAAGACGCAGGCGGAGGCCCTCGGATATCGCTTCAACGGCGGCACCCTCGAGTGCATGACCGAGGGATATGGTTTTCTCCGTCCCTCCGGACTTCTCCCCAGCAGCAACGACATTTATGTATCGGCCTCGCAGATCAGGCGCTTCGGCTTGCGCAACGGAGACGTGGTGTGGGGCATCATCCGTCCGCCGAAGGATCAGGAGCACTACGAGGCGCTGCTCCGCGTGGAGAACGTCAACTTTACCGACCCGGAGGCGGCGCGCCGCCGCCCGCATTTCGAGGCGCTGACGCCGATATTCCCGACCGAAAAACTTGAACTTGAAACGGACCGCAAGCAGATCGCGACGCGTATCGTCGATATATTCGCGCCGATAGGCAAAGGACAGCGCGCGCTGATCGTCTCGCCGCCGAAGGCCGGAAAGACGACCCTCCTCAAAAGCCTCGCGCATTCGATCACGACGAATCACCCGGAAGTCATCCTGATGGTGCTGCTCATCGACGAGCGCCCGGAAGAGGTCACGGATATGGCGCGTTCCGTCGACGGAGAGATCATCGCCTCCACCTTTGACCGCCCCGCGGAGGAACATCTGCGCGTCGCCGGCCTCGCCCTTGAAAAGGCCAAGCGGCTCGTCGAGGTCTCCAAGGACGTCGTGCTGCTGCTCGACTCGATCACGAGACTCGCCCGCGCCTCAAACCTCATCGTCCCCCCCTCGGGACGCACCCTCTCCGGCGGTATGGACCCCGCCGCGCTCTATTTCCCGAAAAAGTTCTTCGGCGCCGCGCGCAATATTGAAAACGGCGGCAGCCTGACGATAATCGGCACTTCGCTCGTGGAGACGGGCAGCCGGATGGACGACGTCATCTACGAAGAATTCAAGGGGACCGGCAACATGGAAGTTCACCTCTCGCGGAAGATATCCGAACAGCGCATCTTCCCGGCGCTCGACATCACGCGTTCGGGAACGCGCAAGGAAGAGCTGATGGTGCCTGAGGCCGACCTGCAGCGCATCTGGGGCCTGCGCCGGAAGATCGCCAACATGGACGAGGCGGAAGTTTTAAATCTCATCCTTGATAAGCTGAGAAACACGCCCACGAATCGCGATTTTCTTGCTACAATAAAGGCCGGCTAGAAACTGATTTTTTCGAGCGACGATAATCGTAAGAGGTGGATCGATGAAAGCCGGAGATGATATGCGAAAAACAAAACGACGGAAGACCCTTTGCCTCATCATCTTTTTGATGGCTGCGGTTGGCGGCGCCGTCGTCTTCGCCGCCAAAGCGGCGGAGCATACAGGCATGTACTGGATCGGCCTTGACAGCGAATTTGTGACGGAACGCCCCGAAGACAACCGGGGCTTCTTTACTGTGGACGTCTCTGATTTTCTGAACAACACGGGGGCCGCGCCGGCGGCCGCCGCCGCGGAAGATACCGAGGTCGTGCCGCTGGCGATCGGGCCGCTCCCGAGCCTGCCGACGCTTACCGAGGAGGAGCTCAAGCTTTACGGAATTCTCTCGAAGAACGACGGGCGCATATTGAGCGCGGACCAGAGCGCCCTTAACGAGGACATCCACTGGACGGAGGTCGTGCTTGAACAGGGCGAGAGCCTCAAGTCGATCGCCGAGGAGTTTGGCGTCAGCGAAGAAGACCTTCGCCAGGCGAACGGCCTTCGGAAAAATGAGCGGCCCAACCCTTCGGAGGTGCTTTACGTTCCCGACAGCCACGACGACGTCACGGCGACGCTGCTCTTCGTAAGGAAGCTGCAAAAAGAAGAGCTGGCCATCGCGAAGAAGGGCAAACTGCTCGACGTCTCCGAATATGTGGTGAAGGAGGGAGACACCCTCTGGGGCATCTCCGATAAATTCGACCTTGACGTCGACACTCTGGTGGGTTCGAACCAGAAGGTCTTGGGCGGGAACATCAACCGGCTCAAATTGGGGATGACGCTGCGCATTCCCAACCAGGACGGCATCTTTGTCAAAGTGGGCCGGAAGGATACCCTGGCCAAGCTTGCCGACAAATACGGCTCGACAAAAGAATCGGTCCTGCTTGCCAACGCGATGAAGAGCGAGTCGCTGCTCGCCGGCAGCGAGATATTCCTGCCCGGCGGGAAGCTGGTGGCCGTCACCGAAGTCAGTATCGCGACCAAGGGCCGGAGCGGCCGCGTCCGTTCCGCGACGGTCAAGCTGTCGAGCGGCACGGTCAGGGGGTTCCGCTGGCCGGTGCTCGGTCAGATATCAAGCCCGTTCGGATGGCGCAAGAGTCCGTTCGGCAGGCGCCGGGTGTTCCACTCCGGGCTCGATATACGCGCTCCGCGCGGCACCGTTATCAAAGCCGCGTCATCCGGCGTGGTCGTTCACTCCGGCTGGATGGGCGGATACGGCAAGACGATCGTCGTCTCCCATTCCAAGGGGCTGACGACGCTTTACGGCCACTGCAGCAGACTTATCGCCAGACGGGGAATGAAAATTTCTCAGGGGCAGACGATCGCCCTCGTGGGAAGCACGGGGCGTTCGACGGGGAACCATCTGCACTTTGAGGTACGCGTCAACGGCTCGCCGCGGAACCCGTTAAGACATCTCAGATAAGTTAAATTTGAATATTTAAAGATATGTTAAAAAGGGGCGTTTGGAATTCTATGACTAAGTATATTTTCGTCACCGGCGGAGTAGTTTCTTCACTCGGAAAGGGAATCACCGCCGCGTCGCTGGGCGTATTGCTCAAGCGCCGCGGTTACAGGGTAAGCATCATAAAGATGGACCCCTACATCAACGTTGACGCGGGAGCGATGAGCCCCTTCCAGCATGGCGAGGTTTTCGTGACCTGCGACGGCGCGGAGACGGACCTCGACCTCGGCCACTATGAGCGCTTCATCGACGAGGCGATAATGGGTGAGAACAGCTGCACCACCGGCAAGGTATACTCTTCGGTCATCCAGCGGGAGCGTGCCGGCGGCTACAATGGGGCCACCGTGCAGGTCATCCCGCACATCACCAACGAAATTCAGGACCGGATCGAAAGGGTCGGCGACGGCAAGGACGTCGTCATCGCCGAAATCGGCGGCACCGTCGGAGACATCGAGGGACTGCCGTACCTGGAGGCGATTCGCCAGTTCGCGGGGCGCGTCGGCCGCGAGAACATCCTCTACTGCCATGTCACGCTGGTTCCCTACATCGCCGCTTCCGGCGAACTGAAGACCAAGCCGACGCAGCACAGCGTCAACGAACTGCGCCGTATCGGGATACAGCCCGACGTGATAGTCTGCCGTTCGCAGTATCCCGTGGGGCCGGACCTTAGAGAAAAAATCGGCCTCTTCTGCAGCGTTCCCGCGGATTCCGTCTTTGAGGCGATAGACGCGGACTCTATTTATCGGATACCGATGGTGCTTCACGCGCAGAAGTTTGATACTCTCGTGCTCAAAAAGCTGGGCATGCCGACGAAGCCGGCTCCCGATATGAAAGACTGGAAAGAGTTCCTGCGCAAGTACGACACCCGCCAAGGCGAGCTCGTTGTCGCCCTGGTCGGAAAATATACGGAAATAAAAGACGCCTACCTCAGCGTCAACGAAGCTCTCTCACACGCGGGAATCGCTAACGGCGTCAAGGTGAAGATGTTCCCCGTGGAAGCTGAGGACCTGGAGACCGGCCGGGTGGAGGAAATCCTCGGCAAGGCCGACGCGGTCTTAGTCCCCGGCGGCTTCGGCCAAAGAGGCGTAGAGGGTAAGATCGCGGCGGCGAAATACGCGCGCGAGAACGGCATTCCCTACTTCGGGCTCTGCCTCGGCATGCAGGTCGCCGTCATCGAGTTCGCGCGCAACGTCCTGGGGCTCAAAGGGGCCAACAGCCTTGAGATGGACGAGAATACGCCGGACCCCGTCATCTACCTGATGGAAGAGCAGAAAAACGTCACCGATATCGGCGGCACCTCGCGGCTCGGAGCCTATCCCTGCAAAATCAGCGCGGGGTCCAAGGCGGCGCGGATATACGGCACCGAAGAGATAGAGGAACGCCACCGCCACCGCTTTGAATTCAACAACAAATACATCGAAGAATTTGACGCCGCCGGCATGAAGGTCGCGGGCATTTGTCCGGCCGGCGGACAGGTCGAGATCATGGAAAACGTCAACCATCCCTGGATGATAGGCGTGCAGTTCCATCCCGAGTTCCTCTCACGCCCGGTCAAGCCGCATCCGCTCTTTAAGGATTTCATCGCGGCGGCGCTTGAGAGGCAGAAAAAGCTTAAAAAGGAGGCAAAATGATGATGAAAAAACAGACGTTGGCCATATCGCTGGCGATCAGCCTGATGCTGTCCGCCGCGGCGTTTGCGGCCACCAGCACGACCCCGGTGACGGCTCCCGCAGCCAATACCGCGCCGGCCAACACCGCCGCGGCCACCGAGCCCTCCGCCGCTCCGGCGCCCTCCGCCGAACCGGCTTCCCAGGTTCCGGCCACCGTATCGACCGGCACGCAGAATACAATCGTCAAGCCGATGAGCGCCGCCCCCGCCTTTCAGATGCTGGAGAGGATCGAGACGATCGTATACGGCAATCCGCGCGACGGCGGACTGCTGAACCGTCTCAACGATGTGGAAAAGACGGTCTTTGGCCGCGAGCTCCCCGGAAGCCTGACGGAGCGCCAGACGGCGCTGATCGACTTCCTGGAAAAGGGGACCGGCACCCAGCCCTCGCTGCTCTTTAAGCTCTCCGTCGCCGAATGGGGCATCGAGCAGCAGATACATCCCACCTGGTCGCTATCCAAGCGGGTCGATTCCATGGAAGGCGTCCTTGAAGGGGCGATTCAGGCGGGGCCGCTGGTCTCGCGCGTGGAGCGCCTGCTGACCAAGCTGCTTCCCGACGGAATCGCCGCCGTCCAGTTCGACCTCCCGAAGGAGACCATCGTCAAAGCCGCGCTGCTCGACACGCTCACGGTGAGAAACGTTAAAGTGGACGACATCATAATCCTCGGGCTCAACGAACAGATCGTCGTAGGCGACGTGCTCGTCGCGCCGAAGGGCAGCCGCGTCTTCGGCCATATAACCAAAGTAAAGCCGCCGCGCAGTTTCGGCCGCGCCGCCGTCATCGAGATGCAGATAGACAGCGTCGAGGTGCTCGGTCCCTCCGTCGTTCCCGTCAACCTCGGTGAAGCCGCCAAAAAGGCGATGGACGTAGACAGCGGCGTCATCGGCGCCGCGGGCGCGAGCTTCGGCGGCGCGCTGCTGCTCGGTCCGGTCGGCCTTGCCGGCGGGTTCCTCATCCGTGGCAACGACAAGCAGCTCAAAGAGGGCACCGCCTTCTATGTTCAGACCGTGGACAACGCGGCGGTTCAGGGGTATAAGATACCGCAGCAGATAACGCCGATCACGCAGACGGAGGGCTCCGCGCCGCAGGGAACCCAGTCCGTGCCCTCTAACTAGGGAAAGGCTGGATTGTGCTTAAAGGAAAAATATCCCGCAAAAAGCTTACCGTCCTGACGGTGATCCTGGTGATCGCCGTCGGGGCATTTTATCTTTGGCGCGACCTCAACCTGAGCGCCATGAGCAAAATCCCCATTCCCGACCTGGTGGTGGAAAACATTGAAATAGAGCGGATGATCAGCGGCAAAAAATGGAAACTGGTCTCTCCGCGCGTGGAGCATAAAGACGGCGTCGTCTACGGAAGTTCCATGGATGTGACGATTACGGACCCTGACGGCAAGGTTACCCATATATACGCCGACGAGGGAAATTTTACCCGTGAAAATAACGACATTGCGCTTACAAGCGCCGATGGAGTGATGAAAGAGAAGGCCAAGGAATACAAGTTGAAATCCGGCAGCGTCAAGTACGAGGCCGCGGCGGAAAAATGGCACTTTGACGACGGCGTCACTCTCACCGACGGACGTATGGTGATAGGTGGCAAAAAGGGATACTACGACACAAAAAGCGGCGAGTGCCGACTTACTGACGGAGGGACTATAACATGGAGCGATCGCTGATGAGGGGCGGAAAGGCGTTACTGACGATTCTTTTCTGCGCGACGGTGTTTTTTGCGCAGGCCTCGCCCTCCCGCGCGGAAGACAAAGGCGAGCCGGCTCCGATGCACGTCCCCTCAGAGGAGGGGACCGAGGCGGTCAAACAGCCGCCCAACGAGGTATTCATCGACGCCGACGAAATCGGCTACGACGAGCATTCCGGCGTGGCGGTGGCGGAGGGGAATGTAAAGGTGCGCAACAAGGAGGTCCGCCTCTTCGCGCCCTATGCCGAATACAACGCGGAGACGAACATCGTCGACGCCTATTCAGACCACCGGGAAAACGTCGTGATCATCTCCGGCGGGGATAGATTTACCGGCAAACACCTTAAATACAACATGGAGACGCGCCGCGGCGTGCTGACGCAGGTTTCCGGGAAGTCGGAAGCGATGTACATGCAGGGCGGCACCGCAAGAATGATGCCGATCGAAGACGCCGTGAAGCTTGGCATCGTGCGCGCGCCGCGGAAAAAGAAAAAACAGAGCCAGTCCGAGGACGTCGCCGAATGGCTCGGCGTCACCTCGACGACCTGCGATTTTACTAATCCGCATTACCGGCTGGTATCCAAGAAGGTCGTCGTCTATCCCGGAAAAAGGACCGTCATCAAAAAGCCGAAATTCTATATCGGCAAAACGCTGATCATGGCCTATCCCTTCGATTACATCGCGAACAGCAAAAAGAACAGGGACGCCCTGATGCCGATCATCCGCTACAATTCCAACAAGGGCATGGGCTTCGGCATCAAAGGTCCGATAGACATGGGAAACATGGGCGAACTCGACGTCGCCGGCCTTTACTGGACCAAGGGCATCTGGGAAGCCAGATTCAACTATAACTACGAGGTTATGGACTCGCTGTCCCTCTTCGCGACAGTTAAGCATCTGTATAACGAGGACACCGACGACACGATGTGGCGTCCCTCGTGGGGGCTGCTGTACGAGAAAAACGGCTGGCTGGCGCGGCTCTGGTGGGCCGAGCGCGACCTAGTCGGCAATGAAATCGAGCCCGACGTTTCGGTGGACTACGACGTCTGGCGCAAGCCGGAACTATATCTGCACTCGCCCTGGTTTGACGACGGCGTCACCGGCGGGCGTTTCCGCTTCTTCGGCATCTGGGGAAAATACAGCGACAACTTTTCCCGGGACGGCGAATGGACGCAGCGCGTTGCCTACGGGACGGAATATCACGGACGGCCTAAGTGGTCCCTGTGGATCTTCAAGCCCTTCTACGGCGCGCGGTATACGCACTACGACTATTACGACGATGATAAGACTCAGGACGTGACCAACGCCTGGTTTGGCTTCAGCTACAAGGTCGGCGATTTCAGCTTCTCGAGCTCTTACTACCGCCGCTGGGGAAACAGCGGCAGCCCGATGGCGTGGGACCGCTATTCCGACAGCGAATCCTTCAGCCAGAGCGTCTCCGTCCCGCTGCCGATCGGCGCGTCATGGGAGAAATGGACCCTTTCCGTCAGCGGCAACTATGACCTGCAGGCGGACAAGATATCTTCCCTGCATTACGCCCTCGCCTATAACAAGCACTGCACGACGTGGCAGGTGTGGTACCGCAACAACAAGTCCGACGACGAGACGCAGTTCGGCCTGACCTTTTTCATCAACGCCTATCCGGAATACAAGCTGGAGCTTGGCTCGGACAACAACGAAAGTGTAAAAGAAGATTTCTAAAATTTTACCTGGAGAGGAAACAATAAAGATCATGAAAGTAGTCGTATTATGCGGCGGCGTCAGTCCGGAGCGGGAAGTCTCCCTGAACTCGGGCGCCGCGGTCGCGAAGGCGCTCTCAGAATTTGGCTACGAGGCCGAACTTTGCGACGTTGTCTCTATCGGCGAATTTATCAGAAACTGGCCTGACTATAAGGCTGACGGCGTATTCATCGCCCTCCACGGAGGCTGGGGCGAGGACGGCCGGATACAGGCCGTCCTTGAGGCCTTTGGCGTTCCTTACACCGGTTCCGGCCCCGAGGCCTGTATGCTGTCAATGGACAAGAGCGCCGCGAAGCTTGCCCTGGCCAATGCCGGCGTGCCGGTTCCCGGCGGCTTCATCGCCACCGGCGAGGATGACGCGCGGGAGCTGGCGGAAAAATACCTTAAGAGTCACGGGAGAATAATCGTGAAGCCTAACGGCGGCGGCAGCACCGTCGGCGTCACCCAGCTTTCGGACCTTGCCGAGTACGGCGCGGCGCTCGCGCTTGCCTGGGAGTCCGAATCCAGGGCGCTGGTCGAAGAGTTTGTCGCGGGCGAAGAGGTCACGGTGCCGGTGATGGAGACCGCCGTCGGCGGAGTCGTGGCGCTGCCCGTGATACATATAAAACCCAAGGCCGGTTTCTATGATTACAAAAACAAATATACGCCCGGCTGCACGGAATATATCTGCCCCTCAGACCTTCCGGCGGAGATCAACGCCAGGCTGGCCGCCGCCGCCGCCGCCGCGCATAAGGCGCTGGGCTGCCGTTCGTACAGCCGCGTCGACTTCCGGGTCACGCCCGCAGGCGCGATCTACGCGCTCGAGGTCAACACCGCGCCGGGAATGACGGCGACGAGTTTGGTGCCGAAGGCCGCGAAGGCCGAGGGCTTCTCCTTCGGCGAATTTCTCGATCAGGTGATCAAAACGTCGTTTGCGATCGACAGGGAAAAAAGATAGGCGGGCGGCCCCCCCCCTGAAAACGAAAAGAGCCTGCGCGGAAATTTCGCGCAGGCTCTTTATCATGAGTCTTGATGGGGTCGTTATTTAAGCTGAATCTTGACGACCTTGAGGTGCCGGATGCCGCGGGGGGTCCTCACCATGACCTCGTCGTCGGCGTGTTTGCCCATCACCGCTTTGCCTACGGGGCTCGCCGCCGATATGCGGTTGTCCTTTATGTCGGCCTCTTCGGTGCCGACGAGCGTATATACGAAGGTCTTTTTGAGATCGAGGTCCGCCAGCGTTACCGTCGTCCCGAGGCTCACGACGCTGGTGTCGATGTCCTCGGTCTCCACGATCTGCGCCTTGCTCAGCTGATATTCGAGCTGAAGCACGCGATTCTCAAGCTTTTCCTGCTCTTCCTTTGCCGCGTGGTACTCCGCGTTTTCGCTGAGGTCGCCAAAGGCGCGCGCCTCTTCGAGCTTCGCGGCGATCTCCGCGCGTCCGTCGCCGCGGAGAGATACAAGTTCCGCTTTCAGCTTTTCATAGCCGTCTCTTGTCATTACCACTTTATCGTCTGCCGCTTTAGCCATTGAAATCCCACCTAATAAGAAGTGTCTCCTAAATTCTCGTGCATTCTAGCAGAAAGCGAGAAAAATATCAAACATAAAATTATGCTTGACAATTTAGCGAGTGAGTAGTATAAATTCCCTCAACGAACTTAATAATCATGATGCGATGACGGGGATAGTAAAGTTCATCACCTTCACAGAGAGGGGCTCGCACTGCTGAGAGAGCCCTGTGGGAACGGACAGGAAGACCACCCCCGAGCGGATGCCGAAGCGGTGTCAGTGCCGATAAGGCGTCAGGGTGCGCCCTGTACAGCGCAGACGAGGGCCGTCCTTGCGCGGCCGAATGGAGTGGAACCGCGACGCTGTTTGTTATGCCGCCTCCTGTACTGAGAGTACGGAGGCGGCAATTTTTATACTTACGCGAATACACAAAGGAGGAATCATCATGGGAGTAATAGAAAGATATTCAAATCTGCTGCCGGTGACGGAAAAAACGCCGAAGCTGACGCTTGGCGAAGGCTCGACGCCGCTCGTCCATCTTGACAACATCAGCGAAACGCTCGGCATCGAACTTTGGGCAAAGCTGGAGGGCTGCAACCCCTCCGGTTCTTTTAAAGACCGCGGTATGGTAATGGCCGTCTCCAAGGCGCTGGAAGAGGGCGCGAAGGCGCTCGTCTGCGCCTCGACGGGCAACACCTCGGCCTCCGCCGCGGCTTACGCCGCCGCGGCCAACGTGCCCTGCTTCGTCCTGCTGCCGGCGGGCAAAGTCGCGCTTGGCAAGTTGGCTCAGGCTCTCATGTATGGCGCGACAGTCATCGCCGTCAAGGGCAACTTCGACCGCGCGCTCGAGATGGCGCGCGAGGCGGCGGAAAAAGAGGGCTACGCGATCGTCAACTCCGTCAACCCCTACCGCCTTTGGGGGCAGCGGAGCGGCGCTTGGGAGATCTGCGAAGCGCTGGGCAAGGCCCCGGACTGGCACGCGATCCCCGTCGGCAACGCCGGCAACATCAGCGCCTACTGGGCCGGCTACAAGCAGTATCGGGAGCTGGGAAAGATCGATAACCTGCCGCGGATGATGGGCTTCCAGGCGGCGGGCGCGGCGCCGCTCGTGACCGGCGAACCCTGCCCCAACCCCGAAACGGTGGCGACGGCAATCCGCATCGGCAACCCCGTCAGCGCCCACCTCGCAAAAGAGGCGGTCGCGCAGTCTGCGGGCGAGTTCAACTCCGTCACCGATGAAGAGATCCTGGCCGCGCAGCTGCTGCTCTCCTCAAAGGGCGGTATCTTCGCCGAACCGGCCTCCTGCGCGCCGCTCGCCGGACTGCTGAAGCTTAAAAAAGAGGGGCGCTTGCCGCAGGGCATCACGGCGGTGATGATCATCACCGGCAACGGCCTTAAAGACCCCGATACGGCGATGTCTCAGGTGGGGCGTCCGGTGGAGATCGGAGACCGCCTTGAGGAACTTCTGGAGGTGATGAAGGGGTGAATCCTCTTATAACGCTGCGGGTGCCCGCCACCAGCGCGAACCTCGGCTCGGGGTTTGACGCGATTGGGATGGCGGTCTCGCTGTACAATATATTCAAAGTGATGGAGCTGCGGCCCGCGGGGGAATACGTGGTCGAGGCGCACGGCGAGGGCTGCCGCGAGCTCTCCTCGCCGAAGGCCAATCTCGTCGTCAAAGCCTACGAGGATACCTGCGCGCGCTGGAACGTGCGGGGGCCGGGCTTTTCACTCTGGTGCCACAATATAATCCCGCTCTGCCGCGGCCTCGGCAGTTCGGCGGGGGCCGTCGTCGCGGGCGTCCTCATCGCCAAATACCTCACCGGCTATGAGGCGGGCGAGGACGAACTGCTGCGCGCGATGACCGTCATCGAGGGCCATCCGGACAACGTCGCCCCCTGCTACCTGGGCGGCATGGTCGTAAGCTGCTGGGACGGACAGGATCTGCGCTACGTCAGCCTGCCGGCGCTGCCGCCCGAAGTGCTCTGCGTCGTAGCCGTACCCGACGAAAGAGTCAAGACCTCCGACGCGCGCAAGGCGCTGCCGAAAGAGGTCCCCTTTGGAGACGCCGTCTTCAACGTCGGCCGCGCGGCGCTGCTTACCGCCGCCTGGGCCACCGGTAAATGGGACTACCTCAAATGGGGGATGGACGATAAACTCCATCAGCCCTACCGAAGCAAGCTCTTCTCCGGCGGCGAGGTCATCTTCTCGCGCGTCGAGGCGCTTCCCGAATGCCTCAGCGTCGCCATCAGCGGCTCCGGCCCCAGCGTCATCGCGCTCGTCAAGGGTACGACGCACCGCGTCGCGGAGGCGATGTGCCGCACCTTCACGGAACACGGCGTGCGTTCGCAGTTCTTCGTCCTCGACGGCAGCGCTCAGGGCGCGCGCGTGGACGTAAGCATGGAGCTTTCCGACGCTCTGCGGGCGGCAGCCGCCGCCGCGGGGCCGTCTTCGGCGCAAGCCGCCGACGTTCGCGTGGGCGAACGGGAGACCGCACACGAAGACCGGGGGTGCTGACAGATGGAATGGGAAAAAATGCCGCTTACCGTGCTGAAATTCGGCGGCTCGTCCGTCGCCGATTCAGAGAGAATGAGGCATGTCGCGCAGATAGTGAAGAAGACGAGAGATAAAGGCTTCCGGGTCGCCGTCGTCGTCTCGGCGATGGGGAACATGACCGACGAACTGCTCGCGCTCGCCAGCGACGTCGCCACCGAAAAAGACGGGCGTGAAATGGACCAGCTGCTCGCCACGGGAGAACAACAGAGCGTGGCGCTGCTCTCGCTCGCGATAAAACAGTACGGCATCCCCGCGCAGTCATTTACGGCGCTGCAGGCGGGGATCAAGGCCAAAGGCTTCCCGATGGAGGGGCGCATCTACAGAATCGAGCCGGACGCCGTCGAGAAGGCGCTGGGCGAGGGCACCGTCGCCGTCATCACCGGCTTTCAGGCGATCACGGATAACGGCGACGTCATCACCCTCGGACGCGGCGGCTCCGACCTCTCGGCGGTCGCGCTCGCGGCGGCTCTGGGGGCTGACTCCTGTCAGCTGCTGAAGGACGTCTCCGGCATCATGACGGGCGATCCCCGCATCGTGAAAAAGCCGCAGAAGCTGGCCAGGCTTGGCTTTGACGAGTGTATGGAGATGGCCGTGCAGGGCGCGAAAGTCCTGCAGGCGCGCAGCGTCGAAATGGCGGCGCGTTACGAAATACCGCTTTATGTCGGTTCTAGCTTTGTGGAAGAGGAGGGTACATGGGTAATGAGCAATCCGGTAACAGAGGGACTTATTATAAAAGCGGTCATCCAGGACATGAAGGTGGCGAAGGTGGTGCTCCTTGGGGTGCCCGACATCCCCGGCATCGCGGCGCGCCTCTTTGCGAACCTTGCCGAAAAGGGCGTCGGCGCGGAGATGATCATCCAGAACAATATGCGGGGGGGCGTCAACGACATCGGCTTCCTCGTGAAAAAGACGAGCCTTGAGGTGGCGAGCCAGGTATGCCGCGAGCTCTGCCGTGAGATCGACGCGCAGGGCGTCTCCTTCGATACGGAGATCGCGCGCGTCTCGATCGTCGGCGCGGGAATCGCAAACCATCCGGAGATTCCCTCGAAGATGTTCAATATTCTTGCCGAGGCGGGCATCAACATCGAGATGATCGCCTCCACGGCGCTCGCCATCACCTGCGTCGTCGGCTCGTCGCGCGCCGACGACGCGGTGCGCGAGCTTCACGACCACTTCATCGACGAGGTGGCCTTCTAATGAGCGGCAAAAGAGTGGCGGTGCTCGGCGCGACGGGGCTTGTCGGGCGCGAGATGCTCTACACGCTGGAACAGCGAAAATTTCCCGTCTCGGAGCTGGTTCCGCTGGCCTCCCCGCGCTCCGCGGGCAAAAAGGTCGTCTTCAACGGTGAAGAGATAACGGTGCGGGCCGTCGCCTGCGATTCCTTCAAGGGCGTGGACGTCGCCCTCTTCTCGGCGGGCGGCAAGACCTCGAAGCAGTGGGCGCCCGTCGCCGCGGCAAGCGGCGCGGTCGTCATCGACAACAGCTCCGCCTGGCGCATGGACCCCGAGGTGCCGCTGATCGTTCCTGAAATAAACGCCGGCGACGTCGCGCTGGCGAAAAACAAGGGCATCATCGCCAACCCCAACTGCTCGACGATCCAGGCCGTCGTCGTCCTCTACCCGCTCCACCAGGCGGCGGGGCTTGAATACGTCAACATCAGCACCTACCAGTCGGTCGCGGGAACGGGCAAGGCGGCGATTGAGTCGCTGCGCGACGGCGCGAAGGCGGCGATCAAAGGCGAGGACTATAAAGACGGCGTCTACCCGCACAGCATCGCCTTCAACCTCCTGCCGCACATCGGCGCTTTCGACGAGGAAGGCATCTCCGAAGAGGAATGGAAGATGGTCAACGAATCGCGCAAGATCATGCACCTTCCCGACCTGCGCGTCAGCGGCATCACCGTGCGCGTCCCCATCTTCCGCTGCCACGGCGAAAGCGTGACGGCGCAGTTCGCGCGTCCGCTCAGCCCCGATGAGGCGCGCGAAATATTGAAAAAGGCTCCCGGCGTCGTCGTGCGCGACGACCCGCGTAACGCGGAATATCCGCTGCCCTCCGACACGGCGGGGAAGGACGATGTCTGCGTCGGCCGCATCCGCCGCGACACCGGTCTCGAAAACGCGCTCGCGATGTGGATCGTCGGCGACAACTTAAGAAAGGGCGCGGCGCTCAACGCCGTGCAGATCGCGGAAAAGCTCGCCTGACATTCTGCCGCCGGCCGCGGTGTTTAATTTAAAAAAACGACGTTGAATCTCCCCGCGGCGCGTGCTCGGGGAGATTTCCTTTCGCCGCCGGCGCAGGGCGACAGCATTTACTTTTTTGGAAGGCACAAAACGTCAAGCAACACCCGCGGAAGGGGGCTGCCTTTGCCCTTTGGCCCCACAGCGATGGAGGCTTTAAGTGGGCGCAAAGCACAGCAATCAGGGGTTTTAAGGCTCCCTCCGCTGAGGCGGCCAGGGAGGCTTTAAGGGCACGCAAAAAGTAAATGCTGTTGCCCTGCCGCCGGCGCCGGCCCTTTTGACGTTCTTACGCCGCTGTTATACAATTAGCGGATGAAACGAAAAGGGGTGGCGGTTTGCAGCTTTCCGCGGTTATTTCAAAGATAGAAAAACGGATTCCCAAGAGCTGGGCCGAGCCGTGGGACAACCCCGGCCTTGCCGTGGGCGACCTTGGGGCGGAGATAACGAAGATCGCCCTCGCGCTCGACGCGACGCCGGCGGCGGTCGCGGCGGCGGTCTCCGCCGGCTGCGGGCTGCTGGTGACGCATCATCCGCTGATCTTTCACCCGTTAAAATCGGTCACGAACGACGGCTGCGTCGGCCGGACGCTCTTTGCCGCGGTTCGCGGCGGCGTCGCGGTGTACGCGGCGCACACCAACTGGGATTCCTCGCCCGAGGGCGTGAACTTCGTTCTCGCCTCGCTGCTGGGGCTTGAGGGGATCGCGCCGCTCGTGCCCGCGAAGACGGACGCGTGGGGGATGGGCGCCGTGGGCGCGCTCGTAGCGCCCGTAAAGCCGGCGGCGCTCTCTGAGATGCTGGGCGGGCGCTGGCGTCTGACCAACTTTACCCTTTACGGCGACCAAGAGAAAGACTTGAAGAAGATCGCGCTCGGCGGCGGCGCCTGCCAGGAATTCTGGCGCGAGGCGCTGGCTCTGGGGGCGGATTGCTTCATCACCGCGGATGTTGCCTACCACCATCGGCAGGAGGCGCTCGCCGCGGGGCTCTCGCTCGTCGCCGCCGACCATGGCGAGATGGAACGCGCCTCGCTTCCCGCGCTGCGCGCCGCCGTCGAGGCGGAGACGGGGCTTCCCGTCCTGCTTATTGAAGAAAAAAGCGCCCCCTTTATGCACGGGCGGCTCTAAACGGGAAATGATCCGGCCCGGTGCCGGAATTTGTGCGTATATAGAAAGGATGTTTTTGCGATGGATGACAGAAAGAGGATTTTCAGCGGCATGAGGCCCACGGGGCGGCTCCATTACGGCCACATGGCGGGAGCGCTCATCAACTGGGTAAAATTACAGAACGAATATAACTGCTTCTGGGGCATCGTCGACTGGCACGCGATGATGTCGGACTACGCGGACCCGGGCAAGGTGAAGGACAACTGCTACGAGATCCTGCTCGACTGGCTCGCGGTGGGCGTGGACCCGGAAAAATCCTCGATCTTTATTCAGTCGCACGTCAAGCAGCACGCGGAAATCCACCTCGCGCTCTCGATGATCACGCCGCTTGGCTGGCTCCAGCGCTGCCCGACCTATAAAGAGCAGATACTGAACCTCCAGAACAAAGATCTTTCGACCTACGCCTTCCTCGGCTATCCTGTGCTGATGGCGGGGGACATCCTGCTCTACAAGTCGTGGGCCGTGCCGGTGGGCGAGGACCAGAGCGCCCATCTGGAGCTGACGCGCGAAATATCGCGCCGCTTCAACAGCTTCTACGGCGAAGTCTTCCCCGAGCCGGAGACGCTGCTGACGCCCGCCGCGAAAATGCCCGGCACCGACGGCCGTAAAATGAGCAAGTCCTACGGCAATTCATTGCAGATCGCCGAAGACATGGAGACGATCTGGGGCAAGGTGCGCACGATGAAGACCGACCCGGCGCGCGAACGCCGGACGGACAAGGGAACGCCGGAGAAATGCCCCGTATGGGACGTGCACAAGTTCTTCAACAAAGACGCGCAGGAGCTGGCGGAAATACACGAAGGCTGCCTGACCGCCGGCATCGGCTGCGTCGACTGCAAGAAAAAACTGATGGCGCACCTCGCGGAGATGATGGACCCCATCCAGAAGCGCCGCGCGGAACTCGCGAAGCGCCCCGACGACCTCAAGCAGATACTTGAGAGCGGCGCGGAGCGCGCCCGCAAAGTCGCCGCGAGCACGATGGAAGACGTCTATTCGGCGATGAACCTCATACATTAAGGAAACTTTTGGTGGAAGAGGAAAAACTTACAGAAAATAAAGACGAAAATCAAGCGGCGGGATTTGAGGTCCGTCTGGGCAGCTTTTCCGGGCCGCTTGACCTGCTCTGCCATCTGGTGGAATCCCGCGAGATGGACGCGCTCAAGCTGAACCTCACCGAGCTTGTCACGCAGTACATAAATTTCCTCGTCCAGGCCAAAGGGGCGACCCTCAACGAGATGGCGGAGTTCTTCTCCTTCGCGAGCCGCCTGCTGCTGCGCAAGGTACACTCGCTATTTCCCGGGCAGGAACCGGAAGAGCCGGATGACCTGCCTGCCGGCGACTATATAGAGTCGGAAGAAGAGCTGGCGGCGATCATCAGGCGCTACCGCCCCTTCCGCGCCGCGGCGCGCTGGCTCGCCGCGGCGAAGGAGCGGCGCGAACGCTCTTTCCTGCGCGTAACGGACGAAGAAGACAACTATTACTACGACATCGGCGATTTGGAGACGCTGGCCGCTAAGTGGTGGGAGCTCCTCGCCCTTTATGAGGAGAGGACGCGCGCCGCCGCGTATGAGGAAGATTCGCTGCTCTGGGACGAGATCCCCGACGCGGTCCCCGAAGAGCGGCAGATAGAGGAGCGCATGGACGAACTGCTGCGGACGGTCCGGGGACGCCGGCTCGCTCTGCGCGAGCTGCTTGCCGACCGAAATCCGAAGACGCTGATCGTCACGCTGCTGGCGCTGCTGGAAATGTCGCGTTTGGGCATGGTGCATATCATACAGACGGAGACGCTTGGAGGTGTTGAGATTGCCGCGGATTGAAGAAAATGAAAACATGGGGCTTCTCGAACGGCAGATAGAGGCGCTGCTCTTCGTCTCGCCGCAGCCGGTATCTTCCGAGACGATGGCCGGCCACCTCGGGGTCTCGCCGGAGCGCGTGGACCGCGCCGTCGCCGCGATCAAGAACAGCTGCGCGAAGGGCCGCGGGCTGACGGTACTGAACCTTGCGGGCGGCTGGCAGATGGCGACCGCGCCGGACTTGGCCGACACGGTGGAGAGCTTTTCGTCATACCTCTCGATGCAGCGCATCCGGCTCTCGCGCGCGGCGCTGGAGACCCTCTCGGTGATCGCCTACAACCAGCCGATCACGATGGCCGAGATCGAAGAGATTCGCTCGGTGCGCTGCGACCGCGTCGTCGAAACGCTGTTGAAAAACGGCCTCATCGACAGGCCGCGCCGCGAGAATAAACGGAAATCGCTGCGGCGCTACCGCACGACGAATAAATTTTTGGAAATATTCGGCCTTTCGGGCATCAGCGCGCTGCCGACGCTCGAAGAGCTGCGCGAAGAATATGAGGATGAAGAGGACCCCGCCGCGCTTGCCGCGGAGGACGGGGCCTTGGGCGAAGACGGGGAGATGGAGCAGAGCGATGAGTGAAGATAGCGTGCGCCTCAACAGATACCTTGCGATGTGCGGCGCGGGGGCCCGCCGCAAGGTTGAAGAATATATCACCGCGGGGCGGGTAAAGCTAAACGGCGTTACCGTAAGCGAACCGGGACGCCAGGTCTTTCCGGGCGACCAGGTGGAGCTTGACGGACGGGCGGTTTCGCCCGTCGAACAGCGTTATCTCATCTTCAACAAACCTCAGGGCATCCTCTCCGCCGTCGAAGACTCGCGCGAACGCACGGTGATCGACATCCTGCCGCCGGAGCTGGACCGCTTCCGCCTCTTTCCCGTCGGGCGGCTCGACCGCGACAGCGAGGGGCTGCTTATCCTCACGAACGACGGGATATTCTCGCAGGAGCTGATCCACCCGCGCGGCGGCTTCACGAAGACCTACGAGGTGGAGCTGCGCCGGCCGCTGGACGAAGAACGCCTGATCCGCTGGGGACAGGGCGTGCAGACGGAGGAACACTTTTTAAAGCCGCTCGCGGTGCGCCGCCTTGCGCGAAACCCCCTCCAGTGCTGGTTTGAGGTGGTGCTCGGCGAGGGCGTCAAGCGCGAGATACGCCTCATGGCGCGCGCGCTCGACAACGACGTCCGCCGCCTCCTGCGCCGGAAGATCGGCCGGCTCGTCCTCAAAGAGCTCCCGCCGGGGGAATTTATCTCGGTGGAGCGGGACGTCCTCTGGGACTATATAAAAAACGGCAAAACTGTATAACCGGCACAAGAGGGCTCGCGCCCTCTTGTTTTTTACGCGCCGGCGCGGCGAAAAATCCGCTCACTCATTCAGCATTCCCGCGGGCCAGCTCTCGCTTTCGCGCAAGTGGCGCAGCGCGTGCACGATATTGCTCTTAAGCTCGGGGGCCTCTTTTTCCAGCGCGGCTAAAATATCCTTCGTGACTCCGCGCTTTGACTGGCTGCCGTAGGGGCAGCAGGAGCTGATCACCGGCAGCGCGAGCCGCTCGGCCTCGAGCCTTATCTGCCGCTCCTCGACGTAGATGAAGGGGCGGATGACGCGCGTCTGCGTGCGGCTCATGTAAAGGTGCGGGTGAAAACATTTGAACCGTCCGCCGTAAAAAAGATTCATCAGAACCGTCTCCGCCGCGTCGTCCTTATGGTGGCCGAGGGCGATGACGCCGCAGCCCAGCTCCCGCGCGCGGTTTGCGAGAATGCCGCGCCGCATGTTCGCGCAGAGGCTGCATGGCGAACGTTCGTCACGCTCTTTCATGATCTGGTAAGTGGGATGCTTTAAGATCGCAAGCTCAATATCGAGGGCCTCCATATATTCCCGCAGCCGTTCCGGCTCCATCGCGCCGTTAGACTGGTCGATAAGGCAGGCGCGCAGCGAAAAGGGCACGGGGCTGCGTTTTTTCAGCACCGCGAGCGCAAGCGCCAGCAAAAGGCTGTCTTTTCCGCCTGAAAGTCCGATAAGTATGCTGTCATCGGGGCGTATCATGTTATAATCCCTTATGGCTTCCCCTGTGAAGCGCGATAGCTTTTTTGATAAGGGATAAAGTTCCTCAAAATCCTGTTTCAGGGAGAATGCCTCCTTTGGGGCTGGTATAATTGATATAATTTATAATCCTATCACAGAATGTCTCATAATGAACGGAAGGGATGGCCGTATGAAAAAAAACAGGATAATTCTCGCCGATACGAACTCGCTCTTTACCGACGCGCTGCGCTTGGTGCTCGGGCAGGAAGCGGATTTCGAGATAGAGACGAAAGACGAGACCGATGCCGACGCCATCCGCGACATCCTGGCCGCCAGGCCCGACGTGATGGTCATCCACCAGCTGTCTCCGGACCCCGGCGTAATCCAGGCGCTGCGTGAGATAAAGCGCCGCCTGAAAGACATGCACATTCTTTTTATCGTCAGAGAGACCACCGCCGAGCTTTTTTCCCTCGCGAGCGAGAGTGCAAGCGTCGGCATCATGCCCGAGGGCACCGACGTCGCGGAATTTCTGGAGGCCCTGCGGGCCGTGGCGCGCGGCGAACGCTACATCAGCAAAGACATCATCGCCTCGGCCGCGTCGCCGGACGAGGAAGAGTTTTACGGCGACCCGCTGAACGAAATAACGCCGCGCGAGCGCGAAGTGCTCTACTGGCTCTCGCACGGCCTGACAAACAAAGAGATCGCCCAGCGGATGATCCTCTCGGAAAAGACCGTGAAAAATCATGTCAGCCACCTGCTGAAAAAGCTTGACCTGACGGACCGGACGAAAGCGGCCGCGCTTGCCTGGCGGGAGGGGCTCCCCCAGATCGCGGAAGAGTTTTTCTCGCTTCCCGCCGTACAGCCTATGTTAAAATAGTCCGCGTATGGTAAGATAAACGCGGTTGTTTACCGGGGAGGGCAGATTTTGACCGTCCAAAAAAGTTTCACAATATTTGTAATCATCGTCGTCCTGTCGATAGTGGGAGTATTATTTTGGAGTATCGACGCCTCGACCTTCGCCATGCTTAAAAACGCGGACGCCGGGCTCCTGCTCTGCGCCGCCGGGCTTGTCGCCCTCGGGTGGATGCTCGACGCCTGTAAATTTATGACGCTGGCGCGCGCCGCCGGGGAAAAACTTTCCTTTAAATCCACCATCGCCGTCGTCTGGATAAACTATTTCGGCTGCGCCATCACCCCGATGCAGAGCGGCGGCGGGCCGTTCCAAATCTACCTGCTCTATAAAGACGGCGTCTGCGTCGGAAAATCCGTGGCAATCACGCTGGTGCGCACCCTGCAGATACTCTTCCTGCTCGCGCTGGTGGTGCCCTTCTCCCTGCTCGCGGACCCCGAGATGCTCAAAAGATATGTATATATGCGCTGGTACGTGTGCTACGTCGTGATCTTTATCGCCCTCTGCGCCTTCCTGCTCGTCGTCAGCGTCATCCGCCCCCAGTGGATGAAGCACTGGGTCAACGCGATCCTCGTCTGGGTGAAGCGCCTGGGGATACTGAAATCCCGCTACCTGCTCCACGCGGCGCGCTGGGTCAGCCGGGAAATAGACGCCTACAACACGAACATCAAACTCTTCACCTCGACCGGCAAATGGTGGCTGCTGCTCTCCGTATTCTTTGCCGTCGTTCACCTGATCGTCTACATGTCCGTCATGCCGTGCCTCATCAAGGCGGCGGGCTTCAACGTCAACTACGTCCAGTGCCTGCTGGCGGAATCCCTGCTCCTCTTTATGCTCTACTTTGTGCCGACCCCCGGCGCGAGCGGCGCGGCCGAGGGCGGAGCCGTCGCGGTATTCGGGCTGTTCGTCCCCTGGAGTGTGGCCGGCGTCATGGCCGTCACCTGGCGGCTGCTCTCCGAATACACCGGCGTCGCGCTGGGGACCTTGATCGTCGTCAGAATGCTGGGCTGGGGCGGAGCAAATAAAGTTATGATCGCGGAACATGAAGCGATAGAAAAAACAGAGGAGCCAAAAAATGAAGGTAGATAAGAAAATCAGCTCGCTTGCGTTCAAGGGAAGGGGCCTCTTCTGGGGACTCTTTGCCGCGGGAATCCTCATCTTTCCCGGAGAATTCGACGCCGTCAGATTTGCGGCGGGCCTGCTGCTGGTGCTGGCGGGACAGCTGCTGCGCTTTTGGGCGGCCGGCTTTATCCCGAAATACCGCACGGAAGTGATCGGCGCGCCCGTACTGATCACCTGGGGGCCCTACAGCTGGGTCAGGAACCCTCTCTACGCCGGAAACGCGCTGATGGGGCTGGGATGGTCCCTGATGGTCAGCTGGGGCTGGGTAGGCGCTTTCGTGATCGCTTTCCTGCTGCTTTATTCATTCATCGTGATTCCGGCGGAAGAAGATTTCCTCGCGGAAAAATTCGGGCCGGAATACGCCTGCTACAAAGAGGCGGTGCCGGCGCTCTTTCCGTGGCCGCGGCGGGGATTTCCCCCCGCGTCTCCCAACGCCAGGCCCTTTGACGCCAAGCGGGCGCGTGAAGAAGAAATTTACTCGATTCGCGTCAACATCGTGGTGACGGTCGTGATCGTCGTCAGGCTGTTCTTCCTGTAAAACGCCTAAAAAGCCCGCGGCCGCGCCTGATAAGGGCGCGGCTTTTTCATGCCCCGCAAGGAAGGGCGCGGCCCTGGCGGCGAAGCGGCGTTTATTTGGCCGCCGCCCTCCGCGCGCGGGGGACGGCCATTCGGGCTTCCGGCCCGCGGGGCCTCTGCGGCGGGGCCCGCGCGCTTCCGCCGCCCGCCGGGGTCAATCCTCAAAGTAAATGCAACCTGGTCAGACTAAACGCAAGCAGTTGCGTTTAGTCTAAATAATATAAAAGCAGCGACAGGAAAATATTAAAAAGGCAAAGAAAAACAAGAGAAAAGCGAGTAAACACAGATGAAAACAGGATAATAGCCGCTTTGGCCGATAAAAAAGGGCACAGTAAAACTGACGTTGCTATAGGCCTAAAAAACTTTTTCATGGTAAACGCAACGCCAATTACTTGCAAAACACAGGGTA
>JAEXGR010000060.1 GCA_023450745.1 Synergistota bacterium
CGGCGGAAAACCACCGCCGGCCCACCTTCCTCAAAGAGGAAGGCAAAATGATAAAGACCAGCTCAGCGCCAGGTTTATGCTCCTTAGCCGCCAGCCTTGTTTTCGGCTCCCTCTTCGAGGGGGCTCCGGCCGCAGGCCGGTGGGGGAGTTGTGACCTCCATCAACAGCACAGGCACGTTTGTCTTTAGTGATATGCGAAATAAAAACCAGAAGCAAGGTAAATTCAAAATCAAAGACCAGCCCTATACAGGTGTTACTTGATGTTTTTATCCGCTTCTAAAAGTAAATGCTGTTGCCAGGGGAACAGCCGCCCGTTCTCGGAGATAAATTTTTCCAGGGCGTCGCGCGAGCGGAGGGCGTAGGCTTCGCAGCGTTCAGTCCGTTTACGGAGTTTTTTACCGGGAAGGCGCGGGAAGATGCCGAGGTTGACGTTCATCGGCTGGAAGCTCGCAGGCAGCGCCGTGTCCAGATAATTCAGCAGCGAGCCGATCGCGGTCTCCAGCGGAAAATCGACCATCGGCAGGCCGCTTGTCCCCAGATAGGCGAAAAGCGCGGCGGCCAGCCCCATCGCCGTGCTCTCCATATATCCCTCGACGCCGGAGGCCTGTCCGGCGATGAAGAGCGCCTCGCGCCCTTTGAAGCGAAGATATGGATCAAGCACCTTCGGGGCGCAGACGAAGAGATTGCGGTGCATCACACCCTTGCGGACGAATTCCGCCTCCCGGAGCGCCGGTATCAGCCTGAACACACGCTCCTGCTCTCCCCATTTTAGGTTCGTCTGGAAGCCGACGATGTTGAAAAGCGTCCCCTCTTCGTTATCCTGGCGCAGCTGTACGACGGCGCACGGCTCCCGTCCGCCGTGCGCCGCCTCAAAACCCACGGGGCGCAGCGGGCCGAAGAGCAGCGTTTTTTCGCCGCGTTTCGCGATTACCTCTACCGGCAGGCAGCCGTCGAAATGACGCATCTGCTCCTCTTCAAAGTCGTGGCGCGGCGCGGTCTCGGCATTGACAAGCTCGTTCCAGAAGATGGCGTACTCCTCTTCGTCCATCGGACAGTTTATATAGTCCCCTTCCGTACCGTAGCGGTTGGCGCGGAAGGCTTTCGTCATATCCACGGTGCTGACGTCGACAATCGGCGCGACGGCGTCGTAAAAATACAGGAAGTCTTCTCCCGTAAGCGACGCGAGCGACCGCGCCATCGGCGCGCTGGTGAGCGGCCCGGTGGCGATTATCGCCGGCTCCTCGGGAATATCCGTCAGCTCTTCACGCACCAGCTCGATATTAGGATGGCCGGCGATGTGGCTGTCGATGAGGCGCGCGAAGACTTCGCGGTCCACCGCAAGCGCGTTGCCGGCGGGTACGCGGCTTGCCTCGGCGCAGCGCATGATGAGGCTGCCCAGGCGTTTGAGCTCGGCCTTCAAGATGCCCGCGGGGGTCGTAGTTTTGTCTCCGCCAAGCGAGTTGCTGCATACGAGCTCGCCCAACAGCGGCGTTTCGTGCGCGGGGGTCATTTTCAGGGGACGCATCTCGCAGAGGCGCACGCGCACGCCGCGCTCCGCAAGCTGCCAGGCGGCTTCGGAGCCCGCAAGCCCGCCGCCGGCGACCGTCACCGTTTTACATGTCGCCGCCATCTGGCTCCACCGCCGCCGGCTCTTCCGCCGCGCCCTCTTTGCCGGGCTTCTTCCACGAGACATAGTCGCAGTCTGGATAGCGCTCACAGCCGTAGAAGAAGCGCCCCTTCATCTTGCCTTTGGTGGCTTTACGGCGTATCAGCTCGCCCTCGCCGCATTTGGGGCACTTGATACCGGTAGTCTTCACGATTTTTCTTGTGTATTTGCATTCGGGATAACCGGTACAGGCGATAAACTCGCCAAAGCGTCCGCGCTTTATGATGAGCTCATGCCCGCATTCGGGGCATTTTTCGCCGATCAATTCCGGCTCCGGCCTCATGCTTTCGCCGTGCGCGGAAACCTCGTCAACGACCGGCTTAAAGCCCTGCCAGAAGTCGGCCATCAGTTTTTTCCACTCAATTTCGCCCGCCTCGACCTGGTCAAGCTCGCCCTCCATCGCCGCCGTGAAGTCCTCGTTGACGATCGATGAGAAGTATCTTACAAGGAAGTTGTTGACGAGTCTTCCGAGCTTTGTCGGGATCAGCTTTTTATCTTCCTCGCCGCGGTCGACGTAGCCGCGCAGCGAAAGGGTGTCGATGATCGTCGCGTAGGTCGAGGGGCGTCCGATCCCCTTTTCCTCGAGCGCCTTGACGAGCCCCGCCTCGGTGTAGCGCGGCAGCGGCTGGGTGAATTTCTGTTCCGTGACGATATTTTCTATTGCGAGCTCTTCGCCCTTTACCGCGGGCTGCATCGTCACATCTTTGATGCCGAGCGGATAGACGCGCCCCCAGCCGTCGAAGGTGACGACGACGCCGGACTGTTTCATCTGGTAATCAGCGGCGGAGCAGATGAGGTTCGTGCGCGCCACCACGGCGTCCTTCATCTGGCTGGCGATGAATCGGCTCCATATCAGCTCGTAGAGCCTGTATTGCTCGGGCGTGAGGTAATCTTTGAGAGACTCCGGCGTAAGCATTGGGTCTGTCGCGCGTATCGCCTCGTGGGCGTCCTGCGCCTTGCCCTTGGGCATGTATTCGTTGGGCTTGTCGGGGAGGTAATTTCCCCCAAAGCTGTTCGCGATGAAGGCCCGCGAGGCGTCGAGCGCCTCTGGCGCGAGCCGCAGGCTGTCGGTACGCATGTAGGTGATGAGCCCCGTAGGGCCGCGTCCCGGTATCTCGATGCCCTCATAGAGCGCCTGCGCGATGCGCATGGTGCGCTTCGGCGCGAAGCCGCAGCGGCGGGAGGCCTCCTGCTGCAAGGTGCTGGTCTTGAAGGGCGGATTGGGCTGTTTTTTGCTCTCTTTCGTGCTGAAATCGTCGACGGTCAGCTGCCCCGCGCGTATCGCCCGCTCTATTTGCCGCGCCTCTTCTTCGTTATTTATCGTCAGCGCCTTGTTTTTGTATTTTTCAACGCGCAGCTTGTAACCCCGCTTTTTATCGAGGCTCTTTGCGTCGACGTCCATGAGCCAGTATTCCTCGGGGATGAAGCGTTCGATCTCTTCTTCGCGCTCACAGACGATGCGCAGCGCCACGGACTGCACGCGCCCGGCGGACAGGCCGCGCTGGACCTTGTACCAAAGCAGCGGGCTCAGTTCGTAGCCGACGAGGCGGTCGAGCACGCGGCGCGCCTGCTGGGCCTCGACAAGCTCCATATTGATCATATCGGGCTCGGCGATGGCGCTCTTCACGCCATGTTCCGTAATTTCGTGCATCCTGATGCGGCATTTCTGCTCCGTGTCGATATCGAGCAGCGAAGCCAAGTGCCAGGCGATCGCCTCCCCCTCGCGGTCAGGGTCTGAGGCGAGCAGCGTGCGCTTGCTCGCGGAGGAGGCCCCTTTAAGCGTCTTTATGAGGTCGGCTTTGCCGCGCACCTGTATGTATTCCGGTTCAAAATCATGTTCAAGGTCTATCGCCAGGCGGCCCTTAGGCAGGTCGCGGACATGTCCCAGGCTCGCGAGCACTTTATAGCGCGAACCAAGGATCTTTTCAAGCGTCTTGGCCTTCGCGGGAGACTCGACAACCACGAGCGTCTTGCCGTCGTACTGAGAAAATTTCTGGCTGCGCGAGGCTTTCACCGCGCCTTTTGCCGCGGGAGCCTTCTTTTTCGTCGTCGAAGCGGCGGCGCCGGCACTAGCGGCCTTTGTCGTTTTCGTCGTTTTCTTTGCCGTTTCCGCTTTTGTTTTGGTCTCTTTTTTGACGGAGGAGCTTGCGGCGCTTTTTTTTATCTCCTGGGATGCCGCCTCATCCTGTTTTACGGTTTTTTTTGCAGCCATCGTTGCGGACACCTCTTTCTTACAGATTACCCTTTACGCTGTAGCGTCCCGGTGCGGACATAAAAACAATCCCTTTCGCGGATAAGAGCGCGATATTTTTTAAAAGGTCAGCGGGGCTCATTTTAACGGCAAGCGATAGGTTGTCAATCGTCATCGCCCCGTTTTCCGCGAGAGATTTGAAAATTTGCCTCTCTGCGGCGGATATTTCCCCCTCCTGCGCGCCGCCCCGCCCCGAAGCGGCCTCCGGCGCGACGCCGCAGGCGCTGAGGAAGACGTCTTCGCCGGTATAGGGAAAGGCCCCGTCATATATCAGGCGGTTCGTCCCCTCGGAGTTAGCGCTGTATATCTGGCCCGGCACCGCCCAGACCTCGCGCCCAAGTTCCAGCGCGAGGCGCGCCGTGATCATCGAGCCGCTTTTGAGCGGGGCTTCGACCACCACGACCTTTTCCGCGAGCGCGGCGACGATTCGGTTGCGCTGGGGAAAGTGCCAGGGTTCGCCGTTCGCGCCGAGGGGAAATTCCGAGATCAGCGCGCCGCGTTCGGCGATCTTCTCAAATAATTTTTTATTGGCCGCCGGATAGACGCGGTCGACGCCGGTGCCCAGGATGGCGAAGGTCTCTCCGCCCCCGCAGCAGCAGGCTCCCTGCGAGCAGCCGTCGACGCCCCACGCGCCGCCGCTGACGAGCGTTATATCATGCGCGGCGCAAGCGGCTCCGAGCCGCTGCGAGACATCCCGGCCATAGGCGCTCATACGGCGCGTGCCGACGACCGCAACCCTCTTTTTGTCCGGCAGCCGCCACGCGCCGCCCCGCCAATAGAGCACGAGCGGAGCGTCCTTAAGGTCGAACAGCTCCTGCGGATAGTCCTCGTCGTCCACCGTCAGCAGACGCACGCCAAGCTTTTCCGCCCGTTCAAGCTCCCGCTCCGCCCAGGCCGCGCCGCAGGCGGCGCGCAGCTTCGCGAGGCTCTTTTCGCCGAAGACCTCTTTAGCGACGTCTGCTTTCGCGGGATTCCACAGCTCGCGCGGCTCCGCACCGGTCAAAAGAAACTTCGCAAGCGCGGCGGCGTTGGCGTTTATGCCGTTCAGGAGCAGCATCAGCTTTAGACGGTCATCCATGAGGTAGCCTCCCCCTCGCGGTAGCTCATCGCCTCGGCGACATGTCCGACCTCTATCTGCGGCGCGCCCGCGAGGTCGGCGATCGTCCGCGAAACGCGCAGCACGCGCGAAAGGCCCCGCCCCGACAGTTTTACGCCCTTGAGCGCCTCCAAAATGAAGGAACGCACTTCCGGTTTCATCGCGGCGTTGCGACGCAGGAATTTTTCCGGTATCTCGGAATTGCACTGGAAGCCCAGATCCGCCCAGCGCCGGGCCTGAACCTTCCGCGCTTCGGCGACGCGGGCGCGCACCGTCTCGCTGCGCTCCCCGCCGCTGCCGCCGAGCGAGACGAGCTCCTCGGGAGTCAGCCGCGGAACGGCGACGTGCAGGTCGATGCGGTCCAAGATCGGGCCGGATAGCTTTCTTCTGTAACGTTCAAGCGAGAAGGGAGTACATATGCACTGCCGCTCGCCATCCCCCGCGAAACCGCATGGGCACGGGTTGCAGGCCGCGACGACGAGCACCTTCGCCGGGTAGACGACGCTTCCCGCCGCGCGGCTCACCGTTATCGAACCGTCTTCCAGCGGCTGGCGCAGAGACTCGATCACATCGCGTGAAAATTCGGGAAATTCGTCGAGAAAGAGCACGCCGCGCGAGGCGAGGCTGATTTCCCCGGGACGAAGCGCCGAGCCGCCGCCGCAGATTGAGACGGCGCTCGCGGTGTGGTGCACGGAACGGAAGGGACGCTCGCGGCTGAGTTCAAAACCCAGCCCCGCGGTGCTGCGCAGAAGGACGACCTCCATCATCTCCGCATCGGTAAGCGGCGGCAGTATCCCTTTCAGGGCGCGGGCCAGCAGCGTCTTCCCCGAACCTGGGGAGCCGACGAACAAGATATTATGATGGCCGGCCGCCGCGATCTCCAGAGCACGTTTCGCGGCGCTCTGCCCCTTGATGTCGGCAAAATCAGGGTCGGCGGGAGCCGGGGCATATTCAATTTGGCGGTGATTTACCGGCGCGAGCGGTTTTTCGCCGCGCAGGTGCGCAAAGAGCTCATGGAGCCCCTCCGCCGCGTAAGCCCGCACGCCCTCAACAAGAGAGACCTCGGCGGCGTTTTCCGCGGGGACGAAGAGTTCGATATTATTTTCTTTAGCAAAAAAGGCGGCGGGGACGGCCCCTCTGACGCCGCGCAGCCGGCCGTCGAGCGCCAGTTCGCCGATAAAAAGCGAAGGCCGCGGCACCGAGAGATGTCCGGCGGCGGAGGCCAGCGCAACGGCGATCGGCAAATCCAGCAACGCCCCCTCTTTGGGGACGTCGGCCGGCGCGAGGTTTATCGAAACGCGCCCGCGGATATTGACGCCCGCGGCGCGAAGCGCGGCGCGCACCCTCTCGCGCGCCTCTTTTACGGCGGTGTCGGCAAGACCGACCACTGAAATCGAAAAGAGGCCCCCCGTAATATCGACCTCCACCTCGACCGCGAGCCCCTTCACCCCGCGCAGGGTAAGTCCCGAAACGTTATTCATGAAAGCGGCTCCGTGATGCCGCGAAAGTGCTCAACCCGCGGCTCCTGCCCCTCGATAAGGGTGACGGCCACCAGATCGATGCGCCAGAAGCCGTTATAATTTCGCCCCTCCGTCCAGGCGCGCCCGGCATATATAAGATTGGCGAGCTTGCGCGGGCCGACGCTCTCCTCCGCGGACATCATCCATCCCAAGCTGCGCGTGCGCACCTCGGCAAAGACCAATTCGTCCCGCTCTTTGGCGATGACGTCTATCTCGCAGCGTCCGATTTTCACATTTCTATCCAGTATTTTGAAGCCCTGACTGATAAGATAATCCGCAGCGAGATCCTCGCCCAGACGTCCCTTTGCCAGATGAGGAGCCCCGGCAGGCTCCGCCGCCGGCCGTTTTGCGGCGGGGGCGCGGCTGCGCCCGGCCTCCAGCTTCAGCGCGTATTCAAGAGAACGTTTCTTCGTCATCGGCAAGCACTCCTCTGAAAGAGAGTCTGTGTATCGGCGACGGCCCATATTCCGCAATCAGGCTCTTATGCAGCGCGCTCGGGTAGCCCTTGTGCTTCGCGAACGAATATTGCGGATAGACGCGGTCCATGACCGTCATCACCCGGTCGCGCAGCACCTTCGCGATCACCGAGGCGGCGGCGATCGCCGGAACGCGGTCGTCGCCCTTGATTACCGGCTTCTGGGGCAGCGCCAGCCCGGGTATCGCCCGGTTGCCGTCGACAAGCACGAGCGACGGCGAAAGCGCCAGGCGCTCGACAGAACGCTTCATGCACCAAAGCGAGGCCTGCAGGATATTTATCCGGTCGATACGCCGCGCGCTGGCCGCCTGCGCGCGCCAGAGGACGCCTAAATCGCATATCTCCTCAAAAAGCGCCTCGCGGCGCTTCGGAGTAAGTTTTTTTGAATCACGCAGACCGGCGTCAAGCAGCCGCTCGCGCTGTGCCGCCGTCAAAATCGCGGCGGCGGCGACCACCGGCCCCGCAAGCGGGCCGCGTCCGGCCTCGTCGGCGCCGGCGATGATAAAAGCCGGCGCGCCTAGAGGCTTTCCCACAGCGGCGGTTCCTGCGGCCGTTCGAGGCTCATCCGCCCGAGCTTGCCGGTCGCGAACGAATCGATAAAGACGCGCCCCGCGCCCTCCATGTCCACGGCACCGCCCGCTCTGAGCTTTCCCAGGCGGCGGCCGATATTTTCCAGAATGTCGTTCGGCGATCCCTCGGGCTTGACGCCCCACGCGGCTTCCACGCCGCGCCAAAGATCCCTGCCGATCATAAATTTTATGCAGTCCTTCGCGTGCTCCTCAATATTGCCGATGACCTGACCGCGCGAGGAGCCTATCCACGATATCAGCCGGTGGGCGCGCGCGTCGCCGTGCGGGTCAAGGATGCCCGGCGAGTCCACCAGCAAGAACCCCTGTCCCTTAAACCAGGAGACGCCCTTGGTGACGCCCGGTATTCCTCCGACATGCGCGGCCTTGCGCCCGACGAGCTGGTTTATCAGCATCGACTTGCCGACGTTCGGAGTGCCGACGACCGCCATGCGCAGGTCGCGAAAGGCGGGCTTCTTATCTGAGAGGGCCTTTATTATCCGGGCCATGCCGCCGCGGCGCAGGTCGAGGGGCCACGCCGTCAGCCCCTCCCTCTTCAAATGCTCGACCCAAAGCTTGGTGACCTTCTCGTCGGCGAGGTCGGCCTTCGACAGCACGACCGTCGTCTCAATTTTCGGGGCAAAGAGCGAAAGCGTCGGCGACGAAGTGAGCCGCGGCGCGCGCGCGTCGCGCACCTCTATCAGCAGATCGATGTTCGCGGCAAGCGCCTCAAGCTGACGCCTGCCCTTCGCCATATGTCCCGGATACCAGACCGTGCGCGGCATTTAATCCAGAAGCCCGATCCGGTTCAGCGGCCAGTAACGGAAGACCGCCGGGCCTCTCATGAAGTTGGCGGGCACAAACCCCCAGAAACGGCCGTCCTGCGAATTCGGCCGGTTGTCGCCGAGGCAGAAATAATTATCCGGCGGCACGGTCACGGGGGCCATATTATAAGTGTCGGTGTTCTTTACATAGGGCTCAAAGAGCTCCTTGTCGTTCACATAGACGGTACCGTTCCGCATCTCCACCTTATCGCCGGGCAGACCGATGATGCGCTTCACAAAATCGCGCCTGGGGTCCACTGGATACTTGAAGACGACGATATCGCCGCGCTTCGGTTCGACCTTCGGCAGATGATACCAGAACTTCAGCACCAGCACCCGGTCCCCGATCTCCAGCGTCGGGATCATCGAACCGCTTGGAATCCAGAAAGCCTGAATAACGAAGGTCCGCAGGATGAGGGCGAGTACTACCGCCCATAAAACAGTCTCTATAGTTTCACGCCACCAGGGTTTGGTCATTATACATCTACCTCCAAAGTCTATTACAGGCTGCCATGACGCCTTATATTACAAACTCAGCGCAGCGCCTCGGGAAGAAGCGCTATCTCCGCGACCAGCAGAGCGCCGCCTTCAAGTTTAGGGGATATCAGGTCGCTGCCCGAAAACTCAAGGCTCACGCGATTCACGCCGCCGGGATTGATCACCTCGACGCGCTCGCCCGTGAACCCCAGCAGCAGCCCCGCGATCGCGCTCGCGGTCGAGCCCGTGCCGCAGGAGAGCGTCATATCCTCGACGCCGCGCTCGTAGGTCATCACATCGAGCACGCCGGTGCGCTCCAGGCTTGGGGCGGCAAAATTGACGTTCGTCCCCTCGGGAAAAAGGTCCAGCCTGTTGCGTATCGCGCGCCCGAGGGGGGCGTAATCCGCAAAAGAACGGCTGTGCTCTCTCTCGAAAATCACGGTGTGCGGCACGCCGACGGTCAGAAAAGTATAGTTGAACTCAAAACCGTCCACCTCGGCGTGAGAGTCGACGACGGCGTCCGCCACCGACACCGGGGCAAGGTCGAGCGTCACCCGTTCGCCGCGCACCACCGCGCGGACGTCGCCGCCCAGCGTTTCAAAGGTCATCTCCTGCGACTTCACGATCCCCTTTTCAAAGGCGAAACGCGCGATACAGCGCGCGCCGTTGCCGCACATCTCCCCCTCGGAACCGTCGCTGTTAAAGAGGCGCATCCTGAAGTCGGCGCGCCCCGAGGGTTCTGCGACAAGAACGCCGTCCGCCCCGAGGGCCTCGCGGCGGCGGCAGGCCAGACGCGCGGTCTTGGTAAGGGCCGTTCCGTCAAGCGCAAGCGACATGTTATCTATAACAAGAAAGTCATTGCCGTTTCCATTCATCTTAGAACAGTTTATCATCGTCGGTCTGCCCTTCTCATGAAGATACTCATACATGCGGTATTTTATCACATAAAGCCTTAAAATCGGCGTTTATAAAAATCGGCGCGAATAAGCGCCGTATGCGTCATACGCCGGCCCCTGAGTGTCCTGCTGCAGACGCGTCCGCATGCCGCGGCAATATGGATAATCTGAAAACGTTCCCCGCTTAACGGCGGGGAACGTTGCCTTGCAATCGCCGTATGAAAAATACAGCTTTCGGTACTCAGGGACAGGCTTATTTAGCCCGCGGCGCCTCTTCGCGCCGGTTTTCCTGCCATCAGGCGAAAGCGTAAACGACGATTTACCTTCGATTGGCTAACGACAAATTGGGGTTTAGCGTTTTCTTATAACGATAATATTTTTGTTTTTTTATCTTTTTAAAGGCTCCCGCGCCGGTTGAAAACGCCCGGCCGTTTTATGGCCGGGCGTTTTTTATTACGTTTTGTACCGCGGCTGGCGCGTTATTTGGCGCGGCGCTTTTTGCCGATAAGGGCAAGGGGCAGAGCCGCCAGCAGCGCTAAGGCCGCCGTTCCGGCGCTGCAGCCGCTTGACGACGAACCGCCGCCGGACGAGGTTACCGCGACGTTCGCGGCGATGGCTGGAACATCCGTTCCTATCTTAAGCGCCGCAACGGAGCCTTCGCCGAATTTCGTCGCCGTAAGCGTGAGGTCGGCGCTGACGGTATAATCGCCGGAGGCGACGCCGGTCACGCTGACACAGTTGGCGGCGTCACTTACGGCGCTGACGCCCTTTCCTGAAACGCTGAGGTTAAGCGCGGAGACCGCCGCCGCGTCTTTGTCCGGGAAGCTGCGCATGACGGTCGCCGATTGGCCGGCGCGCAGCGAGCAGGGAACGGCTGTGGGATCGACGGTGAAAGCCGTCACCACGCCGCCCAGGGAATCGCGGGAAACGACGTCGGCGCTCGTACCGGCGACCCACTCGCCATAAAATTTCTCAGGCCCCGCAGAGGCTGGCCAGACGCAGTTCTCTACGTCGCTGTATAGCAGCTTATCCGATTCGTCATATTTGTCGCCGTTCTTGCCGACGATACCGCCTGCCATCGTATTGCCGCTGATCTTTCCTAGAACGGAGCAATTGCGGATAAGCGCGTGATGCTTATCCGCGCCGCTGAAGCTGAATCCCACCACGCCGCCAACTTTGTCGGGGCCAGACACCTCGCCCAAAGCGGCGCAGTTGACTATGAATCCGGCGTCGTTCTGTCCCACTATACCGCCGACCGCAATGTCGGCCGAAACGTTACCGAAAGCCGCGCAGTTGACGACGCCAGGAAAAACAGTGGTTCCGGCATCAGAAATTATGTACTGCATCGCACCCGCGATACCGCCGACAGCTCCGGCGTTCTCTCCTGACGAGATGATTGTGCCGGAGGAGGCGCAGTTATAAATCTTTCCGCCCTGATTTCCCCCGACGATACCTCCCGTAGCGCCGTTGGAAGCCTCGTTCGTATGGTGCGCGCCGCTTGTGACGTCGCCCTTCGCCACGCAGCCTGTCACTGTGCCAAAACGCAGCAGCCCCACGATGCCGCCGGCAAAGCCGTTGTCAGCGGAGACATTTCCGGTGGAGAAACAGTCTTTCACTACAGTATCGTCATCCGGCATTTGCCCGGCAATTCCTCCCGCGTGCTGGCCGTCGTTTGCTTTGGCAAGTCCCGCGACGGCGGAAACATTGACGCTCACACGACAGTTGGAGACGATCGTATCTTTGTTATAACCAACGACGCCGCCAACGTCGCCGCCGCCCGTGACAGAACCGCCGGCGACTGTGCAGCCGCTGATATAGGCCAGCAGCTCACCTTCCGGGTCGTAACCCGTTCCCGACGAATGTCCGCAGATGCCGCCGACCTCCTCGGCCCCCTTCAGCTCGCCGGTAAAGGCGCAGTCTTTTATGGCCGCGGGCATCACGGCCTTGCCGCCGCCAAGATAAATCAGACTGATTTCTCCGGCAATGCCGCCGATGGCTTTTCCGGGAGACGACACGGTGCCGCTGGCGCTCGATGATTTTATCTGCCCGTCCTTACCGTAGCCCAGAATACCGCCGACGAAGCGGTCGCCTTTAGAGAGGTTTACCGACGATTTGCAGTTCTCAATGATCCCGCCGCGCAAATTGTAGCCGACGACGCCGCCGGCGATGCGGTATCCGCCGTCGCTGTCGCTGGTCACTGTGCCAGAGACGGAGCAGCCGCTGATCTTTCCGCCGCTGTTCATGCCGGCCAGACCGCCGATGTACTTGGTTCCCTCGAGGTTTATGTTGGCGGCAATCACCAGATCGCGTATCTCGGCCTTGTCGCCGCTGACGACGCCGAAGAGCCCCTGCCCGTCCTTCTCATCTTTGTTGTCGGCATGAATGTAGAGCCCGCTGATCTTGTGCCCCTGTCCGTCGAATATTCCCGAAAATGGCGTGAATACCATATTGTCATCGGAACCGACAATCGTTCCGATGCGCACCCACTGATTATCCTCGGAACCCTTCAAGTCGATATCCGCGGTGAGCCGCGCCTTGAGCTCCGCGCCGCCGTCGTTGACGGCTTCGCGGAACCAGACCAGTTCATCCGCCGTACCGATCTGATACCAGCCGTCTTTGATATTTGGCTTCACAGGCTGAGCCCCGGCCTGAGTCAAGCCGCCCCATATCACGCCGACCGAAAAAACACCAATAATGCAGCGACAATCTTTCTTGTCATCATACATCACCCTCCGCTTTCATAAATTTTATCCAGTTATAGCACGGGGGGTACAACAAAAGTACAACACAAAGGATAAATTTCACAAGACAAAAACGTATATCAAAAGGGGAAGAACCTCATGTCGGAGCCCTTCCCCTTTCGTGCGGTTTATGGCCGGCATGGTAGCCATAAAGCTTTATTGACAGCCGCCACATTTCCGGCGGTCAATTTTTTAAAATTTCGCGAAGCGCGCGCCAAATTCCTCGCACTGCTTTATCCCTTCGTCGTCGGGGGTCAGGTTGATGATCAGCCCCGTCTCGAAGAGCAGGCAGCCGCCGTCCTTCATTCTCTTTTCCCAGTTTCTCATCCATTCTCCGTCGCCCCAGCCGTAAGAGCCGAACAGCGCTACCTTTTTGCCGGCGAGCCCGGATTCTATCGAAGAGAGGAAAGGCTCAAACTCGCATTCTTCCAAGACCTCGGCCCCCATAGAGGGACAGCCTAAGGCAAACTTCTCGTATTCGTTCACGCTTTTATTGCCAAACTCCGAGACGCTGAAAACCTCAGCCCCCACATTTTCCGAGGCGATTCCTCTGGCGACGGCCTTCGCCATCGCTTCGGTGTTTCCGCCGGCGCTCCAGTAAATCACTGCGATTTTATCCATTTTTCTTCCGCCTTTCTTTTCATCTATAGTCTAATTGAAAACCACAAACCATCTCACTAGCGCCGCGGTTGACGGACGGGCCGGCAGCGGCGGCGCGCGGCCTGTCAGGCATACGCGGAAACCGAGCGGCAAAAGCCTTCGCGGCGCGGCGCGCGCGCAATGCCGCCGGAGCTTGATTCAAAAGCAGCCGGCGACGCCAGCAGCTGCGTCATCCCCCACCCCGTCTCCAGTTTTTTACAGAAGTATTCCGTACATCGCTTGTAGCGTTCGAAGAGCGCAAGCGTACCGTCTTTGTCCCCGTAGACCTTCCACAGGCCGCAAGCCTTGTAACCGCCGCCTCTGTTCTCGATGAACCCTTTGACGTCCGCGAGCGGATAATCAAGGAAGACGCCGATCTCGTGGGGAAACTCGCCGCAGGCCGTGAGACGGCTCTTTAAATGGGAGAGCTTTTCGGCGACGCTTGAACCGGCGGGATACCCATAACCCTCCAGAAAGGTTTCCGCCTCGGGAGTGAAGGCCTTGCGAAGCAACTCTTCCCGGTAGACGAGAATCAGGGCGTATCTTTCACACCGGCAGAGGGTCTCCATACTGATATCAAACGCGGCGAGCCGCGCGCGCGCGGCCTCCAGACTACCGTCCGCCGACCGTGCTTGAACATGGCGCCACGTAAAGAGGTTCGCGGCCTTTATCCCCGCCAGCGCCGGCGCGCAATGAAAGGCGATAAGCGATTCCAGAGAGTTTTTTGTCATCTTGTCCGCATCCCCTTTCTTTACTTGGGTTAGACTTAGCTAACCGATATGCATATAATACATTAGCTTAGGCTAACTTGTCAACCGCAAATTATATCTCTGGAGGCAATTTCATCAAAGACCGCCCGTCGCGCCCTACCGCCGCCAGCGGCGCGGAATACTCAGCGTTTTTCTTAAAAAGCCCGGTGCTTTTGCCCGGCGTATCAGATATACTATTTCAGACAAAAGGGCCGGAGACGGGCAGATAGGCGGAGGACGAAATGGAACTGGTAAGGATCAGGTCGGAGGAACACGAAAGGTTTCCGGAGGCGGCGGCGCTTTATTCGGCAAGTTTTCCCGTACACGAACGCCGGGTTCCCGCAAGCCAGCGCGACGCGCTTGGCGACGAGGAGTATCATTACGACCTCATCATGGACGGGGATATTTTTCTGGGGCTGCTCCTCTGCTGGGAGACGGCGCGCTTCATATATGCGGAGCATTTCTGCGTCACGCCGGAGCGGAGAGGTAACAATTACGGAAGCCGGGCGCTGGCGCTGCTTTCACGCAAAGGCAAGAGTGTGATTTTGGAGATCGACCCTCCCATCGACGAGATATCCCTGCGCAGAAAGGCCTTCTATGAGCGCGCGGGCTATCACGCAAACGGTTTTGAACACATCCATCCGCCGTACAGAAGCGGATACGCCGGACACCGACTGGTAGTCATGTCGAATCCCGCGCCGCTGACGGCGGATGAATATAAAAGCTTTTCCCGTTATCTTAAAGAGAGGGTCATGAAAAACCATCCCTATCCGGATGCTGTAGTTTAAGGCGCGAAGCCGTCTTTAGACGGCGCTTTATCACAGCTCAAAGGCGCCGACTACGGCCGTATGGTCCGAGGGCCTCTCCATCGCGCGCAAAGCGCGCTCCACCCTGACTCCCGTGCAGAGCGCGGCGGCGCTTTGCGTTCCCAGAATGTGGTCTATGCGCCAACCGATGTTCCGCGCAAGCGAGTCTTTAACACGGTAGTCCCAGAAGGTATATTCGCCCTCCCCCGGCAGGTGTTCGCGGAAGATGTCGACGAGCCCCCATTCCATCGCCCGGGAAAGCGCCTCTTTCACGTCTTGATGGAAGCAGACGTGATCCTTTTTGTTCTTGGGATTGGTGACGTCGATCGCGGACGGCGCGACGTTGAGGTCTCCGAGCCAGACGACCTTGTCCGAGGGGCGGCATTTTCGCTCCAAAAGGCCGCGCACGCGGCCGAGGAAGCGCAGCTTATAGGGATAGTCAGGATTGTCTATCTCTTTGCCCTGCGGGATGTAGGTGTTGAGCACCGTAAGCTCACCGAAACGCACGAGCGCCACGCGCGCCTGTTCGGACTCATCGCGCCCCTCCTCGCCTTCGTCGCCGAGGCCGAACTCACACTCGTCCGGCCGCGCGCGCGAGACGACGGCGACGCCGTTGTAGCTCTTCATCCCCTTAAATACGCAGTGATACCCCTTTTCCTCGAAGAAGGCGGCGGGAAATTCCTCGTCGCGGCATTTGGTCTCCTGCAGGCAGAGGATGTCGGGGGCATTCTCCGAGGAGAGCCACGTCTCAAGGATCGGCAGGCGGCTCTTCACCGAGTTCACGTTAAATGTCGCTATATCTGTCTTTGGCATCTTCAGCACCTCATATCGGTTATTTTGCAATAATGATAGATTATAAAGCACCGACAGTGTCAGGGCAAACGCCTGAAAGCCTGCCGCGCGGACGGCGCAGCGGGGGCGCGCGCCGTTTTGTCAGACCGCCGCACACGACGCGGCTTCGCGGGCCCGCGAGAGAAGCTTGGGATTGCCGCTGCCGCCCAGTGATATCCAAAGGCAAAATCCCGGCGCGAGGCCGGGATCTATCTTGTTTTGCGCCGCCTGCCGCAGACGGCGCAAATTATTGACGCTTCTTTTTCGCCCAGAGCCGGTTTTTAGCGCCGGCTTCGGGGTTTTCCGTTAGTCGCCGAGCTTGCAGGCCGCCATTATTTCCGCTAAAAGTTCGACGCCGGCGTCGGCCTTTCTCGCGGCGGAATAGCTGAACTCAACGTGGTCTTCCTGACCGCCTTTGGTCGGGATGGAATCGGCGCTGACCTGCATCGTCATGCCGCGCAGCCTGTTAAGCAGCGCCGCGGTACGCGGCGTCTCGCCGAACAGCTCCGTCAGGTCGTAAGCTATCTCCGCGATGATCACGCTGAGCAGGTCCATGACGTAACCTACCTGGGTGTTGCTGCAGTTGCAGCCCATGACGGCCTCAAAGCTGCCGTCTTCGAGCTCGAAGAGGTTAGGGTTGTCGCAGGTGATATTGTTTTCAAAATCCAGTATTCCGCGGATAAACGAGACGGTTTCCTCGCAGGCCGTCAGCTTGGCAGCGCTGATCTTGCCCGCCGCGGCCTTTTTGTAATCCTCAAAGAGCTTGGCGAAACGGATGAAGGAGACGACGGCGATGCTCTGGCTCATGGTCGAACCGTTCATCTGCGCCAGGACTTCTTTGCATTCCAACGTGAATGTCTCAGGCATGCCCTTTGCACGGTAGGCTTCGGCGGCGGGAACGACTTTCCCGTCTACGAGCGCTCTTGCGCCCGGCAGCCCCGCGACGGTCATGATGTTCTGCGCGATCGGCGCGAGGTCGCTGAGTCCCGTGGAGCCGTCGCCGTGAACCGCGGGAGAGATGCCGTTGTTGAACATATCAAGAAGCCGCTCGATCAGCGACACTCTGACCGCCGAATAGGCGCGGCAGAGAATGTTGGCCCGCAGCAGAAGTTCCGCGCGCGTCACCTCCGCCGGCAGGTAATCGCCGAATCCCGCGCCGTGAACGTAGGGCAGGGTCTTGTTCCATTCAATATGCTTGTCCGGCGGCACCGGCACGTCTTTCAAAGCGCCGAGCCCCGTGTTGATGCCGTATATCGTCGGCGCGCCCTCTTTAAGCCATTCGTCTATCTGTCCGCGGCTCTTGTCGCAGCGCGCGCGGGCTTCGTCTGAAATTTTTACCTGCGGATGCTCGTCATTGAGCATCCTGGCCACGTCGCCGACCGTCAGCTTATAGCCGTCTAATATATATGTTCCCATAATGCCGCCCCCTCTACTTCAATGTCCCGACGGCGGCTTCCACCGCTTTGAGGATCGCGCCGTCAGCCGTCAGCCGTTCCGCCGCGATCATATCAGGCGCGACGAAACGGTTTTCGTCCATCATGGAGATTTCGCCGCGCAGACACTGGTGCGCGGCCGCCGTGCCGGCGCCGCAGGGATAAGCGGGGATCTTCGCGTGCACGATGTCAAGCGCCTGGGCCGACATCAGGATCTCCACGGCCATCACGCGATTCAGCTTTCTGATGAGTTCAAACTGTTTGCTCACCGAGTAATAGGCCAGGGAAATATTCTTCCTCTTAATTGCCGCCGCCGGCAGCGCCAGAAGTTTCAGCTCCGCCGTCTCCGCGGCCTGCGTCGACTGCACGATGGGCAAGCCATAGTTGATGCCGAGTTCGTCAGGGACGAGGTTCATCGGCAGACCGTAAGAAAGGCGCGTCTCGCAGAGGCGGAAGCTGCGGCGTTCGCTGATGTGTGCTAAGTCCGCCAGCGCCGTGGCCAGCGCGTCCATCGCATATTCGGTTCTGTAAAGCTCGCGCGCGCGGCTGTTCCAATCAGCCGCGACCTGGGCGGCGCACCAGTGGAAGATGTCGCGCACCCCGCCATGCGTCTGCGGCGTCGCGCGCACGCAGATGGCGTCCTGCACGCGCGGCTTTTTGTCGTAGCCGAAGGCGTACCGGCCTTCGTCGGTGGTGAGCTTCGAGCCGGCCGTGACGCGGCGCACGTTCTCCGCCGATTCTATCTGTCCCGGATAGGGGCGGCCCAGCTCCTGAAGTCTCTTGTCGAAGGCGCCAAGCTCTCCGCGGATGGCCTCGAGGTTCATAGACACCGCAATATCCGCCGTCTTTACGGCGCGGCCAGCAAGCGCGCAGACGTACATGGCCATGCCCATCGTTACGCAGCCGCTGTTGCCGATAATGTCCCTCTCCGCCTCCGGCAGCTCTCCGCCGGCTTCCAGAACCGCGGCGAGCGCTTCCGCGATCGCGCCCTCGTCCCCGCCCTCAAAAGGCAGCGCGGGCAGCGATGCGCCCTTCAGGCACCTCTCGACTGCCGCCTGGAGCTTATGGCAGCCGTTTTCCGTCGCCCTTTCGGACAAAAGTTCCAGGATAACCGCGACACAGCCCGCGGGCAGGGTCTCATTCTTTGTGCAGCATCCCGCGTTGACGACAGGTTCCCGTGAAACGCTGTGAGCCGCTAAGATATCGTCGATCCACTGCAAGTTTTCCAACCTTTAGCACCTCCGAAGTGATATTTGGCCTTGTATTGCAAAATCGCGCACGGGGCCGCCTGTTTTGCGGGAAAGACCGTGCTCCGGCCTTGTTCTGTGATGTATTTTAGGAAGCCGCCGTCGAAAATTCATAGAATTTTTATAAAAATCCGGCAAAAATATGAGCCTAAAATTTGACGCGGCGCTGACGCGCGTTTTACGCAGGGCAGCCGCGCGGAAGGCCGTCCCCCGCGCCGGCGCTGTCAGGCAGCGTCTTTTTCCGGCTACTCGACGCTTTCATTAAGGCTTTGCGCGTTTTCAGAAAAGTATTTGCCGCAAAGAGCGCTTCAGGATAAAATAATAGACGAAAATGGCCGGTACGGCGGATATCGCTGAAAGGAATTTCATGGATACAAGAGAAGTCAGGATCAAGATGCTGGGTATACCGGAAATTACCATAGGCGGCGCCGCCGTCAAACTGCCCTTTCGCCAGGCCGACGCGCTGATCTATTATCTGGCCGTCAACGGTTCCGCCTCCCGAACGAAGTTATGCGACCTCCTCTGGGGGAACAAATGTACCGACGAGAAGGCGAAGTCCAACCTGCGCAACACCGTTTATATAATCAGAAAAGAGCTTGGAAGCGATTTCATCGTCGAACCCGCGCGGCAGATGGTGGCGCTGAACTGGGAGCGTCCGATAACCGCGGACGTCGCGGCCCGCCTGGAAGCCGGCCCGGAGGTCGGAGAATGGCAAGACTTTCTCTGCGATTTTTATTTGAAGGACAACGACCTTTTCAATGACTGGGCAAGCGCCGCCGCCAGAGAGCTTAAAGAGAAATTCTGCGAACGAGCCAGAGGCGAGATGCGCGCGGCCTATCAGGCGGCGGATTTCAGCCGCTGCCGGGCTCTGTGCAAGACGCTGATCGGCGCGGATAAATACGACGAATCGGCCTATCGCTGCCTGATGCTTATACACGGAGATAAAAAAGAATACGCCCGCGCCGCGGGGGTCTACGACGGGCTGCGAAAGCTGCTGCGCGAAGAGCTTTCACAGGAGCCGGAGGAGGAGACCGCGCGGGTGCTGCGGACGATAAAGGAGCGGCAGAACCGCGAGCGTTCCCAAGACGCCGGGCGCGGCTCCGCGCCGGACGGCGGCCTCCAAAGCAGATTTTTTTACGGGCGCGAGGCGGAGGTGCGGAGAATCTCCCGCACGTTGACCTCCTTTATGCGGCGGGGCGTCGCCGCGAGCATCCTTGTCAGCGGCGAGATGGGAATCGGCAAGACGGCCCTGATGGAAGAGGCGGCCTCGACGGCGGCCGCCGGAGAGGCGATGCTTGCTGTGGCATGCTGCTACCAGACGGACGGGACTTTTCTCTTAAAACCCTGGTACGGCATTTTTGAACAGCTTTTGCGCTCTATCCCGGACGACTGCGCGCCGGAGGCCCAATACCTGAAACGGGCCGTTTCCGCGCTCTTCCCCAGGCTGGATTCCGTCGTTTCGCCGACATACGAACCCTTTTCAGCGGAGAGGGAATATTTTCTCGTCCGGGCGCTGGTGGAATACTGCACTAACAACCGTCTCGTCATCCTGATGGACGACGTTCAGTGGGCCGACCCCGCGAGCCTGGCGCTGGTCCGCAACGTCATCACGATGGATAAAAACCGCACCATCCTCTTTATCATGGGGTGCCGGAACGACCATAATCCCGATATCGACCGGCTGACCGGCGACCTGAAGCTTTCCGGCCTTCTGGAAGAATGCCAGCTCCCGCGTTTCACATCCGCGCAAACCTTTGACTTTGCCAAAAAGTTTCTGCCGCCGGACGCATTGACCCCGGATTTCGAGCGGACCCTGTTTCGCGAAACGGAGGGCAACCCCCTCTTCATCGTCGAGACTCTCAATAATATCCGTTTTAACGGCTCCCTGTCAGGATTCACGGCGAGGCTCGGCGACGTCATCCGCCAGCGCATTCTCAGCGTCGAGAGCAAAGCGCTGAAGACGCTGGAGCTGATCGCGATGACCCCCGACGGCACGACCTTCGAGACGCTCCGGCACATTTCACCGGAGCGGGCGGAGGAGCTTATCGCAACGATAGAATATCTGCTTGTGAGAAAGCTGATCCGCGAGGACGCCTCTTCCGGCGAGGTCGTATTTCGCTTCACCCACCAAAAAATCATGGAGTACACTTATGAACAGATCCCATTGATCAGGAAGAGGCTGCTCCACAAAGAGATCGCCCTCTACCTTGAAAGCCTGCTGCCGGAACAGGCGCACGGGGCCTTTGTCTTTCCCAAGCTCATCTACCACTTTGAGCGGGCCCGTCAGATGAATAAATATCTTGAATATGTCATCAAGAACATCATCGGCTATTTGAATGTGGCGCAGGAATATTTTCCTCTGGGGGGAAACGCCGAGCGGCCCCTGATCTTCAGCGGCGTGTCGCTGCTTGAACTGAACGACATCGAAGGCTATTTCCTCAGCGTGGAGCAAAAAATTACGGCAGAGCCGAAGCTTTTCCGCGGCCCCGAGGGAGAAAGGCTGCTTTCGGAGTTCTACGCGCTGCAGGCCCGGCATTATACGCATAATATCGATTATCCGCGCGGGCTGGCCTGTATCGCAAAGCTCAAACAGCTCAACGAGCGCTGCGAAAGCCAGGATCAGCGCCGCTACATCTTAAAGGCCAACTATCACCGGAGTTCGATCTGCATGGACAGGATGGAAATCGGCGAACTGCTGCGCGTCTCCGACGAGTCGCTGCGGCTGGCCTGCGACGAGGAATCCCGGGCCACCTGGCTCCGCATCAGCGGCATGTCGCAGGCCTTCGCGGGAAATTACGCCAATGCCTTACAGCGTCTGCATGAGGCGGCCGCCCTGTTCCTCTCTTTTAACGACGCCGCCGCCTACCGTTACGCCATCTGCGCCTGTTACGCCTGGATCGGCGAGGCTCACCGGAACAGTTTTGACTTTGACGAGGCGGACGCCTGGCACAAACGCGCCTTGGGCCTCTGCCAAGAAGAGGCGCGCGGCGGCGCGGCTCTCTTTTACACTCTTTACGCCCAGGCCCTGGCGGACAGGGCGCTCACAGGCGAACGCCGCGGAAACGACCGGCTCTGCCGCGCTTTGCGGGAGGCGCGCCGGCTGTTCGGCAAGTTCCGCCTGTGCTGGTACCGCGGCGTCGCCTACGCCTACTCCTCTCTTTGCGCCTTTGAGGCGGGCTCGTATTCCGAGGCCGCGGGCTATCTGGCCGAGGCGCAAAGCTCGGCAAACCTCCTTGAAAGCGACTATGAAAAATGCGTCGTGAACCGCGTCTCCGCCCAGATCAAGCGCCGCGTCGTCCAAGACGGCCTGGGGGCGGCGGATTTTGCCGCGGTGATTCCAGAGCCGTTTTCATTCTACAAGGAGGCGGCCCTGCGCATAACGCGGACGCTCAACCTGCCCGTTGAAACGGCCTATCTGGCCCGCATGTAAAAACATTCCCTCACGCTCCCTCCCGCAAAATGACGCTTCCCCGCCATCGCCCTGAGGGCGGCGCGGGGAAGCGGAGGAAATTTTTCGCAAGGCTTTTAGTACTGTTTTAACTGCCGCAGCAACTCTCCGATGAGCCGGTAGGACATCTGCTTGACCTTCGGCGGCACGACGGATTCTCTGATGAGGCCGCCGCCGGCCTTTATCTCTTTGACGGCCTCTTCCGTCCACGCCGCGGCATCGATTCCAGCGCCTTCGTCAAGCAGGCGCGAGGAGTTCGCGAGGACGAGCGGCGCGGGGCCGGCTGCGCCGGCGACCGCCATCGACGGGCGCGCGCCGCCGGAGAGGCGGATTGCGAAGTTCACCAGAGGAAAGTCAATCGAGGAGCGCACGTTGTATTTTAGAAAGCCGCTCCTCTCCCCCGCCGGCGGCAGCGGTATGTGAAGGCGCGCCAGCAGCAGAGCGCTGTCCTCGGCGCGGAGGCCGTTTTCGGCGCTGTGTTCGGCAATCAGTTCCATGACCGGCACTCTTGTCAGCCGCCCGTCTTTCAATATCTCCGCTTCCGCTTCGTAGAGCGCAAGCGCCGTGGCGGTGTCCGAATAGTAGATGGCGCGGCAGACCGCCGAGTTCCTGATTTGCAGGCAGACTTCGCCGCCCGCCTTGAAGCATTTCGGCAGCGAGCTGCGCCACGAGGAGGACTGGTTGAAGAAAATGCAGCGCCGGTCCTGCATGAGGTTGCCGCCGATGGTGCCGACGTTCCTTATTTGCAGGGAGGCGGTCTTTGCGGCGCTTTGCGCGAGGGCGGGGAGGTATTGCAAAATATCGGCGTTCTCGGCAATTTCCGTGAGCGTCGCCGCCGCGCCGATCGATATCTCTCTTTCAGAGAGGGAGATTCCCTGAAGCTCTGGAATCTTCGTCACATCAATCAGCAGCCGCGGGCTTTTAAGCCCCAGCTTCAACAGCGGCACGAAGTCGGTGCCGCCGGCGATAAAGCGTCCTTTAAGTTCTTTATCTTTCATTTCCGCAAGTGATTGGACTCTGATATACATCGCTCTTCTCCTCACTCCGTGATGTTGGGCAGTATGAGAAATTCTTCGCAGAGCGGGATGGAGCTTACCTCGCGCCCGCTTGCGCGCGACACCGCGTTCACAATCGCGGGCGCGATGGGAACGGTGCTGAGCTCGCCGACGCTCTTTGCGCCGCAGGGCCCCACCGGTTCGTAGCCCTCCGCAATGAGGGCGTGTATGCGCGGCAGGTCCGAAGAGAGCGGTATTTTGTAGTGCAGCAGGTCCGAGGAGAGCGGCTTTTTCGCGATGTTGCTTATCTCTATCTGTTCCGTCAGGGTATAGCCCACGCCCTGCGCCGCGCCGCCTTCGATCTGCCCCTCGACGGTAAGCGGATTGATCGGCGTGCCGACATCCACGGCTTCGATAAGGTGCAGCAGACGAATAGCGTTGATGTTTTTATGATATTCAGCCTTCACCATGCAGACGGAGAAGGGATTGGGACAGGCGTCGGCCTTATAATACCCACGACCGACGATGACGCCGCCGCGCGGATGGAAGAGCGCCCTTTTGACCGCCGCGCGGAAATCAAGCTTTTCCGCGCCGATATAAAATACGCGGTCGCAGAGGATGACCCTCTCTTCCGATATCTCGCCAAGTATCTTTTTCAGCGATTCATAGGCGTCGAGACAGGCGCGGCGCACCGCGGTGCCGCAGATGAAGGTCTGGCTGCTGCCGAAGGTTCCGGTATCGTAGGGAGTGATCTTCGTATCGGCCGCCGTGATCGCCACGTCCGAAAGCGGAATGCCCAGGGTCTCGGCGGCGATCTGCGAGAGCATCGTCTCGCTGCCCTGTCCGATGTCGGCGGAGCCGACGAGCAGCTCTATGCTGCCGTCGCTGTTGACGTTCACCACCGCGGAGCTGAGCCCCTCTTTCGACGACGGCCCCGAGCCGTGGCAGCCGAAGGAGACGCCCCAGGCCTGGCGTATGTCCTCGTTGTCAATCAGGCCTTCCGCCTCGTCGATCTTTTGGCGCTCCGCCATGCAGAGACGTACACACTGCTCTATTTCACAGCTGGTGACCGTCAGCTCGGAGCCGGGGAAGTGCCCGCCTGTTTTAACGTGGTTTTTCAGGCGCAGCGCTATCGGATCGGCGTCAAGCTTCTGCGCGAGCCGGTCAATCATCACCTCGCGCGCAAAAGCGAGCTGCATGTTGCCGTACCCTCTGAACGCCCCGGCGGTCGCGTGGTTCGTCAGCACGCATTTGCCGTCAAAAAAATAGCTGGGGATGGCGTACTGAAACTTTCTCGCGCCCGCGCAGAGGACCGTGGGGCCATGCGTCGTGTAGGGGCCGGTATTCAGCTTATAGTCGGCGTAGAAGGCCATCAGTTTTCCGTCCTTCGTCGCGCCGAGGCGCACGGACGCCGTCGCGCCGTGTCTCACGACCGTGGCGGTCAGTTCTTCTTCGCGCGTGTTGACGACCTTGACGGGGCGTTTGATCTTCTTCGACAACAGCGCCGCCGCGGGCTGTGAATGAAGCTGCTGGCGCGCGCCGAAACCGCCGCCTACCGTCGGTTTGACGATGCGTATTTTATTTTCGGAAACGCCCACCAGTTCGCTGATGATTCTTCTTTCCTGAAAGACGGTCTGCGAGTTGCTCCAAATCGTGAGTTCGCGCCCGTCGCTGAAATCGCAGATGCAGACGGTCGGCTCTATCGCCGTATGCTGCATCGGCGGAATGTGAAAACTGCCCTCGATGACGACCTCCGACTCTTTAAAACCTTCGTCGGTGTCGCCGTCTTTGACCTCGCGCTTCCAAATGACGTTATCCTCTGCAAGGTGCGGCTGAAGCGGTTCGCCGCTCCTTTTCAGCGCTTCGTCTATCGTAAAAAAGGGCGCTTGCGGCGAGTATTCGACGATTACTTTTTCACAGACCTCGCGGCAGGCTTCGGGCGTCTCGGCGGCGACGCAGAGGATGCGGTCGCCCGCGCATTTGGGTTCCCGCGTGAGTATTTTTTCATCTTTCAGAAGCAGCGGCGACGGCGGGTTGCCGGAGCAATTATATAGGGCGCCGGGCACATCCTCGGGAAGAAGAGCGCCCACATATCCGGGAACGGCCTCCGCGGCGCTCAAGTCTATCCGCGTAACGGCGGCGCGCGCGTAGGGGCTCCTGATGACGGCTCCGTAGGCCATCCCCGGCAGCTTCATGTCGTCTGTGTAAACGGAACGGCCCGTAAGCTTGTCTTTCGCCTCCAGCCGCACTATCGGATGTTTGACAACGGAAAAGTTTTTATCCATTATTTTTCCCCTCCGCGCATGCGCTCCGCGGCCAGCCGCACGGCCTCTTCGATCTTCGTGTAGCCGGTGCAGCGGCAGAGGTTGCCGGAGAGCGCTTTACGTATCTCAGCGGACGACGGCGACGGCTTTTTATCAAGCAGCGCCTTCGCCGAGAGCACCATGCCCGGAATACAGTAGCCGCATTGGACGGCGCCCGCGTCGTAAAAAGCCTGTTGAATGGGATGGAGTTCCGCCCCCTTCGCAAGCCCCTCGATCGTGACGACGGCCCGGCCGTCCGCCTGGACCGCCAGGTATGAGCAGGAATTGATCGGCTCTCCGTCGAGCAGTACGGTGCAGGCTCCGCACTCGCCGCTGTCGCAACCGCGCTTACAGCCCTCAAGTCCGGCTTTTTCGCGTATGGTATCGAGCAACGTTTCATTTTCCGATACTTCAAAGCGGTTTTTCTCACCGTTGAGCAGTATCTCTATTTTGTAATCCATGATTCTCTTCCTCGTGAAATAAGATCTTGCTGACGGCGGCAAAAGGCGAAAACCTCCCCGCCCTTTGCCGCCGCGCTTGTTTATGCGGTGAAAAGTTACAGCGCCTCTTTGACGCTCTTTAAAATCGCCGCGCTCTTGACGAACTCGTACGCTTTCTTAACGTCGGGAGCCAGAGGACGGTCGTTGGTGTAGAGCGGAATCAGGCGGCGGAAGGCGTCGTACGCAGCGGTCGTGCCTTTGCCCTGGGTAAACGCGCCCTTCTGCCTGCGCAGCTCTATCGCCTGGCAGGCGTGTATCAGTTCCATGCCCAGGATGTACTGAAGGTTCTTCACTATTTGGCGCAGGTGCTGCACGACTAGCGGCGTGTTGTTCGAGTGATCCTCTATCGAGCCGGAGAGCGAGAGGTAATCTACCGAGCAGGGGTTGGAGAGGTGGCGTATCTCCGTGTCGAGCGAGCCGAAACACTTCTGTATCGTGCCGAAGCAGTGCGATTCGCCGCCGTCGTGGCTCAGGAAGCGCGGCAGCTTCGTCAGCTCGGGGTTGGCAAGCCTCAGCATCCGGTAGCAGGACATGCGCGATACGTGGCTGAGGACGATTGAGAGCATCTCTATCGCCGTCGCCAGCGTCGTCGTCTCAAAGTTGGAATTGGAGATGATGCGCTTTTCGTCGAGCAGCAAGCAGGGATTGTCGTCCGTGCTGTTCATTTGGACGAAGAGATATTTCTGCGCGTAGGAGAGCGCGTCGCGCAGCGAGCCGTTGATATAGGCCGCTCCTCTGAAGCAGAGGGGGTCCTGTACCGGCTTGCCGGGATAGGTTTCGTATATATCGCTGCCCTCAAGGTATTTGCGCATATTTTCCGCGCTCCGCGCCTGTCCCTCCAGCCCGCGCGCCGCCATTACCTCGGGTTCGAGCGGCGAGGTGTTGCCGTGGAGCCCTTCCAGCGAGAGGCTGGAGATGACGTCTCCCATATCGGCGAGCTCCTCAAGCTCTTTCATCACCAGCGCCGCTTCGCCAGCGGAGAAGGAGCTGGAGCTGACGATCGCCAAGCCGTCCTTCGGCCCCAGCACGACCGGCTCAAGGCCGGCGAGCTTGTGCGCCTCGGCGGAGCTCATGCGGCGGCCCTGATAATTCGCTTCGCCTTCGCCGATCATCACCAAACCGATATGGGCCAGCGGCGTGAGGTCGGCTTCGCCGACGGAACCCTTTTCGGGAACCACGGGATGGAGGCCGGCGTTCAGCAGCTCGGCGTAGCGCCGCGCGACGGCGGGCTGGATGCCGGTGTAACCCAGCAGCAGGCAGTTAAGCCTGACCGCCATGATCGCGCGCACTTCGGCCTCCGAAGCCTCGGGCTCCACGCCGAAGGAATGCGAATATATCAGCTTGCGGTTGAAATCCTCAAAAAATTCCTTTGCTATCTTATGATCTTTGTTCCAACCGACCCCGGTGTTGAAGCCGTAGACCGGCACGTCGGCGTCCACAAGCTCGTAGACGAGCTTGCGCGAGGCTTCGAGCCTTTCGTTCGCCTCGGCGCTGATCTCGACCTGCGCGCCGTTTACCGCGATTTCCCACACTTTATCGACAGTCAGATCATTACCCGTAAGTACGATTTTCATTATTCCGCATTCTCCTTCGGTTCTTCTTGAATCTTATCTACGAAGAACACTTTGACAAAAGCCACGACCTGTATCGCGAAGATAAAGAGCACGGTAAAGCCAGCCGCGGCGGAAAGCGCCTTAACGCCGTCGACTCCCTGCGCGCCGCCGCCGAAGGCCGCCATGATGATGGAGACGATGCCGACGGAGATTCCCCAGACGATTTTCATCTTCGCCGGCGGTTCGGTGCCGATGGGAACGTTGCGCATGCACATCGAGCCGATATTGGTCAGCGTCGCGTCCGCGCAGGTTATAAACGAGGCGAGAATAACGAGGATGTTGACCGGAAGCACGATATAGCCGATGCCGAAGGGCAGCTTCTTAAGGAATTCCCAGAGCGCCATGACCGCGCCGCCGCTATTGATCGCGCCGACGAGGTCCGCCGCGCCGGTCATCTGCATGTGCATCGCGCTGGCGCCCCAAACGGCGAACCAGATGATGCCGAAGATCGAGGGGAGCACCCAGTTGACGATCATATATTCACGCACCGTCCTGCCATAGGAAAGCATGGCGAGGAATATGCCCGTAACGGGGGCGTAGCCAACCCAGAAGGCCCAGTCAAAGAGCGTCCAGGAACGCGTGAGCGGCGCGCCGCCGATATCGATGGGGTCCAGGCCCCAGAGCCAGAAGTTGTGCATCCAGGTGGCGAGTCCGGCGGTGCCGATCCGGAGAATGAAGAGCGTCGGTCCGGCGACCAAGAGGAGCACGATCAGTCCGTAATAGAACCAGGCGTTGAGATTGCCGACTATTTTAAGCCCCTTGTCAAGGCCGACGTATGTTGAGAAGGTGAAAGCGCAGATGATGGCCACGCCGATGGCGATGAAGAGCGGCAGGCTTTCGCTGATCCCATAGCCAGCTTTGAGCCCGGTGATCGTCAGCGTGATGGCCATCGTCAGACCCGTCGCGAGCCCGATGGTCAACGCAAGCATCGAAAGCGTGTCGATAACGGCCGAGGCCGCCGGGGTCGTGATTTTGTCGCCGAAGAGCGGTCTCAGCGTCGCCGTCACCGTGAGGCTGTCGCGTTTATGATAGTAGATATAGGCGACAAGCAGGCCGCACAGCGCGTAGATCGCGTAGGGCACGAAGGTCCAGTTGTAATAGGTACGGGCCATGGCGAAGATCGCGGCGTTGGTGGTTCCCGGCGTGATGCCGAGCGTGTCCAGTTCGCCCCAGACGTTGCCCAGATAAATTACCGGCTCGTTGACCCCCCAGGTGACGATGCCGGTGGCGATGCCGCCGGTGAGCGTCATCGCGAACCAGGTCGCGAAGGAGTACTTGGGCTTGGCGTCCTTGCCGCCGATCCTCATATTGCCGAATTTGGAGAAGGTAACTATCGCGACCAGCACAAAGCTGGCCATAATCGAGAGCTGATAGAGCCAGCCAAAGCTGTCAAGCGACCAGAAAAAGAACAAGTTGCTGGCCTTCGTCAGCGCGTCCTTGTTGACGACGCCGACGACGGCGGCCGCCGCCACGACGATGTAGGCGGGGAGAAATACTTCCCAGCGCACCTCTTTCTTCACATCCATTGGAGATTTTCCAGAATCCATAAAAACAGCCTCCCTTTGTATTTTATAACGAGGGGCGAAGCCCCTTATTATCGATGGTCTTTTTCCGCCGCGGCGACGATCTTCGCCGGCGTCAGCGGCAATTCGGTGAGCGAGGCCGCGAGCGCGCGGTTGACGGCGTTGACGACCGCCGCCGATACGGGGACGGTGCAGACTTCGCCGATGCTCTTCGCGCCGTAGGGACCGCCGGGCTCGCCGTCTTCGACGAGCATGATCTCCACCTCCGGCATGTCGGGGGCGTTGATCATATGGTATTTATCAAAATTTTCCGCCTTCGGACTGCCGTCCGGGCTGTAGGCAAGCTCCTCGCAGAGCGCCATGCCGATGCCCATCTGCACGCCGCCGTATATCTGACCGTCGACGAAGTTGCGGTTGATACTCTGCCCCAGGTCGTGGACGGCAAGGTAGCGGTCTATCTTTACGTGGCCGGTGAATTTGTCCACCGTTACCTGCGCGAAGTGGACGCCGAACGAGGCGGGGTTGCTTGCGGGCGCGTGCTCGTAATGGGCCTCGATCGAACAGCGTTTCTCGCGCATGACGCGGCGCACCGCTTCGCCGATATCGATCTGCCGGCCGCCGGCGACGAGGAAGCCGCCGCGAAGCTCCGCCGGCGCGTCGTATATTTCCGAGGCTTTCGCGCACAGGAGCTTGACCGCCTCCTCGGAGACAAGGCGCGCGCATTCCCCGCAGACGTAGATCGTGCGGCTCGCCTGACAGCCGGCGTCGTAGGCGTTGTAGTTGGTGTCGCCCTCGGTGACGGTGATCTTCTCAAGGCTGATGCCCGTCGTCTCCGCGACTATCTGCGCCATCGCCGTCAGGGTGCCGCAGCCAAGTTCGTGGACGGCGGCGCGCAGTATTGCGGAGCCGTCCTCCAGGATGCGCAGCGACATTTGCGTCATGTCATGATAAATGGTCTTGTAATAACCGTTGCCGTGCGTACAGCAGGCCAGCCCGGCCGCGGTGACGAAGCGTCCGTCCGCGCTTTCGGACGGCTCGCAGCACTGACGCCAGCCGAAGCGCTCCGCGCCGCGGCTGAGGCATTCGATGACGCGCGCGCGTCCGATATCCGCCGCGCCGCTGGGATCGCGGTCGCCGTCGTGGACGAGGTTTTCCAGGCGGAATTGCAGAGGGTCGAGGCCAAGACGCCGGCACATCAGGTCCGTATGGATTTCCGTCATCGTGTGGATCTGCGGCGAGCCGTAGCCGCGGCAGGCGCCGGCGGGCGTCGTCGAGGTGCGCACAACGCGTCCGTCATATCGCAGCGCCGGCATGCGGTAGAGGCGTGAGGCTTTCTTGCCCATCGCCATCATCACCTTTTTCGTGCCCGTGAGATACGCGCCCGCGTCGGCCGTTATCTCAAACTTGCGCGCGAGGATATGCCCCTTCGCGTCAAGCGCCGTCGTCACGCGTCCCAGCATCGCCGCGCGCGTGCGCGTCGCGAGTATCGTTTCGGCGCGGTTCGTATTAATAAACACGGGACGGCGCAGCTTCCAGGCCGCCCAGGCGCAGAGCGGCTCAAAGACGCTCTCCTGCTTGCCGCCGAAGGTGCCGCCCATGTTGGCCTTGACGACGCGAATCTTCGAGAGAGGCAGCGGCAGCACCTGCGCCACCGCGTGCTGCACGCCGAAAACTATCTGGCAGGGCGTGTGCACCTCGATCACGTTTTCGGGACGGGGCAGCGCGAGCACGCAGTGCGTCTCCATCGCCGCGTGATGAATCTTCGGCGTGTATATTTCGTCGCTCTCAATGTGAGCGGCGGCGGCAAAGGCGGCGTCCACTTCGCCGTATTCGATATGTCCGGGGAAGGCGCTCTCGCCGTCTTCGTGAAGCAGGGCCGCCTTTTCTTCCGCTTCGCGGATATCGACGACGGCCGGAAGCGGTTCGTAGACCACTTTTATCATACGCAGCGCGGCGCGGGCGGTATCCTCGTCTTTGGCAAGCACGAGGCCGAGCCGGTCGCCGACGTGGCGCGCGTGGCCGGTAAGCATCGTTTCATCGCGGAAGTCGTTCTGTCCCGGGAACCATTCGCCGCTGTTGTATTTATTCTGCGGCGCGTCGCGGAAGGTCAGCACCGTCACGCCCTCGATCTCCCGCGCCGCGGAGGTATCGATACTTTTGACAACGGCGTTGGCCCGCTCGCTGAGCAGCGGCACGCCGACCAGCGTATCCTGCGGCAGGGAGTCGGCGAGGTATTTGTAGCCGCCGCGCACCTTGTCCGCCGATTCGCTGTGAGGCAGGCGCTTGCCGATATATTTGAAATTTTTCTCACTCATTGTCTGCGCCCTCCTTCGCCCTGTCGGCGAGCACGGAAAGAATGTCCTGCGCCAGCGCGCGCAGGGCGGACCGCTTATATGGCAGCGTCGAACGCCCGGGGATCGCCTCGGCGGCGAGGGCGCGCAACGCGGCAGAAAAGCCGTCCGCGAAATCGGGCGCGGCAAGCGCGCTCTCGGCGGCGGCGCACCTTCTCGCGGCCGTGCCGAGCGTGCCCACATATACGCTGGCCTCTTCATAATGCCCCGTCCCGCGCTTCGCGGAGACGGCGAGGTTGACGCGCGAGATGCTGACCTGACTGCGGCTGCCGAGCTTCAAAAAGGCTGAGAGACGCCCGGCATCCGCGGGGATGATAAATTCTTTGATGATCTCGCCGGCTGCGAGGCTGCTCTGATCGCGCCCGAGCACCTCTTCAATAGAGGCGGAACGCTCTCCCGCTTTTGAGGCGACCACCGCCCGCGCGGCAAGCGCGGCAAGCGCCGGCGGCGTGTCCGCCGCGGGAGAGGCGTTCGCGACGTTGCCGCCGACGGTGGCGCGGTTGCGGATCTGCTCCGAGCCCATCACATAGGCGGCGTCGGCAAGCGCGGCGGCGTATTTTCTCACGAGCGCGCAGCGGTGCAGGTTCGTCATCGTCTCCATCGCCCCTATCCGCAGAAAACCGCCCTCAAGCGATATTCCTTTAAGCTCCGCCAGCAGCGAAAGGTCGGCCACCGCCGTGCCGGCAGCAAGCCTGCCGTGGTTCTTTATCACCCAGTCGCTGCCGCCGGCGACAAATTCCATGCCGGGGCGATAGATTGAAAAAAGTTCGTCTAGCGTGCGCGGGCGTTCAAGGGCGTTCATCTATCGTCTCCCCCAAGTCTCTCGGCCGCCGTCGATACGGCGTCGACGATCTGTACGTATCCCGTACAGCGGCAGACGTTGCCGGCGAGCGCGCGCTTGATCTCGTCGCGGCTCGGGCGCGGGTTTTTCAGCAGCAGCGCCTTCGCGGACATGATCATGCCCGGAGTGCAGAAGCCGCACTGGACCGCGTCGCAGTCGATAAAGGCCTGCTGGATCACGTCAAGCTCGCCGTTCTCTTCAAGCCCCTCGATCGTCGTCACCGAATGGCCGTCGGCCTGGACGGCGGGCACGACGCAGGAACAGACGGCTTCACCGTCGAGGAGCACGGTGCAGGCGCCGCATTCTCCCGCGCCGCAGCCCTCTTTCACGCCGGTCAGCCGAAAACCGTTCCGCAGCATGTCGATGAGCCGCGTATCGGCCCCGACCTCCGCCGTTCTTGTTTCTCCATTAAGTTTCAATGAAATACGCATTGTTCTCTCCTTATAACCAACACCGCGAAAACGGCCGCCGAAGGGCGTCCGCTTCGCTTCCGCGCGCCGCCGATCAGAGCGTCAAGAGTTTTTCCGCAAGCTCCACGGCGTAGTAAAATTTACGGGCGGCGGTGTAGCTGAATTCCACATGGTCTTCCTGCCCGCCCTTCGTCGGTATCGAATCGGCGCTCACCTGCATCGCGCAGGTCTTGATTTTATTCAGCAGATGGCGGCTCTCGTTTCGCGCCAGCCCGCCGCTTATCTTTTCGCAGATGCCGGACGCAAGTTCTATGAGGACGGTGTTCATCATGTCCGCCGCGTAGCCGACCTGCGTGTTGCTGCAATTGCAGCCCATCACCGCCTCATAGCCGCCCTCGGGCAGCTCAAAGAGCAGCGGGTTGTCACAGGAGATGTTGTTCTCCCGGTTGAGGATCTCCTTTGTGAATTCGATGACGCCGCGGCAGCCCTCCAGATATAAGGGCGCCGCGCCGTCACCGGCGACGCGGCGCTCTATTTCAGGCAGCAGCGCTTCGAAACGCAGGAAGGCGAGCACGGCGATCGCCTGGGTCATCGTCGAGCCGTTCATCTGCGCGAGGACCTCTTTGCATTCCAGCGTGAAGCTCTCCGGCAGGCCGGCCCGGCGCAGCGCTTCGCGCGCGGGGAGAAGCTCTCCCTTATAATAGGCTTTCGCTTCGTCAAGCCCCGCCACCGTCATGACGTTCTGGGCCAGCGGGCCGAGGTCCGAGAGCCCCGTAGAGCCTTCGCTGTGGACCGCGGGCGCGACCGCCGCGTTGTAGACGGAAAGAATCCGTTCGATGAGCGCGGGGCGCACGCCGCTGTACCCTCTCGCAAGCACGTTGGCGCGCAGCAGCAGGGATGTCAGCGTCACTTCGGGCGCCAGATATTCGCCCATGCCCGCGGCGTGCGGATAGGGCAGGGTCTTGTTCCATTCGATATGCTTCTCGGGCGGCACGACCACGTCCTTGAGGTTGCCAAGGCCGGTGTTCACTCCGTAGACTACGGGCGCGTCCTTTTCCATCCAGCGGTCGATTTGGGCGCGCGCGGCGCGGCAGCGCGCGGCGGCCTCTTCGGACAGCGCGACCGCCGCCTCTTTATCCGCCATTATCCGGCGGATCACGTCAAGCGTAAGGCTGTTTCCATCTATATAATAAAGACTCATCGATATCGCTCCTTCTACCTGAGACTGCCGACGGCTTTTTCAGCGGCTTTTAAGATTTCACCGTTTGTTATCAGACGGTCCGCCTCGTTCATGTCCGGCGAGACGAAGCGATTCTCGGTCATCATCGCGATACTTTCGCGCACTTTATCCTTTACGGCCGCCGTGCCCTTGCCGAAATGGAATTCCGGCAGTTTCTCCTTGACGATATCCATTCCCTGGCAAGCCATCAGAAGCTCGATCGCCATGACCTTCGCAAATAGCGGCAGCGCGCGGAGCATCTTCGTGCCCGCGTAGTAGGCGGCGCACTCGCCCGGCTCTTTCACGACGGCGCTCGGCAGCGCAAGCAGCTTGAGTTCGGCGACAAGAGCCGCCTGATTCGACTGCACCACGGGGAAACCGTGGTTTAGTCCCGTCGCGCCGTGGGTGAGGTTCATCGGCAGGCCATACGAGAGGCGGCTGTCGCAGAGCCGGAAGGTACGCCGCTCGCAGATATGCGCGGTATCAGAGACGGCGGTCTCCAGGCCGTCAAGCGCGTATTCCACGCCATAGCCGCCGCAGCCCCAAAAGACAGCCTTTTCCACGGACTCCTGCGCGAAATAGCAGACGTCGCGCGCGCCGCCGTGCGTCTGCGGCGTCGCGCGCACGCAGATCGCGTCCTGCACGCGCGGATGGGTATCGTAGCCAAAGGCGTAACGTCCCTCGTCGGTCGTCATCTGGCTGCCTTCGACGAGGCGGCGCACATTCGCGGCGCAGTCTATCTGCCCCTGATAGGGGCGCGCGATTGAGGAGAGGCGGTCGTCAAAAGCGCCCATTTCACCGCGTATCGCCTCGAGATTGAGCGCCGTCGTGATGTCGGCAACCTTCAGATACTCGCGGGCCTTGGCGGTTGCGTACCACGCGATGCCGTTTGTCACGCAGCCGCTAGTCGAAACGAAAGCCCAGTCCTCGCGCGAAGCGCCGGCGGCTAAGAGGCCGTCAAATAACTCCGCCAGCAAAAGTTCCTCGGCGTTGGTCTCGTAATGGAGCGCGGGCGCGTCTTTCTCGTCCAGGAGCTTTTTCAGCAGAGCCGAGAGGCCGCCTTTTTGGCAGACGAGCGTTTCAAGATAAAGAAGGGAAATTACACACATCGCCGCTTCGCGCGGCAGAACGGCGCATGAAAGGTCAAGCAGCCCCTTCGCTTCGTCAAAAGGGGCCCTCTCGCCGCTGCCGCGCGGCGGGCGTTTGCCGGCAGACGCCGCCGCCTCAATCGACTTTGGCGCGAAGTTGTAAGAGGCGATCGTTTCAAGATAATTTTGCATACCGGTGTCCTCCTTTAATGTTCCGCGGCGGTCTTCCTTTTCGCGCCGCGCGGACGCTTGTCGGAAACGGAAGGCTGCGCAGTGTCAATTTTTCTAAATCACGGGCTAAGTTTATACATTTTTCTGTCTGTTCGCATTTTACCCCGTCCCCGTCAATCAAACGTCAAAGTTTTCCGTAAAACGGCGTTTGAAGGGCGCTCGTTTTTTTACGCCCGACTATTAATCCTGATATAATTTACTCCGGACGGAAGGGGAGGGGACAGAGAGATGAAGTTAAAGATATCGCTGCTGGGAAACAGTTTGATCGAGTACGGGGGAGAAAAGATAACGTTTAAGCTGCACAAGGCGGAGGCGCTGTTGTACTATATCGCGCTGAGCGGCGAGGTGACCCGCGACGAACTCAAAGCGATATTCTGGTATGACAAAAACGAGTCCCAGGCTTCGGCAAATCTCCGAAACGCCCTCTATCTCATCAACAGCATCATGCCGGAGGCGCTCATCGTCGGCAGGCGCACGGTCACGGCCGCCGCGTTCGACAATGATTTAAGCGACCTGAAGGCCGCGGCCGACCCCAGCACGCCGATTCCGCCCTCCGTCTACAGCGTCCCGCTCAAAGGCTTGTCGTCTTTAAATTCCCCCGCCTTTAACGAGTGGCTCGAGTCCGCACGGGAGAAAATACGCGGGGAGATCGTCGAATCGATAAAAAAACGCATTGAAGCGGCGTACGAATCGCAGGACAACGAAGCGCTTGGCGAGTCCCTCGCGGCCATCCTCAAATTGGACCCCTTCGACGAGGATTCCGTGTTGGAGCTGATGGAGCTCTATGCAAATACGGGACAGAGCAGCCGCGCGGCGGAACTCTTCCAGAGCTATTCGACCGCGCTCGGGGCCAAGCTCGCCATCTCACCCTCCGAGAGGGCGAAGAAATATTACGCGAAGATCATCGGACATCATAACAAAAGGGATGAACACACAAAATTCTGGTGCCGCGAACGGGAGCTCGCCCTGCTCACAGAGAAGCTCTCCGGCGGGGAGCGCTGCCTGTTTTTCATCCACGGAGAGGCCGGCATCGGGAAGTCGGCCCTCATAAACGAGCTGCTGGATTCCCTGCCCAAGGAGGGGCTGACGGTGCTTTCGGCAAAGGCGACGGCGATCGGCGGCAGCTACGCGTATTCGTCATGGAACAACATCCTCCGGGAACTTTCCCTGCGTCTGGACCGGGAGGGGATGGCGCCCGACAAGCGCACGGCCTCGATACTCGCGGGAATATCCCCGGGCTTTATCAAAAACGAGGGACTTTCTTTCAACGCGGACATCTCAAGCGTGACGGAGATAAACCCCGTCGCGCTCGCTTCTATAATCTCCGAGCTCACCGCCCTCCTCGCGCGGCGCGGACGCGTCATGATGGTATTTGAGGACGTTCACTGGTTCGACAGCCGCTCTATCGAACTGTTGTGCGTCTTCCTCTCCAGCGGCCCGCAGGCGGACGTCATTATTTCCGGACGGCCGGAATCCGCGCGGATGACGATGGCGATGCTCCGGCAGGCAAAATGCGGGCGTCCAATCGTTGAAATCGAACTCAGCCCCTTCCGCGACGACGAAATCATATACATCAGCCGCAGCCTGCTCCCGGAAAGCACGGTCAAAGACCGGGGGCTTTCCTACTTTGTCCGCGAAAGCGAAGGCGTGCCGCTCATGCTCTTTGAGATCCTGCGTTCTCTGAAAGAAAACCCCGGCTCGGACTGCACAAAGGGACTGGGTGGCCTCATAATCGAGCGCATGGGAGAGCTCAACCAGCGGGAGCGCGACGTGCTGAACGCGATCGCCGTCTGCGCCGCCGGCGCCTCGGAGGTCATTTCCGAGATAACGTCGCTCTCGACAGAAGAGACCCTCGCCTCTGCGGAGCTGCTCGTCTCCAAAGGGCTGATCCGCGAAAGAGAGGAGACGGACAACGCCCTCTGGGAATTTACCCACCTCAAGCTGCGCGAATGCGTCTACAGCGCCATCCCGGCGGCGAGGCGCCGTGAGCTCCATCGCCGCGCGGCGGCCGCGCTCAACAAGCGCTACCTGCCGCAGCACTGGGACCCGGCGCTCAGCGCGATGCTCAGCCACCATTACGCGAAGGCCGGAGAGCGGATACTGGAATTAAAGCAATATCTGCGCGAGCTTATCTTCGATATCACGCTCAACCACGATCTCTTCCCCACGCTGTCGGACCGCCTTTTCCTCTCGTGCTCGATGCCCTTCAGCAGCCGCGAGGAGACGGACAAAAAGGTTGAGCACGCAATCTCGATACTTGACGAATTAAGAGGCTCCGAGGCTCTCTCCAAGCGAGAGTACGCGCAGCTCGAAGCCACGTGCTTCGAACTGGCCGGCGGCTACCGGATAAGCTGGGGAGAATATACGGTGGCGAAGCTATATACGGACGAAGCCATCCATATCTCGAAAATTCACGGCTTCACGGAGACACACATACACTGCCTCAAACATTACGCCTACATGTACCTCCAGACGGAAGAGGCGGACAAGCTGATAGCGGTCGCCCGCGAACTGCTGCGCCTCGCCAGGGACGCGCCGGCGCCCCATTATTTTGCGACCGCGATGCGCTTCATCGGCATTGGCTATATGTTGAAATACGATTATGAGCGGGCGGAAAAGATATTTCTTCACTGCATAAAACTCTTTGAACAGATGATGCTGACCGGCAGAAGATACACGCTCGGCATGCTGGTCGCAAAATGCTATCTGGGAGAAATATACGAGCGGACCGGCGACCTCGGAAGGGCCGCGGAACGGCTTGCCGAATGCACGCAGAAATGCGAAGAGATGAATTTATACTGGGGAAGAAGTTATTTCCACACCTGCGCCGCGAACGTCGCGCTCGACGCCGGCGACCTGGAGGAACTGTATTCGCATATCGACCGCGCCGCCGCGCTGTTTGAAAGCTGCCGCGGCGGCCGCTGCGGCTCGATATTGTACAGCACCAAGGCCATCGCCGACGCGGAACGCGGCGACTTGGCCGGCGCGCGTAAATCGCTGGAAAATTCGGAGCTGCTTCTGCGCCTGGTGGCAAAGCACGACTGGATATCCGCCCACCATCTGGCAAAGGCGTGGATCGCGAAGTTAAGCGGAGAAGATTTTCGTGACGACGCGGCCACAGCCGCACGGCGATACGCGGAAAACGGCTTCCCGCTGCGCGCGCGCTGGATCAGGGAAAAGTTCGGAATCACTGAATAAAATCAGCGCCGCAAAAAAGGCGGGCCGCCAGTAAGAGGTGCGGTCCGCCTTCGGCGTCTGCTGTCGGATAAGGGTTACTCGGCCCAGTAGTTGGGGGCTTCCTTCGTAATGACGACGTCGTGCGGGTGGCTTTCCTTCATCGAGGCCGCCGTCACCTGAACGAACTGTGAATCCTCGTGGAGCCTCTCGATGTTCGGCGCGCCGACGTAGCCCATGCCGGCGCGAATGCCGCCGACCATCTGATAGATGACTCCCGAAATGGGGCCCTTGTGGGGAACCATGCCCTCAATGCCCTCGGGAACCAGTTTGTCTTCCGTCGTGCCCTCCTGGAAGTAACGGTCCTTGCTGCAGCCGCCCTTCATCGCGCCGAGCGACCCCATGCCGCGGTAGCTCTTGAAGGAGCGGCCCTTGTAAATGACGGCCTCTCCGGGGCTCTCCTCCGTGCCGGCAAAGAGCGAGCCGATCATGACCACGTCGCCGCCCGCCGCAAGCGCCTTGACGATGTCTCCGGAGTAACGGATGCCGCCGTCGGCGATCACGGTCTTGCCGCGCTTATGGGCCGCCGCGGAGACGTTCATCACCGCCGCGACCTGCGGCACGCCGATGCCGGCGACGATCCTCGTCGTACAGATCGAGCCGGGGCCGATGCCCACCTTGACGCCGTCCGCGCCCGCGTCGATGAGCGCCTCCGCCGCCGCCGCGGTGGCGATGTTGCCGCCGATGAGCGGCAGGTCGGGGTAGAGCGCGCGGAGGTCTCTGACCATGTCGATGACCATTTTTGAATGGCCGTGCGCCGTATCGACGATTATCACGTCGACTCCGGCCTTCACGAGCGCCGCGGCCCGGTCTCTCGCGTCGCTGCCGACGCCGATCGCCGCGCCGGCGCGCAGCCGTCCGTGCGAGTCTTTCGTGGCGTTGGGGAAAGCCTTGGCCTTGAGGATGTCCTTTATCGTGATGAGTCCCTTAAGTTTGTTTTCCTTGTCAACGATGGGAAGCTTTTCCACCTTCGAGCCCATGAGGATGCTCTTCGCGTCGTCGAGCGTCGTGCCCATCGGCGCCGTTATCAGGTGCTCCTTCGTCATGACGTTAGATATCGGCTGGTCCAGGTTCGTGACGAAACGAAGGTCGCGGTTGGTGATGATGCCGACGAGGCGGATCTGGTCGTCGACGACCGGCACGCCCGATATATGATAGTGCTCCATAAGAGCGACGGCCTCGCGCACCGAGTCCGAGGGGTGGCGGTAGAACGGGTCGACGATGACTCCCGATTCGGAGCGTTTCACCTTGTCCACCTCGATCGCCTGTTTTTCAATCGGCAGGTTGCGATGCATAATGCCGATGCCGCCCTCGCGGGCGAGCGCGATCGCAAGGCGCGCCTCGGTGACGGTGTCCATCGCGGCGCTGCATATCGGGATGTTGAGGTCGATCTGCGGAGTCAGCCTGGTCGAGACGTTGACGCCGGCCGGCACCACTTCGCTGTAGCCGGGGACCAAAAGCACGTCGTCAAATGTAAAGCCCTGATATTCAACAAACTTATTTTTCTTGTTCTCACTCATTTTTTAAAAGGCCTCCATTGTTTTATTTATCTATTTTTACCGCGGGGCCGGCGGGGAGGAATCGTGATATAGTGGCCACTCCGTGGCAGATCATACACTCTCCCCTGCCGGCGCTGCCGCAGTGTTCCGCAGATTTTACCTTCATATTGAAGAGCCGCCGCGACTCGCCGCCGCCGAGCTCGCCGTTCATCTTCTCGATGAAGCGCGGCACCAGGTGCCCCATGCGCGGGAGCTGGGCGTTGAGCGTCACGTCGACCCATTCCACGCGCCACCCCTTCGAAGAGAGCAGCTCGAGCACGCTGTGAAGCAGCGTCACGCTGTCCGCGCCGCGCCATCGTTCCTCCGCGGCGGGAAACAGCGTCCCGATATCCGGCTCTCCCGCCGCGCCGAGCAGCGCGTCCATCACCGTGTGCGTCACAAGGTCGGCGTCGGAGTGCCCCAACAGGCCGATTTTCTCCCCCTCGAGCCGGATGCCCGCGATTATAAGCGGACGCCCTTCAACAAGTTGGTGGATATCATACCCGTGTCCCGTTCTTTTTTCAATATCCCTCTCCGTCAAAGCGCGCGCCATTTCCCAGTCAAACTGTGTCGTCACCTTGAAATTCCTCTCTTCTCCGTCCACGCAGAGCAGCGGTTCTCCCGCCGCGAGCCATACGGAGGCTTCATCGGTTCCCTCGAGGCCGCTCTTTTCTATCGCCGATATCAGCCGTTTCCGCTCAAAGGCCTGCGGCGTCTGGGTCCTGTAATAGAGGCTTCGGTCCGCGCAGGCGATCTCTTCGCCCGCTACCCTCTTCAGGGAATCGACCGACGGCAGCAGCGGCACGGCCCCGCGGCCGCCGTCCGCGGCCGCCATCAGGCGGCGGCAGAGCGCCAAGGTTATAAAAGGGCGGGCCCCATCGTGAACAAGCACGTGTGACCCGCGGCATTTCATGAGCCCTTTGACTACGGATTCGGAGCGCGTCGCCCCGCCGCATGTCACAGTAAGCTCGATATCTTCCGTCTCTTTGCGTATCCCCCGCTCATATTCGCGGGGGACCACAAGGACAATGTCTTTTATCTCCCCACGGCGGCGCAGCTGTTCCGCGACCGCCCACGACCACTTCCAGAGCGGCCGTCCGGCAAGCTCGCGAAACTGTTTCGGCTCTCCGCCGAGCCGCCGTCCGGAACCCCCGGCCGCTATCAAAAATGACCAGCGCGGAGCGTCCATCAGGCTATGGATGGATGCGGCCAAAGACCATCCTGCCCGCCGAAGTCTGGAGCATGGAGGTGACGGTGACCTTGACGCGTTCGCCGACGTGGCGGTAACCGTCTTCAACGACAAGCATCGTGCCGTCGTCCAGATAACCGATGCCCTGATGGTTTTCCTTGCCGAGCCTGATAATGTCTATCTCAACCTTCTCTCCGGGCAGCAGCATCGGCTTCAGCGAGTTGGCGAGATCGTTGACGTTGAGCACGTCGACGCCCTCGATCTGAGCCACCTGGTTAAGGTTGTAGTCGGTGGTGATGACCTTGCCGCTGAGCTGGCGCGCGAGCACGACGAGCGCCTCGTCCACTTTGTCGCGTCCGAGGTCGCGCAGGGACATCTCCGGTATTTCGATCGTCAGCCCTTTGATCTTCTGGAGCTCGGTGACTACGGAGAGCCCCCGGCGTCCGCGCGTGCGCCGCAGCGAATCGGTCGAATCGGCGACCCCCTGCAGCTCCGCGAGGATAAAGCGCGGCAGAACGATCGTCCCCTCGAGGAAGCCCGTCTGGGCGACGTCAAGGATGCGGCCGTCGATTATCGCGCTCGTATCGAGCACCTTAGGATACGAAATCACCGCCTGCGGCCCGACGATATCCTCGATAACGCCGTCGGCGCCCTTTTTCTTTGAACGGGTCAGCCTGGATTTGAGATCGATGTTCGTCAGCATATTCCAGAAGTCGTCGCCGCGTTTGGCGAAGAAGCGCAGCCCCCAGTAGCCGAGGGCCACGTTGAGCAGCACCGCGATATAGACGCCGACGCCTCCGGGGATTTTGGCGAGCGGTATCGCGATCAGGTTTGCGAGAAGCAGGCCCAGGATGAGCCCCACCATACTTACTATCAGATCCGGCACGCTGACGTTCTGTATTTTAGATTCGAAAAACTGTCCGAATTTTATTAGTGCCCACCAGAACAACGGTGCAAGAATAAAGCCGCAAGCTGCTGACAGTAGTACGATAAAAACGCTGGTCCCTATCGGGTGGATAAGGGACATCGATGGCCACCAGTTCTCCTTGAGTATCAACAGGGAAAACTGATAGCCGGCGGCGCCGCAGATAAATACCATTACTGCGGTGACCAGTCTTTTCATCACTTTTGAAAGTTCCATGTCATGACGCATAATTTTTTCCTCCTCCCGAAAAAAATTCCTCAATATGTTACGTTCCGCCTAATCATCATCGCCGTATTTTGAAGTCAGCTCATCTCCTTTCTTGATTCCATCGCCATGTGCAGCGTTACCCGGTCGGCGAAGCCGATGCTGCCCCCTACGGGAAGCCCGTAGGAGAGCCGCGATATTTTTACGGGCAGCGCTTCCAGCGCCTCCTGAATCGCGTAGGCGGTGAGGTCGCCTTCCAGACGCGGGGCGGTGGCGAGGATGATCTCCTCTATTTCGCCCGCCTCAACGCGCTGGCGCAGACGTTCGATGCTCTCCTCCGGGATCTCCTCGTCGTCAAGCGGCGAAAGCCTGCCGCCGAGGACGTGGTATACGCCGTTGAAAATTCCCGCCTGTTCCATCGCCACGCAGTCTTCCTCGTTCTCCACGATGCAGAGCTGTTTTCGGTTCCGCATCGGGTCGGTGCAGACCGGACAGGGGTCGACGTCCGTTATCGCGCCGCAGACGCTGCAACGGCGGATATTTTCCGTCAGCGCGATGATGGAGCGGCCGAACTCCTCAATCTGCCCCGGCTCCTGCCTGAGCAGATGAAAGACCATCCTCCGGGCCGTCTTTTCGCCGACGCCCGGAAGTTTGCTCCACTGTTTTATCAGCTTATAGACCGGCCCCGGCAGCGACAAGAAAGGCCTCTACATAAGGCCGGGCAGGCCGCCCATGCCGCCGGTAACGCTGTTCATCTTGTCGTTTGAAAGCTCCTTCGACTTGGCGATCGCCTCTTTGACGGCGCCGAGCACGAGGTCCTCGAGCATCTCCACGTCGTCGGGGTTGACGACGTCTTTGTTTATCGTGATGGAAAGGATGTCGCCGTGGCCGTTGACCGTTGCTTTGACGGCGCCGCCGCCCGCCGCGCCCTCGAGCACCGCGTTCTGCAATTCTTCCTGCGCGAGCGCCATCTGCGCCTGCATCCTCTGAGCCTGTTTGATTATCTTGTCCATCTTCATCAAAAAATCAATCCTTTCAAATTCTATTATAAAATACCATATTTTATCGATAAATTCACGGATAAATTACTTATCAACCTTTATGTCGTCATTCTTGTAGCCGTCAAGGTGCAGGTATGTCAGCGCGAGATACCAGACGAAGAGCGGCAGTTTCGTAAGCCTGCGCCAGCGCCACGGCTCCTGTATCACCCGGTAGAGCCACTCCATGCCGACCTTCTGCCACACCTTCGGCGCGCGCGTCAGCCGCCCCGAGATCACGTCCATGCTGCCGCCGATTCCCATGCCGACGACCGCCCCGGTCCGGCCGAGGTATTCCTCAAGCCAGTATTCCTGCTTCGGAACGCCCAGGCCGACAAAGAGGATGTCGGTCTGCGCGCCGCGTATCGCGGCACAAATATCATCCGTCTTCTCCGGTTTGAAGAAACCGTCGCAGGTACCGGCCACCGTAAGGCCGGGGAATTTCTCCGCGAGCCTCTCCGCCGCGGCCTCCGCCACTCCGGGAGCGCCGCCGAGCATCCAGACGCGCCAGCCCTCGTAAGCGGCGCGGCGGCAAAGATGTTCGGTGAATTCTACACCCGGTATGCGTTCCTGTATAGGGGTTCCGATCAGTTTAAGCGCGCCGATGAGGCCCGCGCCGTCGGGCAGCACCAGGCCGGCCCCGCGCACGACGCGCCGGTAGTTCTCGTCGGTGCGGCTGCGAAGCGCCGCGAGGGCGTCGGGGGTCACGATTATATGCGGCGACCGTTCCGTTTTTATCCAGTGCTGCACCTTCGTAAGAGCGTAGTTCAGCGAAATGTTGTCGACCGTGACGCCCCACAGGCGCGGATTCCGGCATTCGCCGTTCATCTTCGTCCGCTTATACTTGAATGTGTATACCACCCAGATCACTCCAAATACTCCGCCGACGGCGGCCATAAGATAGAGGAAGTCCGGCATCCCAAGCTGGATCGCGGAGACGAGGCAGCCTAAGATGGCGCAGACCGTAACGACAAGATATATCGCGACCGGATGGGTATGGCCGCGCGTGATGAGCTTGCGGTACAGGATGAGGTTGCCCGTCGGCCGCGGCGAGAAGGCGGCGCTGATGACCCCCATGGAGGTCTCGGTGATCGGCAGCGCGAAGAAACCCAGCGGCAGCAGCGCGAGGGTATAGAACGTTATCCCTTTGCTGACGCCGAGGATGGAGAGCCCCGCAAACAGCGTGCCCCAAAGCCCCGTAAGCGGCTCGGTGAGGCGGCGGTAGGCGTAGATGTGGCGGCTCCAGAAGACGAGCAGCAGCACCAAGCCGATCATGCATATCTGCGAAGCGTCGTGAAGGCTCTGCGACGACGAAAGAATGACGACGGAGATCATCGTCCAGCTCACGGTCAGCAGCAGTCCGCAGAGCCCGGGAATCTCGTCGACCTCCTGAAAGAAGATGGGGAAGATGCCCACCCAGAGCGTGCTGATGGCGACCGAGGCAAAATAGGAGAGGTAATAGTATTCGCCGTTGGTAAATTCAATAAAGGCGATTCGCGGCCCGAAGAGGGAAAAGACGAGGCCGACCAGAAAGTAGAGGAAACGCAGGTTCTTGCCCTTCGTCGCCCGCTGACAGAAGCCGATGCAGGCTGAGGCGACGCCGGCGGCGACGGTGATGCGCAGCGGGCCGTCCGGCATCCAGATGCCGCAGAGGGCCCACGCCCCCACGAGCGTGATATCCTTTAAATAGTAATACTGGTCGCTTTCGAGGTACTTTTTAAAAAACTTTTGTATCGAGATACAGATCAAAGCGACCATCGCGACCATGATCACGGTTGTTCCATATGAGCTGCTAAACATATAAGGCCCTGCTTTCGTCAAATAAAAATAAAGCCGTCATTCTATATATCGTATCATAAAACAGGGAAGCCGCAAGATGGTTTTTCCCACGCGGCTCCCCGTATGCGATTTATTTTATCTTCGCGCTACGCGGAGATTTTTTCAAGGCCTCCGACATAGGGGCGCAGCGCCTCGGGAACCGTGATCGACCCGTCGGCGTTCTGGCAGTTTTCCATGAGCGCGATGAGCGTGCGGCCGATCGCGAGGCCGGAGCCGTTCAGCGTATGGATGAAACGCGCCTTGCCGCCGTCGGCGGGCTTGTACTTCATGCCCATGCGGCGCGCCTGGAAGTCCTCGCAGTTGCTGCAGGAGCTGATCTCGCGATAGGTGTGCTGCGAGGGGAGCCAGACCTCGATGTCGTAGGTCTTGGCGGCGCCGAAGCCCATGTCGCCGGTGCAGAGGACGATCACGCGGTAGGGGATGCCGAGCAGCTGGAGGACTTTCTCCGCGCAGCCCGTCATGTGTTCAAGCTCGTCATAGCTTTTTTCGGGAACGGCAAGCTTGACCATCTCGACCTTGTCAAACTGGTGCTGGCGCAGCATGCCGCGCATGTCGCGTCCATAACTGCCCGCCTCGCGGCGGAAGCAGGGCGTGAAGGCACAGAAGTATTTCGGCAGGTCGGCCTCCTTAAGGGTCTCGCCCGAATGGAGGTTCGTCAGCGGCACCTCGGCGGTGGGGATGAGCCAGAGGTCGTCGTTGACGCAGCGATACAGGTCTTCGGCAAACTTCGGCAGCTGCCCCGTGCCCGTCATCGTCTTTGAGTTGACGAGCGCGGGCGGCGCGACTTCCGTAAAGCCGTGCTGCGTCGTGTGCAGGTCGAGCATAAAGTTCATCAGGCCGCGCTCCAGGCGCGCGCCCGCGCCCTTGAGCACCGTGAAGCGGCTTTCGGCGAGCTTCACGCCGCGGTCGAAGTCCATGATGCCGAGCGCCTCGCCAAGCTCCCAGTGCGGCTTCGGCTCAAAGTCAAATTCGCGAGGAACGCCCCAGCGGCGCATCTCTATATTGTCGATTTCGTCCTTGCCCTGAGGCACGCTTTCGTGCGGGCGGTTCGGAATGCGCAGCGCCAGCTCGTCAAGCTCGCTCTGAATCTCGTTCGCCCGGTCGTCGAGGCCTTTGATCTCTTCGCCGAGCTCGCGAATCTCGCCTTGCAGAGCTTCCGTATCATAGCCGGCCTTTTTCTTTATCCCCACTTCTTTGGAGCCGGCGTTGCGGCGCTCTTTCAGCTTCTCCACCTCGAGCAGCACCCGGCGGCGCTCCTCGTCGAGCTCCCGGTAGCGGTCGAGGGGAAAGGCGTTGTTGCGCGAGGCGAGCATCGCCGCAAGTTCGTCATAGTGCTCGCGGACCCATTTTGTATCAAGCATTAATCCCGCGCCTCCCCGGTCTTTCTGATTTCGTTCATCAGCTTCGCCGTCTCCAGCGCGGCGAGCGCCGCTTCGGCGCCCTTGTTCCCCGCTTTGCTGCCGGAGCGCATGAGCGCCTGCTCAAGATTTTCGCAGGTGAGGATGCCGAAGGCCACCGGCACACGGTATTCAAGCCCGACGTGCGCCAGCCCCTTGGCCGCTTCGCCCGCGACATACTCGTGGTGCGTGGTGTCGCCGCGAATGACCGCGCCGAGCGTGATGATCGCGTCGTATTTGCCGAGAAGCGCGATCTCCTTCGCCACCACCGGCTGCTCCCAGGCGCCGGGCGTCCAGTAGAGGTCTATATCCTGATAGCTTACTCCGTGACGCGTGAGGGCGTCCTTGGCTCCCTCGATGAGCTTCGAGGTGATCAATTCGTTAAAGCGCGAGCCGATGATTGCAAACCGCAGTCCGCTCCCTATCATGTCTCCCTGAATGGTACGCATTAAAAAAATTCCTCCCGTAAAAATATTTTTATTAAAAACGCCCGCGTCCCCCGCCGGCGGCGAGGGACCTTTTACTCTTGGCTTATTTGTGGCGGCCGCATTCCTGGCAGCCGTACTCCCTGTCGTTGTTGAGCATGTGCCCCATCTTGCAGATCTTGGTGTTCATGTAGCGTTCGTTATAGGGGTTTGGGGCGATCTCTATCGGCACGCGCTCCGTTATCTCAAGTCCATAGCCGGCGAGCCCCGTGATCTTGACGGGGTTGTTCGTCATCAGGCGCAGCTTTTTGAGGCCGAGGTCGGCCAATATCTGCGCGCCCACGCCGTAATCGCGCTGATCGGGCGCAAAGCCAAGGGCGACGTTCGCCTCGACGGTGTCAAGCCCCTTGTCCTGCAGGTCGTATGCCTTGAGCTTCGCAAGCAGGCCGATGCCGCGGCCCTCCTGGCGCAGATAGAGCAGTACGCCGCGCCCCTCTTTTTCGATCATCGTCATCGCCGTGTGCAGCTGCGGGCCGCAGTCGCAGCGCAGCGAGCCGAGCAGGTCGCCCGTGAAGCATTCGGAGTGGACCCGCGCCAGCACCGGTTCGTCGCCGGAGAGATCTCCCTTGACGAGCGCGAGATGTACGGCGCCGGGGTTATCCCCGTAGGGGCTGGTATATACGTGGCAGGTAAAGTCTCCCCACTGCGTAGGCATGTGGACGACGACCTCTTTCTTGACGAACTTCTCCCGGATGACGCGGTAGCGGATGAGTTCCTCCACGGAGACTATCTTCAGCCCCTCTTTTTTCGCGAAATCCAAAAGCTGCGGCAGCCGCGCCATGCTGCCGTCGCCGTTCATTATCTCGCAGATGACTCCCGCGGGATGAAGCCCGGCGAGGCGTGTGAGGTCCACCGCCGCCTCCGTATGTCCGGCGCGCTGCAAAACGCCGCCGGGGCGCGCGATGAGCGGGAATATATGGCCGGGACGGCGGAAATCTCCCGCCAGCGATTCGGGCTGCGCGAGCGCGCGCGCCGTGAAGGCGCGTTCCTCCGCCGAGATCCCCGTCGTCGTGCCCCGCAGATGGTCGACGGTGACGGTGAAGGCCGTTCCGTGCGCGTCCGTGTTGTGCTCGACCATCGGCGCAAGCTCCAGCCGCTGCGCCTGCTGGCACGAGAGCGGCACGCAGACGAGCCCGCGCGCCTTGGTAATCATATAGTTCAAGTCTTCGGTACGGCAGTGGTCCGCCGCCATCACGAGGTCTCCCTCGTTTTCGCGGTTTTCGTCGTCGACTACGACGACCATCTTTCCCGCCTGGATGTCGGCAATCGCCTCTTCTATGGTATTGAACATTTTTTCCCCTCCATCGTCAGTGACAGATCTGTCAGTTCCAGCCATACTCAGTAAGTTTATCCCAAGTGAGCGAATTTTTCACCTTTCCGCCGCCGTTTTTTTCGCTGAATGCGGCCTCCAAAAATTTTTTTATGTATTTGCCGATCATATCGGTCTCAATATTGACGGCGTCGCCGGCTTTCAGCTCCCCGAGCGTCGTCTCCGCGAGGGTGGTGGGGATCACGCCGACGGAAAAGAAATCCCTTTCGGCGTCGATCACCGTGAGGCTCACCCCGTCCACCGTCACCGAGCCCTTGGCCACGATGCCCACGAGTATCTCCTCCGGCGCGGTGAAATAAATTTTTTTCGTCTTATCCAGCGATTCTATCCGCGAGACGTTCGCCATGCCGTCCACATGCCCCGCGACCAGATGGCCGTCGAGGCGCGAGTCAAGACGCATGGCGCGCTCGAGGTTGACGGACGAGCCGATTCTCAGGCGGCCCAGCTTCGTGCGCGCCTGCGTTTCGGGCATCATCTGCACCCGAAACGAGTTGGCGTCGAAAAAAGTCACGGTGTTGCAGGCCCCCGAGAGGGCCACGGAATCGCCGAGCCGCAGCCCGGAGGCGATCGCGGGCGCCTGAATCGTCAGCTCTACCACCTCGCCCGCCGGCGTGACGGCGGCGACGGTGCCTATCGTCTCTATAAGTCCGGTGAACATTCAAAAACACCCCTTATCAGCAGATCTTCTCCGCATTTTATATATCTTGTCTCCCGCAGCCGCCGGACATCCGCCAGGCGCGTAAACTCCAGCCCTTCGGCGTATGAGAGCCCGCGCCCCATGATCTTCGGCGCGAGAAAGAGCGCGAGCTCGTCGCAGAGCCCCTCTCTCATAAAGGCGGAGGTCACCCCGGCTCCCGCCTCAACCATCAGGTAATTCACATCCAGCGCGCAGAGCTTTTTCAGCGCTTCGCCAAGAAACGCCTCTCCCGACGCGATAGTCTCGACGCGCGCGCCCGCCTCCGCCAGCGCCGAGGCCCGGGCGGGCGGCGCGGCCGCCGTCGTAAAGATCACCGCGCCGCCCGCAAGTATCTTCGCCTCCGGCGGCGTGCGCAGGCGTCGGTCGAGGATCACGCGCAGCGGCGTCCGGCCCGGCGCGTCGCGCACCGTGAGCTGCGGGTCGTCGGCGATGACCGTGCCCACGCCCGTAAGTACCGCGTCGTTTGCCGCCCGCATCAGGTGCACGCGCGCGCGCGACTCCGCGCCCGTAACCCAGCGGCTCTCGCCGTTTGCGAGCGCCACCTTGCCGTCAAGCGAGGCGGCGCACTTAACCGTCACCCACGGGCGGCCCTGAACCATGCGCCGGGTAAAGCCGCGGTTCATCCAGCGGCATTCCTTTTCCAGCAGGCCGCTTTTTACCTCGATGCCCGCGGCCCGGAGCTTTTCCAGCCCGCGGCCGGCGACCCGCGGATTCGGGTCGGTCATTCCCGCGATCACGCGCCGCGGCCGGCGCTCCGCCAGCATGTCGGCGCAGGGAGGCGTCCTTCCGTAGTGCGAACAGGGCTCGAGGGTCACATAGACGTCCGCGCCTTCGATGTCCCCGCCCGCGTCGCGCACCGCCTCCACTTCGGCGTGGGGGCCGCCGCATATCTTATGCCAGCCGCGCCCGATGATCTGTCCGCCGCGCACGGCGACGCAGCCGACGCGGGGGTTCGGGCTGCACTGACGCCCGTTGCGCGCCAGTTCCAGCGCGCAGGTCATATAATATTCGTCAATTTTGCTCTGTGGCGGCGCCATCGGCGTTCGTCTCCTTTATAGCGTTGGTTATCTCTTCCTGACCGTCCTCATTCAGCTTCGCCAGAATCCTCTTCGCGAGCGCCGGCCCAATCCCCGGCGCGGCGGCAAGCTCGTCGGCGGGGAGGTCTCTGATCGCCCGGACGCTGCCGAACCTTGTGATGAGCATCGCGGCCTTGGCCTTCCCGATGCCGGAGACCTCTTCAATCTTGCTCCGCTTGAAGCTCTGGGCGCGCCGCGTCCGGTGCGACGTGATCGCAAAACGGTGCGATTCGTCGCGCACATGCTGCAGCAGCCGCAGCACGGGGTCGGTATAGTCAAGCCGCACCGGCTCCTTGCGGTTCGGGAGATAGACCTCTTCAAATTCTTTCGCCAGCGAGATTATCGGAATGTTGTGAATGCCGAGATCGTCGAGCGCCTGCATCGCGAAGTCGAGCTGCACGGGGCCGCCGTCGATCAAAATCAGCTGCGGCAGCGGCTCCTGCCCCTTGAGGCAGCGGCTGTAACGGCGCGTCAGCGTCTCTTTCATCGAACGGAAGTCGTCGATACCCTCCACCGTCCGGATGTTGAACTTTCGGTAGAGCGAAGGGTTGGGATAGCCCTGCTCGAAGACCACGGCGACGCCGACGGTATATTCCCCCGCGCTGTGCGAGATGTCAAAGCCGTCGATGCGCCAGGGCAGGATTGGCAGTTCAAAGGTTCTCTGCATCGCGTTCAGCACCTCGAAGAAGTTATCCTGCCCCGAGGGGATGTCCGGTATCGTGTGCTGCTGGCGGCTGACGCGCCAAATCGCGCGTATCGTGTCGCGCAGGTGCGCCGCCTCTTCAAAACGCATCTCGCGCGCCGCCCGGTCCATCCGCCGGCGCAGCCTCTCGATGAGCTCCGCTCCCTGCCCCTGCAAAAGCAGCACGACGTCGGCTACGCGGTCGCGGTACTCGTGCTCCGTGCAATGTTCGCAGCAGGGCGCGAGGCAGCGGCCGAGAGAATATTTCATGCAGGGCCGCCCTCCCGTCGGCTTCGCGAGCTCGCTCTTGCAGGAGCGCAGCGGCAGATAGCGCTCAACCAGCCGCAGCAGCGCCCGCACCTCCTGCACGCGGACATAGGGCCCGATGTAGACCGCCCCGTCGTCAAGCTTGATGCGCGTCACGACGATTCGCGGGTACTTTTCCGCGGTGATCTTGATATAGGCGTAGCGCTCGTTCATCTTGAGGTCGACGTTAAAGAAGGGCTGATAGAGCTTTATGAGCCGGTTCTCCAGAATCAGCGCCTCGATCTCGCTCTCCGTGCGCATCGTCGAGATATCGCGTATCGTCGCGACAAGTTTGCGCAGGCGCGGCGAGGCAAAGTTGCTGTGACGGAAATAGGACGAGACCCTCTTTCTGAGGGACTTGGCCTTTCCGATGTATATGATCTCCCCGTGCTCGTCGCGCATGAGATAGACGCCCGGCTTGTCCGGAAAACCCTTGACAAATTTTATCAATTCTTCCTTATTCAAAAAATTAACCCTTTCTGTGATTGCAGTCCGCCACCACATGGTATAGGATATCACAATAATGTATAAGAAGTAACGCGGAGGTGCTCAAAGATGGCATTGGCAGTATATAATGACTTAACGAGAACAAAGGAAAAATTCGTCCCGATCGAGGAGGGCAAGGTTCGCTTCTACGTCTGCGGGCCGACGGTCTACAATTACTTTCATATAGGAAACGCGCGGCCCTTCGTACTCTTTGACGTCTTCAGGCGTTATCTCGAAAGCCTCGGCTACGAAGTGAAATACGTCCAGAACTTCACCGACATCGACGACAAGATGATAAAACGCGCTCATGAGGACGGCGTCACCGTCGCCGAGCTTGCGGAGCGTTTCATCAACGAATACTACCAGGACGCCGACGCCCTCGGCATCCGCCGCGCGACGGTCAACCCGCGCGCCACGCACGAGATCGCGGCGATCATAGAGATCATCAGCACCCTCATCGAAAAAGGACACGCCTACGTGGTGGACGGCGACGTCTATTTCAACGTCGCGAGCTTCAGTGAATATGGCAAGCTCTCAAAACAGAGCGTCGACGAACTGCTCTCCGGCGCGCGCATCGACGTTGACGAACGCAAACAGCAGCCCCTTGACTTCGCGCTCTGGAAATCCGCCAAGCCCGGCGAGCCCTCCTGGGAGAGCCCCTGGGGCCCCGGACGTCCCGGCTGGCACATCGAATGCAGCGCGATGTCGACAAAATATCTCGGCAAGACGATCGACATTCACGGCGGCGGCAGCGACCTCATCTTCCCGCACCACGAAAACGAGATCGCGCAGTCCGAATGCGCCAACGAGACCCAGTTCGTAAAATACTGGCTCCACAACGCCTACCTGCTCATCGACAAGGAAAAGATGTCAAAGTCTCTCGGCAACTTCCTCACCGTACATGACGTGCGCGAGAAGCTGAATCCGCTGGTCTTGCGCTTCTTCCTTATGAGCGTCCACTACCGCTCGCCGCTCAACTTCTCGCAGGAGGGGCTCGAACAGGCGAAGGCGGCGCTCGAAAGGCTCCATAACTGCTACGCCGACTTGCTGTTCGCGCTCGACAACCGGGCCGCCGGCGGCGCGGACGAGACGCTGCGCGCGGCGGTAAAGGCCGCGGAGGAGGGCTTCACCGCCGCGATGGACGACGACTTCAACACCGCGGGGGCGGTCGGCTGCATCTTCGAGATGGTGCGGGCCGTCAACGTTCACCTGACGGAGCACCAGGAGATCGACAAGGAGACGCTGACGGAGGCTGAGGCCTTCTTTGAAAAGACCAACGGCATCCTCGGCTACCTGCCGGCGGCAGATAAGGAAGACGACGCGGACGCCGAAATCGACGCGCTCGTCGCCGAACGTACGGAGGCGAGGAAAGCCAAGAACTTCAAACGTTCCGACGAAATCCGCGACCTGCTCGCCGCCAGGGGCGTCGTCATCGAGGACACGCCGCAGGGGCCGCGCTGGAAGAAGACGCTGTAAGCGAAACGTCGTTTTTTAAATTTAAGCGGGAGGCGGCGCGGGACTTTTTGTCTCCGCACCGCCTCCCGCTGTCGGGCCTCAAGATAAACGCCGGCGCTCAGCTCCGCGAAACGCGGGGCGAACGTTGCCGCCGCTTCCCCAGCGCCGGCAGCGCCGCCAACACCGACAGCGCGGCCCACCCGGCGCGGCAGCCGGAGCCGGCTTCATTACGCGGCGCGGCGAAAGCCTTGAGGCAGACGTTGCCCTCATCCCACGTGGGAGAACAGAGGTCGGTCCACTCCGTACCGTTCGAGGATTTCCAGCAGCGCCCCTTTTCACAGGTTGATTTATCGGTTTCTTCGTCGCGCGACGGGTATTCGACGGGAATTCTGCGCACCACTCTCCCCGGCGTCGTCAGCTTCACCGTCACGGAAAAGTTTTCCCCGGCGGCGACTGACACGGGAGAGGGCAGAACCAGCGTGTTATAGCCCGCGTATTTGAGGCTCCGCGCGAAGGCGAGCCTTCGTGCGCCCGAAACCGGCGAACCGGCGCATCCCGTGTATATGCTCACCTCGCATTCCGCGTTCGGAAGCGGCGTGTAAAAGGCGACCGCAGTCAGCGATTCGTCCCGTTTCGCCGTAAATATATTGGCGAAAGCGGAGCTCTCCATGCCGTAGTCTGAAGACGCGCACACGCGGCCGGCGGCGCCGTCCTCCCCCTCTTCCCCTTCGGGTTCCTCTTCCTCGGGGACGGGTTCCTCTTCCGGATCTGGACCGCTTTCTTCCTCCGGCTCTATATATCGGCCGTCGCCGATGAAGCCGACCAGCCCCAGCGGGTCGTACTGGTAGACATTTTCATTGCCGGCCGCCCTGCCGGCGATAAAGGCGCTGCCGTTGCATAGGCTGGCTTCCTCATAAGAGACATAATAGTAGCCGCCGTCGCCATACTCCGTCCCCCAGCTGTTTCTCACTACCCACGCGCCGTCGGCCCGCGGCTTCATGTCGGGGCTGTATACGCCGCCGAATTTATCGCGGCTGAAGCCGTCGTCCCAGCCGACGATGAGCACAGAGTGATTGGGCCTGCCTTGGCCGAAAATTCCCGTAAAATAGGCGCCGGAGGAGCTGATGAGCTGCAAATCGTCCGGAACACCCTCCTCCGGGTCTTCGTCGGGGTGAAAGATGTCAACCGCGAGCGCGCCGCAGTCAAGTATCGTCTCTTTGAGTAATTTGACGCGCGCTTCGCCGTCGTTATAAATATTCACCGTATCGGAATTTTTTAATAAATGCAGGTCGTCGCTCAGAAAATAGACGCCGGTGACTTTAAAATCCCGCGGACGCGCCTCCGGTTTATAAACGGCGGCAATATGTTCCGGATAGGGCGCCCGCGACTCGAAAAGCGGCCCCGTGCCGCGCGCGTACAGCGCCGCCGCCTGAAATACCGTGCCGCCGTCGTTATAATATTCTTCGCTTCCCGCCTCAAAGGCCGGCAGCCCCGCGCCTTCGTCGTTGAAGGTGTAGTAGACCTGATACCAGACGGAGAGGCTCTCTTTACTTTTCATCAAGCCCTGCGAAATAAGCGACGATTCTACCGCGGCGGTCATCGACATCGACCAGCAGACGCCGAACGGCTTGCCGTCCGGGTGCTGCTGCTTTACCGGCGAAAGCCAGCCCTTTTCCCTCAGGTCGTACGAACGCGGCAGCGCCGTCCCGGCGCTCAACGAAGACGCCGCGGTGAAAGACAAAGCGAGTACGGCGGCGAAGAGCGCGATGATTTTATGATATTTTCGGTCGTTCACGAGATCATCTCCTGCCATGCGGCGGTAAAAAAGCAGGCGCGGAAGAGCCCCCGCGCCTGTCGTTCAATGCGTTGCCCGCGGCTTACCTCTTTTTCTTCCAGACGACCGCCGCGCCCGGAACCGCCGTAAAGAGCAGCAGCACCGCCCAGCCGGCGTTGCAGCCGCCGCTGGAACCGCCGCCGGCCGGGCGCGGCTCGCCTTTGACGTTGAGCGTCAGCGTCCGCGCGGCGACGGGAGTCTTGTCCGCGCTCGTATAGGCGCTGAGCTCCATCTTAAGCGACTTGCCCCGATACGCGGCGGGAATGGCGAAGTCGTGCTTGAACTCATACATACAGGCTCCCTTGGCTCCCGTCTTCACGTTCGTTTTCGACCACGAATCATAATAATGCCGGTCGAGGGCGATCTCCTTATCGCATGAGAGTATCTCCGTTCCCCCGTCGGTCAGCGAATAGTGGACGCCCGCGACGCGGTCTTTGACCGTATAAGACTTATCGTCGTTGGCGTCGACGTCGCAGGATACCGGCACCGCCACGCCGAAGATCGAGAGCAGTTCGCCGTCGTAGAGATCGATTACGCCGCGCGAAAGGTCTGTCTTGATATACTTGTCGTGATCGTCAAGATTATAAATATTGTCCGCCGCCGTCCCTGAGGGGCGGAACTCGACACGCGTCAGCTCCATCTTGTTCGCGCGGTCCATCTCTATCAGCTTGCCGTCCGTCGTGCCGCCCTTGTGGACGACCGACGGTTCGCCGATGTCGTAGCGGTAAAAACGCACCCGCGGAGATTCGATCTCGCCCCTGTGCACAAGATAGGCAAGCTCGGTGTCCTGCGTCGCGTTCTTTGGATGCACCTCGTAAAGAATCGCGTGTACGTTGCCCTCGTTATATTCTATCGAATCGTTCGGCCGCCAGCGTCTGGTGATTTCAAACGTCTTCCAGTAACCGGGAAAAAAGTCCATCAGCAGCGTGTACTCGTCTTTGTCGCGCGCGGAAAACTCGTTCATTTTTACGTCGTGCCCGTTGACGTAACAGTAACGGCCCAGCATCTTGCCCTTGGTGTAGCCTACTTTGATATCTAAATCTTTGCTTGCGAGCACGGGGCCGCCGCTTTCAATATTATTAATGAACGATATTGTCAGCGTGTAGTCACCGGCAGTCAGGTCTTCAATATCGGCTGAATCTATTTGGTAATCCTTAGTAGCCCCGCCCATGATGATGGCCGAGAAGAAATCTCCGCTCGTATATGTCCCCTTCCCTGTGTCAAAATCATATTTGTTGTAGATCATCGCTTTATTCTCGGGGTTTTTAAACGCCTCTTCCGTCCCGTCCGGGGCGATCATATCGGGCGCCATCCACTTGTCGACGGAGGTGATGTTGGCGTGCGCGGGATAGGTGTTCACATCGCGGGAGTTCGCCGCGTAAGCCGCGTATATATCGGAGCTGGGCGTGTAACCCGTGTCATCTACATGAGAGCGGATATAACTCAGAGGCTCGTCAATCCCATCCTTAAACAGTTCAATTTGGACGTCAAAAGACACGGGGTCTCCCGCGTCCCTGCTGATGGTTCCCTTGATCAGAATGTCTCTCAATGGCGCGACCGTCAGATTGTCCTTCGGCTGAATCACCTTGAATGACAACGCCTCCGCCGTGTTGGAGAACAGGCATACCGAGATAAATAACGCCGCAAAAATACGGATGGTTCTGCGCATCAGAATCGCCTCTTTCTTGTCAGATTAACCGCCGGCGCCGCCAGTAAGATGACGCCGTGATTCACGAAAATAAAATATCTGCAAAAATTATACGAAAGTCATATAAATATAAAAATACCCCAAAAGGGATATTTTTCCCGGCGGACGGCCGCCTGACGCCGCACCGCTCGGTTTGGGCCTCTCCGGCGCTTCCGTAATGCCGGCGAGGCCCTGAGTAACGAAACAAGGCTGAGCGCCGTGAGCGCTCAGCCAGATTTTAGTTTATTCCGCCGCTGCCGGCGCCTGCGCAAGCTCGGGGACGGCCACATTTACCGCCTCGCCGCAGGTGATAATCAACCGCCGCCGATAAGAGGGAATATCCGGATATCGTCGCCGTCTTGCAGCGGCGTGTCGTCTTTCTGGAGGTGAAGCATGTGATGGCCGTTGACAAGAATGTTCACCCGGCGGGAGATATGCTCTCCGTCCATACAGAAATCGCGAAAACTTTTGCCATACCGGTCGCAAAGTTTTCTCATGAGGAGGGCAAGCGTCGGCTCACAGGGCACTAAGATCTCTTTTGCCCCGACCATCGCCCTGAGATCCGCGAAAAATCCTATTTTTAGCACCGCGCGCCCTCTCCTTTCCAGCTCTTGATTATTTAATCATTTCAGACCGAGGGCGGCGAGCTTTTCTTCCGTGGGCACGCCCCTTTCATCCCAGCCGCGCGCCTCATAGTAACGCGGCAGCATTTCCATCAGACGGCTGACGCTTCCCTTCATCGGTCCCGCGGTTATCGGCGAGTTCAGCATACGTTCCGGCAGCCTGTCATCGGCTTCGGTAAAGCCTACGCTCATATTATACATTCTTTCAAGGTTATATATGCGCTCGCCAGCCGCAACGAGCGCCTCCGGCGTGAAGTCAAGTCCGGTCGCACCGGATATTTGCGCGGCAATCGCCGGCGCGCCAAGGGCGAAGGTCGTAAACAGGCACATGCCCGCCGAATCAACCGCCGCCGTAAGGTCCTGGAAGGCTTTCACCCATGCCGGCTTTTCTTCGATGGACTGTTGGTCGAGTTTTTCGGGGAGCCCGAGAACTTCCGGCGATATCGTATAGCCGCGCACATGGCAGCCGCCGCGGTTTGAGGTAGCGTAATTGAGGCCGATCCCCTGTATGCCGCGAGGGTCGTAGGCGGGCATCTCCTGTTTTTTGCAGCTCATCGAGACCTCGGGATGCCCGTGTTTTAACGCGAGACGGAACGAGCCGTCCGCAAGCTCGTTTCCGAATCCCTCGCGGCAGGCGGTCTCCTTGATCAGCTCAATGACCGCTTGTTTGTTCCCAAAGTTCAGCTCCCGCCCCGCATCCTCTTTAGAAATAGCGCCGCTTTCATAAAGCTCCATCGCGGCGGCGATGGTCGTCCCCATCGTAATGGTGTCGATACCAAGCTCATTACAGAGAAAATTCGCCTTATTGACCAGATCGAGATCGTCAATGCCGCAGTCCGCGCCAAAACACCAGGCAGTCTCATATTCCGGCCCCTCACCCTCGCCGGCGAATTCTCCCTCGCTCCAGGCAACGCGGCCGCAGCCGATGACACAGGAGGCGCAGGCCTTGTTTTTATGGAGGCGTTTGGCGGTGAGGCTCTCTCCGCCGATGTTGTCGGCGGTATCCATGCAGGATTCACTAAAGTTTCTCGTGGGCAGCGAACCAACAGAGTTCAGGATATTGACGAGGACGTTCGTGCCATAGCCTGGAAGCCCGCCGCTGGTAACGGCATTTTCAAAGAGCAGGCGGCGGCTTTCGCGCACCGCGGCAAGGAATTTATCCTTATCTCCCACTTTGACGCCCTTTGTGCCCCGCACCACTACAGCCTTCAGGTTTTTGCTGCCCATAACCGCGCCTGCGCCGCTGCGCCCCGCCGCGCGGTGCGTGTCGTTCATCACCGCCGCGTAAAGGACTTTGTTCTCGCCCGCAGGGCCAATGCAGGCGACCTTAGCCTCAGGATCGTGACGAGAGAGCAGCGCCTCCGTCGTCTGCGGCACCTCCATGCCCCAGATATCCGCGGCGGAGAGCAGCTCCGCCGTTTCGTTTTCAATATTAAGGTATACGGGCTTCTCCGCGATTCCTTCAAAGATTATCAGGTCGTACCCCGCATATTTGAGCTCCGGCCCCCAATAACCGCCGGAATTCGAAGCGGCGAGCGCGCCGGTGAGCGGCGAACGCGTGACGACTTCGTAGCGTCCGGTACTTGTGCCCATCGTTCCAGTCAGCGGTCCGGTGGCAAATATCAGGTTATTTTCCGCCCCCAAGGCATCCACGCCGCCAGGGCGCACCTCATTCATGTAATACCAGACGCCAAGGCCGCGGCAGCCGATAAACTTTTCCGCCGCTTCCATGTTGAGGGGTTCTTTCTTTATCTTTCCCGCTGTAAGATCGACCCTGAGCAGGGTCCCAATCCAACCGGCCATCCTACTTCACCTCCTTGAGAGCTTCCTTCATCCTTGCGGAGAAATCCTTTTTCCTGTTTATATTCGCGGCGTCCGCCGGCAGATACTCGATCGCCTTCGAAGGACAGAATTCGGCGCAGAGCGCCTCCCCGCCGCACTGATCGCACTTTCTCGCGTAACGGGCCCCTTTGCCGAAGGAGATGTTTCCAAAGGGACAGGCCATCACGCACATCTTGCAGCCGATACACCTCTCCGCGATGACGTTCACCACGCCGGTTTCCCCGTCGCGAACAAGCGCCTGCGTCTTGCAGACAGCGAGACAAGCGGCCTCTTCGCATTGGAAACAGAGCATCGGGACGTTGCTTCCCTGTTCAAATCTGAACACGTTGACTCGCGCCGCGGAGGGGCGAAACTCCCCCTCATGCTGAAGCGAACAGATCAGCTCACAGCAGCCGCAGCCGATACACTTCTCGGGCGTCGTGACAATTACCTTCTCCATGATAAATTCCTCCTTTTGTCTGTGCTGAAAATACAGAAAGAGGCCCCGCACAGGGCCTCCTTCTTTGCAAAATGGCAGGCGTCAGGATCACTCCGGGCACCCAATGCCTCCGGTCTCTTTTTCAAGAGGCGCGAAGGTCGAAGGACATATTTAGTTTTATGCACCGCCCCTAACTCTTTTTAAGCAAAAAGCGGCGGCTCTCCTCAAAACGCCGGCAGTTTTCACAGTAATCCCGGTCCTCTTCCGGCACCCGCGCCCATTCAAGCATCTCCCGCGTGGCGAAATATTTTCCGCAGCGCCGGCATTTTACAAGGTCGAAGCGGCGTCCCCATATCTCCCGCACGCCCCCCTTTTCCTCATACGTGATCTTACCGGTCGGACAGACCATCTGACACGACAGGCATCCGATACAGCTCCTCGAGGCCTCATCGTAAGGCGTGCTTATGCGGCGCTCAAAACCGCGGCCGGCAAACTCTATCGCCTGCGTCCCGTTCACGGCGCAAGCGCGCGCGCACCTGCCGCAGCGGATGCAGAGGTCCGCCTCGTGGCGGAAACGTTCTTCGCGGCTCACGCCGTACTCCGCGCAGAGCGCGGCGATGACCGGCGATTTCGGATTCCTGTTCACGAGCAGCTGCAAGATGACGCGCCTGGCCCTCATTACCTCGGGACTGCGGCTCCACACCTCGATCGCGAAATTTATCGGGTAAACGCAGGATGCTACAAGCTTACGGCGTCCCCGCTCTTCCACTAGCACTGAACATAGACGGCAGTTACCCTCGGGAGCCAGCCCCTCGTGATGGCACAGCGTCGGTATCTCTATCCCCAGCGCCTTCGCCGCCGACAGAACGGTCGTTCCCCTCTTGACCTCGGCAGAGCGTCCGTCAATTGTTATCTTAACCATCGTCTCGCGCCCCCTTCGCCGCCATTACCGCCCCAAACGGGCATTTCTCGGCGCAGACGCCGCACCGGATACATTTCTCTTCCCTTACCCGGTACTTTCCGTCCGCGCGCTTTTCTATTGCTCCCGCTGGACAGTTTTTCGCGCAAATAGAACAGCCGCGGCACCGTCCGGCGTCTATCGCGACGCGGTACATTGAGGAACAGACTCCCGCGCGGCAGTAATGATCGGCCTCGTGTTCCATATATTCTTCAGGAAAATACTTTATCGTGGAAAGCACCGGGTTTGCCGCGGACTGTCCAAGAGCGCAGAGAGCCGTCATGGAGACGCCCTCGGCAAGCTCGCGAAGCAGTGCCGTATCTCCTGGACGTCCCTTGCCTCCGGTAAGGTCACGCAGCAACATCTGCATCTTTTTAAGCCCTTCCCTGCAGGGAACGCATTTGCCGCAGGATTCCCCCACCAAAAAGTCTATAAAATAGCGCGCGACATCTACCATGCAGGTCCGGTCGTCCATCACGATCATGCCGCCCGAGCCCATCATCGACCCGGCGGCGGCAAGGCTGTCGAAATCCACCGGGGTGTCGAGAAAGCTTTCCGGCAGACAACCGCCGGAGGGGCCGCCGGTCTGCACCGCCTTAAAGGGCCTTCCCTCCGCAATGCCGCCGCCGATGCCATAAATTATCTCGCGCAGCGTGACTCCCATCGGAACTTCAACAAGTCCCGTGTGGCGGACTTTGCCGACAAGCGCGAATATCTTAGTCCCCGGGCTCTTTTCCGTGCCTAATCCTTTATAGAAATCCGCGCCGCGCTCGATTATCATCGGCACGTTGGCCCAAGTCTCCACATTGTTCAGCACTGTCGGAGATTCCCAGAGCCCTTTTTCCGTAGAACGGATATATTTAACACGCGGAACCCCCGCCCGGCCCTCTATAGATGTCATTAAGGCGGTGGATTCACCGCAAACGAAGGCGCCGCCGCCCTGACATATCTCAAGGCTGAGTTCGAAGCCGGTGCCGAGGATATTTTTCCCCAGCAGGCCATGCTCCTCAAGCGTTCTGATCGCTCCGCGCAGGCGCACGACCGCCAGCGGATATTCATGGCGCACATAAATCACGCCCTCCGCCGCGCCGATGGCGTAGGCCCCTATCATCAGTCCTTCGAGAACCAGAAAGGGGTCCCCCTCCATCAGGCTCCTATCCATGAAGGCTCCGGGGTCCCCCTCATCACCGTTCACCAGGACGTATTTTTTCGTTCCCCGCGCGGCACGGCACGAAAGCCATTTGCGTCCGGTGGGAAAACCGCCGCCGCCGCGTCCGCGGAGCCCTGATTTATCCACCTCGGCGCACACTTCGTCGGGAGACATCTCTGTCAACGCTTTAAGAAACGCCTTAAAGCCGCCAGCGGCCAGATAAGCTTCAAACGATTCAGGCTCTTTCGCTTGCATGCCTGTGCTCACCAACTTCACCTGTCCCGCGAAAAAGGGGATATTTTCCGCCGTCGGCAACGTCACGGGACGGCCGCCGTCGTCCTTGACTGACAGCCTTCCGCAGGGCTCGCCGCTTAACAGCGAGGCGATAATATCTTCCGCGTCCTGCGGAGAGACCTTTTCATAGAACCATCCCTCAGGCTCTATCTTCACGACCACGCTCCTCTCGCAAGGCCCCATGCAGCCGCTCTCTTTGACCTTTATTGCCGCAGGCGCGGCGGGCACGCGTCCGCGAACCACGGCGCGCAGCGCCTCGCATACGGCGGCGCTGCCCGCCGCGACGCAGCCCGGGCCGCCGCATACCCAAACGGTATGTTTAGGCACGGCATCGCCCTTTACGGAGGCTATATGATCGATGAATTCATTCACAGTCCGGTATCTCAAAGCGCCGCCTCCTTTTCAAGCATCTCCCTCACTGAGGCGGCGGACATTCTTGAATAGGTGCGGTCACCGCATACGGACACGGGGGCAAGCGCACAGGCGCCGACACAGTTTACCGTTTCGAGTGTGTAGCGGCCGTCGGCGGTCGTCTCTCCCGCCGCCACCCCCAATTCCTTCTCGAACGCTTTAAGCAGCGCCGCCGCTCCTTTTAGGTGACAGGCGGTCCCCATGCAGACCCGTATGTTCTTTTTACCCTTTTTTTTGAGGCTCAAAGTACTGTAAAAGGTGGCCACCGCGTATACCCGGCTTTCGGGCACAGACAGGTAAAGCGCCGTTTCGCGCATTGCCTCAGTGGAAAGGTATTTTTCCCCCTCCTGTATCTCAAGCAGGACGGCAAGCAAATACCTAGGGTCCCGCGGATAGGAATGCAGAACCGCAACTACGCGTTCGATCTCCCCCAAAAAGATCTCCCCCTAGCACTATTTGGATTATTTTAATCATCTTATCATATTAATGATATTTGTCTATATTATTTATATTAAATCTATAATATGATTTATAAATTATTAAAAACCAATGCGGCCTGACAGGTATAATAACCTTTATATTCCAAGCCAATAAAAACCTTTTTTCCCGTTAGCCTCAGCCGGCGCAGCGGACGGCTCAGAAGTACCAGCATTGTCACGCGGAGCGGCAACGTCTTTATTTTATTACTTGACACCGCAATAGCCGTCGGCTAGAATTATTTTATGAAAATTTTCATGAAATAATAAATAGTTAATTGCCAGCAAAAAATCAAAGAATGGGGTGTCCAGACAGGATGAAGAAAAGTATGTTAAGAACGGTTTTCGCAATGATGGCGCTGCTCGTTTTTGCGAGCATGGCATGCGCCGCGTCGAAGGTCGGCATCATTACGATGACGACCGCGCAGGGAGAAGAGGACTACAGGGCGGCGGAAATGATGCAGAAGGAATATGGGAAGGACAGAATCCTTCACTCCACATATCCAGATAAGTTCGCCGACGAACAGGAGACCACGATCCAGCAGATAATGGCCTTTGCCGCCGATAAGGATATGAAGGCGATCGTATTTACCCAGGGCTTGCCGGGGGTCTCCGCCGCGATAGAAAAAGTGCGCCAGATGGGCAGGAAGGACATTATTTTTATTAACTGCATGCCGCACGAGGACCCGGAACTTTCATCCAAGCTCTGCGACGTCATCGTGGAGACAGACAATGTTACGCGCGGACGCACCATCGTGCAGCTGGCAAAGAAGATGGGAGCCAAGATGTTCATACATTACTCATTCCCCCGCCACATGTCCGTTTACATGCTTTCAAAGCGTAAAGAGGCCATGGAAGAAGCCTGTAAAAAAGAGGGACTGAAGTTTGTCTTTGTCAACGCGCCTGACCCCACCGGCGACGCCGGCATCCCGGGGGCCCAGCAGTTCATCCTTGAAGACCAGCCGCGGCAGATAGCAAAATACGGCAAGAACACCGCTTTCTTCAGCACGAACTGCGCGATGCAGGAACCGCTTATCAAATCAATAATGAAAAACGGCGGCGTATATCCCGAACAGTGCGATCCCAGCCCTTACCACGCGCTTCCCGGCGCGCTCGGAATCAAAATACCGGCCGACAAGGCGGGCAATACCGCTTTTATAATCGACGCGATCAACAAAGCCGTCGTGAAGCAGGGCGGAGCCGGACGTTTCGCCACCTGGAAGGTGCCGGCGATAATGTCAATGGTATATGCGGCAACTGATTACGGAATCCTTTACGGCGATGGAAAAGTCAAGAGAACCGACATGAAGAAGTTCGACGAGCTGCTTCGCAAGCGCGCGGGCAATATCAGCTCAGAAATATATAACGTCGCCGGCATGGGCGGTAAAAAGGTAAAGCTTAATAATTTCCTGCTCTTCGTCGGGGAGTCTGTTATTTTCGGGCAAAAATAGTAAGTGAATACGCGGGAGGGGAACATGTTCTCCTCCCTTCTGTTTTTATGGAGGGCGTTTTATGAGCAGAAATAATAAAATTATTGAATTTGATACTCCGGAAGGAAAGATCATCCTTCCTTTTATAGAGATAATCGGCAAAAACGGCGACGGCCCCACTGCGTTAATTACCGCCGGGATTCATGGATGCGAATATCCCGGCATCGCGGCGCTGATGGACCTTGCCTCACAAATAGACGATAATGAACTGCGCGGCAGACTTCAATTCGTAACAATAGCCAATCTGGAATCCTTTGAGCGGCGCACGATGTTCAAATGCCCCGTGGACAATAAAAACCCCAATCGGGTATTTCCCGGCAACGCAGAGGGGACCTTTACAGACAGGCTCGTTTTTTCCCTTATGAAAATCATCGGCGAAGCCGACTATTACCTTGACCTGCATTCGGGAGACATGGTAGAGGAGTTGAGTCCTTTCGCGCTCTATCACCGCGGGAACAACAGTGAGATCGAAGCGACGGCGCTTGCCATGGCCAAGGCTTACGGATTGCCCAATATCGCGACGTCAACGACGGCGGGACAATGGCCGGACGAGGGAACGACATACGCAAACGCGGCGAATACATTTAACATCCCGGCGCTGATAGTCGAGGCCGGCGGCGTAGGCCAGCTCGAAGAAAAGTATGTTGAAATGCATAAGAACGGAATCTTGAATGTATTCAAGCTCATGGGCAATATAAACGGAGTGCCGCAGATGCGCGGGGATTGCGATTATTTTTCAGACATGGCGTGGATATATACTACGGAAAAAGGCTTCTTCCGGAATAAAATAAATGTCGGCAGCGAAATATCACAGAATGAATATATGGGGACCCTCTACAATTATTTTGGAGAAGAAATCGAAAAGATCTACGCCCCCACCTCCGGCAAGATCCTCTTTAAAACAACAAGCCCGGCCATTTCACGCAATGGCCTGATTGCCGGAATAGGGATAAGAGACAGGTCAGCCGAATAAGGAGTGTAAAAGCCATTGTCCGAAACCATGCTCGAGCTAAAAAACGTAGAAAAGAGCTATTTTGGTAATAAGGTGCTCAAAGGGATATCGCTCTCTCTGCGCAAAGGCGAAATACACGCGATCGTCGGAGAAAACGGCGCGGGAAAATCCACTCTCATGAACATTATCTTTGGAATGCCCGTTATTCATTCCACCGGCGGGTTCAGCGGGGAGGTCGTCTTTGACGGGAAACCCGTCAATTTCCGCACCCCGCACGAGGCAATGGCGGCGGGGATAGGGATGGTCCATCAGGAATTTATGCTATTGCCGGGTTTTTCTATCTCCGAAAATATTAAGCTTAACCGGGAAATAACGACAACGACTTTCTTCAGCAAAGTATTCGGACGCCCGTTAGAAAAGCTCAATTACGAGAAGATGTACGGCGACAGCAGATCCGCGCTTCACAAACTCGGGCTCGATTTGGATGAGAAATTAATGGTCTCCACTCTCCCCGTGGGATATATGCAGTTCGTGGAGATCGCCAGAGAGCTGGATAAGAGCCAGACCAAGGTGTTGGTATTGGACGAACCAACCGCGGTTTTGACGGAGACGGAAGCGGACACGCTGCTGTCGGTCATGGAGCGGCTGGCGTCAGAGGGCATCGCGATTTTATTCATCACCCACCGGCTCCAGGAGGTTATGCGCGTCGCCGACAAGATTACCATCCTCCGCGACGGCGAGCTGGTCGCGTCAATAGACAAAAAGGACGCTTCCGTAGGCAGAATGGCGGAACTGATGGTGGGCCGGAAAATAGAGAATACCGCTGCCGGCGAGTGCGCATACGGCAAGAATGAAAACGAGAACATCCTCGAGATCGAGGACCTGTGCGTCGACATGCAGGGAGAGGAGATCCGGGCGCTGAATCTCTTTGTTCGTAAGGGAGAGATTTTGGGAATAGGCGGTTTAGCCGGACAGGGGAAGATAGGTTTGGCCAACGGAATCATGGGACACTGCCACGCCAGCGGCAAAGTGAAAAAAGACGGCCGTCCGATACAATTGAACAATACATCCTCCGCGCTGGCGGCCGGCATGGCGTTTGTATCTGAGGATAGGCGCGGCGTGGGACTGCTCCTCGACCAATCGATAGAATTTAATATCGCCGCCCCGTCGATGCAGAGCCAGCGCAAGTTTGTGCGCGGAGGAATCCTCGAAATCGCCGATAATGCGCGGATAAGGGAATATACCCTGAAGATGATCAAAGAATTGGATATTCGCTGCACCGGAGCGCAGCAGCTCACGCGTACGCTTTCCGGAGGCAACCAGCAGAAAGTCTGCATTGCCAAAGCGCTGTCTTTAGACCCGGACCTCCTTTTTGTTTCCGAGCCGACCAGAGGCATCGACATCGGCGCAAAGAAGATCGTCCTGGACCTTTTAGTAGAGCTGAATCGTAGAACCAATATGACGATCGTCGTCACCTCTTCGGAGCTTGCGGAGCTGCGCTCGATCTGCGACAGGATCGCCATCATATACAATGGCGGCTTGGCAGGCATACTTCCCCCTCAGGCGAGCAACCGCGACTTCGGAATGCTTCTCGCCGGAGAAAAGATCGCTGTAAACGGAGGATACTCAAAAGATGAACAGCAATAATGAAAATAATCTTTTCCGCCGCATTATAAAAACCGCGAAAAGTTTGGGCGCCGCGCGGATTATCATCTTCTGTTTCATCATAATACTGTTTATTTCCGCTCTGCTGCTGCATATTCCGGTCGCAGACCTTTGCAGCAATATATTGACCCGCGTCGGAATGAACGGCATTTTGGTTCTTGCAATGATACCCACGATGCAGGCTGGCATGGGACCGAATTTTGGCCTGCCCTTGGGGATAATATGCGGCATCGTAGCGGTAACCGTCGCCATAGAGCTGAACCTCAGCGGGTTTACGGCCCTTGTTTTCGCCCTCGCGCTCTCCGTGTTCGGCGGCGCTCTGATAGGTTATATCTACGGCCTTCTTCTAAACAAAGTAAAAGGCGAAGAGATGACGGTAGGCACATATATCGGCTTTTCAATAGTATCGCTGATGTCAATTTTCTGGGTCATGGCCCCCTACAGAAGCCCCGAGATGATTTGGCCCTACGGCGGCAGCGGGCTGCGCGTCACTATTTCTCTCGCGGAACGTATGGACAAACTATTAGATAAGTTTATGGAATTTAACTTTATGGGCGTCGTCGTGCCGACGGGTCTCTTGCTCTTTTTAGCTTTCTGTTCGTTCATTTTGTGGATATTTATGCAGTCGCGCAAAGGAATCGCAATCACGATAGTTGGCAGCAATCCGAGATTCGCGGAATCAATCGGCCTCAACGTAAATAAAAACAGACTTTTGGCTTCGACCATCTCCGGAGCGCTCGGCGCGGCAGGCATCGTCATCTACGCGCAGAGTTACGGGTTTTTGCAGCTTTACCAGGCCCCCCTGTTTATGGCTTTCTTCGCCGTCGGGTCGATCCTCATCGGCGGCGCAAGCATGAACCATGCGCTTATACGCCATGCCATAATCGGCACGTTCCTCTTCCAGGCCCTTTTAGTGATATCTCTTCCGGTCGCCAATATGGTCGTATCGGAGAATTTATCCGAAGTGATCCGCACGATCGTCACCAACGGCATAATACTCTACGCTCTTTCACGCAAAGAAGAAGGGGGAGCTTCAAAATGAACGCACCAGACAAGGAACAGATAAAGCGGCAGCCGGCGGCCTTTGCATTCTGCAAAGCGAACGCCGTTCCCATCATGTTTATAATAATATGCGCTGTCGGCTGCTGCTACTCGGGGCTTCCGTGGCAGTTCCTTCTCAATGAGATAATCGTCAGGATGTCAAGAAATTCCTTCCTCGTGATTTCTCTCATCATACCGATAATTGCGGGGATGGGGCTGAATTTTGGGATCGTCTTAGGGGCGATGGCTGCTCAGTTCGCGCTGATTGCGGTGGTGCTGCTGAATGTTTCGGGAATGGCCGCCATGTTTGTCACCATAGTCCTGATGTTGCCGGCGGCTCTGCTTTTTGGGTGGATGACCGGAGTCCTGTTCAATAAAACGCGCGGCAAAGAGATGATAACCGGCATCGTCTTAAGTTTCTTCGCAAACGGAGTATATCAGTTAATATGCCTCTGGCTGCTGGGAGCCGTGATTCCAATAAAAGATCCTTCTATCATGCTTCCTAGCGGCGTGGGGCTCCGCAATACCGTAAGCTTGAAAGCGATTCACTATGTGCTGGATAATATCATCCCGCTGCGTTTTGGAATGATCACCATTCCCGTCGTTACCTTTGCCGTCATCGCCGTCTTGTGCATAGCAATAAAGTATCTCCTAAAGACGAAATTAGGGCAGGATTTCAGGGCCGTGGGGCAGAATCAGCACGTGGCCCGCGTATCCGGCATCAACGTCGATAAAGTCCGTATCATCGCCATCATATTTTCCACCGTGCTGGCCGCTCTGGGACAGATAATATTTCTGCAAAACCTTGGGATACTCACCACTTATGGAAGCCACGTACAGGTAGGAACCTTTGCCGTGGCCGCGATACTGGTGGGAGGCGCGACCGTTTCGAAGGCGACGATACCGCAGGCCCTCCTCGGGACGTTTCTCTTTCATACGCTTTTCATCGTATCGCCGCTTGCCGGCAAGAACCTGTTCGGAAGCCCTCAAGTCGGAGAATTTTTCAGAGTGTTCGTCGCATACGGCGTAATCGGTATTGCGCTTGCGCTTCACGCATGGAAATCAAAATCGAAATAAGCTTAATATGAAGTATAATATTCATGACATGAAGCAATTTTATTTAAGGAGGGACTTCTTTGAAATTCTCCGAGAATATACGCAGCTACCGCAAGAAAAGTAAATGGACATTGGCGGAGCTATCAGAGATCACCCAGATTTCCGTGGCTCAGCTCTCAAAGTTAGAAACGGGAAAGTCAGAACCCAGTATGGACAGCTTAAGAAAGCTTTCGGCGGCGTATGGCGTGCCGATGTCGGTCTTGACGCATATGGATGATTCTATCTCGGTTTCCCCCGTGCGCAGCGGCGAAGGCTTTTTGATCAAAGCGGGAACGGAGAGCAATATCGACGTAAGATATTTGACGATCAATAAAAACGCAAGAATGCAGCCGGTGACGATGACGCTGCCGCCGGGCGCGGACACCGGCATGTCAAAGCCGCACCCCAGCGACGAGTTTTTCTACGTAGTGACGGGCACCGTAATTTTTGATTACGGAGAGCATTTCAAATCAAAATTTGAAAAAGGAGATTTCCTCTATTTTGAGGGACGTATATTACATCGGTGGAAAAATATCGGAGACGACGTGGCGATAATTTTCTCGTGTAACGATCCCCCCGTCATGTAAAAACTTGCGCCGCGATGACGGCCGTTTATATGAAAGCGCCCGTCCGGGAAATGATTCTCATTTCCCGGACGGGCGCTTTAGTAATTACTTAGGGTTTCGCTTACAGGAACGAGCAGGCGGACGACGGCGCGCCGTATTTGATGCCGCTGATCTCGTCGAGCTTCTGGACGTTGTGCACCGCGTTGATGTAACGCAGCGTGCCGCTCTTGGCGCGCATGACGAGCGACGAGGTCTCGATGCCTTCGCCGGAGTAGCGCACGCCTTTGAGCCAGTCTCCGTCGGTGACGCCGGTCGCCGCGAAGAAGACGTTTTCACATTTGACAAGGTCGTTGAGGTGCAGGACCTTATTAACGTCCATGCCCTTCTCTTTGCACTTCTCGCGCTCTTCGTCGTTGCGCGGCCAGAGTTTGCACTGCATGTTGCCGCCGACGCATTTAAAGGCGCAGGCCGTGATGACCGCCTCGGGAGATCCGCCGACGCCCATCAGCAGGTCGATGCCGGAATTCGGCTTGCAGGTCGAGAGAGCACCCGCGACGTCGCCGTCGGGAATGAGGCGGATACGCGCGTGGAGCGAACGAATTTCCTTGATGAGCTCCTCGTGGCGCGGCCTGTCGAGGACGACGACTGTGACGTCTTCCACCGATTTTCTCAGCGCGCGCGCGACGGCTCTGATGTTGTCGGTCGGCGTGGCGTCGATGTTGATCGCGTGCGCCGCGTAGGGACCGGTGGCGATTTTGTCCATATAGAAGATATGCTGCGGGTCGAACAAGGTGTTTCTCTCCGCGAAGGCCACAACGCTGACGGCGTTCGGCAGTCCGTTCGCGGTGAGGCGCGTACCGTCGATCGGATCTACCGCTATATCAACCTGAGGTTCTGTTCCGCAGCCCAGCTTTTCGCCGTTGAAAAGCATCGGCGCTTCGTCTTTCTCGCCTTCACCAATAACAACTACCCCGTCCATGTTGACGGTATTGAGAATAAACCGCATCGCGTTGACCGCAGCTCCGTCAACGCCGTTCTTATCCCCGCGTCCCATCCAGCGGCCTGCGGCCATAGCGGCGGCTTCCGTCGCCCTTACCATCTCAAGCGCTAGATTTCTGTCTGGTGCAGACATAATAAAACCCCTCCGTATTGTTATTTTGAGGCCGATGCCGCGTCAGGCTCTGACGCGGCGGCAGAAGACCTCGTCTATGTACTCTAAATGATACCCCAAATCAAACAAAGATTCCACCTCTGAGTGACTCTTTTTGCCGATCTCCGCGCCGGCGTTGAGAAGTTTGGCGCGCAAAAAGGCTTTTTGTACCGGCGTTTCACGGTATCGGCCAACGCGCCCAATAGGCGCGGCGCCGCCCGCCCTTTCGGCGTACGAGGATTTTGCCGGCCTTTTGGCGGCGTTTTATCGATAAAAAGACGAAAGCGCGGCGCGGCTTTGGCCGCGCCGCGCCAAACGGCGTCTATGTTTTTTGACCGGACCGCCGTTTCGCGCCGTATTGCTTATTTCGCGGCCGTAAGCTCAGGGAAACGGGCAAAGACTTCGTCTATATGCTTCAGGTAATACTCGAGATCAAACAGCGCTTCCAGGTCGGCGGGGGTCATTTTCTTAATCCGCGGATCGGCTTTCAGAAGCTCAAGCAGCGGGACCTTTTCGTTCCAGCAGCGCATGGCGTTGCTCTGCGCGACGGCGTAGGCCTCTTCGCGGCTGACGCCCTCTCTTTCAACGAGCGTGATGAGCACGCGTCCCGAGAAGAGCAGCCCCTTGGTGATGTCGATATCCTCCATCATCTTGTCGGCGTTCACCACCAGGCCGCTCATCACCTTGACCATGATCTTCGTCATGTAGTGCGCCAGATGGAAGGCGTCGGGCCACATCACGCGTTCGACCGAGGAGTGGCTGATGTCGCGTTCATGCCAGAGGGCGATGTCCTCCAGCGCCGGCACGGCAAAGCCGCGCAGCAGGCGCGACATGCCGCAGACTCTTTCACAGAGGATAGGATTCTTTTTATGCGGCATCGCCGAGGAGCCCTTCTGTCCCTTTTTGAAGGGCTCGAGCGCTTCAAGCACTTCTGTGCGCTGGAGGTGACGCACTTCGAGCGCGAGACGCTCAAGGGTGCCGCCGAAGATGGCAAGGTCGGTGACGATACGCGCGTGCCGGTCTCTCTGGATGACCTGTGTCGAAACGGGGTCAATTCCCAGGCCAAGCAGTTCGCAGACGCGCGCCTCGATTGTGGGCGGGCAGTTGGCGTAGGTACCGACGGCGCCCGACAGCTTGCCGACCATCATCTCTTTTTTGCTCTGCGTCAGCCGCTCGATGTCGCGTCCCAGCTCGGCGTAGTGATTGAGCAGCTTGAGGCCGAAGGTGGTCGGCTCGGCGTGGATTCCGTGCGTGCGTCCGGGACAGGGCGTGAGCTTGTATTCGACGGCCTTTTCCCCGAGAATTTTATGGAGTTTTTTAAGTTCGGCTACGACAACGTCCATACTCTCTCCGAGCAGGAGCGAAGAGGCGGTGTCGATGACGTCGCTGCTCGTCAGGCCAAGGTGGACGAAGCGGCCCGATTCACCGATCGTTTCGGCCACGCTCGACACAAAGGCGATCACATCGTGCTGCGTTACCTCTTCTATTTCTCGGATACGTTCGACGGAAAACCCCGCCTTTTCTTTTATGTTGCGAAAATCTTCGTCCGGCACCGCTCCGGCCTCGTTCCAGGCCTGCGTCGCCGCGAGTTCGACGTCAAGCCAGCGGCGAAAGCGGTTTTCGTCGGTCCATATTTTTTTTATCTCCGGTGTTTCGTAGCGCGGTATCATCAAGATAGCCTCCCTTAATAAATTGCCTTTTTAAAAATTTTAATCTCCGCCGTCAGGAGCACAGGTCTGCGCGCCGCGCGATTCTCTTTTCCAGTCTTCGCGCACCAGTTCCAGCCAGCCGTCGTATACGCCGCTCTTGAAGTCGGGGAAGGTATAGAAGAAGTTCTCCCAGCGTCCCTTCCGGCGGCAGAGCGTCACCTCACAGAAGATGCCGTCCCGCAGGTAGACGCGGTGCGCCTGCCCCTTCGTCGAGGCCAGCAAAAGCCTCGCTCCGTCGATCGTGCCGGGGTCAAGGTTGACGCGGCGGCTGTCGCCGGTCTTTCGTTCCAGGCGGCAGCTCTCATTCTTCCAGTCCGGCAGCTTCGACATCGGATACAGTCCCGGATATGAAAAAAAGATCCGATCCAGCTCCGGCGCAATATCTTCGTAATAGTTCGTCCAGACGAAGGGCATCCGCGCGCTCACCCTCTCCGGTTCGCCCCAGCTCCCGGCCAGCAGCGAACGGGCCCGTTCGTATATTTTTTGGTCGTCTCGCGGCACCAGAAGCGCGACGATCTTCTTGACCAGCGGGTCGCGCGGATGCCTTCCCCCGCAGTCGCGCAAAAGCCCCTCGTTTTTATTCGGCTCTTCCGGCATCAAGCAGCGTCTCCACAAAAGTGCGCGGATCAAAGAGCTGGAGGTCGTCTATTCCCTCGCCGAGCCCCACGTAGCGTATCGGCATCTTGAGTTTGTCGGCGATCGCGATGACGATGCCGCCTTTGGAGGTGTTGTCGAATTTCGTGAGGACGACCCCCGTTATCGGCATCGCCTTACTGAAAGTCTCGGCCTGCATAAAGCCGTTCTGCCCGGTCACCGCGTCCAGAACGATGAGCACCTCGGCGGGGCCTTCGGGCACCTCGCGCTTGATGACGCGCGTCACCTTCGACAACTCTTCCATGAGGTTGGATTTCGTGTGGAGACGTCCCGCGGTATCGGCGATTATCACGTCGTCGCCCGCGGCTTTGGCCGCCATTATCGAATCGTAGACGACGGCGGCGGGGTCGCTGTCCTGCGCCTGCGCGACGACGCGCACGCCCGCGCGTTCGCCCCAGGCCTTGAGCTGTTCGATGGCGGCGGCGCGGAAGGTGTCGGCGGCGGCCATGATGACTCTTTTGCCTTCGGCTTTAAGCTGAGAGGCCAGCTTGCCGGAGGTGGTAGTCTTGCCGCTGCCGTTGACGCCGATCATGATGACGATCGACGGCTTCTGCGAAAGGTCCAGCGGCTTGCCCATTCCCGGCACCGCCTCCAGGCGGGAGATCAAAAGCTCGGCAAAGGCGGACTTAAGCTCCCGTTTATTGGTTATCCTGCGATCCACCATCACCTGCCTGAGATCGTTTATAAGCCCCTCAGTAGTGTCGATGCCGACATCTCCGAGTATGAGGCTCTCTTCAAGCTCATCCCAGAAGTCGTCGGTCACAGGATCGTCGGAAAAGAGGTTTGAGACGCTCTGAGTCCAGCGGTTCCCGGTATTTTTCAACTTTTCGGCAAAATTTTTAAATATCCCCATTCTTACACCTCCGCTTTTGCGCCGGCCGCGTTATCGGCGCCCTTTTTCGCGCCGCCGCGTCTGCGGCGCTGAAAATGACGCTTCGGGCGTTCGCCGCCGGCCGACGCCGCTTTTTCATCTTTCGGCGGCTTGACATCCGCAGTATTCTTTACCTTTTGTACGATCTCCGCGCGAATCTCTTCCTGCTCGTCATGAGCGTTCTGCTGCTCGTGCTTCGGATGATGCTTTTTCCGCTTCTTATTGCCGCGCGGCTTCTGCTCCGCGTTCGCCGCCCCACCCTCGGCGCGGCGTCTGGCGGCCGATTCATCCCGCCTGGGTTCCGCGGCGGGCCTTTCGCCGCTTTCAAGGCGCTGCATACATTTGGGGAAAATATCCTGTATCTTGAGGATCGGCTCTTCGGCCTCCTCTTCCGGCACCACCCATTCTTCACCGGCGGAGACGGTCGCTTTGAACTCTTCGAATTTGTCTTTCGGGACCTTCACCTCGCCCTTGCCGGCGATAAAACAACGCAGGCTCTTCGTCGGCAGGTCTATGCCCGAGACGATCACGTTGCCGTTGGGCGTCTTGATCTTTGAACCGGGGTTCGGGAACCCCGCCCAGGCCTCGTGATAGGCCTCGTGCTCGTAGCACATGCAGCACATGAGCCTGCCGCATATTCCTGATATCTTGGCAGGGTTTAACGCGAGGTTCTGCTCCTTCACCATCTTGATGCAGATGGGGGCGAACTGGTTGAGCCAGTAGCTGCAGCAACAGGGCTGCCCGCAGGGACCGACGCCTCTGATGATTTTCGCCTCGTCGCGAACACCTACCTGCCGCAGTTCGATGCGGGTTTTGAATTCGCGCGCAAGGTCACGCACATAGGCGCGGAAATCGACGCGCTGCTCCGAGGAAAAATAGAAAAAGAGCTTGCGCTTCGCGCGCAGGAACTCAACGTCTATGAGCTTCATTTCGAGGTTGTGAGGCTTCAGAAGTTCCTTCGCCTCTTTCAGTATCCTGTTTTCCTCTTCGCGGTAGCCTTCGGCGGTTTCAGTATCTTCCTTCGCGGCAAAGGCCATAAAAGTAAGGTCCGTCACCACCGGTTCGGAATTTTTGGCCATCCCGTCGCCGTGTTCCGAGGCGTTGCGCAACAGGCGGTAGGCCGCCTCCTGTTCGGCGTTTATCTCACCCACCGCCACCGCGAGCTCTTCACCGCGCACCGATTCCACGATGAGCGCGGCGCCCTTCTTTATATCTCCGTCATACTCGACAAGCCCAAGATAACGGGGCTTACCATAAATTGCCAAGTATTTGTTCATTGGGAACTTCCTCCTTGAATAGAGCAAAAACTAAATCCTCTATCACCGGCACGGAGAGCCTTCTCTGCTCCATGAGGCGTATCAGTGAATCCAGCTCGGATGCTTTTATATAGTCGTTCTTTTCCGTAAGATCGCGTACCCAGCCCTGCATCTCCAGATAGAGAATCTCGGGGCTCGGTTTCCTGCCCGCATCCATCCACTTCGCCCACTCCCTGATGCTTGCGGGCATCGGATGGGCCTTCAATATTTCCTCGGGCAGATCTATATGTATCGACCAAATGCGGCTTTTGATCGTCGGGATGAGATTGTCTTCCTCCGACATAAACAGTATGTTGCCATGCTCCGGAGGTTCTTCGGTGATCTTCAGCAGGCTGTTGGAAGCCTCGACGGATAGTTTGTCCGCCAGCCAGACGACGGCGAGACGGCGCCGGGAAGAGAGAGGATGAAGCGCGAGCTCCCCCTGAAGCCGGCGGCACTCGTCGATCGACGGCGCCGACGAGACAGTTCCCGCGTTTATCACATCGGGATGCTCTCCGTCCTTCCAAAGGTCGTCATCCCCCAGCACGAGCCGTCCGTACATTTCGGAAAAGGTCTCCTGCATAATATGGGGGACGACTACCCCAACCGACTGCGGCGTCCTTCCTGATGCCGCGGCGTTCGCCAGCTCACGCCAGCCCTGCGAGGACTCTATAAGGGCGACCGTCTCCTGGTTCACAGGGAAACTCCCCTTTCGGCCAACACAGACTTCACCAGTTCAAAAACCTCAGCCGGATCTTTACCGCCGCACTCGATCACGGCCCAACGGCGCGGCTCCAACTTTGCCAGCTCGCCGTATCCCTCGTCGATCTTCCGCATAAAGGCAAGACCTTCGCGCTCAAAGGAATCGGGTTTTCCCCGTTTGCCGACGCGAGCGAGCGCAGTCTCTGGTGAAATTTTAAAAAAGAGCGTAATGTCCGGCACGGGCAACGCCGCAAGCGCGGCCATATCCCGCAGCGGCTCAAAGGGCATTCCCCTGCCCCATACCTGATAGGCGAGAGTGGAATCATGGTAACGTTCGCATATGACATGACGGCCTTCGGCAAGAGCCGGCGCTATCACCCGCGCGGCGTGCTCAGTTCTGTCAAGCATGAAAAGAAAGAGCTCACTCCAAGGGTGGCGCAGACCGCCGTCAAGCACCATGCCGCGCAGCAGGCCCCCGCCCTCCCAACCGCCGGGCTCGCGGGTAAGGACGGCTCCGCCCCCTTTATTCAAAAGCTCGAAGAGCAGCCTCGCCTGCGTCGATTTCCCGCATCCGTCGATGCCCTCGAAGGTAATAAACATCACACCCACCGCCTTTACAATAGATAATCATAACATAATTCATGATAAAATTATCAGAGACTATTCCTAATTTTACGTTAATCGGAGGCGCAGCGGATGTACGAACTTATTCAGGCCGGCGAAAAGAGCTGGTATATAAAAAATCCCGCGAATGTAGGCGTCTACTCTCTCGGCGGCGGTGATATCTGTCTCATCGATTCCGGCAACGATAAAGAGGCGGGGCGCAAAGTACTCAAAAAAGTCACGGAAGAGGGGTGGCGGGTCTCCTGCATCATCAACACCCACTCGAACGCCGACCACACCGGCGGCAACCAGTTCATCCAAAGCCGGACGGGCTGCCGCGTCCTCTCCACCGATATAGAAAACACCTTCGCGAGGCACCCGGAGCAGGAGAGTTCTTTCCTCTATGGAGGATACCCATACGCGGAGCTGCGCAATAAATTCCTGCTGGCGAAACCGACGGAAAGCACTGTAAACATTGAAGACGCGCTGCCCGGGGGGCTGGAGATAATAAAACTCCCCGGCCACTACTTCGATATGATCGGGATAAAGACCGACGACGGCGCCTGTTTCCTCGCCGACTCGCTCTTCAGCGCCGAGATCATCGCGAAATACCACATCGTTTTTATCTACGACGTGGCTAAATTCCTTGAAACGCTCGACATGCTGGAGGGGCTTGAAGCAAAAATATTCATCCCCGCGCACAACGAGCCCCTGACGGACATCAGGGAACTGATAGAGGTCAACCGCGCTAAGGTACACGAGATCGCGGCGCTCCTCTGCGAAATATGCGCCGCGCCCAAAACGTTCGAGCGGATACTCAAAGAGGTCTTCGCCCGTTACGGCCTGACGATGGACCACAATCAATATGTGCTCGTCGGCAGTACGATAAGGTCATACCTCTCGTGGCTGCACGACAGCGGCAGGCTGAATATAGAATTTATCGACAATGAGATGCTCTGGAGCAAGACGGACGGCTAACGAAAAGACCGGCTGCGCTTAGACAGGTATTTCGCGTGCTGGAGAGTGTATAAGAAAAAACCGTTGCTATCACCAGCAACGG
>JAEXGR010000049.1 GCA_023450745.1 Synergistota bacterium
TTTTGGGCTCCCTCGCTGAGGGAGCTGGATCGGCGAAGCCGAGACTGAGGGAGTTTTGACGTTGACCTTAAGGTTTTCATAACTTAAAGAAGTGAAAAGCCAAGGTCAAAACTCCCTCCGACCCGGCGAAAACCCGTCGCCGGGCCACCTCCCTCAGCGAGGGAGGCTTTTAAAAGGCGCAAACCTAAATCGTTGAATATCAATAAATTATTTTTTGCGATTAAACGCCAAACCCCAATTTACCTCTTAGCCGCCCGAAAAAATCAATCAGCCGGCGCGCCAACGGCAGGCGGGAGAACGACAGATGTACGATGACGACGTTCGAATACGTCCGGCCAAGTCAGAGGAGACGGACGAAAAGATCGGCTTTTACGCGCTGGAAGAGAAAGAGGGAACATTATGGCTTGAACACCTGTAGGCGCTTCCCGATGAGATTGCCGCCATTTCTATTGTTCCGATATGTAAAAGTATCGATTGCTATTATTCCGATATGAGGATATGCTCTTTAACAAGAAACAAAAGGCGGTGACTTTCTATGAAGTACATGACCGCCGCTCAAAAGGCGGAACAATGGGGAATCTCAGACCGGCGTGTGCGTATTCTGTGCCAGCAGGGCAAAATCGGCGGCGTGATACGCAAAGGGCGGCTGTGGCTGATTCCGGCGGACGCCGAAAAGCCGGCGGACGGCCGGACGGCTCGCTATCAGCGGAACAATAGCCCCTATGCGGAGCTCCTTGCCAAAGTGGACGCTTTGAAAGCGGAGCTGGATAAACGGCGTCCCCTCACGCAGGGAGAACTGCGGCGGCTGCGGGATGAATTTTTGATTGAATATACCTATAACTCAAACGCGATTGAAGGCAATACGCTGACCCTGCAAGAGACCGCGCTGGTTCTGGAAGGCGTCACCATTGACAAAAAACCGCTGAAAGACCACTTGGAAGCGGTCGGCCATAGAGACGCTTTTCTCTACGTACAAGAACTGGCGCGGGCCAACGCGCCGCTCTCGGAAAGCGTTATCAAACAGATACACACGCTGGTACTGATGGACAGGCCGGAAGACCGCGGCGTTTACCGTAGGATTCCGGTGCGAATCCTTGGAGCCTGCCATACCCCGCCCGCCCCTATCCTCGTGCCGGAACAAATGGAAAAATTGATGGCCGCGTTTTCCGGCAGCGCCCAACAACACCCCGTCGAGCGCGCCGCGTTGTTCCACCTGAGGTTTGAGGGCATCCATCCGTTTGTGGACGGCAACGGCCGAACAGGGCGTTTGATTCTGAACTTGATGCTGATTCGGGCCGGGTATCTGCCGGTTAATGTAAAATATTCGGACCGTAAGCGGTATTACGAAGCGTTTGATTATTTTTATCGGGATAGCGACCCCGCCCCAATGCTTCAAATAATCATCGAGCAGGAACAAGAACAGCTCCTTAGATACAGCCTCTGAAAATACCTTTGCCGGCAATAAACGCCGATTTATCTTCGGAAGGGTAGAGGACAAATTGGGGTTTAGCGTTCAATCGCAAAAAACAATTTGCCGATGCTCAGCGATTTTGGTTTGCGCCTTTAAAGCCTCCCTCAGGGAGGCGGCCAGAGAGCCAAATCAGCGTTTTTCTGATTTGTGCGACTCGGCTGGTAGTTACATCAGAGGTGGGCCGGCGACGGGTTTTCGCCGGGTCGGAGGGAGTTTTGACGTTGACCTTAAGGTTTTCGTAACTTAAAGAAGATAAAAACATCAAACCAAGGTCAAAACTCCCTCAGGCCCTGCGGGCCAGCTCCCTCAGCGAGGGAGCCCAAAACCTTTGCCAAACCCCAATTTACCTCTTAGCCGCTTCTGATGCGTTTGCCCGGGGCTGCGCAAAAGCGCGTTGCCCTTATTTATCTGTGTTGTGGTACAATGTACGTCGCATATCTTAATATAAGGGGAGAACGATAGATAGATGTACGATGACGACGTTCGAATACGTCCGGCCAAGCCAGAAGAGGCGGAGGAGCTCACAGACATCGCCTGGAGGTCCAAGTCTTACTGGGATTATCCTGTGGATGTGATGAACATATTCCGGGATATGCTCAACATCGAGCAGGATTTCATTGAGAACAACCCCTCTTATCTCATAGAGCACGAAGAGACGGACGAAAAGATCGGCTTTTACGCGCTGGAAGAGAAAGAGGGAAAATTATGGCTTGAGCACCTGTGGGTGCTTCCCGATGAGATCGGCACCGGGCTCGGGGGAAAACTTTTCCTCCACGCCTGCGAGATGGCCGAAACGATGGGGGCAGACGAACTTTACATAGTATCCGACCCGAACGCCGAGGGTTTTTACCGGCACATGGGGGCGGAGAGGATAGGAGAAGAGCGGACGGAAGGGATGCCTGAGCGCCTCCTTCCCGTGATGCGCATAAAACTATAATATGCTCTATAAATGGCAGGAAAAAGCGCTTGACAGCATAGTGGGGAAGAACGCGATTCTCTCCGCTCCGACCGGCAGCGGCAAGACGTGGGTCGCCTATATCTGGGCCGGGCTCATGAGCCGCGACGGCACGCCCCGAATGCCAGAAGGGCGCGTGATTTTTACCGCGCCGATAAAGGCCCTCTCAAACGAACGTTATCTCGAGCTCAAGTCGATGGGATTCGACGTCGGGCTGGAGACCGGCGATTTCAAGAAGAACGCGGGCGCGGAGGTGCTCTGCTGCACGCAGGAGATATATACCCTCAAGTATGCCCACATTCCCGGGCAAAAGGTGATCGTCGACGAGTTCCATTTTATTTTCAACGACCCGGAGCGGGCGCGCGCCTATATAGACGGCCTGCGCCGGACCGCGGAGGAGAGCGGCATTCTCGTGATGTCCGCCACCTTCGGCAACCCCGACAAGGTGCGGGCCTATCTCGAGGAGATGGCGCGGCGCGACTTTGCCCTCTTCGAGACGGAGCAGCGCGTGACGAAGCTTGTCTACAAACAGCGCGGGCTGCGTTTCGGCCAGATTCACGACGCGCTCGTCTTCGCCTTTTCCAAAAAGGGCGTCGAATGGATTGCGGCGCAGATCGCCAAGACCCGCCGCAAGGTGGACCGTGAGAAACGCGCCCGTCTGCGCGAGATGTCGCAGATTTTGGAGGTCGAAAAGGTCCCGGATACGATGCTGCGCGGCGTCGGCATGTACTTCGGTTCCATGCTGCCCAAGGAAAAGCTGCTGGTGGAGATGGCCTTCCGCGAGCGGATAATCGACGTCGTCGCGGGGACGGACGCGCTCTCTCTGGGGGTAAATCTGCCGGCGGAGACGGTCGTCTTCGGGCAGATGGCGAAGTTCATCGACGGGCCGCTGACCAGGAACGAATTTATGCAGATGGCGGGCCGCGCCGGGCGCAAAGGATATTTCGACACCGGCTATGTCTCTTACATTCCGCGCAGCAAGTGCGAAAACTTTGATTATGACACGGCGATACTCTATCTGGAGACGCTCGACAAGCCGCGCGAGGAGGCGAAGATAAAGCTGCTTCCCGCGATAGGCAGGCTGCTGAAGAAGGAAATCACGGTCGAGACGGAGGCCCGGATGATCGCCGAATGCTCGATGCCGCGCCGGGACGTCCGCTCTGTGACGAAAGAGGTTGAGGGGGCGCTGCGCGAGATAACGCAGATGCTGGCCCAGATCAAAGACCAGAACGAGCGGAAGCGCGTCCGTAAAATACTCGGCGACCTGTGGAGCGACGAGATGGAGCGCGAGGTGAACATCGCCATCGCGCGCCTCTTTGCGAAATATGAGATGCCGGACGCGATGGAGTGCGCCGCCCTGCTGAGAAAGACGGAGCGGAATTATCTCCAGGCGCTGCTGAAGATCAAACGCTTCGCGAACCGCCTGCCGGAGGAATACCGTTTTTCCAACATGGAGCAGATAGATATCGCGGTAAATAAAATAGACGCCTCGGTCTTCGGCTTCGAGGACAAGATCCGGCAGATAAAGGTAACGGAAGAAAATCTGGAAGATGAAAATTAGGAGGACGGCTTCGGCCGCCCTCCTTCGCTTAGTCTACGATGAACAGCTTCACGCCGTTTGGCGAGAAGGAGCGGTGACGGTTTTTTTCGTCGTCCGCGGCGACGTAGCCCATCCCGGGGGTGAGTTCTTCTTTCGTGCCGTCCTCCAGCTCCGAGACGACGGAGCCCTCCAGTACAAAGAGCACGTGGCCGCGCGGGCACCAGTGGTCGGCGAGGTAGCCGGGGCCGTATTCCACGAGGCGCGCGCGGATGTTGCCCTTTTCAAATGTCCGCCATTTGGCCTCTCCGCTCTCGCCTTTGTGAGGCTCGGCCTCTATCTTGTTCCAGTCTACGGTCTGATAAGGTACTCCTTCGATTTTCAACGATGATCGCCCCCTCTTATGTATAGCGCCATTATATCAAAGATGTACTTTGAGAGCTAATTCACATAATTTCGATAATTGATAAACGAGTTAAAAAGAACAAAAGGCATAATAAAAGAAATTATAAGGCGGCTGATTTGTAAAAATGTGCTATTCCTCTTTTATTATCGATTAAATAAAATTTTAGTTGATTATCTAATAAATAAATCATAAAAAGTTAGATAATTATAATATTAAAATATCGAAAAAATCGATAATATATAGCCATAAATATCATTTTTCAAACAATATAAAGCGATGTATTATGTTATCGTTTAGTTCTTTTATGAAGTTTATCTTTGAGGATACTATCTTACCAAGACCAAGGAGGGAGAGAGGGCATGGAACTGATACAGAAACACCCGATACTGGACTACAGGCACGGTCGGGAAGTGGCATTCACCTTCGACGGACGGGAGCTCAAGGGATACGAGGGCGAGCCGATCGCGATGGCGCTGCATGCAAACGGCGTGCTCATCTACAGGGTCACCCCGGAGATGAAGAGGACGCGCGGCTTCTTCTGCGCAATCGGCAAATGCAGCTCCTGCTTCATGGTGGTCGACGGAGTTCCGAACGTCCGCACCTGCGTCA
>JAEXGR010000067.1 GCA_023450745.1 Synergistota bacterium
CTCCCAGCACTTGTTCTCAACTCATATATTACTTCTTGTAAGATAACGTAATCGCGCTTAATCTTGCAAGACTCTGCTCATCGCGTTTACATTTGCAAACTTGGGCTTAGTTTTACAATCGACGAAATAGATAACTGACACCTCTGATTTTATTGTTATTTTACATAACTGAACGCTGCGGGACAGGATTCCCTCTCCTGATGTTGTTTTGTAGCACGTAACGTATAAGATGTCATCTTTGATTTGCTTCCATACTTTTAGATTTTAGTTACCTCCTTATGATTGATGATAATTTATATATTATGAGTTCCGTCCATTCTTTTGCTCCCATGAAGGCTATGCTCAAATCGCCGCCGCCTGGCATAAAAGAAGATACGCCCCTTATCACGGGGTCTGTCAGGCGTCCGCTGGGGCAGGGGTATCTCTGTATGTATGGCATCTGTTTTTCAGCCAGGCGCATGGCGCGCGGGATGTGGAAGGCGTTTGTGACGATTATTACGTGATTGAGGCCCTGCTGCCGGATGATTTTCGCGCTGAGGCTCATGTTTTCGGCGGTGGTGCGGGATTTTTCTTCGAGGATCGTTTTGCCCTCCCAGCCCATAGCGCGGGCGGCGTCCCGCAGCGCCGCCGCCTCGGAGCGGTCGTTGGCGCCGAAGACGTTGCCGCCGGAGAGTATCAGCGTGGAGTGGCCGGGGCGTTCTTTTGCCAGTTGGACGGCGGCGTAGACGCGCTCCATCGCGTAGACTCCGGGCTGGACCGACGAGCCTTTGTCGTCATAGGAGGAGCCTCCCGCGAGGACCAGGATCGCGGCGTCGGCGTTTTGCGGCGGAAGTTTAGCTTTGTATAATGTCTCAAGCGGGCCGGTGATCAGCAGCGCGCCGGCGGAGGTGCTCATGACGCAGAGTATGAAGGCGAAGAGACACAGCGAGAAGGCCAGCCCTTTTCTGCGCGGTTTTCTCCACGCGACGGCTGCCAGGAGCAGAAGGATGATGATAAAAAGCCCCGGTGGGACGATCATGGAGCCTGCCAATTTGTAGAGTAGGAACATCTTATTCTTCCATCGGCAGCGGTCTGTTATGAATCATTGTTTTCGACCTCGCCGACCGACTCTATGATATGCGTGAAGTCCAGCGCCGTTTGTTTGGTTATGACTGATTTACCGGTACGCGATTCCACGGCCCTTCTCGCTTCTCCGGCCGCCTCGCCGCCGGTCATTGCGACCTTGCGGTTTTCCTCGAAGGTTTCTGGGGTTATGCTTTTTGATACCTCTGTCGTAGTTGCTTCCGCGAGCATGTTCAGCACCAGCTCGAGGTCGCTCATGTTATCGCGGATGTTTTCTTTTTTCAGCCCTTTGAAGTTTTTATATTGTCGCGTCGTCATTCCTGTCCACGCCTTGGTTATTTCGTCTGTAAGGATGGCGTATTCGACGCCTTTTTTTACGCCGCGTCCGTCCCATTCCGCTGTAAGGCCGTTGCGGATTCGTATTGATAGCAGCCGCTGGTGTATCCACTCTTTTGTGTAGCCCTTTTTCAGATATGTCTCAAAGGCGCGGTCAATGGCCAGTTCCGGGTCTGTCGTCTCTTCGATGCGCTCAGTGCCGACGTGTGCGAGCCAAAGCTTGAATGGTTCAGCTTTGGGTGAGGGAACCGACTGTATGATGCGGAGAAGCTGTTCTGTCGCGGCGGCGTCTGTTTTATAAAATTTCCCGTCTGCCGCACGCATTTTCAGTTGACTACATTTTGTAGTCAACTCACTTCCCTCTGCCTTGAGCCTGGTCTTTAAGACGCTCCAATACTTACGTGGATTAGCGCTTCCGGTCAATGCGCCGATTACGTCCACTATGGAGAAGTACCATTTTTCCTCCGTCTCCACCCATACGGAACGGATCTTTTTGTTTTCAAATAGAGCTATTTTATCCGTCATTGTGGTAACCTCCGCAACGTAATTTTGAGTATGGGCATGTCTGTTACGTCGCCGTGCTATTAAAAAATGAGCGCCGGCCGTCAGAGATAGTTTCTCCGGAGGACGGCGCTGGAGGGCTATATATCGAGGTTCTTGACCTCTTTGCCGAATTGTTCGATGAATTTTCTCCGCGGTTCGACGACGTCGCCCATGAGGATGCCGAAGAGTTCGTCGGCTTCGACGGCGTCCTGCACCTCGACGCGGTTGACGATACGGTTTTCCGGGTTCATCGTCGTCTCCCATAGCTGTTCGGCGTTCATTTCGCCGAGTCCCTTGTAGCGCTGGACGTCGACTTTTTTACCGTTGGCCTTGTTCTGCGCCTCTTTCATCTCCTTTTCGGAGAAGCAGTAGGTGACATCTTTGCCGCACTGCACGCGGAAGAGCGGCGGCTGCGCGACGTAGAGGTAGCCTTTCTCGATGATCTGCGGCATGTAACGGAAGAACAATGTCAGCAGCAGCGTCCTGATGTGGGCTCCGTCGACGTCGGCATCGGCCATGATGAAGATTTTATGGTAGCGCAGCTTTTCGTCGTTGAAGTCGTCGCCGACGCCGCAGCCGAGGGCGAGGATGATGTTGCGGATCGTCTCGCTGCTGAGTATCTTTTCGAGGCGGGCCTTTTCGACGTTGAGTATCTTGCCGCGCAGCGGCAGGATCGCCTGGAATTCGCGGTTGCGCCCCTGTTTGGCGCTGCCCCCCGCGGAATCTCCCTCGACGATGTATATTTCACAGTCGGCGGGGTTGCGGTTCGAGCAGTCCGACAGCTTCCCGGGAAGGGTGAGGCCGCTCATTATCGACTTGCGGCGCACGAGCTCCTTGGCTTTTTTCGCCGCCTCGCGGGCCTGGCGCGCGCGGAGGGCGCTCTCGACGATCGGCTTCAGGATCTCGGGGCGTTCGTCGAGGGCGTTTTTGAGCCCTTCGTAGACGATGGAGTCGACGATGCCCTTGACGTCGTTGTTGCCGAGTTTGGTTTTTGTCTGGCCTTCAAACTGCGGCTCCATCACCTTGACGGAGATGACGGCGGTGAGCCCCTCTTTGAGGTCGTCGCCGGAGAGGTTGGTGTCTTTTTCTTTGAGTATCTTGAGCTTGCGCGCCTCGTCGTTGATCGCGCGCGTCATCGCGGAGCGGAAGCCGGCGACGTGCGTGCCGCCCTCGATGGTGTTGATGAGGTTGACGAAGCCGAAGAGTCTCTCCAGGTAGGTGTCGTTGTATTGGATCGCGACGTCGACCTGGGTTTGGTCTTTTTCGCCGCTGATGAGCATGGGAACCTTGAAGAGCACCTCTTTGCCCTTGTTGAGGTACTCGACGAAGGAGGAGATGCCGCCGGGGTAATGGTAGTTCTTCTTCTCGGGCTTCTCGGGGCGCAGGTCCTCAAAGTTGATGGTGATGTGCGAGTTGAGGAAGGCGAGCTCGCGCAGGCGCTGTTTGAGGATGTCGGCCTGAAATTCTGTCGTGGAGAAGATCTCTTCGTCGGGCATGAACTGGACGCGGGTGCCGCGCCGTTCGGTGTCGCCGGTGACTTCAAGCGCCGTCATCGGGACGCCGCGTTCGTAGCGCTGATGGTATTCTTTGCCGTTGCGCCAGATCGTCAGCTCCAGCCAGACGGAGAGGGCGTTGACGACGGAGACGCCGACGCCGTGCAGCCCGCCGGAGACCTGATAGGCGCTTTTGTCGAACTTGCCGCCGGCGTGAAGTATCGTGAGGACGACCTCGGCCGCCGACTTGCCGGATTCGTGCATCTCCGTGGGGATGCCGCGCCCGTTGTCGACGACGGTGACGCTGCCGTCTGGGTTGATCGTCACGTCAATCGTGTCGCAGAAGCCCGCGAGCGATTCGTCTATCGCGTTGTCGACCACCTCGTAGACGAGGTGATGCAGGCCGCGCTGGCTCTGGTCGCCGATGTACATGCCCGGGCGTTTGCGTACCGCCTCGAGCCCCTCAAGGACGTGGATGTCCTTTGCCGTATAGTCAGAGGCGTTCGCCCCGTTCTGTGGTGTGCCCGCCGTGATATCCATGTCTGCCATCTATGATATAACTCCTTTGCTCAAAGTTCTGTTTTTATCTCTATGCCGTCCGCCGTGTCCGTTCGCCGTCTGCGCGCGGGGATTTGTCTTTCTCCAGGGAATGGACGCGCCGCTTTTTCCGCCGCGAAGGATTTCTGTCTCTTTGCCAAAGTCGGCGGCGTGAACGACGTGGCTTCCGTCGAGCCGTCTCTTTTGAGGATCGCCGTTTGGGTTCCGTCTCGGTAGATCGCGACCACGTTTGCGAGGCAGACGATATTTTCGCCCTCAAGAGGAATAAACATTTGTAGAATCCCCCAATCAGTCTATAATTATACCATGTCGTCCACCTGAAACGGAGTGAATTTATGAACACTTTATTTATACTTTCCAACTCTCCGGGAGAGGTCTCCGGCTGGATGGGGCCCGTCGCGCGGGCCCTTGCGGAGCGGGAGTCCGTGCTTGACATCACGGGAGTGACGCTGCCCTGCCCTTACGCGAGCGGCATGGAGGCGGACAGCGCCAGGCGGCTGCCTGGCGTCGTCGATGTGGTGCGGCTCCGCGAGGCGGCGCGTGCCGCGCCCGCCGGCAAGGGGCTTATTTTGCAGCTGGGGGGAGATCCGATGTACGGCTGCGCGCTCTCGCTTAAGCTGCGCGCTCCGTGGATGATTTACACCGCGCGCCCGCGCTGGCGCGGCCGCGTCCGGCATTATTTTATCCCCGACGAGTTCGCGCGGCGGCGCTTTGAGCGGGCGGGCGTGGCGGAGGAGCGGCGGAGCTTGGTCGGCAACTTGATACTTGACAGCGTGCCGGAGCGCGGACTCTGCCGCCCGAAGGAATTTCGCGAACGGTACGGCATCGCGGCGGAAAATATTATTTGTTTCATGCCGGGCAGCCGCCCCTTTGAATATGAGCTTGGCTTTGCCTTTTACAGCGAATGCGCGCGTCTCCTCCATGAAAGATACCCGCGGTGGCAGGCGGTGTTTCCTGTGGCGCCGACGGTAGACGAGGCGCGTCTTCGCGCGGGGCTGGTAAGGACCGGACTTTCGTGGCGCGGCGGCGACCGGGTGGAGGAGATCGTTGTTGGCGACGATTGCCGCGTGCCGCTCGTGCGCTCTGGGCAGTATGACGCAATCGCCGCCGCCTCTCTCGCGGTCGCCTTTCCCGGGACCAACAACCTCCAGATCGCCTCGCTTGGTGTGCCGCTGCTGATGATCGCGCCGCTCAATCAGGCGGAAAATATCCCGCTCGACGGGCTGGCGGGCGCTCTCTCCCCGCAGACGCCGGGGCTGCGCGCGCTGAAAAAGAGGCTTGTCTTCTGGTATAACGCGAAGGAAAACTACGTTTCGCTGCCCAACCGGATGGCGGGGCGCTTCGTGCTGCCCGAGCGGCGGGAGATCATGACGCCGGAGAGCGCCTTCGCCTATATCGCCGAGCTGATAGAGTCGCCCGCGCGCAGGGACGAGATCAAAAGGGAGTATGCGAAACTGGACCTCCGTAAGGGGGCGGCGGAGAAGATCGCGGCGAAGGTCACGGAGTTTTTTAACGCCTGACCCCCAACCGGTCTCATACCGGCGATGAAACGCACGCGGCCGCGGCCGGTGCGCGCGCTGCCCGGTAAAAATAAACGTCAACGTCCGCCGGCAGACCTCTTCCGGCGGACGTTGGCGTTAGGGAACCGCTGATTAGATGCGCCACTTGCGTCACGCAGCAGACCCCGCCCGTCGCTCCAACGTATCAATATACGCCTCCGCGCCGCTCTGGGCCTGCTGCGCTTAGCGCCTGGCACATCTAATCAGCGGACACGCGTTGGTTATTATTCGGCTTATTTTCAATTAACCAGCGGTTCCTTAGCTTTGCTTCAACGGCGTTATCTCTCTTTGAGTACCTTTTCGACGGCGTCCATACCGCGCTTGACGAGCGCCATGTCGGCTTGGCTGCCCATATGGCCGATACGGAAGACCTTTCCCGCAAGCGGGCCGTAGCTGCCGCCGACGGCCAGACCCTCTTTGCGGAAGGCGGCGTCAAGCGCCGGCCAGGTCCACCCCTCGGGGACCATAACGGCGGTGACGGTCGGCGAGGCCAGCGACTCCTTCGCCGCGTAGAGTGAGAGCCCCAGCTCCCTGACGCGGCGGCGGCAGTAGGCCGCGGCCTCCGCGTGGCGCTTGAAAGAATTTTCCAGCCCCTCCTCGAGCACGCTTTTGAGCGCGATGTTCAGCGCCGCGTTTGCCTGCCAGTTGTGCGTGTAGGGCATCATCTTCTCGCGCTGGGCCTCTTTCCAGGGAAGTATCGCGTCGTAACCGGCGTAGTTCACCGCCGCCGCCCGTTCCCAGGCTCTTTCGCTCACTGTGAGCATGCAGATGTCCGGCAGCAGGGAAAGGCACTTCTGGCTGCCGAGCAGTCCGAGGTCGATTCCCCATTCGTCGACGCGGACGTCCGCCCCCACGGCGCTTGCGACAAAGTCGACGACGAAGAGCGCGCCGCTTGCGGCGACGGCGGGGGCGATATCGGCGATGGGGTTCAGGAGACCGCTGGGGGTCTCGCAATGTACGGCGGTAACGACATGGGGACGGAATTCCGCGAGTTTTTTGCGCAGGGCTTCCTTGTCGATGAATTCCCCGTCAGGGGCCTCGAGATATTCCGCCTGCGCGCCGATCGCCGAAGCCATCTCGCCGAAGCCGTGGCCGAAGAGGCCGTTCGATATCGCCAGCACCCGGTCGCCGGGGCGCACGACGCTCTTGAGGGCGCCCCAGAGGATCATCATCGCCTCACCGGAGCCGATGACGACGCTGTTTTTAGTTTTCAGCACCTGCTGCAGCAGCGAAACGTTCTCCGCCAGCAGCGCGAAAAAGTCGTCCTCGAGGTCGGTGCTGCCGTAATCTGTGAGATAGGCCTCGCGGTATTTAAGCGGGACCGAGGACGGCCCCGGGACAAGTGGAATCTTATAACTCTGCATCTTCAAGTCTCCTTTGGCTACGAAAAAAGCGCCGGAGTATCGCTCCGGCACTTCTGATTTGTTTGCTTATGAATTACTGGACGAGCTGATTAAGGTATTGCTGAACGGCGCCTTTGACCCGGTTGCCGTCTGCCTGACCTTTTACGGCGGCCATCGCCTTGCCCATCATCTTGCCCATATCCTTCGGCCCTTTGGCGCCGGTCTCTTCCGCGACTTTTGCCACGACCTTAAGGATATCCTCATCTGACAGCTGCGCGGGCTGATATGCCTCAAGCACCTTGACCTCGGCGAGTTCGCGTTCGGCACGGTCTGCCGCGCCGCCGTTTTTGTACATCTCCGCGGCCTCTATGCGCTGCTTGATCAGTCTGCGGACGAGTACAAGCACGTCGTCGTCCGTGAGCGCGTTATCCTTGCCCTTTTCCACCTGTGCCAGCTGCATGGCGGATTTAAGCATACGCAACACGGAGAGCGTCAGCTCATCTTTATTTTTCATAGCCGCAACCAGATCGCTCTGGATTTTGTTCGCCAGGTCAGACATTATTAATAATCCGCCCTCCTGCCTTTGTTTCGTGCCATCTCGGCCTTCTTACGTTTCTTGATTTCGCTGGGTTTTTCGTAATGTTCATGCTTCTTAGCCTCGCGAAGCACGCCCACCTTCCGAAGCTCTCTTTTAAAGCGTTTGAGAGCATCTTCAATCGACTCATTATCGCGTCTAGTTACGGTGGTCATCAACATTCCCCCCTTTCTCAGTCGGGGATCAACACCAAAGCGAAAACATCGTTGGTTGTAGATAAAGTCCGCCTGATGTCATTCTTAAATTTATTACATCTATGTATTATGGGGTATACGCCGACCTTTTGTCAATAATAACGCGAGGCACAATTCACCTAAATTACTGAAACATCAGAGCTGAATTGTATGTTTTGGGAAATCCCCGCCGTTACGAGCCCCTCCTCCTCGTACTTAGCAGGTATTACCGTGATTTCTTCGTTTATTTCCGCGGCGGCCCGGGCGGTGACCCTGATGTAATTTCTTGTGAGGCCCTTTGCCGTCGCGCCGTCCGTCTCTTCGGTGAGGATGGCGCACGCAGCGCCGATCCATTTCGCGCAGAACTCCTTATGCAGCGCCGCGGCGAGCGAAAGCGCCTCCGAGACGCGCGGATGCACCTCCGCCTCCTTGAGCTGCTCCATCGCGGCGGCCGGCGTGCCCGCGCGCGGCGAATAGGGGAAGACGTGAATCTTGCCGAACCCCTGTTCCCTCACAAAGTCAAGGCTGCGCCGGAAGGCCCCGCCGTCCTCCGTGGGAAAGCCCACCATCAGGTCGGTGCTGACGTGCAGGCTGTCGCCGAGCGCTTCCCGCGCCCGCTGTACTATCTTAGCAAAATCTGCCGCGCGGTAGCCGCGCCTCATCGAAGAGAGCACGCCGTCGTCGCCCGACTGCAGCGGCATGTGGAGATGTTCGCAGAAGGCGGGGCAATCGGCGAGCGCGGCTAAGAGCTCGTCGTTCACCGCAAAGGGTTCGATCGAACCGAAACGAAGCCTTTTTATCCCGGGAAGCGCGCCGATGCGGCGCACCAGCCGCGGAAGATCGTCATAAAGTCCGAGATGCACGCCGGTGAGGACGATCTCCGGGCAGCCGGAGCCGGTGATCCGGCGGGCCTCCTCCACCGCCTCCGCCAGCGGGCGCGAGACCGGTTTGCCGCGCACGGCAGGGACGATGCAGTAAGAACAGTAGTGATTACAGCCGTCCTGAACCTTGAGGAAAGCCCGCGTATGCAGCCGGGGCCTGTCGAGCGTCAGGCCGTCCCACAGGTTGTCTTTTTCGATGCCGCGGTCCACCTCGAGGCGCGGCGCGGCCCCGTTCAGCCGTTCGGCGATGAGGCGCGGCAGCCGGTGTTTTAAACGGTTTCCCAGGGCGATGTCGATATCCAGCAGCGCCAGTTCCGCCTCCGTCATTCTCTGCGCGTAACAGCCGCAGGCGGCGATGACGGCGCGCGGGTTTTCGCGGCGCGCCCGGCGGATCAGCTTGCGGCACTTGCGGTCGGCGACGGCGGTAATCGTGCAGGTGACGATGACGACGATCTCCGGCGATTCTTCGCCGCGGACCGCCCCCTCCGCCTCGAGCGCCGCGGCGATCGCTTCGCCCTCATACTGGTTTGTGCGGCAGCCCTGTATATGTATCGCGAATTTTTTCCCTAGAAGGATTCCCATCTCAGTTCTTGTATTCAGCCTCTCAGCACAATGTGGCATTTTCGGATATTATCCTTGAATGATTCCGGAATGTCGTCCCAGATAAAAATATCGGCGCGGAAAGGAAGCCGGCTTTCATCAAGAGCCTCTGCCAGCGCGGAAACCGCGCGCCTGTCCGTGGTGAAGACGACAAAATCCAAATCAGACTGCGGGCGAAAGTTCGCCGTCGTACGCGAACCGTATGCCCACACCTCGCAGTCTGGAACGTATTTTGCAAAATACTCGTCTAAAATTTTTGCCACGCTTTCACTGATGCCGGGGGCTCTATTCATGAAGCCGCTTCCCTGTCATTTTTTCGTAAAGCGCCTCAGCGTCAGAGATGAAAGAGGGCATCAGCGCCAACGAGCGCCGCGCTTTTTCGCCGCTGTAATCGTGAGACGTCCCAGTGCGCGCGTCTGCATAATCAAGCCAGCGTTCCATCGGCGGCGGAATGACGCCGTTCTCAAACGCGCAGCGCAGCAGCGGTTTGGGGCTGTTGGGCGGCTCCGGGATTCCCAGCTCTTCTGAAAGGTAACGTTTCAAGACCTTCCACATGCAGTCATAAGAGACTTCGTAGCGCTGTATGACCGACTCGGAAACGGCCTCGCGCATAAGCCGTTCGACATCATGTCCCAATTCAAGATAATTATCGTGCTGCTCTTTGAGATTTATAAGTGATTTCTGAAATTTATCATATTGAATCATGAAGCCGCTTCTGCCCTGTCCTTTATATGTTTCTTATCTTCCGCAGCCCCGCGAAGAGCTCCTTCATCGGCCCCGCCAGCAGGCGCTGCCGTTCCGCAAAGACCTTTTCGTAGATGGCGGCGTTTTTCGCGTCGGGTTCAAAGCGGCCGCGGAAGGTGATCCACTGCCGCATCGTCTCTTTTATATTATCGATATCGCCGACGGCGTAGGCCGCCACGGCGACGTCGGCCATCAGGCCGCCCTCGCTTCTGGTGGGGATGTTATAGGCTCCGCCTATGATGTCCGCCTTGATCTGTGTCCAGAGCGGGCTCTTGCTGCCGCCCTCGGTGCCGATGATCTCGTTTAGGGGAATGCCGCATTCGCGGTAGATCTTTATCATCTGGGCGTACTCGAAGGCGATTGCCTCGAGGATCGAGCGCCACATCGCGGCGCGGTCGCTCGCGCCGAAAAGGCCGGTGAAAGCGCCGCAGGCGCCCGGCATATCGGGGCCCGCGCCCTGCAAATAGGGATAGAACAAAAGCCCGCGCGCACCGGCGGGCACGTCCGCCGCGAGGGTGTCCATCTCCGCGTAGAACATCGGGTCTCCCGCGCGGTTTGCGACGCTGTCGCGGAACCAGCGCAGCGAAAGGCCGCCGGCGCGGATCATGCTCCAGTAAAAGTAAGAGTCCTCAAGCGTGCCGGTGGCGAACATCATGCCGGGGGCCGCCGTGATACGGCTGTCGGCCTCGGCGACGGCGACGGCGAATATCGAGGCCGTTCCCGCCACGTCGGTGGCCAATCCCGGCTCCAGCAATCCGGAGGCCAGCGCCGACTGCATAGTGTCGCCCGCTCCCGCGGCGATTGGGATGCCGGAGGGCAGTCCCATCTTCTCCGCCTCCTCCGGGCAGAGGAAGCCGACGATGTCCCACGGTCTGACGATGCGCGGCAGGATTTCCATGGGAATGCCTATGGCCTGCATCTGGCGTTTGGACCAGTCGCGCTTCTTCGCGTCATAGCCGATGAGCCAACCCGACATCGTCGCCCAGTCTAAAAAGGCCTCTTTGGCGGTCAGCCCCGCGAGCGTGCCGAGGACGAAGGGGCCGTTATTGACGACCTTTACGGAATTTTCGCGGAAACCGGTATATTGGTTGAGGAACCAGCGCAGGATCATCGGCGGCATGAATTCGTCGACGATGGCGTTTCCGCTCTCCTCGACCCAGACCGGCTCGACGTTTTCGCGCACCCATTTCGCCTCTATGCTCGCGCGGTTGTCGAGATAGGGGACGAAGGGCGTCACCGGCTGCCAGTTATCGTCGATGCCGACGATGCCGCAGATGATGCCGCTCGCCGAGATCGCGCGGATTTCGGCGGGGTTGACGCCCGATTTGGCCAGACATTCGCGCACGCCCTCACGGACGTTGTCCACGAAACAGTTGGCGTCCATCTCGGCCCAGCCGGGACGCGGGTAGGAGATCTTATTTTCTCTGTAAGCCTCGGCGACGCGCGTGGAATCTATGCTGTAGAGCGCCGTCTTGGTTCCCATCGTGCCGCAGTCGAAAGCGATGTAATATTTTCCCATGGCGGCTATGCCTCGCGCGGTTTGAGGAGCGTTTTCATGTCTATCGGCGTCCATTCCTGGCGGCCGGGGATTTTGAACCACAGCTCGTACCGTTCTGGCACGGCGACCAACTGATAGAGGGTCAGGTCTGTCGTCGCGCCCAGCTCCTCGATCTTGGAATCCATGATGTCCATCATCACCTTTTCGTTGATCGTCCCCTTAAAATGTTTGGCGAGGGTGAGAAGGTTCTGACGGCGCGTGCGCGTCATCCAGTAAGTCTTGTCGTCGGGGCGCGGCAGCCCCCAGGAAAACTCCGTAAAATGGTTCGTCAGCACCGTAAGGCCGGGGCGCGAGTGCGATTCGCGGCGTTTGACCTCGAAGACCGGCCACTCGAAGCAGCGGGCGGTCTGTCCGTCCGCCACGCCGACGATATAGGCAAAGTTTGCTTTAGTGGTCTGGAAGCAGCTCTCGATCTCGTCAAGAGTCGAGCAGTCGAGCAGGAAGCTGAAGAGCTCCGCCACCGCCGGGACGCGGCTGTCATACCAGAGCGCGCCGCCGGAGGGCATGCCGTTGTTGAGTTCGAGGAAAATGCCCTTTTCGTTCATGCCGTTGACGGCGTATATCTCGCCGGCGTAGCCGACCGTCGCCACCGCGAGAGAACCGTCGCCGGGATGGAAGCAGGCGAGGACGATGTCGTCGTCAAATTCCTTGAACCATGGGAGGTAATCATAGTTCCTTCCGTAAACGAGAGGCCCTTCCGCATAATCGCCCCAGACTGCGATGCCGGAGCATTGCTGCGGCATGAGGGTCATCGCGGCGATGACTTCAAAGGCGTTGACGAGCTTGAGCTCTTCAAGCGTCAGGCCGGAGCTTTCGCTCATTCCGCGCAAAACCTCTTTGAATTTATAGGGGTAATTCGCGAAAAACTTTTCCGCCTGCTGTTTGAGGCCCTGGGGGGCGGCCGCCTCCGCCAGAATTCGGCCGCAGATGGCCCGTTCGTATATGTCGCGGAGCTCAGCCGACATGAGCGCGCCGTACTGGCGTCCCATCTCACGCCAGGTGCCGCGCAGGTCGATAATATTCAGTTTGCCGCTCTTTGTCTTTGAGCCCTCTTCAAAAGTTTCCATAAGTCAGCCTCCCATCGTTGCCTCTCATGATATATTATACACTGGTAGAGTTCCAAGGGAACAGCCGATTCTCTGGGCCGCCGGACGGCGGGACGGGCCGGATTGCCTGCCCTTTGCGAGTTCCCTATCTAGTAATTATCACAATAACGGGGTGTTTTTGATGACAGGAAGCCTTGCTCCCGAGGAAATAAAAAAATATATCGACGAAAACGAGGCGAAGCTGCGGCAATACGTCTCGCTGCTGATAAAGGCCAACGAACTGGCGCGGCTCACGGGGCCGTCGGACGAAGATACCCTCTGGAACGCCCATGTCGCCGACTGCGCCTTTGCGCTGCCGCTGCTTCCCGAGCGCGGGCGCGTGATCGACGTCGGCACCGGCGGCGGCCTTCCCGGGATCGTCTGGGCGATCTGCCGGCCGGAGTTGCAGGTCACGCTGCTTGACAGCATCACGCGCAAGTGTGTGCAGGTGGAAAGGATGGCGTCGCTGATGGGACTTACGAACGTCTCCGTCGTCTGCGCCCGCTCCGAAGACTACGCGAAAAAGAATTTAGGCCGGTTCGACGTCGCGGCGGCGCGCGCCGTCTGCGCCGCCGGCATTCTTGCGGAGTATCTCGCCCCGTTTGTAAAAATGAAGGGGCGGCTTATCGCTTTCAAGGGGCCGAAGGTGCAGGAAGAGCTGGAGGCAGTGGGCAATAAATGGAAATACCTCGGTCTGTCGTCGCCGCATCTGGCATCATACGAGCTTGGCGAAATGAAGCGGTACTTCGCCGTGTGGAACAAGATCGGCCCGCTCCCCAAAGGAATGCCCCGCAAGCCAGGGATGGCCGAGAAGTTTCCTTGGTACGGTTAAATCGGCGTTTATAAGCGCCGTCTGCGTCATAACATTGGGGTCTGCTGTCCTCGCCGTATTAATATACGGCTCCGGGCGCAGACCCCAATGTTATATAGCATCCGGCACGTCTAAACGCCGATTTATCTTCGATAGGCGAGCGTGGCAAATGGAGGTTTGGCGCGCTAGCTACAAAAAACAATCTGCTGTCAATTAGGCGGTTTCTGCTTAGATTTTGATCTTGGCTCCCTCGCTGAGGGAGCTCCCCGCGAAGCGGGGTGAGGGAGAATTGACCTTGGTTTTATGCTTTTCTCTTCTTTAAGAAGTTACAAAAACCTTAAGGTCAACGTCAAAACTCCCTCCGACCCGGCGAAAACCCGTCGCCGGCCCACCTCCCTCGTGAGGGAGGCTTTTAAGGCGCAAACCAAAATCGTTGAATACCAGTAGATTATTTTTTGCGATTGAACGCTAAATCGGCGTTTACGCTTTCGCTTGATAGCAGGAAAATAGGTGCTTCTTCGCGCCGATTTTTATAAACGCCGATTTGCCCTGATTTATATTTGCGGCGCTTGCCATATACGCGGCAATAGCCTTAAAATACGGTAATGAACAAACGGTTGATCGTCCTATTTTTATCATTCTCCACAATAATCGCTTACGGCTATGCGCTCGGGGGCCTTGGCAGCTACGCGATGGGAGTGCCGAAGCCGCTGCCGATTGCCGCCGGGCTTATTGGCGGCACGCTCTGCGCCTATCTCGCGCTGAAGATTTGGCGTCTGTACCTGACCGAGATAGAGGCGGAGAACAAACGTCTTGCGGAAGAACGCGAAAGGGCTGAGGAGGAGGAAGGGTAGTTCTTACGGAAAGCCCCGAAGCGGCAGTGATGAATTCGTTATAGTTGACTATGTCCGCTAATTGGTATGACGCTGGACGCAGTCAACTATTTTTTATTGTAAAAAGACCGCTTAGAACACGGCTCTTTCTTCTATATCAAGCGCGGCGGATAAAAACTTCCCCCGGCCTTCCGCGGCGGCAATAGAAAGAGGCCCGGAGAAAAAACGCTCTTCGGGTCTCTTTCATAAAACTATATGGTTCTGAAGATGGTGTTCTTATTCGCCGGTGTCCGTGATCAGCGGCACCAATTCAGCCACATGGTGATGATCGCGGCGTTGGTAAAGTTACAGAAGAGACCGCCTATTACGGGGACCACCAGAAAGGCCAGCCTTGAATAGCGATACTTGACGCGGAGAGCGTTCATATTGGCCATCGCTACAGGCACCGCCCCTAAACCGAAGCCGACATGCCCGGCGCAGATCACCGCCGCGTCGTAGTTTTTCCCGGTAAGGTTGAAGGTGAGATAGCGGGCGAAAAGATACATCAGCAGCACCTGGGCCAGCAGGACGACCATAATGGGAAGCGCCATGTCGATAAGTTCCCAGAGCTTCATCGTATAAATCGCCATTGAAACGAAGACCGTCAGGAAGACGTCCCCTATAGTCTCAATTTCAACCTCCGGCACATCGGCTTTCTTCACGTCCAGCGCCACTCTCATCACAGCCCCGCCGCACATCCCCATTACATGAGACGAGAGTACGATGGAGGGGAAGAAGTAGTTGAATGCCGATTGCATGAGCATACCGACTCCCAGCGCCACGAATATAAGAAAAAACGATTTGGGAATTTCGCCGACAGAGACCGTCATGGCGGATTTTTCCGGCGATTCCGTATCTGAAGAAACGTCGGCAGCGCCGTCCAGCAGATGTTTTTTCTGGATCAGGCTGTTGGCGAGCGGGCCTCCTATCAATGATCCGCTGACGAGCCCAAAGGTGGCGGCGGCGATTGCGACCGAAAGCGCCCCCGGGTAATCAGGCGGAGCGAAGGAAGCCGCGTAGCCGTGGCCTCCCGTCATCGGAATAGAGCCGGTCATCAGCGCTATCATTGGTTCCAATCCAAGCATCGTCCCCAGCGATACGGAAAGAACGTTCTGTAGAAAAGCCAGCAGAGAGGCCAGTATCAAGAACACAACGGCAACCTTGCCGCCTTTTTTAAGGACGACCATGCTGGCGCCGAATCCGCTGGCAGTAAAGAAGAGGTCCATGAAAAACCCCTGGTAGGAGTTATCAAAAGTAAATCCGACGACTCCCGTCAAGCGAAGGGTCAGCGCCAGCGCCGCGAAAATCAGCCCGCCGACGACCGCTCCGGAGATGCAGTATTTTCTGAAAACAGACACCTTGGAGTTTATCCATTCGCCAAACAAAGCTAACACGACCGCAAAGAAAAGGGTGTAAATGCTATTGAATTGGATATTGTAAAGTTCATTCATCCTATATCTCTCCCGTAATCCCAGCTTATCTTATCATAAGGGTATTTATTTGGAGGATAAAAGCGTCAGCGAAGTTCATCGCAAACCTGCTTTATCGCGGCGTCGAGCGCGGAGATGAGAATATCGACCTCTTCGTGGCTGATGGTGATCGGAGGGGTGATTTGGAGATGATCGCCACGCACGCCATCGGCGGAGCCGCCTCCGGGATAGGGAACGATGCCGCGCTCAAGGCAATATTCTGTGATCTTGCCCTTGATGTTCTGTTTTGTCTCAAAAGGCTCTTTGGTGGTTTTGTCGCGTACAAATTCAATGCCGCACATCAAGCCTTTACCGCGCACGTCGCCGACGATAGGATATTTGTACAGCTCTTCGAGTTTGGCGAGGAGATATTCGCCCTGTGCGGCGGCATTGTCGATATAATGCTCACGTTCGATAATTTCCATCACCTTGCAGGCGATTCCTGTCGAAAGAGGGTTGCCGGCGTAGGTATGTCCGTGATGGAAACTTCCGGAACCATCGATCATGATGGCGTTAAAAATCTTATCCGACGCGACGGCCGCTCCAATCGGAGTATATCCGCAGCTCATCCCCTTTGCGGTGCAGAGGATATCGGGGACCGCGCCGCCGAAATGTTCCACCGCCATTTTTTTCCCGGTCCGTCCGCATCCCGCCATAACCTCGTCATCGATCCACAGGATGTCATATTTGTCGCAAATGCTCCGTATCATCTGGAAGTATACCGGCGCGGGGTGAATCCCCGGGCAAGCGGAGCCGACGACCGGTTCGCTTATAAAGGCCATGACATTCTCCGGCCCCTGGCGAAGTATCTCGGACTCAAGAGCTTCCGCGGCTTTGATGCTTGTTTCCATCAGCGTGTCGCAGCCCCATGGATTGCGATAGTGGTAGAACTGGGGTATTTTGGGGAACTGCAGCAGTATCGGGTCAAAAACTTTTTTGCGGCCGCTGATGCCCGTGACGGAAAGCGCTCCCAGCGTATTTCCATGAAAACCGTTCCACTTCGATATTACCTTCCATTTACTGCTGGAGCCGTCGCGCTCGATGAAGTATTGGCGGGCCATTTTCAGAGCTGTCTCCACCGCCTCGCTTCCGCCTGAAACGAAGTATACGTGATCGAGGTCTCCGGGCGTCCAAGAGGCGAGTTTTTCAGCGCACTCCTCGATCGTATCCACCGTCCACCTTGAAAGGTGCGTAAAGGCTATCCTCGCCATTTGCCCGCGGGCGTAATCGGCGATCTCGGCGTTGCCGTGGCCGATATTGGCGACCGCCGACCCGGAGCATGCGTCAAGATACCTTTTCCCGTTCTCGTCATAGAGAAAGACGCCTTCGCCCTTCACTATCTTCGGGTAACGCCATGTCTGTGTCCTGTAAAATACGTTGTTGCGCGGTGCGTTGTTTTCTGCCATGATATATAACCTCCTGATTGATATTTTATTTTTTAATGATTTGTGCCGCCGCACAGCCAGACGGCGCCCTCGTCAGCGCCCCGCACTCCCTGGCGGTAAGCCTCAAGGATCCCGTCGGCCTTTCGTGCCGGCCTGACGGCTTTTTTCCGCCGTTCTTCCAGAATTTCATCGGAGACGAATAGCGTCAGGGACTTTTTATCAAGGTCGATCTCGATGACATCGCCGTTTTGCACAAGACCGATAACGCCGCCGTCCCACGCCTCCGGCGTAATGTGGCCGACGCACGGGCCTCTGGTGGCTCCTGAAAAGCGGCCGTCGGTGATCATGGCCACTGACGTATGCAGCCCCATTCCGACAAGCATCGCCGCCGGTATTGACATCTCCCGCATGCCGGGGCCTCCCTTGGGGCCCTCGTAGCGGATCACGAGAACCGATCCCTTGGAGACGGAGCCGCCCAGCAGATAATCGCGAACCTCCTCTTCCGAATTAAAAACGACTGCCGGCCCCTTATGGCGATACATGCTGGGATCGACCCCCGTCTTCTTTACCACTGCGCCCCGGGGGGCGAGATTTCCAAAAAGGATCGAATAGCATCCGTTCTGAAATTTTGAATCAGCCGGCTTGGAAATAACATCTGCGCAATCACCATGTGGAGATGTCCCTATATGATCTTTCAGCGTGCCCCCCATAGCCGTAGGAAGGCTTGTGTCGATGTAACCGGCAATTTCCCGCAACACGGAAAGGACGCCGCCGGCGCGGTGGTAGTCGCTGATGTTATATTCCGAGGCGGGTTTGAACTTCGTCACTACGGGGACGGCGGATTGTTCCCTGTCAAAATCGGAGAGGGAGATGGGGTGTCCCATAGCTCTGGAGATCGCCGGAATATGCAGCGCGGCGTTTGTCGAGCCGCCGGTGGCGGAGATATAGCGGATTCCGTTGTTGAGCGAGGCTGGATTAAATATTTTTGAGAAAGAAGTCTTGTCCCTAACCAGTTCGACCACACGTTCTCCGACGTCTCTTGCCTGTCTGGATTTTTCTGAAGCGCAGAAAAGCATCGTCGAACTTCCAAACGGAGCGACGCCTACGGCCTCTAAAAAAGACCCCATCGTGTTTGCCGTACCGTACATTGAACATGTCCCCTGAGAGAAGCAGATATTCTTCTTCCAGTCAGAAAAAGTCGCCGCATCTATTCTGCCGCTGTTGACTTTGCCGATGGCCTCTTTAAGGTCGCATGTAACGTAGTTCTTTCCGCAGCTTTGATATGGCAGCATTGCCCCCGCCGTGAGAAAAAGCGCGGGAAGGTCGAGTTCCGTGGCCGCCATAAGCATGCCGGGGACGATTTTGTCGCAGGAGCAGAGAAAAACCAGTCCGTCGAATCCATGCGCTTTGACCATCGCCTCAATGGAAGCCGCAATAAGATCCCGCTGAGGAAGTACATAGTGCATCCCCTTTCCCTGCGCCATTCCGTCGCATGGCGCGGGAACGCAAAACTCAGCCGGCGCGCCTCCGGCCGCCCATACGCCCTCCTTTACATAAAGCGCCAGTTGAGAGAGCGGCTTATGGCCGGGGTTCACGTCGTTGCAGGAATTGACGATGCCGATAATAGGTTTCGCGAGGTCTTTGCCGCGATACCCGACTGACGACATCAGTCCCTCGTAATAGGCCTCGGTTATGTTCTGCGGATCTCCGCGTTTCTCCGCCCCGCCCATCACGCCTGCGCTCCCGTGCGAAAAACTACGCCGAGCAATTCCTCATAGACCTTTATCATCGCGCCCTTGTCTTCTCCGCCGAGTCCGCGCCGCAGCGCCATTTGATATGTCGACGTCGCCGCGCCCAATACCGGCAGCGGTATCCCGTTGTTGGCGGAAAGTTCCGCCGCGCTGACGAGATCTTTATACGCGCTTTCCATAAAATACCCTTGGGAAAATATTCCCTTGAGCACTCGGGGAATAAAAAATTCAGACGCGTAGCTTCTGCCGGTTCCACTGTTGACGATCTCTCCCACTTTTTCCGGATCGAGCCCCAGCTTCACAGCCATCGGCAGTATCTCCGCCAAAGCCGCGGCGTTGATATCGAACAAAAGCTGATTGATTAATTTTGCGAGCTGGCCGCATCCGGGCCCGCCCATAAAGAGGATCTTGCTGCCAATCATTTCAAAATAGGGCCTTACATATTCAAAGGTTTCATAGTCGCCGCCGCACATCACAGAAAGAGTGCCGTCTTTGGCGCGCGCCTCCATTCCAGAAACCGGGGCGTCAAGAAAACGCACTCCTTTTGCCATAAGGGCGTCGTGGAGTTTTACCGTCGCGTCATAAGATATGGTGCTTAAGTCCGCCACAACTTGCCCGCGAGACAGCTTCTGCAAAAGGCCGTTATCGCCGGTCAGTATATTTTCAACTACCCGCGCGTTTGGCAGAGAAAGAAAGATGATATCTGCCGACGCAATTTGGTGGATATTACCCACCGGATTTGCTCCAATTTCTGAAAGTTCCCGATAACAGGCGTCGGAAACGTCGTAGGCCATTACCTCGTCCTTGTGCTTTATCGCTAGGTTTACAGCCATATTCTTACCCATTTTCCCTAAACCAACAAACCCAAGCTTCACCGGAACCGCTCCTTTACTCTTTTTTTATAAAAGCGACAATACGGGTAAAATACATCATATTGTGGAATAAGTCAATTATTTTATGTAAAATAATGGATTATTTCCGTTATTTAAACTAAAAAATAATATTTTATATTAAAATTGATTTTTTCTTGCGAAAAGCCGGGCCCTCATGTAAAATAACGGAGAAAATTCATCAATAAAAATCGGAGATGGCACTTTATGAATAAAACGGATTCCGGTCCTTTAATCCCCGCGGGGAACGCCATGGAACGCATCAGAATGATGCAGCCCTCTTTCAGCAAAAGCCACAAAAAGATCGCGGACTTCATTTTGCAAAACTATGAAAAGGCTGTTTTTTTGACATCGTTCAAGATGGGGCAGCAATGCGGCGTCAGCGAATCGAGTATCATCAGATTTGCCACGACGCTTGGCTATTCCGGATATTCCGAGTTTCAGCGCGAGATACAGGATTTGCTGAAAACCCAAATCACCATGTCGCAGCGGCTGAAAGAAACCTCGTTAAGCGGCGACGGCGGAATTATGCGGGGCATGATGCAAAAGGGGATAGACGGTATCCAGTATGCGATGATTAATCTCAATGAAAAAGATTTTGACCGGGCGGTCGCCGTGCTGTCGCAGGCGAAGAGAGTATTTCTCGTCGGTTCGAGAAGCTCCTATGGACTGGTCTATTACTTCGCGTTCGTCCTCAACTGGATCAGAGAGTCGGTGTTTGCGGTCAATTGCAGCAATGAAGCTATAGATTATTTAGCGACGCTGACCGAGGACGACGCCGTATTGGCAATAAGCCTGCCTAAATACCCCAAATCCACGGTCGACGCTTTGGAGGCGGCGCGCAGCAGGGGCGCTCATACGATAGCCATCACCGATACGATGACCTCTCCGCTCATACCTCACTCTGAAATATCCTTGCTTGTATATACGGAGCTGCTCTCATATTCAGATAATATCGCCCCTGTGATGTGCCTGATAACCGCCCTGCTGACCGCCATCGGCGCCGCAGATCCGCAGAAAACGGCGGGACTGCTGGAAAAGCACGAAGCCTTGTGGGAGGAATCCGGCATTTACGCGTGAGAGAGCGGTAAAAAAATCGTCACGGGCTGGAGTGATCACAATTTCTCCGCCCGCGCCGATTTTGTATTTTTCCGTACGTTTATTTTTTGAGGAAGTCCGCCGCGAACTGCGCCGCGAGGGCGGCTCCCAGCGGCAGCACCTTTTCGTCTACGGTGTAGCTTTCGTGATGGTTCGACATGCCCGACCCGGGGACCTCCTTGCTGCGTCCGCCGATGAAGCCGTAGACTCCCGGCGCCTTCTCCATGAGGAAGGAAAAGTCTTCCGAGCCCATCAGTTTTTCAAAGGGGACGAGCGACGCTTCGCCGAATATTTTCGCCGCCGCGCCGCGCGCCGTCTCCACAATCTTTTCGTCGGCGTTGATGACGGCGGGGCAGAGGTATTTGTAGTCGAGCTCCGCGGTGCAGCCGTAGGCCGCCGCCACCTCTTCGGCGGTCTTTCTGATCATGGCTTCCATCTCCATGCGGAACTTCGGGTCGAAGGTGCGCACGGTGCCGTCCATAGCGGCCCGGTCGGCGACGATGTTGAAGCGCTGCCCCGCGTCGAAGGTGCCGGTCGTGAGGACGAGTGAGTTGAGCGGGTTGTTGACGCGGCTGACGATCGTCTGGAGCGCCATGATGACGGCGGAGGCGGCGACGACGGCGTCGTGTCCAAGGTGCGGCGCGGAGCCGTGGCTCGCCTCTCCTTTGACGGTCAACGTGAACATATCGCAGGAGGCCATGCGTTCTCCGGGGGCGATATTGACCGTACCGGCGTCGAGCAGCCCCCAGACGTGCGCGCCGTAGACGGCGTCGATTCCCTCCATCAGGCCGCGGGCGACGGCTCCTTTAGCGCCGAGGGCAAATTCCTCGGCGGGCTGGAAGAAAAATTTTACCGTGCCGGCCAGTTCTTCGCGTATCTCCGTGAGGATCTTGGCCGCGCCGAGCTGCATCGCGATATGGGCGTCGTGGCCGCAGGCGTGCATTTTTCCCTCGTTCTGCGAGGCGAAGGGAAGGCCCGTCGCCTCCCTCACGGGCAGGGCGTCGATGTCGGCGCGCAGCAGCACGGCCGGCCCCGGCCTTGCGCCCGCGAGCGTGGCGACGCAGCCGTACATGCCCTCGAAGCGCTCGACGGGAAGCCCCATCGCCTCAAGGTCCTTTACGATGGCCGCCGTCGTCTCTTTTTCCTGTTCCGTGAGTTCGGGACGGGCGTGGTAATAGCGGCGCCTTTCCACGATGTAATCGTTGTATTTTGCGGCGAGAGCCTTGATGTCAGCCATATCAGTCCGCCGTCCTTTCGTCGGTGAAATCCTTTGCGAACTGCGCGTAGAGCGCCGCGCCGCGGTGCAGCGCCTCCTCGTCGACGGTGAATTTGTCGCTGTGGTTTGAGTAGACAATACCGCGGTCGGGATTGAGAGCGCCGATGAAGCCGTAGAAGCCGGGGACCTTCTCCATAAAGTAGGCGAAGTCTTCCGAGCCCGTCAGGCGCGGCATCGTCGTGAGGATTTCCTCGCCGTAGAGCTTCACGGCGGCGTTTCTCGCGATTCGGTTGAGGTCGTCGTGGTCGTTGATGATCGGCCCCGGGAACCGGTCGTATTGCAGCTCGGCTTCGCAGCCGAGAGCCTCGGCGGTGTTTTTGACGATCTTCTCCAGCTGTTTGTCGATCGTCTTGCGCAGTTCGCGCGAGTAGGTGCGCACCGTCCCCTCCATCACCGCCTCGCTGGCGATGATGTTGAAGCGCTGCCCGCCGTGTACGGTGCCGATGGAGACGACGAGCGTGTTGAGCGGGTCGTTGACACGGCTGACGAAGGTCTGGAGATTCATGACGATCGAGGCCGCCGCGACGACGGCGTCGTGGCCGAGGTGCGGCGCGGAGCCGTGGGCGGAAAGTCCTTTGACGGTGATCTTGAAGTTGTCGCAGGAGGCCATGCGCCCGCCGGGCTCAAGGCTCATGAGGGGGGCGTCGAGCGTGCCCCAGATGTGCATGCCGAAGATGGCGTCGACGCCGTCGAGGCAGCCCCTCGCGACGTAATACTCCGCGCCGTGGCAGGATTCCTCCGCCGACTGGAACAGGAGCTTCACCGTGCCGCGGAGGTCCTCTTTCATCTCGCTGAGGATCTTGGCCGCGCCGAGCAGCATCGCGATGTGCGCGTCGTGTCCGCAGGCGTGCATCTTGCCTTCATTTTTCGAGGCGAAGGGCAGCCCCGTCTTCTCTACCGAGGGCAGCGCGTCGATGTCGGCGCGCAGCATTACCACGGGGCCGGGCCTGGCGCCGCTGATCGTCCCGATAAGGCCGTAATAGTCGGGAAAGGTCTCGACGGGAATTCCCATTGCCTCGAGCTCGCCCCTGATCGCCGCCGTCGTCTCTTTTTCTTCAAAGGAGAGTTCGGGATGGGCGTGGAACCGGCGCCGCTGGGCGACGATATAATCATTGTGCCTTTCGGCCGCTTCTTTTATCTTCATTTCAAGCCTCCTAATTTAAATCCCCGGTGTTTGGCAAGCCAAAAGCTTGTTTCGCCGGTCCGGCGCGGACGGCGCGCCTTTCCGGCGGTTCTTTAAAGCAGCCCGATAAATATACCGGCGATCACGACCGAGGTGATCGTAACGGTGACGAAGCCGCCGACGATCATCTGCGGCAGCATCGAATCAAGCAGGTACTGATGCTCCTCGGGGGTCTCGGCAAGCGCCTTGACCGACTCTTCCGTTAGGATGTAGTTCGGCGGGAAGCCGTAGAGCGCCGTCAGCGAAGTCGCGAAGGCCATCTCCCAGCTCACCTTGAGGATCTTGCCGACGACGATTGAAAACACGGCCATCCCCGCGACGCCGACGACGATGATCGTCAGCATCGGCCCGATGCACTCGCCGAGCATTTCGGGGGTCGCGTCTTTTAGTCCGGCGAAGACGAAGATCATCAGCACGTACATAAGAAAGCCGTAGGAACCGGCCTTTTGCAGCGCGTTCTTCTCAAGGAAGCCGATCTCGGTGAAGATGATGCCGAAGAGCAGCGCGAGGACCGCCATGTTGATGCCGGTCGCCTTTGCCGCGAGGCTGGCGAGCCAGGCGGAGAACATCAGTTTTGCGAGAATGAGAGCCGTCGTCGAATATTTTGCCGGTATCTCGGGGAAGATCCGGTATTTGAGGACGTCGCTCGTCGCCATGTTGCCGACGGCGGTGTCGACTTTTTCATTTTTGTTCACCTGAACCTCGCCGCTGCGGTATTTGGCGAGCAGGCGGCGTCCCTCCAGCTTGAGGCAGACGGCGGTCAGCGGGTAGCCGAAGAAGCCCTGCACCGCGTACATCGCGATCGCGAGTACGGCGGCGGTCGTCAGCCCCTTTTCCGCGGCGGCGGTGTTCATCATCGTCGCGGCGACGATGCCTCCCGTGAGCGGCGGCAGCCCGGCGATGACGTAGGCGCGGCCGACGAGCGGGATGCAGATGAACCAGCAGAGGGCGACCATGCCCGCGAGCCCCGCGAGCGTGATGCAGATGATCTTCCACTGGTCAAGCAGCTGGCGGATGGAGATGATCGTCCCCATGTGGGTGATGCAGAGCATGATGACGAGCGTGCCTCCGAGCGGTGCGCCCATGCCCGCCAAGGCCACGATGTCCTTCGGGAAGAAAGTCCAGTAGCCGAAAAGGAAAAGAGTCGCGATGACGAAGACCGAGGGTATCCATGCCTTTGTCTTGGTGCCGACAAATTCGCCTATGTAATAGACGACGGCGAGAACTAAAAATGCCACGATACTGCTCATAAATATTACCTCCTATACAGATAGAGTCACGTTAATCTATTCTACCGTATATACCGCGGCGTGTGCATTCTTACCGGGCAAAAAGTTTTTAAAATCACATATTTTTCCTACCATGCCCGGCCTGTTTGTAAAATTTATCTTTCCTTAGGAAAATTTTCCCCAAATTGCGCGCTTTCGCGGTACAATGAAAAGAGGTATGTGTTTACATAATTCCCTTTAAGCAATGAGAGGAGTTTTCAGTTAAATGAAAGTCATTGAAGAGATACGGCATTTTAAGGCGGACGGGATCAGCGAGGCGGGCGCGGCGGAACTGCGCGAAGCGGCGCGCGAGGCGCGCGTGTGGGCCGTCGTCGCGACGGCGGCGGCGAAGAGCGGGCATCCGGCGGGAGCGCTTTCGTCGATGGATATCTACATGACGCTGCTTGGGGCGGCGAACGTCACGCCGGCGCTGGCGGATTCGCCCGAACGCGACCGCGTCGTCGTCAGCCACGGGCACACGTCGGCGGGCTTCTACGCGGCGCTTGCCGAATACGGCTTCTTCCCCGCGCACGAAATGGCGGCTAACTTCCGCCGCGCCGGCAGCCCCTACCAGGGACATGTCGAACGCGATGTTCCCGGCGTCGACTGGGGGACGGGTAATCTCGGACAGGGGCTCGCGGCGGGCGTCGGCTTCGCGCTCGCGGCCCGGGCGCGCGGCTCGCAGTCGCACACCTGGGTCGTCATGGGAGACGGCGAGCAGGTCAAGGGACAGGTCGCCGAGGCGCGCCGGATCGCGGCGAAGGAAAAGCTGACGAACCTCACGGCGCTTGTGGACTGGAACGACATTCAGATCAGCGGACGCCTTGAAGAGGTGATGCCCGTAGATATCCCCGCGCTCTGGGCCGCCGACGGCTGGCAGGTGACGGAGTGCGACGGCCATGATTACGACGCGCTTTACAAAGCGATGAAAGCGGCGAAAGAAGCTCCCGTGCCGACGGTCGTTCTCTGCAAAACGACGATGGGCAAGGGCGTCTCCTTTATGGAGAACATTCCCGACTACCACGGCAAGCCCGCTGGCGGAGAGAAGCTCGAGCAGGCCCTCAAAGAACTCGGCAGCGATATCGCGGTCTTCAACGCGGCGCTCGCAGAGCGCAAGGGCCCCCTTCCCCGGGGACGCCGCGTCGCGCCGGAAAAGCCGGCGCTCGAACTCGGCACGCCGCACACCTATACGAAAGAAGATAAAAAGGACAACCGCGGCGCCTTTGGCAAGGCGTTGGCGGAGGTCGGAGCGCTCAATTATAAAAAAGCGGGCGCGACGCCGATGCTCGTCTTTGACTGCGACCTCGCCGGTTCCGTGAAGGTGGACGGCTTCGCGAAGGCCTGCCCCGACAATTACGTCGAGGCCGGCATCCAGGAGCACACGACGGCGACCGCCGCGGGCGCGGCTTCGGCGGCGGGGGTCGTCTCGGTATGGGCCGATTTCGGCGTCTTTGCGAGCGACGAAGTCTATAACCAGCAGCGGCTCAACGACATCAACCGCGCCAGTGCGAAGACGGTGCTCACTCACTCCGGCCTCGACGTCGGAGAGGACGGCATGACCCACCAGTGCATCGACTACGTCGGCCTTTTCCGCAATACCTTCGGCTGGAACGTCATCGTCCCCGCCGACCCGAACCAGACCGACCGCGCGACGCGCTGGATGCTCGCGGAGCCGGGCAATATCTGCCTTGCGATGGGACGCAGCGTGCTGCCCGTGGTGACGAAAGAGGACGGCACTCCCTTCTATGGAGGGGACTATCAGTTCCGCTGCGGCGCGATCGACCTGCTGCGCGACGGACGTGACGTCGTCATTCTCGCGATGGGGCACCTCGCGGGACGCGCCGTCGAGGCGCGCGAGGCGCTCGCCCAAGAGGGAATCAGCGCCAAAGTGCTGCACTGCGCGACACCGCTTTCGATGGATAAAGACGAGCTCTTCGTGCTCGTCGGAGACCTGCCGCTGCTCACCTGTGAAGACCACCACGCCGACACCGGCATCGGCGCGATAGCCGCACTGGCTTTCGCGCGCGCCGGCAAAGCGGTGAAGATAAAGAACCTGGGGGTGACGCGCTACGGCCTCTCGGGCTCGAACAGCGACGTCCTTGCCGATATGGGGCTCACCGCCGCGGGAATCGCCGCCGCGGTGAAGGAACTGCTTAGATGATTCAGGCGGGAGACCTCGTATTCATCTGGAACCCCAAAAAGGGAGACAGCTTTCTCGTCAAGGTTCAGCCGGGACAGAGCCAGGGCACGCACTTCGGCCAGATAAAACACACGGAGCTCATGGAGCATGATTATGGGGAGGGGCTCCGCACGCCGAAGGGCGAGGTCTACTTCCTGCTGCGCCCGACGCTCGGCGAGTACACGCGCCGTCTCAAGCGGCAGACGCAGATCGTCTTCCCCAAAGAGGCGGGCTTTATCATCGAGCACCTCAACATCTTCCCCGGCTGCACCGTCGTCGAATGCGGTACCGGGTCGGGCAGCCTCTGCTGCACCTTCGCCCACTTCGTCGGCGACACGGGGAAGGTCTGCACCTACGACCGCCGCGAGGAGTTTTCCGCGCTCGCGAGGAAGAACGCCGAGAAATGGGGCGTGGCGCACCGCATAGAGTTCAACGTCCGTTCGCTTGACGAAGGCTTCAAAGAGCGCGGCGCCGACGCCGTCTTTCTCGACGTGCCGACGCCGTGGGAATATATCGACAAGGCCTATGAGGCGCTTGCGCCGGGAAACCATCTCGGCATTCTCGTGCCGACGACGAACCAGATCTCCGACACGCTGCGCGCGCTTCAGGAATTCGGCTTTGCCGACGTGCAGGTGGTAGAGATAATGCTCCGCTACTTCAAGACGGAGCCGAACAGGATTCGCCCCGAGGACATGATGATCGGGCACACCGGCTACCTGATCTTCGCGGTCAAGACCTTGCCGCTGCCGGAGATAAAGGCGGAAGCGGAAGATAGTCCCGCCTCCCCCGACGCGGAGGCGGATAAAGAACGTCCGGAGCCCTCGCCGCGCGAGACGCAAAACGGGGACGCGGCGGCGGACGCCTCCGCCGTTGCGGGAGAACCCGGCACCCGGTAAATAGAGGCGCGGATTGAACGAAAAACGGCTCCTTCTGCACATATGCTGCGCACCCGACGCCACGGTCCCGTGGCCCGCGCTGATCGGCGAGGGCTGCGAGACCGTCGGGTACTTTTACGGCGGCAACATCCACCCGCGGGAGGAATACGATAAAAGAGCCCAAGCCGTCTTTGCGCTGGCCAGCCACACCGGCGCGGAGCTCTTTGTGGCGGAGTATTCGCCGGAACCGTGGCTTGAGGCGGTGCGCGGCCTCGAAAGAGAACCGGAGCGCGGGGCGCGCTGCCGGCGCTGCTTCGCGCTGCAATTGACGGCCGCCGCGGCATGGGGAGAGAGGAACGGCTTTACCCACCTCTGTACCACGCTCACCATCAGCCCGCACAAGGACGTAAAGCTGATCAACGAAATCGGCGCGCGCGCCGCCGCATCCCGCGGCCTCGTCTGGGTGGAGCGGGTCTGGCGCAAAAACGACGGCTTCAAACGCTCCGTCGCGATAAGCAAAGAGCTGGGCCTGTACCGGCAGAATTACTGCGGCTGTATTTTTTCCCGGAGCATGGAGTTATAATCATCGTATAAACGGCTCCGCCCTCAGGCGGGCGCGGGAGTTCTTTTTTGCTACCGGCAGACCGAAGGACGCGAAGCCGTACCGATGTACAGAAAGACCACTGACCCCAGAGGTGAGAATAAACATGGCAGAAAAACCTGAAAAGAAGCTTCCATCGGGGAAACTCTCGCCCGAGGCGCTGAAACGCAACGTGTTATCCTACGGCGGCGCGCCGCGCCCCGAGGTGCTGATCGGCCCCGGCGTCGGAGAAGACGCCGCCGTCGTCAAATGGCCCGAGGGGAAATACATGGTATTTGCCTCCGATCCGATCGTCGGCGCCGAAAGCGGCGCGGGACGGCTGCTCGTGAGGATAAACTCAAACGACATCGCCTCCAAGGGCGGCGACCCCGCCTACCTTGCCGTCACGCTGATACTGCCCCCGGCCTTCGGCGAGGAGGGCGCGGCGCGCATCATGCGCGAAATCGATGCGGAATGCCGCGCGCAGGGCATCGCCGTCGCCGGCGGCCACACGGAGTTCAACGACCGCTACGACCGTCCCGTCATCATGGGGGCGCTCGTCGGCACCGCCGACAAGGTAATGCGCGCGACGGACATCTCCGAGGGTGACCTGCTGATCGTCACGAAGCATCTGGGCATCGAGGGCATGTCGATTCTGGCCCTTGACCGTCCGGATTTGCTTGCACCCTTCATGAGCGGAGAAGAGATCGCCGAGATCCTTTCGTGGGCCGAGATGACCTCGGTGCTCGCGGAATCCCGTCTGCTGCGCCCCTTCGCAAAATTTATGCACGATCCGACGGAGGGCGGCTTCCTTGGCGGCTTGGACGAGATTTGCGCGCTTTGCGGGCTCCGGGCCGAGCTGGACCGCGAGGCGCTCGCGATACATCCGCTGACGCGCCGCGCCGCAAAAGAGCTGGGCTTTGACCCGCTGCGCCTCATCGCCTCCGGCAGCCTGCTCGCGGTGACGCCGGAGCGTCACGCGCAGGCCGCGCTTGAGGCGCTTGCGGCGGCGGGAATCGAGGCGGTCGTCGCGGGACGCATGGGCGGCAAGCTCGACGCGCCGCTGCCCGAGCCGGCGGAGGAGCTTTGGCGGCTGCTCAAAATGGAGAAAAAAGATGCGCGCTGACATCCGCCGCCGCGCGGACAGACTCGCGAAGGAGCTGCGGGAGCGGGGGGCCGACGCCTTTGTGATCCTCACCGACGAGGATACGAACTGGGAGAGCCTCTTTTACTTGAGCGGCTTTCGCGGCACGGCGGGAGCGCTCGTGCTCTACGCCGACGGCGAGGCCGAGCTGACGCTCGACGGGCGCTACGCCGTGCAGGGGCGCGAGCAATCGCCGCACCGGGTCTTCGAGCAGAAGACAACCCTTGAAAGCGACGTCACGGAGAGCCTGCAAAGGCACAAAGCGAAGGAGATATTCTGCGAGGCCGGCAAAACCTTCCACCGTACCTGGGAGAAGCTGGCCGCGGGCGGCGGGCGCTGGCGCGACGGCGGCGAAATAATGCGAACGCTGCGCCGCGAAAAGGACGCCTCCGAAGTGGAAGAGATAAAGCAAGCCGCCGCGATCGGCGCAAAGGCCTTTCTCGAAGCGCTCGACTGCGTAAAGCCCGGCATGACGGAGAAATCCTTCGAGGCGCTGCTCAACTATAGGATCAGCCTCTTAGGCGGCGGCTGCGGCTTCGATATGATCGTCGCCTCCGGCCCGCGCAGCGTCATGCCGCACGGACGCGCGAGCGACAGGGAGATGGCGGCGGGCGAATGGGTCACCGTCGATTACGGCGCGCGCTGGAACGGCTATTTTTGCGACATCACGCGGAACTTTTCTCTCGGGCCTCCCGCCGGCGAGGCGGCGGCGATGCACGAACTCCTGTACAAAGCCCATCGTGAAACGGCGGCGATGCTGCGCGCCGGCGTCTCGGGGACCGCGGTGCACAACAAAGCCGTCGGAATTTTTGCCGCCGAGGACAAGGCGCGGTATTTTACCCACAGCCTCGGCCACGGGTTGGGCCTTGAAATACACGAGGCGCCGCTGCTTTCTCCGCGGCGCGACGACATCCTGCGGGCGGGAGACGTCGTGACCATCGAACCGGGGCTGTATATTCCCGGTTTTGGGGGCATGCGGCTTGAAGATGACTATCTCGTCACAGAAGATGGTGCTGAGAGATTAACGAAGGAGCTAAATCAGTGTTTTTACAGTATTTAAATTTAATTTAAAACTGTTATAATAATTACTAGTTTTTTAAGGTTAAAAAATCTTAAATTAACCAAAAGGAGAGAGTGATTAATGAAAAAGTACGTCTGCACAGTATGCGGTTATGTGTATGATCCCGAAGTCGGCGATCCCGATTCCGGCATCGCTCCCGGCACTGCTTTTGAAGACATCCCCGATGGATGGGTGTGTCCCGTCTGCGGCGTTGGCAAAGACATGTTCGAATAGAAAACGGCGCGTATAAGCACCGTCCGTGTCATAACTTTATGGCCCCGAATCCTCGCCGTATATAGATACGGCTCCGGTATCGGGGCCTAAAGTTATTTAACGGACGGCACTTCTCCGCGCTGTTTTCTTTGTATGCCTGTGTTATACGCCTTCGGGTCTCCCGCAATATTTTGCTTCGTTATCGGCGCTTATGCGCGGCAATGTTTTTTCACTCCGCGGGTATCAAGATCTGCTTTTTAAAATTCGTCGATCTTTTTCATCAGACTGCTGAGTACGTCGGTGATTTGATAGTCTTTCAGGTCGTCGGCGATTCGCTGGAAGATGCCCTCTTCTTTCAGCGTGACGACCGAGACGGGGTAGTTCAGGTCGAGCGCCCAGGTGAGCTGTATCAGCCGGTAGTCCTGGAGCGAGCGTGCGTTGGCGTAAGAGCCGCGCCCCGTCGCGCGTATCTCTTCGACGAGCGCGGGGGAGAGCCCCTGGACCCTTTGGTGGCGCGGCAGCATGTCGTATATCGTTCCCTTATCGATACGGCTCTGCACCATGCGGAAGACGTCTATCTTGTCGGCGTCGCGCACGAGGGCGCACCAGCGGCAGGTCGAGAGCGGCACGTTCGCCGGGATCTCGATCTTATTATGGCAGCGCACCGCCGCCAGAACCTTTTCCCGGTCGCCCGGCGCGATTTCCTCCCAGTCGAAGCGCTCCGCCAAAATCTCCGCGCCGCGGTCGCCGTGGTCGAAGCTCGCGCTGTCGGCAAAGGTCTGATAGTCGCGGTACTGGAGGAACCTTGCCGTGTCGTGCAGCAGGCCCACGGCGTGGGCGAGCCAAACGTCGTTCTCCTCGTGCCATTCCAGCGACTCCGCGATCGCCGACGCCAGCCGCTGTACGCGGAAGCTGTGCTTTCTCTTCAGCTCCTGCATCGGCGCAAGCGCGCCCTCTATCCTAAAAGAATCAACATAATCGTTGAACCAAACTTCTGTCTTTTCGCAGGAATACATCATAAAACGCCTCCTATCTCAAGAAATTATACAACAGCAAGCCAATAATCGTTCCGTAATCGCCGCTTCCGCCGCTCCTTAAACATAGGAAGGACCGCGGAAGCCTTTCTTTGCCGTCCTTTTCGCTAAAGCCGCGCGCCATAAGGCGATTTAAGCCATTCATGCCGCCCGGCCTAAGCATATTGGCCTTGTCCGTGGCTTTCGCTTTTGAGAAGATTTTTCACGTAAGCTACGCGTAAACGGAAGGCCATGCGGCCGCTCCCCGGTGCTTGCGCCCTCTCGGAAGAGGGCCGCGCGAGGGGGCCCGCCGGCACGTCCGTGGCGAGCGGTAATTATATCAAAGAAAGCGGCAGACAATATCACCCAAGGGGGAAACGAAAATGACAGTAAAGAACGACGACGAAATCAAAAAAAGCCTGGACATGCTCGAGGCGCATACCGGCCCTTGCGACGAAAAGTTCGCGCAGGCGCACGCGGATGATATTCACGCGATGGCTCAGCGCCTCTCCGGCAAGAAGGACGACCTCTGGCAGCGCATTAAAAAATGGTTCGACGGCCACTACGACCATCTGAAGGATCATCTCCACGACGATAAGGAGAAGGTCGAGGCGCACCTCCATCGCCACAAAGAGGAAAAGAAATAACCTAAGGAATCGCTGATTAATTGAAAATAAGCCGAATAATAACCAACTCATGTCCGCTGATTAGATGTGCCAGGCGCTAAACGCAGCAGGCCTAAAGCGGCGCGGAGGCGTATATTGATACGTGGGAGCGGCGGGCGTGGTCTGCTGCGTGACGCAAATGGCGCATATAATCAGCGGTTCCCTAAAGGGGATCGCGGCGGCTCCGCCCGCGGGCAGAACAAAAAGCCCGCGGGCGGGATTTTCGCCGCGTTATAACAGGATGCCGCGGCGGCCCCTGACACGAGAAAACGGTTCAGCCCTGTAGGAGGCGAAAATGGTTCTTATTGAAATCCAGCAGCCCTTCGTCGCGCATTTTGGAGAGCTCGTTCGACATCGCGCTGCGGTCTACGGAGAGATAATCGGCGAGCTGCTGGCGGTTGAAGGGAATCGCGAACTCCGGGCTTCCGAGGCGCAGCGATTCGGCGGAGAGGTACGAAAGCAGCTTCTGGCGCGTCGTGCGCTGCGTCATATGCGTGAGCTTTTCGTTGAAGAGAAGGTTCTTTTCCGCGAGGACGGAGAGCAGGTTTCTCACCAGCCGGGAATGGAACTCGCAGGCGGAGCCGCAGGTCGCGAGCACCCGGCGCACGTTCATAAACATGACGGCGCAGGGCTCCGCCGTCGCGACGCTGACGCCGAGCGCGGCCCCCGGAATACAGGCGTAGCTCTCGGCGAATATCTGTCCCGGCCCGATCTTTGCGATGATATTCCTGTTCCCCCAAAAGTCCTCCTTGATGATGTGGACGGAGCCCGCCAGCACCACCCCGATGGCGTCGGCGCTTTCGCCGAAACGCAGCACGAACTCATTTTTCGCGTATTCCCTGCTCTTGGCCGCGAGGCAGTCGAGCATCACCGCGATCTCCTCTTGGGAGATCCCTCGGAAAAGCGGGGATTTTTTTATTGTTTCGAGATATTTTGTCATATTTTTCCTTCTTATGTTGTTTATACAACCGATTAATTGTTTTTATTGTAGTATTCTCTGTACATAAAATCAAGTATGCCAGAAAACGCCTGATCATTTGACGGAGAAAGATTCGGGAGGGAAATAAATGTTAAGAAGAATAATCGAGATAGATGAAACAAAATGCAACGGCTGCGGGGCCTGCGCCGCGGCCTGCCATGAAGGGGCGATCGCGATGGCAGGCGGCAAGGCGAAGCTGATGCGCGATGATTACTGCGACGGCCTCGGCGATTGCCTGCCCGCCTGTCCTGCCGGCGCGATCTCCTTTGTGGAGCGCGAAGCGAAAGAATATGATAAAAAGGCGGTCGAAGCGAACATGGCCGCAAAGAGGGCAAAGGCGGGCGGCGGGCTGCCCTGCGGCTGCCCGGGGACGCAGCCGCGCGGGATTGCGCGCCAGGCGGCGGAGGTGGGCGAAGCAGGCCGCGCGCAGGCCGTATCGCGGCTCTCTCAGTGGCCGGTCCAGTTGAAGCTGGCCCCTGTGAACGCCCCCTGGTTCGACGGCGCGAAGCTGCTCGTCGCCGCCGACTGCACGGCCTTTGCGCGCGCCGACTTCCACGAGCGGTTCATCAAGAATCACGTGACGCTGATCGGCTGCCCGAAGCTTGACGCCGCCGACTACGCGGAGAAGCTCACGGACATCTTGAAAAATAACGACATCAAGAGCGTGACCGTCGCGCGTATGGAGGTCCCCTGCTGCGGCGGCATCGAAGCGGCGGTGAAAAGGGCGCTGCAGGCAAGCGGAAAATTCATCCCCTGGCAGGTGGTCACTATCACCGTAGACGGCGAGATCATCGAATAGGCGCGGCGGTAAAGGGCAAAAGAGATAAACGGACAGATCATGGAGGGAGAGATCATTATGGAAGAAAAGATGTTTTGTTTTCAATGCGAACAGACAGCCGGATGCACGGGCTGCAAGGGCAAGATGGGCGTTTGCGGCAAGCCGGCGGATACCGCGGCGCTCCAGGACCGGCTGACGGGCGCGCTTATCGGCCTTTCGCGCGCCGCGAAGGAAAACGCGCCGGCGGAGAGCACGGACAGAGTCATGCTGGCGGGGCTCTTTACAACGGTGACGAATGTGAACTTCAACAGCGAGACTGTCGCGAAGATGATAGAAAAGGTGCGCCAGGAGCGGGAGAAGCTTGTCCCGCGCTGCGCCGTCTGTTCGCGGAACGACGACTATGATATGAACGAACTTTGGGGTGCGGATGAGGATATCCGTTCGCTCAAGTCGCTGATCCTCTTCGGCCTGCGCGGCATGGCGGCCTACGCCTATCACGCGATGGTCCTCGGCCGCAGAGACCGCGAAGTGAACGGCTTCTTCTATGAGGCGCTCTTTGCCATCGGCAGGGAGAACACGATGGAGGCGCTGCTGCCGCTCGTCCTCAAGACGGGAGAGGTCAACCTCCGCTGCATGGAACTGCTTGACCGCGCGAACACCGGGGCCTTCGGAACGCCGGAGCCGACCGCCGTTTCGTTCAAGGTCGAAAAGGGCCCCTTCATCGTCGTCAGCGGACATGACCTGTACGACCTCAAGCTGCTGCTCGAACAGAGCGCGGGCAGGGGCGTCAATATCTATACCCACGGAGAAATGCTGCCGGCGCACGCCTATCCGGAACTCAAGAAGTATCCGCACCTCAAGGGCAACTTCGGCACCGCCTGGCAGAACCAGCAGCGGGAATTCGCCGATATCCCCGCTCCGGTCCTCTTCACCACCAACTGCCTGATGCCGGTAAAACCCTCCTACGCCGACCGCGTCTTCACCACCGAGGTCGTCTCTTACCCGGGGCTGGTCCACATCGGAGAAGACAAAGATTTTTCGCCCGTCATCGAAAAGGCGCTCGCGCTCGGCGGCTGGGACGCGGACAAGAGCTTCACGGGCATCAACGGCGGCGAAAAGGCGACGACCGGTTTCGGCCACGGCGCGGTGCTCGCCGCGGCGGACAAGATCGTGGCGGCGGTCAAGGCGGGGGAAATCCGGCACTTCTTCCTCGTCGGCGGCTGCGACGGCGCGAAGCCGGGCCGCAACTACTATACGGAGTTTGTAAAGCGGTGTCCCTCCGATACCGTCATCCTCACGCTCGCTTGCGGCAAGTACCGCTTCAACGACCTTGACCTCGGAACGGTCGGCGGCTTCCCGCGCCTGATGGACATGGGGCAGTGCAACGACGCCTACAGCGCCATCCGCGTCGCCGTGGCCTTAGCGGAGGCCTTCAAGTGCGGCGTGAACGACCTGCCGCTCTCGCTGGTCCTCTCCTGGTATGAACAGAAGGCCGTCTGTATTCTGCTGACGCTGCTCCACCTCGGGATAAAGAACATCCTGCTCGGCCCCACGCTTCCGGCCTTTGTCTCCCCCAACGTGCTGAACTTCCTCGTCGAGCACTACAACATCGCGCCGGTCAGCACTCCGGAGGCGGATTTGCGGAAGATTCTCGGCCTGACCTCCCGCTGATAAAACGAAAAAAAGAGGGCGGAAACGCGCTTCGGCGGTGTTTCCGCCCTCTTTTTTTATCGTTCGCCGGATGTATTTTGCCGCACAGCCGGTTATATAGTGTAAAATGTGGAAAATACGTAAAAAGGGGCGTGCGGCAGATGAATCTTACCACTACCACGGAGAACGGCAGGACGACGATAACCTTTGAGGGGCGTCTGGATACGTCGACCTCGCCGCGATTGGAGACGGAGCTGGCTTCGGCGCTTAAGACGGCGAAAGAGGTGACCTTTGACTTTGCGAAACTCGAATACCTCTCTTCGGCGGGACTTCGGGTCATTCTCAGTACGCACAAGAAATTAAAGGCGGCTGGGGGCGGCCTCACCGTCGCCAATGTGAACGAGGTCATAAAAAACGTTTTTGACCTGACCGGTTTCAGCGAAATACTGCACATTGTTTGAGACGGCCCGCGACATGAAGCGGATCTTTCAGAAGTGGCTCTTCCTCTTTGTTCTGACCGCCTTCGCCGTCACATGCGGCGCGGTCTTTTTTCTCCAGACGAAGGAGGCGGAGCGCGCGGCGAGGGAAATAATCCAGCTCCGCATCGACGACGCGAAGGCGGAGGTCGTCCGCAATTCCAACAATCTGCTCATGATCAAAATCCAAAACCGCGTGGACGCCATCGCCAAGGCGCGCAGCTTCGCTGCGATCTTGGCCGGAAGGCGGGACAAGGCGGACGTTGAAGAGCTGCGGCGGCTTCTGCGCGTACTCAACGTGGACGAGCTAAACGTCATCGACGGAAAGGGAATCATAATCTCGTCGTCCGTGCCGCAGTATATCGGCTACGATATGAGTTCCGCCGCGCAGTCCGCCGAATTTATGGACATCATAAAAGATCCCGATAAGGAGATCGTTCAGGAGCCGCGCGCGATCGGCTTCGACGCCGGCATCCGGATGCAGTACGCCGGGGTCGCTCTGTTGAACGCCAAAGGCGTGGCGCAGATCGGTTACCGCCCGCAGCGCCTCATGCGCGCGATGGAGCTGGCGGACATCGCCAGCGCCGCCGTCAAATTTCGCATCGGGCGCGGCGGCGGCATCCTGATTGCTAAAGATGACGCCGTGCTTGCGAGCGAGCCCATATCCTATGTGGGAAAGAAGCTCGCCGAGATCGGCGTCACCGACGAGGAGATACTCTCGGAAAACCTCTTTGACGCCGTTATGCAGGGCGAGCGGCAGCTCTGCGTATCCGAAGCTTACGGCGACCTGCGCATCGTCGGCTACATGCCGGAGCCGGAAATCTACGCCGGACGCCAGGCGCGTATGATGACGCTGACGCTGTGCCTGTTATTGATATTTATCGCGATCTTCGTTCTTATCTCAAAGCTGGTGCAGGACGTGGTCATCAAGGGCATTGACGACGTCAACGCCTCGCTGGCGCGCATCACCGGCGGCGACTTGGACGAGATGGTGGCGGTGATGACGAACAAGGAATTTATCTCGCTCTCCTGCGGCATCAACACGATGGTCGGCGCGCTGAAGCGGGCCATCGCGGAGGCCAAGGGGCGTATCGACGCCGAGCTTCAGGTGGCCAAAGCGATACAGCACTCCGCGCTGCCCGAGGCGGGGCGGCTGCCCCGCAATGGGAGGGATTTTGAGATCGGCGCGGAAATGTACACCGCGAAAGAGGTCGGCGGCGACTTCTACGACTTTTTCTTCGCGGACGGCGACCACCTGGTCTTCGTCGTGGCCGACGTCTCCGGCAAAGGGATACCGGCCGCGCTCTTCATGATGAAGTGCAAAACGCTGATCAACAACCTCGCGGAATCCGAACCGTCGCCGGCGCTGATTCTGGCCGAGGCGAACGAGAGGCTCTGCGAAGGCAACGAAATGGAGATGTTCGTCACCGTCTGGCTGGGAATCCTGGAAATAAGCAGCGGACGGCTGCGCTTCGCCAACGCGGGACACAACCTTCCTCTGCTGGCGCGCGCCGGCGGGAGCTTTGAATATCTCAAAGGGACCTCGGGGCTCGTGCTCGGAGGAATGGCGGGCGTGCGGTACCGTGAATTTGAGACCAGGCTGGACGGCGGCGACGTCCTCTTCCTGTATACGGACGGCGTGACGGAGGCGATAGACGGAAAAGAGGAAGCCTACGGAGAAGAACGGCTGGAAAAAGTCCTTGACGAATGCGAGGAAAGATCGCCGGGCCAGCTGACGGAGCGCGTAAAAGAGAGCCTCCAGCGATTCACGAGGGGCGAAGCGCAGTTCGACGACGTCACTCTGCTCGCGTTGCGGATGCTGAACCGTCCGGCAAAGGAGCTTTCCGTCCCCGTTTCGATGGAGAGCTACGACAAAGTCATCTCCTTCGTGGAGGAGACGTTTTCCGAGCTTGGCTGCCCCGTTCAAAGCCTGATGAAGATAAATATCGCGACCGACGAGCTCTTCTCCAACATCGTCCGCTACAGCGGCGCCTCCGAGGCCGTCGTCAGCTGCGGCGTGAGAGAAAAGGATAAGGTCGCCGTCGTGCGCATCTCAGACGACGGCTCGCCCTATGACCCGCTGCAGGGCAAAGAGCCGGATATCGCCCTCGGCGCGGAAGAGCGGGAGGCCGGCGGCTTGGGCGTCTTTCTGGTCAAAAAGACGATGGACAGCGTCGTCTACGAATACCGCGGCGGCCGGAACATCATCACCATTGAAAAAAAATTTGACGGCGGCGAAAAATAGCCGGCGGAGAAAAGGACGGGATAGGCTATGGACGTATCATGCAGGAGAATGCGCGCGGACGATTTTCCCCAGGCCGTCGTTATCGCGCAGAAGTCGATTAACGATACCGACGCCGCCTTTTACGACTATATCAGGGAGATGACGGAGCGCCTCGGCGGCGAGACGGAGGGCGTCGTCGCCGAAGCGGAAGGCAAGATAATCGGCGTGATGTACTTTATCCGCGGGACGCATCTAAGCGGCGGGCGCGTCGATTTTCTGGCGGAGACAGCAAAAGAGCTGGGCGGCGCCGGTATCTGTACCTGTTCCATCATCGCCGTAGATCCTCAATACCGCGGCTTGAAAATTTCTCAAAAGCTCCATGAATACGCTTTCGAGATTTTGCGGGCGCAAAATATCCGCCACGTCCTCGTTGAAATATGGATCAGGCCCGACGGCTACATGCCCGGCTACCGCTGCCTCCATTACGCCCCCTCGTTTACCGACTACGGCGACGTGCCCGATTATTACGCGACCGCGCCGGAGGGCGAGGGCCGCGTCTGCGCCGTCTGCGGCGAAGACTGCCACTGCGCGGCGAAGATCGCGGTGCTGCACATTTAGTCGGCGGGGTATTTTTTTATTAGTTAATAAAAATAATTCTATAGACCCATCTTAAAAATGTAAGAATGCCTTTTTCGGGGGATATTTGTTGGACTTTTGTTGTACCCGCTCCGATATACTTCGAAACATAGCAGGCATAAATACAATTCAGAAGAGGTGGTCTACATGAAAAAAAGTCGACTGAGCAGCGGAGTTATTTTCCTATGCTTTTTCATCTTCGCGGCGGCCATCGCGGGCGGCTGCGGCGGCGGAGGCACGGACAAGGCGGCAAGACAGGGAGTCACGCTCTCGTTTGATACCGATAATGACGGTTACGCCGACGTCTTTGACGAATACCCTCTGGACCCGAAACGAAACTGGATGGACGAGATCTCGCTTGACGTCGTGCAGACGGCGTCCAATGCGCCCGCGGCGTCTGCACAGTCTGGCGGCGTGAACGAGGTTTTGCCGCAGTCGCACATTAAGGGCGTCATCCCTGCGGCGAAGACGGCGACGGCCAATGCCGCGGCCGCCGCCGCCGAAAACGCCTCAAGCGAAGCACCGAAAGAACCGCTGTCTGTTACATTCAAGGCAAAGCTCGAAACAAATAAGCAGTATTGCTTTGCGTTTGACCCGGATGCCGGCGATCGGGCGGCTCATTTTATCTTTGACTTGCGGATATACGACCCGTCAGGCGGTGAGGTCTCGACGATACATACCGTCGCGCTTGCCGAGGACCTTGGTTTTATCGGGTTCACCTTTAAGTCCGCGCAAGCGGGAAGCTATACTGTAAAAGTCAGTAATCAGGACCCCTATGACAATCAGGCCCAGCCGTTCGACCTGTATATATTTGAAGAAAAGGGCGAGCCCGGCAATTACGGACACCTTGTGCGTTACACGGACTCAGATGGCGGCGACGGCTTCATCTACACGCTGCGCGACATCATCGTACTCAGAAGGGCGCTCGACGCGCACGCCGTATCATGGGATCAATACAACAGGCCGATAAAATACGTCGAAGGCATAGAGCGTGTGTGGGACGCCGCCCTTTATCAGGTTAACACGAACCACCTGAAGAATGTGGCAGCCCCGGTTTCCTCGGGCAGCGCCGCCGGTTCCGCGGCATCAAACGGAGCGGCGTACGAGACGGCGGATGAATCAGACTACTACTGCGAACTTGATCCGGTCATCACCGGTATAGACTGGAACAGCGAACGCTATTCTCTCGGTTATGGATACATAGCCCCGACAGGAATACGCGCCAAGCGCAACGACGCGGTAGAAAAATTTACTGAACCGGATAAGACAAGCGGTCCGAGGACAAACGAATATATGCGTTTTATACGCACGAAGGAAGAGCACGAGGAAGAGCTCAATGTGAGCGCGAAAGCCTCCTACGGAACGGCGGACGCCGGGATAGAAGCTTCCAGCAGCTACGCCCAGAATATCAAATACAGCGAAACGAGCACCACTATAACGCTGCACTATGATCGCTACGAGGATGAATACAGGGTTCTGAGGCCGAGCGAATACAAGCTCACGAGCGCCGCCAAGGAGTACCTGGATACTAATGGGGCGGAAGCGTTTCGCGGCATATACGGAGATTACTTTGCGGCGGGGGCAAGGTATGGCGCGTCGTTTGTCGCGTATGTCGCGATAAAGACGACTTCGTCCGAAAAGATTGAGGAAATACAGGCGGCGCTAAAAGGCGCGTACTCCGGCGTAGAGGCAAGCGCTGAATTTTCCAAAAAATTCAAGGATGCAACGGAAGGCTGCACTATCACGGTTGAAAAACACACTGTCGGCGGCGGTTCTAGCAGCTCCAGAGCATTTATGACGGCGAGCGGAGGCTGGAGCGGCAGTTCGGCGGACGCGGGCGAGTTCGGAGCCGGCGTCTCTTCGACAAATCCAGATGACGTGATAACCGCTTTGTTCGAAGATATGAAGGAGTTTAAAGATAAGGTCGAGGGTTCTGACGCCCTGCTGGTCAAAAAACATGTCTATCTGATGAACTTTAATCAGATCCAAGGCGGCGAGAACCTCCCGTATGGAATCAACCTGCACCCTGAACACTTCAAGGCTCTGAAGAAGATGACCCGCGAGTGGCTGGGGCTCAAGAACTACCAAATGCAGATCAAAGACATCCCGACGGCTGATTTTGTAAACGGTCAAACAAAAAAGAACACCTACCTTTATAAGTTTGACGACCTTCAGACCGAGCTTGAAACAGAGATGTCAAAAATATGCGGCAGCTACCAGAACGTAATTGCCGAAACAAATAAGATCATCGCCTTGAGCGAAGAGTTTAGGGCGCTTGTCGAGAGGCACTCGTTTACGACGAAGCTGCGCGCCGCCGCCGGCAAGCAGGGCAAACGATTGATCGGCGAATGCGGCGGCGGCCAGGTCAGGGTTGGCTTTACCAGCTATCCTCTGAGCGATATTGTAAACGCCGATATCGAAAAATACGACGCGCACTCTGACACACATTACGAAGATATCGTATGGGCATGGGACGAGGGGGCGTGGAACCCAAGCTGGGAGACAGGAGACGGATACCGGGTGGTAAGTTTCTGGGCATGTTCGTGGTGGGACAACTACAGAACCGACGACGATAATTATTCTTCACTTGGTAAAGATAAAATTAAGCTGTCGTACGCCGGGAAACGAAACTATGACGTCAACTGGGAATATTCCGTGCGCCGAATATATATCGGAGATAACTATCCGTTCATCTGGATGCACAGAGGCAATGACGTTCAATAGCGGAATGTCCGCGTAAACATGAAGCGACGCGCCGGCACAGCGCCCCCCAGGCGGGGCGGCTGCGCCGGCGCATACAAACGAAAGCGAAGGCCTGTAATGCGCGATAATCCGCTGGCGATGGAGATCACTTTTTATAATCTGCTGAGATTCGCGGCTCCCACTATCGCGATGCTGCTCTTTCGCGCCCTTTACACGATCGTAGACGGTTTTTTCGTCGCGCGCTATGTGGGCAGCGCTCAATTGGCCGCCATCAGTATCTTTTACCCGGTGCTCAGCGTCATGTTCGCCCTGTCCTCCATGCTTGCTCTGGGCGGAAGCGTCGTCGTATCCCGTCAGCTGGGAGAGGGCGATGAACCGGCCGCGCGCGGCAACTTCTCCATGGTGATCTGCATTGGTGCTTTGGTAGGGGTTGCCGCATTTGTTTTAGGCACTATGTTTGTAAACCCCATCCTGTATTTCATGGGAGCAAAGCCGGACATTTTAGCATACTGCCGCGAGTATATGCTCTCGCTGATGCCTTTTATGCCAATGCTCGTTCTGCTGATGATTTTTCAGGCTTTTTTTGTCGCATCTGGCCGCCCGCTGCTTGGCATGTGGTGCAACGTCGCGGGCGGCGTTGCCAATATTATTCTTGATTATGTTTTTGTCGCGCTGATGGGAATGGGGCTCTTTGGCGCCGGCTGTGCCACCGGAATCGGCTACTCATTGCCGGCTGTTTTAGGCTTTGCCTTTTTTGCCGGCCGCGGAAGGGGCGCCCTTTATCTTGTAAAGCCGAGCTTTAGGCATAAATCCAGAATTCTTGCGGAGATATGCGTCAACGGCTCGCCTGAATTCATCAGCAATATATCAGAGGCTTTGACCACCCTTCTCTTCAACATCACGGTCATCAAATATTTTGGCGGCCACGGCGCGGCCGCGCTCATTATCATCCTCTATGTGCAGTTTTTCTTTGCCGCCCTCTTTTATGGCTACTCGGACGGAGTCGTCCCGCTCGTCAGCTACAACTATGGCAATCGGAATACGGCTAAGCTGAGGCGACTGCTATCATGCAGCCTGAAGTTTGTGATCGCTTCGTCGGCCTTTCTTTTCGCACTGTCTATGCTGCTGCCGGAGATGATAATATCGGCCTTTGCCAGCTCGGAGACGGGTGTTTTTAGGATAGCCGCCAAAGGACTTTCGCTGTTCTCATTTGCATTTGTAGTGGGCGGAACAAACTTGTTCATAGCCTGTTTCTTCAGCGCGCTCTCGAACGGCCGCGCCGGCGCGGTCATATCCATTCTGAGGTCGCTGGTACTGCCATCCCTGTTGATAATAACGCTGCCGCTTGTCTGGGGAGCCGCCGCCGTATGGCTTGCGGTCCCAATTGCGGAAACTATCGTTGCGCTGGTATCTGGTTTGATGCTAAGAGTATATAAAAAGCGATATAATTATTAACTAGTTCAATTTTTATCGGCGAGGAAACGCGTAAAGAGGGCGAGGTTTTTGAATATACCGAATGGTGGGCGCAGCGTTTCGATACTGGCCGCGACGAAGAAAATCCGTGCTCCTTCCGCCCCCTTTATATGAAGTGTCATATAAAGGGCTGGTGCGGCAAGGACCTTGACGCGAAAGCACAGGCGCTTACATCGACCCCGGCTCGAACAGTGATACCTACCCGTTCAATTGGTAGCGTAAAGTCTGCTTTACTTAATAACGACAGACAAAAGCGATGGAAGCGCCGCCCCTCACGGGGCGGCCTCTTTATAAGCTGGCGGCGGCCCGCGCCTGATGGCCGGTGTATATCGTTTTGCGCGTTATTTTCGCGTTATTTGCCAAAAACGCAACTTTAAAAAGAGACATGTGCCCTTTTTGTTTGGTGCGGATTGCCATTATTATTTTATTATTGAAAAAGGGGTGTGGGCTATGGAAATTTTTAAAGAATTGCCATTGCACAAACGGGAGGAAATGGAACTTCTCTTTCGCAACTGCACAGAAGAGGTCAAGTACCATACGCTGCTGATGGACGTTGAGGAAGGACGGACGTTCATCAAAACAGGCTCCGAGTGCACCCACATCTTTATCATCCTCTCCGGAAAGGTGACTGGCGTCGAATGGCCGGTTTACGAACAGCCGTATCCGTTTAAAGATTTCGGCCCCGGAGATTTTTTCGGCGAAATCGAATGTTTCGCGGGAATGTCCCAATACCGCATCTGCGTCGTCGCCGCCACAAAATGCCGCGTCCTCGCGATTCCCGCCGCGTATTATATGGAGTGGATGCGCCAGGACGTCGACGCCCTGTTTCTAAGAACTCAGGAAAATACGCGCCGGCTGATCTCTCAGACGGCGGAGGCGAGAAAATACCTCTTTATGGATGGCAAAGACCGGCTGATGATTCATCTGATCAGGAAATATGAGCAGAGATATCCCGCGCCCGAACAATTGGAACTGAAACAGAGCCACGAACAGATATCGGAGAATATCGCCGTCTCCGTCAAAACGCTGAACCGCGGCATCAAAAGGCTGGAAGATCTACGCCTGATACAGATTCAAAAAGGGAAGATTGTAATCACGCGGGAGGGATACCGCAAAATGAAAGAATACATCGAGCGCCACATAAACGGCTAGCCCCGGCGGCTTTGAGCGATGAACAGGAGGAGAGCGTGATGTATGTAGGGAAAAAGGTAACGCGCGTCGACGCTTACGATAAAGTGATCGGCCGCACCAAATATACGGACGACCTGTGCGATAAGGGCGCGTATATCGCGCAGATTCTGCATTCCACAATCGCCAACGGCCGCGTGGCCGCCATCGACGTCTCGGCGGCGGAGGCCGTCCCGGGGGTCGTTAAGGTATTTACCTGCTTCGACTTGGAGGAAAAACATTATTTCCCTACGGCGGGACATCCCTGGTCCATGGACGAGGACCATCAGGACGTGGCCGACCGGCTGCTCTTGACGGAGCGCGTGCGCTTTTACGGCGACGACGTCGCGGCGGTGGTCGCGGAAAACGAAGTCGCGGCGGCGCAGGCCCTCAGGGCGATCAAGGTGGAGTATGAGGAATACCCGTTCGTGCTGGACGTTCAGGAGGCAATGAGGGACGGGGCGCCTCAGCTCCATGACGCATATCCCCACAACATTCTCAAGCATACTTCAATCCGCAGGGGCAACTACGCGGAGGCGATAAAAGAACCTGGGCTGATCAAGGTGGAAGGCTGGTATGAGACTCCGACGGTCCAGCACTGCCACTTGGAGAATTTTATCTGCTTCGCGGAGTCTGTCAAGTAAAATGTGTGTGTCCTCATTAATTGAATTTGTTATTGTTTCACAAACTCTACGATTTCAGGGTGTTGGAGGCAGAAGTAACCCAGCGCCTGACTCCAATTCTTTATGGGCTGC
>JAEXGR010000013.1 GCA_023450745.1 Synergistota bacterium
CGCGCCACTTTATTAAGTGCGAAGCACGGAATAGTTGTTTATGGTGAGTGTAGCTCAATTGGTTAGAGTACCGGATTGTGGTTCCGGTGGTTGCGGGTTCAATTCCCGTCACTCACCCCACTAAATAACTTTCGTTAAATGGTTGGATCGTTAGCTCAACTGGCAGAGCACCTGACTCTTAATCAGGGGGTTACAGGTTCGATTCCTGTACGATCCACCATTTTGTTATCTGGGCGATTAACTCAGCGGTAGAGTGTCACCTTCACACGGTGGAAGTCGTTGGTTCGAACCCAATATCGCCCACCATCGCTATTACAGGACTTTCGGAAGTTTCCGGAAGTCCTTTTTGTTTGCTGGGCCGCCGTCAGTCTGTCAAGCAAAAAGAGGCCGGGATTTTCCTCCAGCCCCACAAGCGCCGGGTTTGCCGGTTCCGGCAGTTTGGCGTTTACGCTGGAGGTTTCGGGCGGCGCTTCGGCGGCGGCTATCTTCCCGGAACCGCTATCGCGCATAAGCGAATTTCCCCCTAACGTCATTAAGCGCTCCTTATTTTCGCGGGGCGTTGAAAGAAATCTTTTCTTGCGTTATATCAAAAGGCAGGGTAAAATGTTGTTCCGGATGCGGGAATGGCGGAATTGGTAGACGCGCAAGACTTAGGATCTTGTGTCACCGACGTAGGGGTTCAAGTCCCCTTTCCCGCACCAAACTTCTTGCGCGGGCATTTTTCCTATGCCTGGACCCATAAAAATATTTTTAGTTTTAGCTTAGAGGACATACGGGGGATCATAATGAGGAATGAAACTTGCCAGCCATATTGATGTGCCCCGCCCATCATTGTGTCTCCGGCGTCGTTTTTTTATATGTCGGCATAGTGACCTATTTATAAAAAATGGTATAATTTCAAATATAGAGTTTATGAGTAATCACACATTACTCCATGGAAGGAAGAATCAAGATGGTAGTACTGACCGGGAAACGCATATTGCTATGTGAAGATCACTCTCTAAACGCCTCTATTACGATAAAAGTACTGGAACATGAGGGCATTTCCGTGGTGCGTGCGGATAATGGCAGGTCCGGTCTCGAGCTGTTTTTGAACGAGCCGGAGGGATATTTTGACGCGATATTGATGGATATCAGCATGCCGGTGATGGACGGCCTTGACGCGGCGAGGGCCATCCGTTCGTGCGGCAAGGCCGACGCGGGGACGATACCGATAATCGCGATGACCGCGAAGGACTGCGGCGAAGACCGGGACAATTCTTTGGCGGCGGGGATGAACGCCCATTTTGCCAAGCCTGTGGACCCGACGAATTTGTATAAGATTCTCTCCGCGCTGATAAAACCGGGAGAATGAATTTTTTGGGACTATCGGCTGTATCTGGAGATCGCCAGCGGCCCAGCCGCTTATTTTCCATAATAACGTCCTGTTTTAAAAAGTCAAATTTTCGATATTTTATAATAGCGGAACAGTGCGCCGGCCTTTTAAAACGCGGCCTGCTGTTCTGCTTTTTGTTTTGCTCGCTGGCCGCTCCGATAGAGGCGGGAGCCTTCTCTTCGCTGGATTTTTATCGCGCGGCTAAAAAGTATCAGAGCGTAAATCCCTTTGGCGCCGCCGTTCATTGTTCGCATGAGACCGGCGACTGGCGGAGCCGCCTCTGGCGCGAGGGAAAAAACGGCGCGGGGATAAAGGCGAACAGCGCCTGGAAGGCGCTGGGAATGCCTTACATCGATATGGAGAGCGAGGAACGCCTCGGCGGTCGTAACGTCCCCGTCAGGTCTTCTTTCCGGAAATACCGCTCGCTGGAGAAATTTCTCGGCGACTACTCCCGCAAAATAAGGGAAGATTATCCCGTCTCCGCCAGGTATAATAATAATATCTGGGGATATATCGGCGGCCTCTACAAAGGAAAGTATGGAAAGTGGGCCACCGATCATAAATATTTTGAAAAATTAGCTTTAAAAGCTGTAAAATTAGCACCGGAGATATATGGCCCCTCGTGGAAGAAGAAGCTGCGGCGGCAGTTTGAAACAGCAAGGGGCTTTGGAGTTTTGGAGAGATGGCAGGTAATGGCCATTGAAGCGGCGCTGGAGGGCGGATCATGATTAAAGGCGTAGGGATTGACCTCTGCGATATCGAACGAATGAAAAAGGCGGCGGCGCGCAGGGGATTTGTCGAGCGTCTCTTTTCCGCCGCCGAGATAGAGTATGCCGGAGAGCGGGCGGACGCCGCTTCTCACTATGCCGCGGCCTTCGCCGCGAAAGAGGCTCTTGCCAAAGCCGGCGGCTGGGGGCTGGGAAGGATGGGGCTTGACGCCTGCGAGGTGGTCCGCACTGAGAAGGGGCCCATATTTAATTTCAGCGCCGATTTTGCGAGCCGCCTCAAGGAAGAGGGGATAAGCAGAGTCTTTCTCAGCATCTCGCACGAATCCGGCATGGCGGCCGCCATGGTCGTCTTGGAGGGGGATTAATGAAAAATTTCTATTTACCGGCGGATGTTCGCGAAGCCGATGTTACCGCCGCTGATAAATATGGCGCGCCGTCTGTGGTGCTCATGGAAAACGCCGCAAAAAACGCCGCCAAGGAGGCGGCGGCGCTGGCAGGCGGTTATAAGGGCAGTTTTATCGTATTAGCGGGGCGCGGAAATAACGGCGGCGACGGCTTTGCCGCGGCGCGCCATCTGATCATCGGCGGCGCCGCCGCGGTGACTGTGTTAAAAAGCGACGCCGACGAAGCCTACAAAAACGACGCCGCCGTAAATCTGACGATATTGAGGCGGCTGGGCGGTGAAAGCTTGAGGATATTCGATACGCCTGAGCTGAGCGACGCCGGGATATCCGCGCTGCTTGACGGCGCCGGCTGTATCGTGGATGGATTGCTTGGCACCGGGACTACGGGGGCTCCCCGCAAAGAACCGGCGCGCCTTATCCGGCTTCTTGAGGGCCGGAAAAACATCCTCGCCCTCGATATACCGTCGGGGATAGATCCGGAAAGCGGCGTCGTACACGACCCCTGCGTGAAAGCCGCCGTGACCGTCACTTTTTTGGCTCCCAAACGGGGAATGGCCTTTCAGCCGGCGCGCGAGGCCTGCGGCAAGATAATTACCGCGGATATCGGCATGCCGCCGGAGGCGATACTGCCTCGGGAACCGGCGCTGCGCCTCTACGAAAAAGACGACCTGCACGCGATGCTGCCGCAAATTCACCGTAACATACATAAGAGCGAACGCGGCAACCTGCTCATATACGCCGGCAGCGGGAATTACCGGGGCGCGCCGCTGCTCGCCGCCAGCGGGGCGCTGCGCGCGGGCGCGGGACTCGTCTTTCTGGCGGTTCCTGATTTTATCGCGCCGTATGCCGCCGCCGAGCTGCCAGAGGCGATCGTCTTGCCGCTTGCCACAAGAAACGGAGAGGTCGAGAGCGCGCCGGCGGCGGCCGTCATCTCCGAACAGCTGCCGAAATGCGCGGCGGTGGCCGCCGGTCCAGGCTGCGGGCGCTCGGAGGGAGCGGAGGAGCTCTTTCTCTGGCTTTGGAAAAATTGCCGTCTGCCGCTGCTGCTGGACGCCGATATGCTGTGGTTCTTCGCCCGGCATTTGCCGGAGCTCGCGCCGCGCGCGGACGTCCTGCTTACGCCGCACAGCGCCGAGGCGGGACGCATCCTGGGACTGACGCCGGCGGAGGTCGACGCGAAGCGCGCGGAGTGCGCCTTGGCGCTGGCCGGCAAAACCGGACAGGCGCTGCTTAAGGGAAGAGATACTCTGATTGCCGCCGGCGGCGCGCTGCGCATGATCGGCGCTGGATCGCCGGCCCTTGCCATACCTGGTTCCGGCGACGTGCTCAGCGGTATAATAGGCGCGTTGCTCGCCGCGGGCCTTTCGGTGGCAGACGCCGCGACGGCGGGGGCGCTCGCGCACGGCTTTGCCGGAGAAGTTCTGGAGGCGCGCGCCGGGCTGCGCGGGTCGTTAGCGAGGGAGATAGCCGATGAATTACCGACAGTACTCAAAGGATAGTTTTGCGATTGCGAGCCGCGGTCCGGAAGAGACCTTCGCTCTTGGAGAGGAGCTGGGGGAGTTGGTCTACCCCGGGCTGTTGATTTTACTCAAGGGCTCTCTGGGAATGGGGAAGACGAAGTTGATTCAGGGTATCGGCCGCGCCATGGGATGTGAGCGTATAAAGAGCCCGACTTTTATCATCATGAGCGAGCACGAGGGGACGGTGCCGTTTCTTCATGCCGACCTTTACCGGTTGGAAGACGAGGCGGAGATTGACCAGCTTGGGATAGAAGAATATCTTGAAGACGGCTACGCCGCCGCCGTGGAGTGGGCGGAGAGGTGGCGCGGCGCTCCGGAGGAGGGAAGGATAGACGTGGAATTTGACGCCCTCTCCGGAAGCGGCGAGTCCAGGCTCCTGACCTTCACCTGCCATGGCGACGAGCCGCGCCGGGTATTTGCCGCGCTTGCGGAAAGAATAAAGTCTATGACAGCGACGGGGAGTGCGAAATGATAACACTGGGGATAAATTGCGCCGGGCGCTGGACGAACGTCGGCCTTGCGATAAACGGTAAGATAGCGGGCGAGTATAACCTTGAACTCGGGCGTAAACAATCCGAAGAGCTGCCGGTGATAACGGAGGCGCTCGTTAAGGAGTCCGGGACGCGGCTTTCCGAAATTAGCCTTGTCGCGGTCGGCGCGGGGCCTGGGTATTATACGGGCATCAGAGCCGGCATCGCCTATGGAGCCGCTTTGGCCGAGGCGCTTAAGGTGCCGGTCGTGCCGCTTTCGTCGCTTGAGATATTCATTTGGGATCTGAAAGAAAAGTACGATTGTCTGGCGCCGGTTTTTAAAGCGAAGCGTACCCACTGCTACGCCGCCGTCTATGATTCTTCAGGCAAAAGCCTTCCTCCGGGATTTGTTTCCGAGGATGAGTTTGCAGAGATTTTACGAGGATACCCGGGCGCGGCGATAGTCTCTCCCGATATCTCTCAGTACGGCAAGCTGCGGGAGTGCGGGCATCTCGTGATAGAACGGGAAAGCGCCTCCGGCGGCTGCTGCGCGCTTATGGGGGAATTTTATGCGGCGCACGCAGCGTGCCCGCGCGAGGTTCGCGGCCTCTATCTGCGAGCCCCGGACATCGGCCCCACGAACGGATAAATTTTTCGCAATATTTTAAAGTTGTCAGAAAATAAAGAATTTAATCTTTTCCTTGAATAAATCCATAAGTTTTGGCATAATACGAGAAGTTATGCCAATCGCGTCTCAGCAATTCTGGTTGACAGACAAAATCGATTAGATGTGTGGAAGGAAGGTGGGTCTTTTGGCGAAGAAGTTCAACATCGACGTAGTTGAGAAGTGGTGTAAAGGATGTGGCCTCTGTATCGCTATATGCCCCAAGAAGGTTCTGGAACTTAACGATCAGGTTAAGTGCGTAGCGGTTCGTCCGGAGGACTGCATTGGCTGCCGTCAGTGCGAAAATATCTGCCCGGACCTGGCAATCACTGTTAAGGAGTGTGAATAATCATGGCCCAGAACGAATTTTGGCAGGGTAATAAAGCCATAGCAATGGGCGCTATTGCCGCCGGATGCCGGTTCTTCGGCGGATATCCTATCACCCCGTCAACAGAGGTAATGGAAGTTATGTCCGAAGAGCTCCCGAAGCTGGGCGGAAAATTCGTCCAGATGGAGGATGAGATCGGCGGAATCGCTGCGACCCTCGGCGCCTCGATCGCAGGCAAGAAGGCGATGACAGCGAGCTCAGGCCCTGGAATCTCGCTCAAACAGGAGCTCCTCGGTTATGGATATATTGCGGAAATCCCGATGGTCCTCGCCGACATTCAGCGCGGCGGTCCCTCGACCGGGCTTCCCACGAAGGTCTCCCAGGCCGACGTAATGCAGGCCAAATGGGGAACGCACGGCGACCACGCGACGATCGCCTATGCCCCCTGCTCGATCCCCGAGTGCTACACGCTCACAGTCAAAGCTTTCAACATGGCCGAGCGCTTCCGTCAGCCCGTTCTCGTAATGGCGGACGAAGTCATCGGACACATGCGTGAGAAGATCACCATTCCCGAGCCCGGCACCTACGAGGTAGTAGACCGCAAGAAGCCGACCGTGGCCCCCGACGAATTCGTGCCTTACCGCGCGGACGCGGACGACGTACCGCCGATGCCCGCCTTTGGCGACGGCTACCGCTGGCATGTAACGGGACTCACCACAAACGAGTGGGGCTTCCCGACAAACGACGCGCCCGACATCGACCTTAAGGCGAACCGCATCATCCGCAAGGTTGACCGCTGCCGCGACGAGATCGTCGAATACAGAGAAGATTTCATGGAAGACGCCGAAATCGTCGTCGTATCCTTCGGTTCAGTTTCGCGCTCGTCGCTTCGCGCGATCCGCGAGCTCCGCGAACAGGGCGTCAAAGTCGGACATTTCCGCCCGATCACCCTGTGGCCCTTCCCGGATAAAGAAATAGCCGCGTTCTCAAAGAGAGTGAAGCACATCATCGTCCCCGAGCTCAACGCCGGACAGATGGTGCTTGAAGTTGAAAGAGCCGTCAAGGGCAACTGCGAGGTACACGCAAAGAACCTGATCAACGGCGAACTCTACAAGCCGGCTGAGATTATGTCCTTCATCAAGGAGGTGGCGTAACTATGCCACGCGAAGATGTAAAGAAACTCCTGCGCTCCAAGTTTATGCCCCATATCTGGTGCCCCGGCTGCGGACACGGAATCATCATGCACTCCATCCTCCGCGCCATTGCCGACCTTAACATCCCCCGGGAGCAGGTCTGCATCTCATCAGGTATCGGCTGCTCAAGCCGTATGCCCGGATATATCGACGCCTGCACGCTCCATACGGCGCACGGACGCTCGCTTGCCTTTGCGACGGGCGTTAAGATGGCCAACCCCGAGCTCACGATCGTCAACGTCATGGGCGACGGAGACGGCACGGCGATCGGCGGAAACCACTTCATCCACGCCTGCCGCCGCAACATCGGCATCACCGCCGTCCTGATGAACAACAACATCTACGGCATGACCGGCGGACAGGCCTCGCCGACGACGCCCGAAGGCGCTTTCGCCGCTACGGCCCCCTACGGCTCGATAGACCCGACGTTTGACGTCTGCAAGCTGGCCGCCGGCGCCGGCGCGACCTTCGTTGCGCGCGCTACCGTCGCCAACCCCGTGATGTGCGAGCAGATACTCAAGAAGGCGATCGAGCACCAGAAGAAGGGCTTCGCGCTCGTCGAGATCATCTCCTTCTGCCACACGCAGTTCGGCCGCAAAAACAAGCGCAGCCGTCCGACGGACAACATCAAGTTCCTTAAGGAGCATACGGTCCTTAAGGCTCAGGCTGACAAGATGACGCCGGAAGAACTCGAAGGCAAGATCGTCGTCGGCGAATTTGTCAACATAGAGAACGCCCGCGAATACACTGACCGTTACAACGACGTCATTGCACGCGCGCAGGGAAAGGCATAGGAGGTACGGATCATGGGCGATCGTTTTGAAATTCGCGTTGCTGGATCCGGCGGACAGGGAGTCATCCTCGCCGCAGTGATCCTGGGTGAGGCCGCTGCGCTCCGTACAGAGGGCCTTAATTCAGTACAGAGCCAGGCATACGGCCCTGAAGCCCGCGGCGGCGCTTCAAAATCAGAAGTTGTCTACGACCGCGGCGAAATAGACTATCCGAAGGCTGCCCATCCCAACCTTCAGGTTATCCTTACACAGAAGGCCTGCGACACCTACAGCCACGATACGGCGAAGGGCGCGACCGTCATTCTTGACGACTTCTTCGTAACGGACCCCCCGAAGCTTGACGCCGAGATATACATGCTCCCCATCGTGAGAACGGCCCGCGAGAAACTTGGACGCGAGATCGTCGTCAACATGGTGGCGCTCGGCACGGCAGCAAAGGTTCTTGAGGACAAGGGGCTCACGAAGCCCCAGGCGATCAAGGACGCCATCCTCGCCCGCGTTCCCAAGGGAACCGAGGAACTCAATGAGAAGGCCTTTGACGAAGGCTACAAGATGATGTCAGAGGCGGTAGCGGCGAAGAAGTAACTTCGCGGCTAAAGCGAGATAATATCAAAGAGAGGCCCCCTTAAAGTAAAGGGAGCCTCTCTTTTACTACGCCGCTGAAACGGCGGCGCCGAGGGAATTGCCGCGCTTTATGGGCGGGCCGTCAGCCACTGCTGCACTCGCTCACCCAGCGGCAGATACTGTACGTCCCTCCATGTGTAGAAGAACCCTTCCGCGGCCTGCACCGCATAGCCATCCTGACGGTGGTCCAGCACATCGTAGCTGTCCATGAAGATGATCACGTCGTCCGCCGTCTTTTCCGTGCCCATCGCGTCATATCCGATAATGACGCGCCAGTGTCCGCCCCAGTACATATTCTCCACCATTATTGGCACGCCGGCTTTGAGGTTCTGGAGGGCAAAATCTTTAAACTCTTTCGGCGTCTTGAAATCGCCGTCACGGTCCTTAGGGCGGTTAAGGCTGGAGTCGACCTTCCATCCTATGGACTTAAAGAATTTCACCATCCCGGCGGTGGAGGTCCCCATCTGTCCGTCGTTCTTGGCCTCGTGCAGCGTCTCCATCAGGATTGAGAGCATGTGCTCGTCGTACTTTTTATTGCCGAAGTAGTAGAGTACGGTGAGGGCGGCCGCGGGGCCGCAGGTGGTCTCCGTGGTCTGCTGATAGGTAGGAAAGCCGCTCAGTATCGTCAGGCCCGCGGAGTTGCTCTTTAAACTATAATAATCGGCGGTGGGGAAGTACGGCGAATTTTTGACATCGCCCGCCGCGTTGTAGGAAGAGGCCCCCGCGGATTGAGTGTCCAGCTCTGGCGGAAAAGGCACGACGCGCTCCGCCGCTCCCGCCGTGGCGCAGAAAATTATCAAGGCGGTGATGGCGGCGCTCATAGGTAGTTTTTTCACGCAGAAACATCTCCTTTTTGGAAATATCAGCTATAATACCACAACTCCGCCGGCCTGGGTTCCCGAGGTTTTTAAATGTGCTTTAGCAAGCGTATGCAGTTTCTTGAACGCCTCGCGCGGCCGCGATGGCGCCGTCGGATTTATAAGAAGTATGCCAGCCGCCATGACGCCTGCCGCGGTAAATTCATTCACAGGGGAGTATATAAGAAACTACGGCAGGCGGCGGTGAGGATGTATAGCGGCTCAGCTCTTGCCTTTAGACTCACGCCAGAGGTCAAGGACGACCGCAGCCGAGCCGAGAACGAGAAAGACGTCCGCAGCGTTTATCCACAGCCCCTCTTTAAAAAGGACCTCCGACAGGGGCAGGGGCAGCCAGTCGATTACATGGCCGCGGGCCAGCCGGTCGGCGAGGTTGCCGGCCGCGCCGCCGAGCATCATTCCGCAGCCGCTGCAGAAGAGCGGTCTGTACGCGCGCGCGGATCTTATACAAAGGACGAGCAATATCGAGATTATGGCGATATTGGCCGCCGTCACCGCATAAGGGCAAGCTGTGCGGAACAGCCCGAACGAGACGCCGCTGTTGAAGCTGGTGTCCCATCCCAGCCGGAACGCGGCATATTTGGTCGCCCTGTCGGCGGTAAATGAAAACGCAAAAGCGGCCATGAGGAGGAAAACAGACGCTATCTTAGGGGGCGCGTTCCTGCGCAAGTTACGCCACCTCATCGCCGTTTTTTCTTGCGGCCGCGGCCAGCAGCTCTTCAAGCGGCAGCGCCGGGCCAAAGAGATAGCCCTGATAGATGCGGCAGCCGGCCTCCTCCAGCGCGGCCCTGACCTCCTCGGTCTCCACGTATTCGGCGATGACCCTGAATCCGAGCGTGCGCGAGAGCCCTACGATGGAGACGATGATCTCCCGGCTTCTTTCATTGTACAGCATGTCCCGCACGATGCCGCCGTCCAGCTTGACCGTGCCAAAGATGCCGCTCTGCAAATACTTGATCGAGGTGTGGCCCATGGAGAAGTCGTCGATCTCCAGATTGAAGCCAAGCCCGCGGATTCGCTTGAGGCGCTCTTCGGCATCCGCGCCGGTACTGACGGTCATCTGTTCCGTAACCTCCAGGTTTATGCCATTTGTGTCGATCTTTCCCGCGAGCACGCCGTTTCTTAGAAATTGTTCAAACTGGTCCGTGACGACCGTCTTACCGGTAACGTTGACGCTGACGGAGATCTTGCCGCCAAGAGCCTGACGCACTGCGGGCAGCTCCCCGGCGGCGCGCGTGATGATCTTCTCCTCCAACTCGGCGAGAAAGCCCTTTTCCTCCGCCAGCTTGATGATGAGCGGGGGATAGATGAAGCCAAAGCTGCGGTGTTTCCAGCGCAGCAGCGCTTCCGCGCCGGCGCATTCGCCGCGATTGTTGAACTGAGGCTGGTAAAAGAGCGAAAAGCCGCCTTTATCTATCGTCTGCTGCAGGTCCTCCGTAAGCTCCTTGGCGATCATGCCCAGCGGGCCGCTGAGCGACGTCAGCGTGATGCCGGCGTAGTTATCTTCATGTTTCTTAAGATAATCTATCAGCGCCTGCATATTCTTCTGCGTTTTTCTGGACATTTCACGGTCGTATAAAATCACGAAGGGGCGATAAATGGCGATCCCCACGATGATATTGACGATTTGAAGCAGCGAGCCGCGCAGGGAGCCGGTGGCGGCATATCCTCCCAGCAGCGCCGGCGTCGTCCATTCCGTATTGTAGAGCGCAGCGGGCACCAGGCCAAATGAAAACGCCAGATATGAAATAAGACACAGGGTGAGGGGGACGAGAATGAAAGGTATGAATAGAATCGGGTTGAGGACCACCGGAAAGCCGAAGATCATGATTTCGTTTATATTGAAGAGCATTGGGAAGAGCGAAAGCTTGGCAAGGTTGCGGCTGCCGTTCCTTTTGGCGAAGAGAAAGATCGCGATGAGCAGGGCGAGCGAACTGCCGCAGCCGCCGGTGAGCACGAATATATCGAAAAAAGTCTTTGTAAAGATGACTTGGTGAGCCGCTCCGGAGGCGGTGAGCGCCTGGCTGGCCGCAAGTCCCGGCGCGAAGATCGAAAGCGCCGCGCTATCGAGCACGTTGCTCCCGTGAATGCCGAAGAACCATAAGATGCTGGAGAGAAATACAAAGAGCAGGGCGTTTGCCAGAGAGGCTCCGCCGACGAAGCACTGCCGTGAAAGGGCGATAAAGAGCTCGTGAAAGCCGGAGAGGTGGAAGGTCCTGATGATAATACAGTTTATGATGGAAACAAAAAAGGCAATCGCCGTCATCGCGGGCAGCACCGAGATCGCCAGGTTGAAAAGATAGTCCGCCCCATCGGAATAGATTCGGCGCCGCAGCCTGAACCTGTCTATGAGGGCGATATAGAGCGGCGTTATCGTTACGGAGCAGGTGAGCGCCGTGAACATGCCCCTTACGCCGAAGGTATCCGCGGATGGCTGCCCGGAGAATATGCCGCTCAGTATCGCAAAGGAGATGAGAGAGATCACCGGCGCGCCGTAAATAATCTGGGCGTCCTCCGTCTTCATCTTCGCGTAGGCGGAGCTGACGGCAATCGAAATATAAATCGAAATGATGCCGAAGGTGGCTTTATGTATCAGCTCGAAAACGCCCCCCAGCGCGCCGCCGATGAAATATTCTAAAAATCTCTGATAAGCGGCCACCGGCAGCGACTTCAGAATCAGCGCGAACGAGCCGATCATCAATATCGGTATAGACATGACAAGCGCGCTCCGCACCGCCTGGATCATCGGAAAATTTTCAATCTTCTCAAAAACACTCTCTAGTCTCACAATAATTTCTCCACATATCGTAAATTTTATACGCAAAAGATATTTTTCCGTGCCGGGGACAATTATATTATAGAATCTCTCTAAAATATCGCCAAGAAAAATTATAGATTTTAGTGTATAGTATCTGTCATGATACAGGGTGATAAGATACGCGTAACGATTTCTGATCTTAATAACGAAGGCGAAGGCGTCGTCCGCGCCGGCGAAGAGCGCTTTGTCGTTTTTGTCGCCGACGCCCTCCCCGGCGAAGAGGTGGAGGCCCGTCTCGTCTCAAAAAAGAAGAACTACGGGACCGCCAAAGTGCTGCGGCGGTTTTCCGTATCTCCCGAGCGCGCGCAGCCGCGCTGCGGCGCTTTCGGACGCTGCGGCGGCTGTCAGCTCCAGCACATTTCCTACGGCGCGCAGCTGGAGATGAAAAGAAAGACCGTCTTCGACGCGTTGGCGCGGATAGGCGGGGTGGCGGCCCCGAACGTCCTTGCGTGCGTTCCCTCGCCGCAGCGGTGGGCATACCGCAACAAAGCCTCGCTGCCGGTGCAGAGCTTCCGCGGCGAAAGGCTGCAAGCCGGTTTTTACCGTCCGCGGAGCCATGAGATAATCCCCTATTCCGATTGCCCGGTGCTGCTGCCGGAGATAAATGAGAACCTCGCGAAGCTCCTCGCGGCGCTGCGCTGCGGCGGCTTCTGCGGAGCACGGGAGGGAGGCCGCTCCATGCCGCGCGAACTGATCCGTCATCTCGTCGTGAGGCAGGCGCAGTTTGGCGGGGATTCTCTCTGCGCGGTGATCGGCGGCCGGCCCCTTTCAAAAAAAGAGGAAAAGGCGCTTTGCGCCATCGCCCAGGATATAGAGGGGCTTGGGGGAATGGTCTACAACATCAACGAATCTCCGGGTAACTTTATCTGGGGAGACAGGACCGTCCCGATCTACGGCGCGGAACGGATGAGCGAACGGCTCGGAAAATACCGGTTCACCTTCGAGGCCAGCTCCTTCTTTCAGGTGAACTCCGCCCAGGCCCTCGGCCTCTACGAAGAGGCCGCGAGACTGGCGCTTGCTGGCGCGCCAGGTAAAATACTTGAACTCTATTCCGGCGTCGGCAGCCTCACCGCCTTTTTAGCCGCGGACGGCGCAGAGGTGACCGCCGTCGAAAGCTGGCGGCCGGCGGCGAAATACATCGCCGTGAACGCCGAGCAAAACGGAATAAAAAAGATCATCCCCCACACCGCGCAGGCCGAGGATATCGCCGAAAGCCTCAGCGGCGGCAGATACGACGTCGTGGCGCTGGACCCGCCGCGCGCAGGCTGCGACGAAAAAGTTATCGCGGCGCTGCTTAAAATCGCGCCGGAGCGGATCGTCTACGTCTCCTGCAATCCCGCGACCCTCGCCAGAGACATAAAACGTCTCGCAGAGGGCGGCTACCAGCTCTCCGCGGCCCGCCCCTTCGACATGTTCCCGCAGACGGGGCATGTGGAAACGGTAGCTTTGATGACCCGAAACTAACCGTCGCTATTCTGATATCGAATAAAAAACTGCGACTAGACCTTAAAACTATAAATAATAGCACGCCTTGCTCAGGAAAAATTATTCATTAGTTGGGCTTGCTGCTTTTATGCTTATAACATAGATGGCAAAAAATAATCCAGCCTGGGGATGAAAAGTCTTTAGGCGTCAATTGCCAAACTAACCGCGAGTTTGCAGGGTTAAACGCGATAGTGCTGAATTTGCCAAAGTAACCGCGAGTTTGTATTATTACTATGTGAATATATAAACAGGTAATAGATTCTTTCAGTCTATAAAACAGGACCTTCAGCCTTCAAATATTTGTGTTTGTGGCAAATAGTGCCTATTTTTTGCACACGCCTGACCGTCAGGGCGAATTTGAGCAAAATTTGCATTGGTAAACGCGACCCGGTTTCGCTGTTATAGGTATTGTAATTTAGCCCGGCCTGTACTATCGTTTATCTACGCTATTTATGGCGTAACAGGCTTGGTAAAAGTATGATTTTCTCTGCTTTTATCTTGCGTATGCCAAGCGCCCGGAGAAGGGCGTCTCCTCCAGGGCCATGCAGAAAGCTGAACATGTCGTAAGGATTGCGGCCGTTCAGCTTCTGCCTTTTATATGAGTTAATATGGCTCATCATCTTCATAACACCGTTTTGCGTGATTCCCGCAAAGGATGTCCCTTTAGGGAGTACCCTGCGAATCAGCTCATGATTGTTTTCTATTGCCCCCTTTTGGAATGAGGCGTTAGGGTCGCAAAAGAATATTTTCGTGCGCTGCTGCCCGTCCCTGGT
>JAEXGR010000047.1 GCA_023450745.1 Synergistota bacterium
GTAGAATCCCCTGCGTGACAGACCGGGTCTACAACGTCACCACCCCGGGAGAAGTAGTGGACGCGATCGTCACCGAATACGGAGTGACGATCAACCCGAGAAGAAAAGACCTCCTGGAAGCCGTCTCTGGACTCAAGGGACTGCCCGTAATCACCATGGAAGAGCTGGCGTCAAGAGCGAAGAAAATGTCCGGCCCGACCGACCCGGTAGCCACCACCGACAGAATAATCGGCGTCGTGGAATGGCGCGACGGAACCGTCATCGACGTCGTCAGACAGCTGAAGAAGTAATACGCAGGCAGCTATAACAGCGAAACAAACCGCGCAAGGGCGTCGCCGCGAAGGCGGCGCCTTTGCGCTTTCTAGACGCCTGGCTACAATACAAAAAATAGAAGCGGCGGCGGGGAGGAAAACATTACGCTTTAATCGGACGGCCGCACCGTGCCTTTGATCGATGCCGCGATCAGGTGCGATCTGACGAAGCCGTAGACGCGCAGGTCGTCGAGGAATTTGTGCATCCGCTCTTTTGAGGAGAAGGCCGCCTCGATGAGGAAGTCAAGCTCGCCGTAGATTTCCCAAAAGTGGATGACGCCGGGGGCGGAGCGCAAAAAGGGAATCAAAACGTCGTTGGGTTTCTTGTCGTACTTCTGGTCGCTGTCGAATTTGAAGCTGATCATCACGTGGAGCGCGCGTCCCAGCGCGTCGGTGTCGATCTCCGCGCGGTAGCCGGTGATCACGCCATTTTCTTCCAGGCGGAGTATCCGCTCGCGGACGGCGGGGCGCGTCATGCCGACCGCGTCGCCGATTTCTTTGTATGAGTTTCTCGCGTCGCGCTGGAGTTCTCCTAAGATCTTCCAGTCTGTTTCGTCAAGGTTGTTTTTGTTTGCCGTCATCGCTGTCACCCGCCCTTGCCTTTATGTTAACCGTATCGCCGGCTTTATTCAATTCCCCGAAATGAAAATGGTTTTTTTGCCTTACAAACGTAAGCGATCTGGCTTTTTCTTCTACGCCGCGGTATTTGTTTATCGGCGCTTATGAGGGAAAATAAGGCCAATGAATACGGCGACGGTATTTTAAAAGAGGGGCGATTTTGATGAGCGAAGAAAAGATGACGATAACTTCCGCGTGGGATAATGTTAATTTTTGTACGTGTGTGGACCGTGAATGTCACTGCAATCCCGCCAACTGTACGCTGGGCTGCACCCCCTGCGTGCAGAAGTGTCTCAGCGAGAACGAGATCCCGGCCTGCTTTTTCCGGAAGCAGAAGCCGGACATGGACCGCAAGCAGGATTATTCCTTCGAGGGGTTCGCGAGATTCACGCTGAATAAATAACCGGTATGCACCAAGACAGAAGCGCCCCGTCAAGGGGCGCTTCTGTCGTTCTGAAGTGAAAAAGCGTCTTTGTTTTTAAAGGTTGCCGGCGTGCCGCACCGTCTCCATCGCGTCCTTTGCGTAGCGGTCGGCGCCGGTGTATTCGGCGAGGCTTTCGGTGAGCACCGCGCCGCCGACGATCACTTTTACGGCGGGGCATTCCCGCCTCAGCAGCTCTATCGTCTCTTTCATACTTGCCACGGTCGTCGTCATCAGCGCAGATAAGCCGACGAGCTTCGCGCCCGTCTCTTTTACCGCCTCTGCGACACGCTGCGGCGGGACGTCGCGGCCGAGGTCGGTGACGTCGAAGTTATAGTTTTCGAGGATTACCTTCACGATGTTTTTGCCGATGTCGTGGATGTCGCCGTGGACGGTCGCGATGACGATCTTTTTGCCTTTGCCCGCCTTTGCGCCGTCCTGCGCGAGTTTCGCGCGCAGCACCTCGAAGGCCGCTTTTGCCGCTTCGGCTGATTTTATGAGCTGGGGCAGGAATATTTTCCCGCTTTCGTAATCCTTGCCGACGGCGTCGAGGGCGGGAATGATCTCTTTTTCCACGACCGCAAGCGGCGGGCGGTCCGCCAGCAGCAGGGCCGCCGCTTTGGCGGCCTCGTCTTTGAGGCCGCGCGCGACCGCATAGCCTATCTGCGGCGGCGCGTCTTTGGCGGGCGCGGCCGGAACTGACGCCGCTTCGCCGTATTTTGCGATGTATTCCTTCGAGTCGGTGTCCTGCGCAAGCAGCACGCGCGCCGCGGCGACGGTCTCCGTCATTCCCGCGTCGCCGGGGTTCATGATCGGCGCGTCAAGCCCCGAGGAAAGCGCCATCGCGAGCATCGTCCGGTTGATCACCGGGCGCGCGGGGAGGCCGAAGGAGACGTTGCTGACGCCGAGCACCGTCTTGACGCCGAGTTCCCTTTTGACGAGGGAGATCGCTTTCATCGTTTCGCGCGCCTGATCCGGCTGGGCGCTGACGGTCATCATGAGGCAGTCGATGAAGACGTCTTCGCGCCGCAGCCCCGCAGCCTCCGCCGCCGCTACGATTCGGCGCGCGATTTCCAGACGCGCCGCCGCGTCTTGGGGAATTCCCTTTTCGTCGAGTGTGAGGCCCAGCACGGCGCAGCCGTATTTTTTCGCGATCGGCAGCACCGCGGCGAGCGATTCTTGTTTCCCGTTTACGGAGTTGAGCAGCGGCTTGCCGTTGTAGACGCGCGCCGCGCGCTCAAGCGCCTCGGGCGAGGCGGAGTCGAGCTGCAGCGGCAGGTCGGTGACGGCCTGAATCTCGCGTACCGCTTCGGCGAGCATCGCCGGTTCGTCGATGTCGGGCAGTCCCATGTTTACGTCGAGCACTTCGGCCCCCTGTTCCTCCTCGCGGATGGCCTCCCGCAGCACGAAGTCCATATCATGCGCGCGCAGCGCCGCCTGGAGTGTTTTTTTGCCGGTGGGGTTGAGCCGTTCGCCGATGACGGTGACGCGGTCGAAGCAGACCTGTTTTGAGGGAGAGCAGACGCCGCAGCGCGGCGCGGCCTCGTTTTTTACCGGGGCCAGGCCGTTTATCATCGACTTGGTGAGCCTGATGTATTCCGGCGTCGTGCCGCAGCAGCCGCCGACGAAGCGCACGCCGCCGCCGACAAATTCTTTGATGCAGGCGGCGAACTCCGCGGGCGTGATGTCGTAGCGCGTCGCGCCCCCTTCCATCACCGGCAGGCCGGCGTTGGGCTGGACGAGGACGGGCAGGCGCGTTGCCGCGAGGATGCGTTTTACGATCGGCGCGAGCTGTTTGGGGCCCAGCGAACAGTTTACGCCGAGCGCAGAGACGCCGAGCGCCTCAAGCGTCATTACCATGGATTCCACCGCGGCGCCGAAAAAGGTCGTCCCGTTCGCCTCGAAGCTCATGGTGGCGAATATCGGCAGGGAGGAATTTTCCTTCGCGGCGATGACCGCCGCTTTCAGTTCGTAGAGGTCGGTGAAGGTCTCGAGGAGGATGAAGTCCGCTCCCGCCGCCGTTCCCGCGCGGATGATTTCCGCGAAGACGTCCACCGCCTCGTCGAAGGGCAGGTCGCCCGCGGGCTGGAGCACGCGGCCGCAGGGGCCGATGTCGAGCGCCGCGTATTTGCCGGGCGCGCCGTCGATGGCCCTTTTCGCGGCCTTTACCCCCGCCTCCACCATCTTGGCGAGGGGCATTCCCGCCTTTTCGGCCTTGAAGCGGTTTGCGCCGAAGGTGTTCGCGAGGATGACGTCCGCGCCCGCCGCGAGGTATTCCCGGTGAATCGCCTCTATCGCCGCGGGCGCGGTGACGTTGAGGGTCTCCGGCACCGTTCCCAGCTCCAGGCCGCGTTTTTGAAGCATCGTTCCCATCGCGCCGTCGAATAATAAAATTTTATCAAGCTCTATCACCGCAGTAGGCTCCTCTCTTTCTGTATGGGCAGTCGCCGGCGGCGCAGGCCGCGCAGCTCCGGTGCCGTTTTTGGGGCCGGCCGGCGATGCCGATGACGGCCGTCACTGATTTTATCGGGACGAGCATTCCCGAGCGGGTAAGCGAAAGGCCGATGGCCTTCCCCGCGTCGAGCGCCTCGATTATCTTCGCTGATTCGGATGGTTCCACGCCGCCGTAGCCGGGGCTGAAGCGCATCGTCAGCCAGGCGTCCGCGCCCGCCGCCGTCATTATCGCGGGCTCCAGCTCGTCGCAGAGCCTTTCGGCCTCCGCGGAGGCGCAGGCGTCGAGGATGAGCGCCCGGGAGAGCGATTCGGCCTGAGCGCGGGCGATAAGCCGGTCCACGCCCGCGCCCAGCGTCACCGCCAGCAGCGCCGCCCTTTCGCACTCTTTGCAGAGCCCGGCGAGCGCCGCGCCGCAAAGCCGCAGCCGGGGCGTGATCTCTACCGCGCCGCCGCCCGTTCGGATGGCGAATATTTTGTAAACGGCGCGCGGCGAAGAATGACGCCGCAGCTCCGCGTAGCAGTCTTTGAGTCCGGCGTCAAGCGCCGCCTCCGGCTCGCCGGATATTCCCAGCAGCCGCAGCGCCTCCGCGCGGACGGCGGGCGGCAGTTTGCCGTCAGCCACGCTTTACCCTCAGCGAGTAGAGCACGCCGCGGATGTTTTCGCAGATACGCTTGGCGATGTCGGGCTGGTTCATCGTGTAAAGGTGTATGCCGTCGACGCCCTCGGCGAGCAGGTCGATTATCTGATTCGTCGCGTAGGCGATGCCGGCCTCGCGCATGGCCATGCTGTTGTGTCCGTAGGCGCGGATTATCTTTTGCACGCCCTCGGGCACGGAAGCGCCGCACATGGAGACCATGCGGTGGATCTGGGTCGGCGAGGTTATCGGCATAATCCCCGCCTCGATGGGCGTCGTGACGCCGAGCTTTCTCGCCCGGTCACGGAAGTCGTAGAAGGACGAGTTGTCGAAGAAGAGCTGGCTGATGAGCACGCTGACGCCGCACTCGCACTTTGCCCGGAGGTGCTCGAGGTCCTCCTGCATCGAATAGGCCTCGAGGTGTTTTTCGGGGTAGCAGGCGGCAAAGACGTGAAAGTCGTAGTTTTCGTTGATGAATTTAATGAGTTCGCTTGCGTATTTGAAGTCTTTCGTGCCCTCGTTGTTGATATCGCCGCGCATCGCCAAGATGTTCTGGATGCCCTTTTCCTTCAGCTTGTCGAGCGTCGCGCGCATGTCTTCGCGCGTGCTGCCTACGCAGGTCAGGTGCGCGAGGGCCGGAATCGCGTAGTCGCGCTGGATGCGCGAGGCGATTTCCGCGGTGTTCTCGCGGCTTGTGCCGCCGGCGCCGTAGGTGACGCTGATCAGGTCCGGGTCGAGGCTCGCGAGGGCGTCCACGGTGCCGAATATCTGGGAAAGTTCGCCCGTGCCCTTAGGCGGGAATATCTCAAAAGAGAAGGTGGGTTTGTCAAGTTTAAAGAAATTTTTCATCGTCGTCTCCTGCCTGTATGGAAATAAAAATATATAAAAGCCGCGGGCCCCCAAGGTAAAGGCGAGCCCGGTCTCTTTTATCAGCGGCCCTTTCGCCGCGACGCTATGGCCTGTTCGACTATCTGGGCGGCGCCGTCCTCGGTGTTCGGCGGCGCTACGATATCCGCCGCCGCCTTCACTTTCTCCTTGGCGTTGCCCATCGCGACGCCTGTGCCGGCCCAGCTGATCATCTCGATATCGTTTACGCCGTCGCCGATCGCCATCACCTCTTCGCGCGTGATCCCGTAATATTCGCTGACGCGCTGCAGGGCCTTGGCCTTATTGACGGTGGGGTGGACGATCTCGACGAAGGCTCCCCAGGAGGTGGCCTGATATATCCGGCTGCCGAACTTGCGCCGCACCGCTTCGCACATTCGCTCAAATTCCGGCAGGTCGAAGGAGATGCCGAGCAGCTTGGCCGAATCGAGTCCGCAGTCCCAGAAATCTTCTCCCAACGCGGCGGCCTTCATGCCGCAGATATTTTCGTAATATTTGCAGCGCTCGTCCGCGCGGTCCTTGACGACGAGCTTGTCGTCGGCGTATATCTGAATGTACCAGCCGTGCTCTTTAAAAAAGGCCAATATTTCGCCCGTGAGTTCTCTGCCGATGGTTCTCTCATATATCGTCTCATCCGAGAGGGGGTCGCGAATCAGCGCGCCGTTGTAGAAGATCGAGGTGCTTTTGATGCCGGCGTCACGGATATGTATCATTGCGGAGGGGTACATGCGTCCCGTCGCCGCGACGACCCTGATGCCGCTGTCCTGCGCCGCGCGCAATGCTGCTTTCGTGCGCTGGGTCAGGCGGCTGTCGCCGTTCAGCATGGTGCCGTCCATATCGAGCGCGATAAGCTTCGGGGTTTTCATATCGCCGCCCACACCGCCAGCGAGGCGAGCTCCGCCGCCACCGCCGCCGCCCCCATCACGTCGCCGTTGACGCCGCCGAGGCGTCTGTTCATGTGCGCGGCGAAGCCAAAGCCGATGAACGCCGACAGCGCGGCGCAGATGGCTAAATGGAAGATCGAAACAGGCAGAAAAACGACGAGGCAGAGCGCCGAGATAAAGAGGTCGTAAGAGGTGAAGGTGTCTACCCATCCTTTGCCCATGCCATATTCCCAGGGGTACTTTCCGAAAAAGGCCGCCGTGTTCTCCGCGAAACGCGCCGCCGCCGCCGCGGTGACGCAGGCGGAAAGCCGCATGTCCGGGCTCACGGAGGAAAGCAGCGAGGTCCAAAGGCCGAAGGCGATGATCAGCGACGCGCCGCCGAAGGAGCCCAGGCGGCTGTCCTTCATCACCTCTCGCAGGCCGTCGCCGCTCCGGCCGGAGCCGACGCCGTCCCAGAGGTCGCCCCAGCCGTCGAGGTGGAGGGCCCAGCCGATAAGAAAATAAAAAGCCGCGCCGACCCAGGCGCTTGCCAGCGCGTTAAGGCCCAACGCCGAGGCCGCAAAGACGGCGAGCCCCGTGAGGAGCCCCAGCAGGCCGCCGGCAAGCGGCGCCAAGGCGAGCGACCGGTTTCCGGCGGGAACCGCCTGCGGCCACCACTCCTTGGGCAGCGGGATGCGCGAAAGCAGCGTCCAAATGACGACGAAGCGCGCCGCAAAGTCTCTTTTGAAACCCTTGTCATGAAGCTCCGCGTCGAGCTTCTCCGAATATTCCCTTAACTTTTCGCGATAACCGTCCATGAAGGCCACCATCCATAATAATTCCGTTTTTGCCGCCGCGCGGGGCGCGGCGCGGCCGTCTGATTATAACCGGCGCGGCCCTGCCGGCGTCATAAATTTTTACAGCGGGCCGGCTTTTTTCTTGACCCACAGCGGGCAGCCCGCGACCACCAGCGCGACGTTATCCGCGTATCCGGCGCAGAGCTGGTTCATCCTCCCCTGCAGGTCGCGGAAGCGGCGGCCCATCAGGTAGGGGGGCACGAGGCCGAAGCCGACTTCATTGCTCACTATTATAAGCGATGCGCCGCCGTTTACGCTCTCGCAGAGTTTCCGGGTGAGCGAGGCGATCTCGCCCTCGCGCGCAAACCAAGCCGCCTCGTCCGCGCCCTCCGACTCGGGATAAGAGAGAAAGAGGCGCGTCAGCCACATCGTCAGGCAGTCGAGCAGCAGCAGGCCGGAGGCTGCGGCGACGGCGCGCGGCAGCTCCCGCGGCTCTCCCTCCCAGGTGCCCCATTCGGCGGGACGGCGGCTTTGGTGTATCTCGATGCGCTTTTTCATCTCGCCGTCCTTGCAGTCCGCGGTGGCGAGGTAAGTGACATGTTCCTTCCGGCTCCGCGCGAGTTCTTCGGCAAAGGTGCTCTTGCCGCTCCGCGCGCCGCCGAGGATGAGCGTGATCTCTCCCATCGCTACAGACCGAAGTCGACGTTTTTGAGCAGGTTTTCGAGCGTCTGCTCGAAGACCTGTCCCTTCGCGTCGCCGCCGGAGCCGCCGTTGCCGGGGCCGACCGGTATTTCAAATTTAAAGCGGAAGGTCGTGTTGCCCTCCTGCGTGAGGCTCTTTTCGTCCGGGTCGCTGTTGCTGGTCGGTATTGAATCCTTCGCGGACTTCTGACGCACCGCCCGCTGAACTTTGACATTATAGAAGCTGGGGTCCTTCACCGTGCCGCCGATATTCATCGTCACAAAGCGGAACTCATTCTTCGCAAAGCCCGAGAGGACGCCGCCGAGCACGCTCTGGAGCACCTCGCCCTTGTCGAGCTGCCCCGCCGTGAAGTCGACGCCGGCCGCGACGAGCCCCTGGAAGGCGCCGATCAGCGAGTTCAGCGCGCGGATATTCACCTTGCCCATCGCGAAAAGCCTTACCTCGTCCTTGTGGCTGACGTAGCCGTCGAGCATTACGTAACGGTAGAGCGGGTCGTTCTTTGGCGCCGTCGCCTGACTTCCGGGGAGGATGTTGAGGTCGCCGCCGTCGTAGGTGAAGGTCGCCTGCACCGTCTCAAAACGCAGCGGCTTGCCGCCCGTAAATTTCTTGGCCGTCTCGATGACGTCGAAGCTCGTTATCTCGCCGCTGTGGAGGTAGAGCGCGCCGCCCGCCTTGATCGTGGAGCCGCGTCCCATCTCGCCGCCGCCGCGGATCTTGAGATCGCCGCGTCCCGTGACCGTCCCTTTAAGCTTGGGGGCGGCCTGTTTTACGAGCGCCTGCACGTCGGTGCCCATCACCGTGAGGTTGCCTCCCCATTCATTGTTTTTAAGGTCAAAGCCGACGCCTCCCGTCAGCTTGCCGCCGTTGGTCGCGGCGTTCAGGTCTTCTATCATCATGTAATTCTGCGAGACGAAGAAAGGCGCTTTGACGTCCTCAAAACGGATTCCCATAATCCGCAGCTTCGGCGCGGAGAAAATTCCCGTGCCCGTCAGCTCTGACAGTTTACCCGCGCCCTTCATCGAAAAATCGGCCACGCCGCCGAAGCGCGAACGAAAACTTTCGGGCAGATAGGCGCCGAACTGGCGCATGTCGATCTTGTCGCCTCTGATATTGAACTTGCCGCGCCAATCCTTTTCTTCATCCTCGTAGAAATGCCCGTAGGCCTTGAAGGTCCCGTTTCGGAGCAGCGCGTGCGCGTCGCTGATGACGATCTCCTTCAGCGAGCCGCGATATTCGACCTCCACGATCGGCAGCAGGAAGCCGCGGTAACGGAACGGCGCCACGCGTCCGGAACCGGCGAATTTGGGGTCCCCGACCGTGCCGGACACCTTTATCTCCGTCTCGATCAGCCCCTGCACGGAGCGGACCACCGGCAGATGCCGGCGCAGCAGCTCGTAGACGTTCAGCTTTTTGACCGACGCCTCGAGCTCCAGCTTCGCGCCCGCGAAGGGTTCTCCCTCCTTGGGCATCTCTATCCGCCCCTTGCCGGTCGTCGTGCCGTTGAGGAATATGCCGTCGGCCTTTTTAATCAAAATCTCCCGCGGATTGCCCTCGATGAGCCCGTCTATCTTCTGTACCTTGAATTCGCGCCAGTGCACGTTGCTGCCCGTGAAATCGAAGCCCCAGTCGAGGCCGCCGCCCGCCGCCGCGCCGGCGGTCACCGTGCCTGAGACCTCGCCGCCGATATCCTCGCCCGCCTTGAGCAGGCCGTTGATGATCGAGAAATCAACGCGCGAAACCTCGCCGCCGAGCTTCCACGAGGCTGAGCCCTGCGTCCCGTCCGCCCGTTTCGCGGGGAGCGTCACCTCGCAGGCCAGCGCGCCCTGGCCGCCGCCGGCCCGGACATTTATCGGGTCCAAGCGCAGCGTGCTGCCGGAATACGCGACTCCCAGGCCGAGCTTCTCCAGCTGGAGGTCGCGGAAGCGCCCCTCGCCGGCGTTGACCTCGGCCTTGACGAGCGGCGACTTCGGCGAGCCGCCGAGGCTCCAGCGGCCCGAGGCGGTTCCTTCGACCTCCAGCGTCTTCAGCACGGGGAGCAGCTGATAAAAACGTTCCGCCTCCACATTGCGGAAGGTCCCGCTGAAATTAAGCGGCTTATCCGCCGAGGCGGCGAAGGAGGCCGCGCCGCTTGCCGTAATCCGCGCGCCGTTCCACTCCGCCGAAGATTTAATCAGCGAGACCTTTTTGTCCTTCATACTGTAAGAGGCAGAGAGGCGGATGTCGGAGACCCGGCCGACCTTGTCCGCGACGATCAGCGGCGACGCGGCCTCCGCGCCGATCACCCAGCGGCCGACAACGCCCTTGCAGCCGCCCTTGAGGGAGACGCTGCCGCTGGCCTTTATCTTCTCCGTCTGCGGCAGGCTGTTTAAGATCTTCTCAACGGGAAAGCCGTCGGTCGAAAAGGTGAGGTCCGTCGGCACCTTTTCCCCGAAGCTGAGCCTGCCCTTAAGCGAAAGATTCTTGCCGCCGGCCGTCGCCGTCATGTTCAGCTCTCCCGCGGGCTGCCCGGTGAAGACGGCGCTGCCTTGCAGCCCTTTGAGAGCGATGTCTTTATAGCTCAGGTCGGAGGGCGACATCTCGACGCGCCCGGAAAGAGCGTTGAGCGGCCCCTCGAGGTTGGCGCTCAGGGACGAGATGCCGCCCTTGAGGAAGAGGGCCCGGCCCTCCGTCTCCTTTTCAAACTGCGCCGTCCAGTCGGCGAATTTAAGATTCCGAACGTCCATATTAAGCGTCAGATAGCTGTCGGCGGAGGCCGTCTTCAGGCTGAACCTGCCGGAGAGGGAGGAATCGAAAATTTTCCCCTGTCCGACCTCCACGTTGACCTCGCCCGGGCGGACGCTCCATTTTGTCTGCAGCTCCTCAAGCGGAATGCCGCGGATGACGGCGTTATGGAGATTGCCGCTGCCCTCCGTGACGATCTCCTTGCCGAGGCCCGAGATCGCGGCGCTGCCGGAGAGCACGCCGCGCACCCCGTATTTTTCCAGGGCCGGAACCAAGTCGGATACCGTGGTGAGGTTGAGCGCTTTCAGGGAGACCCGCATATCCATCGAGGGATAGAGCGCGCCGGAGAGCGCGAGACTGCCGTCCTCCAGCCCGACGGTGAACTTGTCGGCGCGCCACTCGCCGCGCGAGCTGCCGATCGTTCCCTTGACGGAAAAGTCCTTGCTCTCCACCGTCCCCGCGACGTCGAGGTCATAATTCAATGAGTCCTTGATATATACGTGGCTCGGCTTGAACTTAACCGTGCCCCACTCCGTCCGCAGCGTGCTGTCGCTGATCAGGACGGCGTCGATGGGGATGTCCGTCGGCTCGTCCGACTTCTTCTCCGACTTGGGCATCAGCTCCCGCAGCGCCTCAAGCGAGGCGTCCACTCCGTCCAGCCCGATCAGCGAGACGCGCGGACTGCCGGAGAGCACGCTCGGCAGCGAAATATCCACGCCGATGTTTCTGATAAAAAGCAGCCTGTCGCCGGAGCGGGAGATCTCGACATTCGACGCGGTGAAGCCGGTGACGGGGTTGCCATGGAGCGGCGACATCGAGACCTTGAGGTTCAGCTCTTTCTCCGCCGCCTCTTCGACCTTGCCCTGCACAAATTCCCCGAGAAAATTCATCTTTGATAAGACGAAGCCGCCCGCCGTTATCAGGGCGACGAATATGGCGACCCCGACGATCCACTTTCTTGCCGCTGATTTTTTGTTCTCTATATCTTTATCCAATGCAAATACCACCTTACAAAGCTCTTTGGCATATCCCGTGCCGCCGGCGTAAAAGCCGCCGCGCATCCCCTCCCGCGGTTACGATGAGAGACGGAATAATTCTATCACGATAGAGGGATTTTAAACCGTACATATGGCATATTCGCCGGCGTAACGGCAATTACTTTTTTGTATCCCCGGCGACCACTTATGCGGAAGAAATCCTTGGGCCTGATAAAATGCCCTTGAGAAATATATTTTTTAAAGGGATGGGGTGGCGCGGCGGCAAAAAACACTGGCGGGATTCTTGTGCCTGACGCGCCCTTTGACGTATTTAAATCTGATTTTCCTTCGTGGACGGCAAGAGCGGCCAGCAAAGGTAAATTTTGTCCTCTTGGCGGAGGGAGGAAATAGAAACGGGCATACTCTCTTGCACCGGCGGATATCCTGCGCAGTACTGGAAGTGATTATATAGCATTACTAGTTAAAGTTACATAATAATTTGAAATAAATGATTTTACCATTAAAAAATAATAAAAATACGATGCTTGTCTTTTTTATTTTAAGCGGTAAAATATAAAGAAAATTACCGAGGTTAATTGTGCAGGATAAACCCAATTACTGTATCGTTGACGCATTTGAAACGTATTTTATGATGCAAATTAGTATTGCCGCAGGAAAAAAGATAAGCGAAGCGCGAAATAATGGGAATCGCACGCTTGCGAAACCGGGAAAACAGGACGCAAAGCAAGGAGTCCCACGGCTCTTCCTTTTCTAAATACAGGCAGTATATGCGGTTGCATTTATACATAGATTTTATAGAAAAACCGCGCGGCGGCGCTCGCGCGGAAGACGGAAAGGGGAAGTTTTTATGGAGGAACGGCGGCAGGACGAGGACGGGCAGTTTGAATTAAAATTTATAACCGCGGGAGGGGGGCACTTAAGTAAAGTATATTCATCGTTTAACGATTCGCGCGGGCGGCGGCTGAGCCTGACGCTCATCGCTCTGCTCTGCCTCGCGGCGCTCTGCGCCGGGCTGCTGCCATCGTCGGCGGCGTGGCGGAATATCGCGTCTCCGGCCCCGATCACGATTCGCGTCACGCCCACGGGCGCGGGCTTGCGGGACGGCTCCTCGTGGGAGAACGCCATGAGCGGCGCGACGATGGCCGAGATGCTGAACGCGGTCAGCGCGGACAGCACCAACAATCACGAATTCTGGGTCGCGCAGGGCACATACGCGCTCTCCGGCCCGCTTGCGCTCTCAAAGGGCGTGAAGCTCTACGGCGGCTTCGCGGGGAACGAGGCGGCGCTCGCGGAGCGCGACCTCTCAATAACGGCGAACGCGACTGTGCTGTCGCGCGACGCGGGTTTAGACCAGAGTAACAAGTTCAGCCTCGTCCAGTGCGCGAGCTCCAGTACACACGCGACGAGCGCGGACACGCGGCTCGACGGCTTCACGCTCACGGGCGGCTATAGCGACCATGGCGGCGGCATGACGAACGAGAACAACAACAGCCCGGCGGTCGTGAACTGCGTATTCAGGAACAACACAACCGGCGAGAGCGGCGGCACAGGCGGCGGCATGTACAACAGCGATTCCAGCCCGTGGGTTGAGAACTGCGTCTTTGAGGGCAACGCGGCAAAGGGCGCTAGCTTCAACGACACTGGCTCCGGCGGCGGCATGTACAACAGTAATTCCAGCCCGACCGTGACAAACTGTGTCTTTGAGAGAAACACTGTAGACGGAGACAATGACTACGGTGGCGGGATGTATAACACGAGCAACAGTAATCCAGTGGTGGCAAACTGCACGTTTGTAAACAACAGTGCGACTGGCGCCCGCAGCGGCAACGGAGGCGCCATGTACAACAGAGATTCCAACCCCGTGTTGATGAACTGCACATTCGCGGGCAACAGCGCGACAGGAGAGGGCGGCGGCATGTGCAACTACGGCGGCAGCCCCGTTGTTGTGAACTGCACGTTCAAGGGCAACAGCGCAAATGGCCTCAGCGGAATTGGCGGCGGCATGTTAATTAACGGTGGTTCGGCAACCGTGGCGAACTGCATATTCTGGGACAACAGCGCAACTGATGGTGGGCCTGAAATCTGTAATGCTGGCAATCTTACGATAAAGAACTGCGTCTTGAAAGACAATTCGATATTCAATGTCAGAGGCTCTGTAACCAGCTCCGACGTCACAAGCGCGGACCCCGTTCTCGGCAATCTCGCGGGCAACGGCGGCTCCGTGCCGACGATTCAAATCTCCGCGGGCGGCGGCGCGTACCGCGCCGGCCTTGCGCCGGGGACGCATGAATTCAACGGCAAGACGTTCACCATTCCGGCGGCGGACGCGCGCGGCGCGGCGTTCGACGCGGCACACGCGGACATTGGCGCGTACAGCTACGTGGCGGAGTCCGTAACCCTGACGCTCGACAAGAACGCGATCTCCGGCGACGAGACGGCGCAAGCCAGCGTGGGCGTGAAGCTCACGGGCACGGCGAGCGCGGACACGGACCCGGGCGCGGTGACGTTCGCCGTGTCGCCCGCGGGCGTCGTCTCCATAGACGCGCAGACGGGCGTGGTGACGGGCCTTGCGGCCGGCACCGCGACCATAACGGCGGCGTCGAAGGCGGACGCTTCTAAGACGGCGGCAAAGAGTATCACCGTCAGCCGCAGCACAATAGCGCCGGACACGGCATGGTACACGGGCAACGAGAGCGCCACGTCATACGACCTCACGACGCGCGCGCAGCTCGCGGGCTTGGCCTCGCTCGTGAACGGCAATACCACCTTCAGCGGCAAGACGATTCGCCTCGGAAACGACATCGACCTTCAAGGCGGCAAGTATGACTGGCTGCCGATTGGCGCGTCCTCAGCCGACGCCTTCATGGGTACCTTTGACGGTCAGGGACATGCGATAACGGGCCTGTTCGTGAGCGGAGACGCGGAATATCAGGGGCTGTTTGGAGTGATCGCCGACGCCGAAAATGGCACCGGCAAAGGTACGACGAACCTTAACTCCGGCCACGTGAAGAACCTCACTGTATCCGGCGACGTGACGGGCGGCAAAAACGTCGGCATCATCGCCGGCGCCGTCATTAAATTCGGCGAGACAACCCCAATAATTGAAAACTGCCTCGTCATGGGCAGCGCCACAGGCACAGACAACGTCGGCGGCATCGTTGGTTTGAACACGGGCTACAACTACAGCGACTCCAACAAAACCCCCGACAACAGGAAGGGCAGCACCATCATCAACTGCGCTTCCACGGTCGCCGTGACGGCGACGGGCGAGGGCGGCAGCGCGGGCGGCATCGTGGGCAGAAACCAGGGCGGAGAGGTCTACAACTGCGCGGCGTCCGGCCCCGTGAGCGCAAACGGCACGCTCGCGGACGCGGGCGGCGTCGCCGGCTGCAATACCAACTACAGCCAGTATTACGGCTACGTCCAAAAATGCGCCGCCACGGGTGAGGTGAGCGCGACAGGCACAAGCGGCGACGCAGGCGGCGTCGTGGGCGAGCATGTGAGCGGCACAATTTCCTCGCTCTACTGGGTCAGCGGAACGGGCCGCCCGGACGTCCCGGCACAGGCTGGGCCGGGCAGCTTCATGAGGGATTACGCGAGCTACGACGTGGCGAACTCTGCCGACATACCGCTCGTAACTGTCCTCTTTGACGAGTATACAAAGGAGACGGACGCAAGCGGCGGCTTCGACATCGCGGCGAGCGCGTACCCGGAGGCGTCAAAGCAGAGGGACAACCTGCTGTTTGAGAATACGACCATTGCCTTTGACCCGCTGGCGCTCAGCGCGGACAAGACGCTGACGAGCGCGGCAATCTCGCGCGGCAAGATTGGCACGACGTACAGCGTCGGCTTCACCACAGAGGCAAACGCGGCGGCAAAGACCCCGGCAGTGGCGCTCGTCGGGAAGTTCAGCCTGAAGGCGAACGAGATAAAGAACATAGGTATAGTCAGCGCCGGCCTGAATTATACGAGCCTAGACATAATCGACGGCAAGCCGGTCCAGCTTAAGGTGATTTACACCCCGGCGAACGCGACGGGCAATGTCAAATGGAGTACAGATGACAGTACCATAGCGACGGTTGACGATACAGGACTGGTCACGCCGGGCACTCGCGACACAACCACTATTACGGCAAAGTGGGCCAGCGATGACGTCGTCATCGCCGCCTGCCCTGTAACCGTGAAGTTTGAGCGTACAAGCCGCTATATCCACCGCGTCACAGTGAACGGCGGAGGCAAACGCGACGGCACGACATGGGCGGACGCGTTGTCCGGCGCTGACATGGCAAACATCCTGAACGCCGTCAGATACGACCAGGACGCCTCAATGCCCAATCCTGTTGAGTTCTGGGTCGCAAGCGGCGATTACAGGCCGACGGCGGACGGCGACAGAAGCAAGTCGTTCGTGCTCTCGCAGAGGATCAAGCTCTACGGCGGCTTCGCGGGAAACGAGACCTCTATCGCCTCGCGCGACGTCAGCAAAAACAGGACGATTCTAAACGGCGACATAGGAAGAAAGGATGACCCCTCGGACAACAGCTATCACGTCGTCATACTCGACGCGAAGGACGCGACGAGGGAGGACACGATTCTCGACGGATTTACGATAACGGGCGGATACGCTGACGGCACGGCGAAAGAAGACCAAAACGGCGGCGGCCTCTACCTCGTCCGCGAAGAGCCGCTGATAACGAACTGCACGTTCACAGACAACTACGCGGCGGACGCGGGCGGCGGCCTGTACGGCAGCGACGGCAAGCGCCCGACGGTGACGAACTGCGCGTTCATAAACAACTCCGCCGGGCAAAACGGCGGCGGCATGAGGAACTTCGGCACGAACTCCATTGTCGTGAACTGCACGTTCAGCGGCAACTACGCGATGGAGGAGGGCGGCGGCATGTACAACAGCGCGGCCAGCCCCATCGTGGTGAACTGCACGTTCGCGGGCAACAGGGCGGATGGCGGCACGAAAGACGCCCGCCAAGGCAGCGCCATGAGGAACATCATCAGCGGCCATCCCGTGGTGGCGAACTGCGTCTTCTGGAACCCGGACGCTTTGCACGAGATAAGAAACAGCGGCGGCGCTGCCGCGAGCACGGACTTGACGATAAAAAACAGCGTGGTGCGCGAGTGGAAGGTAACCGTAGATGATACGGCATATTCCCGCGTGACGTCAACAGACTGCCTCACGACGGACCCGCTGCTCGGCGCGGCAGCGGACAACGGCGGCCCCGTGCGGACGATTCAATTCTCCGCCGCGGGAAGCGCGTTTGACAAGGGCCTGCCCGTGGACACGGAAGTTGACAGCTATCGGAGCGGCGGCGGCACGATAGAAGTGAAAGTCCCGTCGGCGGACGCGCGCGGCGTGGCGAAGCAGACGAATGACGTCGGCGCGTATGGATATGTGGTAGAGAGCGCGACGGTCGCGAACCCGGCGATATCCGGCGACAAATTCCTGACGGGCAGGACGGGGCAGACGGCGGTGGTATCCGCAAGCGTTGACGTTATGCTCGTGGACACGGCCAGCCACGACACGGCGGCGGGCGCGATTGCGCTTGAGATAGACGGAAAAGCAGTCAGCGCGGACGCAAGCGGCGTTATAACGATGCCGAGTATCACGACAACCGGGCCGCACCCTCTGAACTTTGCGGAAACGCTGGGCAAAAACGCAGGCGGCAGCCGGGTGACAATCAGCGGCGCGGCGGCGGACACTACGTTCTATAAGGATGTAGCCTTCAACAATATAAACCTCACAGTCACAGCGCCAAGGACGCAGATTTGCCCCGGTGACACGGTGGAGGTAACGGCGAGTAATAGCGGCGGCGACTCAGATCTTGAAAGCTGGAAGGTGACGAAGTGGCGTGGTAATGAATACTTTGAGACAGTATCCAGCACCGACAAGAGCATAACGCTCCGCGCAAAGAGCAGGGCCGTGATTGGCGAGAGCACGATAACGGCCGATGTGACGGGCGGCCTCTCCGGCTCAACATCTGTTAACGGCGGCAGCAACGCCGCTATCAGTATAGTCAAGCGCGACACGCCGACAGCAGAGGTGACGGGGGACACGCGCACGGACAATGACGGCAGCGGCGCTATCGTGGTGAGCACGGACACGATAGAGGACTACGCAATCTACGACGCGCTGTATAACATCTACACATACAGTACAGATATCTACCCTGACGGCCTCGGCTCCCCCGGCGATATCCACGCCATCGGCGCGCGGAGCGCGGACATCAAGACCGACGACTTCTACGCGAGCGCTGACGTGAGACAGGCAATCGCGGCGTACTGGAAGCTTGGCCCGGCGAGCGAGGACAAGGTGCGCCTCGTGAACGTGGCGAATACTATCGGTACCAGGACGGACGAGAGCCTGTGGGCGAAGTTCTGGCGCTTTATCTTCGGCTCGGCGAATGACGGCGGCAGCGACTATCTGCCCTTGCAGACGAATTTCAGGATCACAAGCTCTGATATCGCCTCGCTGCCGGAGAGTGTGAAAAACGGCCTGAACGCGGGCAACCTGCTTGCGAGCGTCGACCTGTTCGTGGTCGTCGCGGACGAGGGCGGCGCGAAGCACGCCAGAAGCCTCGGCGACATCGCAAGCGGCGACAGAAGCGCGTTCATAACCATAAGCGGCGACAACGCGACCGGCTACGATGTATCGACGCGCGTCATGCTCTTTGACATGGCCGGCGGCGTGAACGAGATGCCGGGGGCAAACTGGGTGCAGAAGCTTTACGTCGCCAGTTCTGACGCCAGGGCGAATGACAAAGACAACTATTTCATAGTCCAGGACGGCGCGGCGGACAGGGCTTACAATCTCTGCCTGGCCTTCGCGGCCAAGGAAAGCAACCTGTCGACGGTCAGCGTCACCGTATCCGGCGACGTAACGTCAAGCGACCGCGAATATGTCAGATGGACGATAAGCGGAGACGCGGCACAGCGCCCAGCCGGCAGCTCCGCCGACATCAGCGGCGGCACGCACAGCGTAACCATAACCCTCATCCCTGACGACTACAGCGTGACGCTGAGCGACGAAACGCAGACGCTTGCGAAAGACGTGAAGACGATAACGGCCAACGTAGCCTGGGGCGGCGAATGGAAAATCACCGCGCTCCTTGAAAAGACGGCGGTGGAAAGCGTCGCCCTCGACAGGACAAACATCGTCATGGCCGTCGGCGGCAGCGACAAACTCACCGCGGCAGTCATGCCGGAGACGGCTAAAGACAAGAGCGTCGTCTGGACGAGCGACGCTGCGGCAATCGCCGCCGTCGATGAAAGCGGCACAATAAGCGCCGCAAGCGCCGGCAAAGCTGCCATCACCGCCACAGCGGCCGACGGCAGCGGCAAATCCGCCTCCTGCATCGTCACCGTGCGCAAAGCGGCGGGCGGCGACCCCGAAACGCCGGCGGTCACGCCTGAAGTGACGAAACATGAAATCGTCCGTCCGGCGGAAATAGACCTTGCCGAGAACACCGCTGGCTATGTTACCAGCGCCGGCGGGCAGGACGGCGTGATAAGCGTCACCGGCTTTACCGACGAAACGACCGCCGTCGGCGCGGCGGGCGAACTCACGGCGGCGGACGAAATCGTAAAAAGCGCCGTAGACGACGTCATCGCCAACAATCCGGCCATCAGCAAAGACGTCGCCTATACCCTGCCGATCGTGGAAAGCAGCGCCGACAAAGCCGGCCAGCTCCACGCCATAAGCTTCAAGGTCAGCGGCGACATCTTCGGCGAAGTGGCGGACGTGACGGGAATCACCGTGCTTAAAGTCTTCCCCGACGGCAAAGGCGACCTCTTTACGCCAGTTACGGCCTCCGGCGATATCGCGGACAAGACTGTCGCGCTCTACGACGGCGGCAACGCGATGGTGACGGAAGCGGTCGACGGAAGCGCCAGCTACATCCTCACCGCTTTCGTTAAGGACGGGGGAACCTTCGACCTCGACGGCCAGGAAGACGGCAGAGTCATCGACCCGATATCGATAATCAAAGTCAAGGCCGCGCCCCCGAAGCCGAAGCCGGCGGGCGAAGGCGGCAGCTGCGACACGGGAGCGGGAGCGCTGGCGCTCCTGGCCCTGGCGCCGCTGGCGATGAGAAAAAAGAAAAGGTAAGCCAACCAAAGCAAAACAAAACAAGACAACGCAGAACCGCCCTCCGGGGCGGCTTTGCGCGTCTGCCATCCGGCGAGCCGCCGCAATCTTATTCACCGGCATAAAGCGCCGCTATGGACAAGGCGTTAAAATATCAGTACTATAATGACCGGTTTGTGAAATGAATGAGAGGCGGGTGAGACCATGATGATGACGATGCTTTGACGCGGCGCGTTTTGCGCGGTGCACGTGGTGCATTATTGCATGGACCTCACGGCGGCCTCTTTCTTGCGGAAATAAGCCCTTTACCGTCCTGTAATATTCCCATCCTGCTTTTTCCATAGTCCAGCACCGGCGGCTTCCGGCGTTTTGCGCGCGGCCGCGCGGTGTATTGTCAGATAATATCTTAATTTCAGGGAGTGTAATGTTTCATGAAGAAAATTTTTGCCGCTTTACTGTTTGCCGCCATATTCTCGCTTGCCGCCCTGCCGGCGACGGCCGCCGACGTTCCCACCCTGCGCGCCAGCTACAGCCTGACCACCCATCAGGAGGCCTTTATGGTCGCCATGGCGCGCGGAGAAAAATTTAAAGATTCCGGCGTCTGGCTCGAACCCGTCGTTGAGAGGGAAAAGTTCGACCTCTACGCCGACGGCAAAAAGGTCGCGCGTCTCAACGTCATCGTGACCAAGAGCGGCTCCGAGGCGACTTCGCTCTTTGCGCAGAACCACCTGGATCTCACGACCAATTCGTTCCCCGCGATGCTCTCCGGCATCGACCGCGGCACCAAGATAAAGGTGCTCGCGCCCCTGCAGGCCGACGCGATTGCGATGGTGGCGAGAAACGACATCAAGGCTAAGGGCTGGAAAGGCTTTTCCGACTATGTCAAGAGCTCCAAAAAGCCGGTGGCGGTAGGCTACCATTCGCCGACCAGCGCGCCGAAAATTGTCTTCGAGGCCGCGATGGACAAGGCCGGACTTAAGATCACCGGCGACGCCAACGCGACAAAGGCCGACGCCGACATCCTCATGATCGACCTCAAAGGCATTCCGAACGTCATTCCGGCCCTCGTCGCCAATCAGGTGGAGTTCGCCGTCGTTCCCGCGCCGACCCCGGAAGTCGTTGAAGCCAAAAAACAGGGGCACGTCGTCCTCCAGATGAAAGAGCTGCCGCCGGCGGGCGCTTGGAAGAGCTTCCCCTGCTGCTGCATCGCGGGCCGCGAAGAGGTCATTGAGAAGAATCCCGAAGCCGTCAAAGCCTACGTGCGCCTCCTCGCCGCGGCGAGCGACTGGTGCCGGAAGAATAAGAAGGAAGCCGCCGCCGAAACCGCCAATTGGCTCGGCCTCGAGCCCGAGGTGATCGCAAGGGCGGAGATGGAATTCTCGACGAAGGTGACGAAGGGCTGGCTCAAAAACGCCGAGCTCTACCCGGAGATGCTCAACCGCTTGGGTCAGCTCACCGGCAAGCTCAAAGACAAGAAGCTCAGCGAAGTAAAGGACGAAGTCTTTGACTTCCGTTTCACGCAGATAGAAAAGTAAGAGGCGCGAGGGGCGCGGCCCGCCGCTAAAAGCGCGTTCCGCGCCCCCCTTGCGAAAGACCGGAGGTCACGATGAAATCATTCTCCTACAGGATACTGCTTCCCGCGGCGGCGCCTTTGCTCGTCCTCGTCATTTGGCAGTACGCGGCGCTGAAGCTGGAAAACGAGGTCGTACTGCCGACCGTGCCGCAGGTATGGCGGCTCTTTATGCACCCCAACGAAGACATTCTCCGTCTCGGCTCCATGATGCAGAACCTGGGGATGAGCACGATGCGCGTTCTCTGCGGCTATTTCGCGGGGCTGGCGCTCGCGCTGCCGCTCGGAATACTCATGGGGCACTACCGGGGCGTCAACCGGTTCATGGGCGCGCTCGTCGAAATGCTCCGCCCCATGCCCCCGCTCGCCTGGATACCGCTGATCCTCGCCTGGTTCGGCGTCGCGAGCTTTGCCACCGTTCTCGGAATCGAAGAGGGCGAATGGTACGTCTTCTTCAATAATATAAAATTCTCGATGCTGATCATCATCTTCATCGGGGCATTCTTCCCGATTCTGCTCAACACCATCCACGGCGTTTCAAGCGTGCGGACGACGCTGGTGGACTCCGCGCGCGTGCTCGGGGCCTCCGAGCGCGACATCTTCATGAAGATACTGCTGCCCGCCGCCGCGCCCTCCATCGTCACCGGTATGCGCCTTGGGCTCGGCGTCGCCTGGATGTGCCTTGTGGCCGCCGAGATGATGCCGGGAAGCATCTCGGGCATCGGTTACGTCATTACGCACGCCTACACCGTGGCGCGCACCGACATCGTGATCGCGGGAATGATAAGCATCGGGGCGATGGGGCTCGCGATAGACGCGGCCTTCCGCCGCTTCGAGGAAAAATGCTTCGCCTGGCAGAGGCTGTCGCGATGAGGCCGCTCATTGAAACGCGCGGCGTGCACAAGGAATTCACCCTCGACGGCGGCGAGCGCGTGCTCGCCCTTGACGGCGTCGATATCGAGATTCGCGACAAAGAATTCGTCTGCCTTCTCGGCCCCTCCGGCTGCGGAAAATCGACCTGGCTGCGCCTCGTCGCGGGCCTTGACGGCCCCACCGCGGGAGAGGTCCTTTACAAAGGGGAGCCGGTTAAGGGACCGGGGCGCGAGCGCGGCATGGTGTTTCAGGAATATTCGCTGCTGCCCTGGCGCTCCGTGATAGAAAACGTCGCGCTCGGACCGGAATTCAACGGCGCGGGCAGGAGGGAGCGGCGGGCGGTCGCGCTCGACTACCTAGCGCGCGTCGGCCTGGAAAAATTTGCCGACGCAAAGCCGCACGAACTCTCCGGCGGTATGCGCCAGCGCGCGGCGATCGCCAGGGCGCTGGCGAACGACCCCGAGGTGCTGCTCATGGACGAGCCCTTCGGCGCGCTCGACGCGCACACGCGCGTGCTGCTCCAGAAAGAGCTTCTCCGAATCTGGGAGCTTGACCGCAAGACCGTCGTCTTTGTCACTCACAGCGTCGACGAGGCGCTTTTTTTGGCGGACCGGATCGTCGTGATGAGCGCCCATCCGGGGCGCGTGCTGGAAAATATCAGCGTAAATTTCGCAAGGCCGCGCCATCGCTCGGAGCGTGGCTACGGAGAGATGGCGGAGCGGATATTCGACCTGCTGGAACAGGGAAACGGCGGGGAATGATTCCGCCGGCGGTTGAGAGCCCGGCGGCGGCAAGGTAAAGCGCCGCCGGGCCGAAGAAAACTTACGTCCGGGCCCTCCGCGCGGTTTACCGCGGCGGGGCGGCTTTTTTTCTCGCGGCCTTCGGCGCGGGGTCGGTCAGCGCGGGAAGCGCGCCGCCCGCGATCTCCCAGAGATAAAGCGAGGCGACGCTGCCGCAGGGGGAATAGCGCTTTCGGTACTTTTCAAACAGCGCCGGGGTGATCTCCCGATGGCGGTAGAGCATCCGCAGGCCGCGGCGAATACCGAAGTCCCCGAAACTCAGCACGTCGCGCCGCCGCATCGAGAAGATCAACAGCATCTCAGCGGTCCATGCGCCGATGCCGCGAAGGGCGCAGAGCGCTGCGATCACCGCCGCGTCATCCATCTCCCGGAGCCTGCCGGGGTCAAACTCGCCGGCGGCCGTCTTGCGCGCGAGCTCCGTGATATACTCCGCCTTCCGGAACGAGATGCCGAAGCTCTGCATCGTCTCCAGCCCGGCGGCGCTGACATTTTGCGGCGTCACCTCGCCGAGCCCGGCCAAGATTCGCCCCCACACCGTCTTCTGTGCCTGCGTCGAAATCTGCTGTCCGGCGATATGGTGGACGAGCGCGGAAAAAATATCCGGCTCCACGCGCCACCCCGTGAGCGGCCCGATCTCCTCGATCGCCGCCGCAAGCCTCTTGTCTTTCTTCTTTAAATGGTTCAGCTCTGCTTCGGTATATGAAAAATCCAATCTATTCTCACGCCTTTATGATTTTATATACTCATTATAAGGTAAAACGGTCGTCCGGGCCGCCGTTTTTGCAAATTGCGCGGCAGTTGAATGAGAGGCATGGCGGCGGTTTTTCTGTTAAAATTATACGTACATCCTGCGAAAGGAGTGCTTTTTATGGCATTTGAAATTATCCACGGAGACATAACGAAAGTGGAGGCGGACGCGATAGTCAACGCGGCCAACACGCGTCTGCTCGCGGGCGGCGGCGTCTGCGGCGCGATATTCGCGGCGGCGGGCGCGGAGGAGCTCTCGCGCGCCTGCAAAGCCATCGGCGGCGTCGCTACGGGAGAGGCCGTCGCCACCCCCGGGTTCGCGCTGCCCGCGAAATATATAATCCACACCGCGGGCCCCGTCTGGTACGGCGGCGGCGCGGGAGAGGCGGGGCTTCTCGCCTCCTGCTATAAAAACTCGCTGAAACTCGCCGCGGAAAAGGGCTGCCGCTCCGTGGCCTTTCCGCTCATCTCCGCCGGCATTTTCGGATATCCGAAGGATGAGGCGCTGCGTATCGCCGAAGAGTCGATCGGAGAATTTTTACAGAAAGACGGCGGCCTGCGGGTCCTGCTGGTACTCTTCGAGGGCTGACCGGCTTCGCCCGTTCGTTTGGCGCGCGGCCCATTTGAGCGCCGGTAAGCCTGGCTGGCGGCAATAAAAAGCCCGCCGCGCCGCGCGAAAGCCCGGCGGCGTGACGGGAAGGGCGATGGTGAGATTGAAGGGCCGCCGCGGCGGCCCTTTGACGTTACGCGCCGAAGATATCCTTCGCTTGCCGCATATTTTCGACGACCGGCACGCCGAAGGGACAGCGGCTCTCGCAGGCCCCGCACGCCAGACATTCGCCCGCCTTATGCGGCAGGGCGGCGTAATGCTCGCGCACCGTTTCGGGCACCATGCCCTGTGCCTTTGCGAGGTTGAGGAATTTTGTCGCCGCCGCGACGTCGATTCCCGCGGGGCAGGGCGCGCAGTGCCCGCAGTACATGCAGTGCCCGTGCCAGCTGATCTTCGGCAGCGCGGCGAAGGCCGCCGCGTAATCCCTCTCCGCCGGCGTCGCGTTTGCGTAGGCGATGCTCTCGCGCAGCTCTTCCGGCGTGTGCGCCCCGGACAGCACGGTGGCGACGGCCGGGCGCGTCAGCGCGTAGTGGAGGCACTGGCATGGAGTGAGCGCGCGTCCGGCGGGCGACAGCTCGCCGTCGAGAAGATCCCCGCCGCCGAAGGCTTTCATCACCGTGATCGCGACGCCGCGACGGCTGCACTCCTCGTAGAGGGCCTCGCGTTCCGCGTCCATGTTCAGCAGCGGCCGCTCGTAGCTCTTGTCGCTCCAGAGGGCTTCGCAGTCCTCGTTTCCCGGCTGAAGGTCGTAGCAGGGGTTGACGCTGAACATCAGCACCTCGACGAGGCCGCTTTTTACCGCCGCCATCGCCGCGGCGGGGTTGTGGCTGCTGACGCCGATGTGTCTTATCCTTCCCGCCGCTTTCAGCTCCTCGGCGAAGCGCATCACGGGGCCCTCCGCTACCTCGCGCCAGTCGTCGGTCGAATCGCAGTAATGTATCATGCCGACGTCGATATAGTCCGTGCCGAGCAGCCGCAGCAGTTCGGCAAAGCTCTCGCGTACCTCCCCGTCGTCGCGCGTGCGCCGGTACTGCCCATTCTCCCAAACGGTGCAGAGGTGAGCCTGGAGGACGAATTTATCGCGCCTGCCGGCAAGCGCGCGTCCCAGCCCTCTTCGCACCTTGGGGTCGGATGAATAAAGGTCGATATAGTTCACGCCGCTTGCGGCGGCGATATCCACCAGTTCTCCGGTATATTTTCCGTCATAATCGACAAAGCCCTCGCAGCCGAGGCCGATCTCGCCCACCATAATGCCGGTTGAGCCAAGTTCGCGGTATTTCATTCGTTGTATCCTCCTGACGGCGCCGGCGTCGCTGCGCCGAGCCGTTGAATTATATAGTCAAACATAGAAACTATAACACTTGGAGCGGACTCTAAGTCAAGCCCCGAGGCGAGGCGGCACAGGGCAACGGCATTCACTTTTTTGGGAGGCACAAAACGTCAAGCAAAACCCGCGGAAGGGGGCTGCCTTTGGCCTTTGGCCCCCTTTCGCGATGGAGGCTTTAAGTGGGCGCAAAGCACAGTAATCAGGGGTTTTAAGGCTCCCTCCGCTGAGGCGGCCAGGGAGCCAAATCAGTGTCTTTCTGATTTGTGCGACTCGGCTGGTAGTTACATCAGAGCTGGATCGGCGAAGCCGAGACTGAGGGAGTTCTGACTTTGGTTTAGAGCAAGGGGCACACTCCCTCCGACCCGGCGGAAGCCCGCCGCCGGCCCACCTCCCTCGCTGAGGGAGGCTTTAAAGGGGCGCAAATCAGAAAAAACTGAAGTGGTAAGCTAAAACAGGACACGTAGGGGGTATAAAATGGACATTGAGCATCGAGGCAATGGAAATCATAGTCCTGGAAACTGTTCATCTTATACATTAGCCCAGACAGGAGGCCTGCCAATGAAGTACACAAAGGAAAAACGAGCGCAAGGCCGCCCCCGCGCTATTAAAGGGCTTGGCGCGCCCGCGCCCGCGGCTTGCCGTTTGACAGCGAAAAATACCGGCGATATCATATAGAGGTTGTATTTGAAAAGAGGTTACTTGAAATTGAATGTTCTGCTTTTGAAACGCTATCTGGTATTTATTCTCGGAGTCCTCGTCAACTCCTTTGGAATCAGCTTCATCACCAAGGCCAGTCTGGGCACCTCGCCGATATCGAGCGTGCCCTATGTTTTCAGTCTGCGCTTTGCGCCGACGCTGGGCGAATTTTCCTTCCTTCTCAACAGCGTCTTCATCCTTTTGCAGCTTTTGCTGCTGCGCCGGGATTTTCAGCGGATTCAGCTGCTGCAAATCGCGGTGAATTTCGTCTTCAGCTGGTTTATCGATGCGAGCATGGTGCTGCTGGCTTCCTTTGCGCCGGCGAGCTACGCGGCGAAGCTCGCCTCGCTGGCGGCCGGCTGTGCCATTCTCGCCTTCGGCATCAGCCTGGAGGTCTACGCGAACGTCCTTATGGTGCCCGGAGAGGGCGCCGTCTACGCGATATCGAAGGTGCTGAATAAAGAGTTCGGCGTCGTCAAGGCGGGGTTCGACGTCACGCTGATGCTCACCGCGGTGACGCTCTCGCTGCTCTTTTTTCGCGGCCTGAACGGCATTAGGGAGGGAACGGTGATCTCCGCCTTCGCCGTGGGAATGATTGTGCGGCTCTATAACAAACGGCTCGGTTTTATCGGCAATTATCTGAATCCGCAGCGGCCGTGACGCGGGGTCCGTCGCTATTTGTCCGCGGTCTCCGTACCCGCGCGGTAACCCTCGTTATAGTAGCGTCTTTTGCCCGCCGTTCGCTTGCCGTACTCTATCGCCTCTTCCGGGCAGCCGCAGATGCAGGCCATGCAGTGTGTGCAGCGCTCTTTCCATGCGGGGCGTCCCTCTTTGATCTCGATACTGTTCAGCGGACAGAGCGCGGCGCATTTGCCGCAGCCGGTGCAGCGGTCGGTGGCGCGGAAGGGTTTGCTCTTCACCGCCAGCAGGTAGAAAAGGGGATTTATGAGGGCGCTTTTTAAGATATCGCAAAACGACGGACGATAGCCGCTGATGTGCGCCTCCCTGCCGACGCTCTCGGCGAGCGCGAATATCTGCGGCGTCGTCGCGCGGATGATCCTCTCGGAGGTCTCTTTGTCGGGCGCGCCCATGAGCGCCACGTAGTTCTCCGGCATATCGACGGCGGCGAATCCCATGAACTCAAGCCCCTTTGCGTCGCAGAGCTTTTTCGCGTAATGTACGGCGTTGCCCGCCTCGGAGGCGCAGGTGACGACGAAATAAGCCTTTTTACAGCCCTCGAAGGAGGCCGCGCGGAGAAACTTGCCGACGACGCGCGGAATGCGCCACGCGTATATCGGAGCGACAAATACGAGCGGCCGTTCAGACCGTATCGCCTCCGCGGCGCCGTTTTTCATAAGGCCGTTTATCGAGATGATTTCGTCGTTTGTGACGGACTGAATCACCTGTGCCGCGTAGCGGCTGTTTCCCGTTCCGCTGAAATATAAAATCATTCGTTTATTCTCCTTTATGTCAGGCCTCCATGATACTGACGGAACGTCCAAAACGCAAGGGGAAAAGCAAAGATCGCGGAGCGAACGCGCCGGGCCTGGGACGCGCGCCGCGCGCGTCTTTTGCCCCTGATGAAGAAAGACGGTCTCATACGCGCCCGCCAGGCCGCTTTAAAATATAAAAAATGCCGGTGCAAAACCGCACCGGCACGATCGTTTTTAATGGTGGAGATAAGCGGGTTCGAACCGCTGACCTCTTGAATGCCATTCAAGCGCTCTCCCAACTGAGCTATACCCCCAAAAGACAAAAGGAATTATACTGACTTACGGCGGAGTTGTCAAGAAAAACTTTTTGCTGCTGTTGTTCTGCGATAATGTCACCCCATAAGCGGTCTGAGGTAATGCCGCCCTGAGCCTCGTGGCGATGACAGGCGAAGAATTTGCGCGCGGCGAGGCTGCCGGTTGGGCGGCGGCGGGGAGGATTTCAATCCCCGCCGCCGCTTTTTGCCTGCTGTGCCGGCGCTTTTTATTTGACCGCCGTTTTCGCGGGGGCGTCCGGTTTTTTCTGCCAGCTGAAGGGCTCGAAGGAGTCCGCGCCCTCGGCGGTCTTCCAGCTCTCTTTGCGGGAGTGGTAGATGAGGAGGGGCACGCCGACCGCCAGCAGGTTGCCGGCGATGAGCAGGCCGATCCATTCAGTCGGGCTGCCGACCGGTATCTGTCCGGGCGGTATGAAGCCGACGAGGAAGGCCGCAAAGGCGCTCACGAGCCCCACGCCGCCGACGAGCCACATCCCGAGCTCACCGCCGGGCACCTTGAAGGGGCGCGGCGTGTTCGGCTCTTTGAGGCGCAGCTTCAGGAAGGCCGCGAACATCAGCATGTACATGATGAGGTACATGGTGACGGTGAGGGCGGAGAGTATCTGGTAGGCCGCCTGCACCGAGGGGAGCAGGACGAAGATGACGGATAGTATGGTGACGATCGCCGACTGGAAGAGGAGGATGTTCACCTGCACTCCGTGCTTGTTCGTCTTCTGAAGGATGAGCGGCAGATATCCGGCCTTGCCGACGGCGAGGATACCCTTGCTCGGCCCGGCGATCCAGGTGTTGACTCCCGCGAAGACGCCGAGGGCGAGGCAGATCGCGACGACCGGCGACAGCCACTCGAGGCCGAAGGTGCGGAAGAGGTTGCGGTAGGCGACGAGCAGGCTCTGCGTCAGGTTGATGTCCTTCTGGGGGATGACGAAGCCGATCGCCAGCGTTCCAAAGACGAAGATCGCTACCGTGATGGCCGCGGAGATGAGTATCGCGAGCGGATAGTTTCTCTGCGGGTTGTCAACCTCGTTGACGTGCACCGCCGAGACCTCCATTCCCGCGTAGAAGAGGAAGATGCTCACCGCGAGCGAAAGGTTGCTGAAGTCGCCCAGGTCGGGGATGAGGTCGCTCGCGTGGAGCGGCATGTATATCGTATGCCCGGTCGCATAGTAAAGGATGCCGAGGACGATGAGGACCGCGGCGGGGATTACCGTGCCGATGAGCGTCCCCCATTTGCTTATCGCGCCCGAGAGGGACATTCCCCGGAAGTTCATCAGCGTCGAGCCCCAATAGAATACGAGGACGATCGCCAGGGTGTACATCTTATTTGCCGCGAGGGCGGAATCCGAGCTGGGGTCCGCGCCGATGTAGGCCACGGAGACCGCGGCGAAGGTCAGGACTGTCGGGAACCATATCGTGTTCTGCATCCACTGAAGGAAAATAGCAACAAAGCCGAGCCTTCCTCCGAATGCCTCGCCGACCCACCTGAAGACGCCGCCCTTCTGCGGCCACGCCGTCGCCATTTCCGCCGCGGCGAGCGCCACGGGGATCAGGAAGAATACCGCCGCGAAGATGTAATAGAATACCGACGAGAGGCCATATTCCGCCTCTGCCGGCAGGCCGCGCAGGCTGACGATCGCGGCGACGTTCATCATCGCCAGCGTAAAGACGCCGATCGTGCCGCTTTTTGTGCCGGATGCGGGTTTGTTTTCAGCACTCATGATTTCTTTCTCCTTTCAAATGTTTTTTCGAATAGACATTCCGAAAGGGCCGGACTGCTCCGGCCTCTCTCGGAATGTACGGTAATCTGCCGGTATTTGTTTACGAATGTTTAAAGTTTCCGGTCTCCGCTTCCGTAAGGGGCTTCGTGACGGGGTGGTTCTTAAAATATTCAAGCGCCCTCTTCATATCTTCGATAAGCAGGGAGGCCATGTCGAGGTTGAAGCCCTTCCTGACGAGGATACGCTGGACGACGACGTTCTGCGCGTCCGCGGGGAGCGAATAGGCGGGAACCTGCCAGCCTCTGGAGCGCAGCTTGTCGGCGAGGTCGTAGAGCGAGAAGCCGGCCTTGACGTCGCAACGGAACTTCCAGGTGCATCCGGGGACGCCGCCGTTTCCGTCGTAGACCATCTCGAAGATGCCGAACTTCATGATTTCGCTCGCGAGGAACTGGCCGGTTTCGGCGCACTCTTCCTGAATCTTGGTGTAGCCCTCTTTGCCGAGGCGGATGAAGTTGTAGTACTGGCTCACGATCTGTCCCGCGGGGCGTGAGAAGTTGAGCGCGAAGGTCGGCATGTTGCCGCCGAGGTAGTTGACATAGAAGATAAGCTCTTCGGGAAGGTCAGACGCCTCTCTCCACATTACCCAGCCCACACCGAGGGGGGACAGGCCAAATTTATGCCCGGAGGCGTTGATCGACTTTACGCGTTTGATGCGGAAGTCCCAAACGAGGTCGCGATGGATGAAGGGGGCGAGGAAGCCGCCGCTTGCGCCGTCAACGTGAATGGGGATATCAAGCCCGGTCTCTTTCTGGAGCTTGTCGAGCGCCTCCGCTATCTGCTTGACCGGCTCGTACTGGAGCGTGAAGGTCAGCCCGAGCGTGGGGACGACGCAGATGGTGTTTTCGTCGACGTACTTGACGACCTCTTCCGGCGTAATGCAGTATTTGCCGGGCTTCATCGGAATCTGCCGGTGTTCGACATCCCAGTAGCGGGCGAACTTGTCCCAGCAGATCTGTACCGCGCCGGTGACGATGTTCGGTTTGTCGGTGGGTTTTCCCTCCGCCTTGCGCTTCTTGCGCCAGCGCCAGAGCGCCGCGAGTCCGCCGAGCATCGCCGCCTCTGAGGAGCCGGTCGTCGAGGTGCCGAGCGTGTTGGCCTCCTCCGGCGAGTTCCAGAGGTTGCCGAGCATGCGGACGCAGCGCGCCTCGAGCTCCGCGGTCTGCGGATACTCGTCTTTGTCGATCATGTTCTTGTCGATGCATTCGTCCATGATTTTGTGGGTCTCGTCGTCGAGCCATGTCTGGCAGAAGGTCGCCAGGTTCTGCGAGGCGTTGCCGTCGAGGACGAGCTCGTTGTGGATGGCCTGGTAGGCCTCTTGCGGGTCCATTTCTGATTCCGGAAACGTGTTCTTGGGCAGCAGATTGGCCATTGCCGCCGAGCCGAATGTGGGGTCTATCCCTCTGTGTTCGTATTCCTTCTGGTAAAGTGACATTCTAAAATTCCTCCTGTTAAATTTCCGTCCTGTCTAACTTATGCGGATGCCGCGCGTTGAATTTTTTATTTCTTCGCCGCTTCGCACCGTATGCCTCGAGTATAGGCCGAAGACCTTTTTCGCGAAAAATAGTTTTTGCCGAAAGTCTTCTAGGCAAAAAGCATGTAATGGTTATGCGTAATTAAACATATATAAATTCCTAAAAAAGATTAGTATTAATATTGTAGTAGCGTTTTTACTTAATTTAATAAAGAAAAATATCTGACTTAAAGGAGCGTCCCCAATGGATATGCCGACAAGAAAACAGGAAAAAACATACGAAAAACTCAGCCCTTTCGAGGTGAAGAACGTCCTCGTCGATATGGCTTCGAAACATGCCCGCGCGGGCTCCTCCGCGATGCTCAACGCCGGGCGCGGCAATCCGAACTGGATAGCGACCGAGCCCCGCGAGGCGTTCTTTACACTGGGGCGTTTCGCGATCTCGGAGAGCCGCCGCGTCTGGGACGACGGCATTCTGGCGGGACTGCCGGAGAAGGAGGGGATGGGCGCGCGTTTTGCGGGCTGGCTGGAGGTCAACTCGATGATGCCCGGCGCGGATTGTCTGCGGCGTTCCTTCCAGTTTGGGGTGAACACGCTGGGCTTTGACGCCGACGAATGGGCCTATGAGCTCTGCGACGGCGTCCTCGGCGACCATTACCCGACGCCGGACCGGATGCTGCCCTGCTGCGAGAGCGTGGTGCGCGAGTATATTATAAAAGAGCTTGAACAGGGAGACACGCTGAACCAGGAATTCGACCTCTTCGCGACGGAGGGGGCGACGGCGGCGATGGTCTACATCTTCCGCTCGCTGCTCAATAACGGCCTGCTGAAGCAGGGGGATACCATCGCGCTCGGCACGCCGATCTTTACCCCCTATATAGAGATGCCCGGCCTGCCGTGGTACTCGTTCAATACCGTACAGGTCTATGCCGGCGGCTCCGAGCTGGTGGACGGCGAGGAGCGCCACTCGTGGCAGTACGCGGATGAAGAGCTTGAAAAACTGGCCGACCCGAAGGTGAAGGTGTTTTTCATCGTCAACCCGAGCAATCCCGGCTCCGTCGAGATCTCGCCCGAGACGGCGCAGAAGATAAAAAGCGTCGTCGAGACGAAAAATCCGCGGCTGATGATCGTCTCCGACGACGTCTATTCCAGCTTTGCCGACAACTACCGTTCTCTCTTCGACACGATCCCCTACAACACCATCTGCTCCTATTCGTTCTCGAAATACTTCGGCTGCACGGGCTGGCGGCTCGGCGTCGTCGGCGTCCACCGCAAAAACGTCTTTGACGACATGATCGCGGCGATGCCGGCGGCGCAGAGGATAAAAATATCGAAGCTCTACGCGGCGCTTGCCGTCGACCCCGCGAAGATCAAGTTCATCGACCGCATGGTCGCCGACAGCCGCGATATCGCGCTGAACCACACGGCGGGGCTCTCCGTGCCGCAGCAGGTTCAGATGGCGCTCTTCTCCGTCTATTCGCTGATCGATAAGACGAACGCCTACAACCGGTTGACGAAGGACATCGTCCGCCGCCGTTATCAGGACTTCTGGGGCGGCCTTAAATGGCCGCGGCCGCTCTCTCCGAACAGCTCGGCCTACTATCAGCTGCTTGACGTTTCGCTCTGGGCGAAGGAGAAATACGGCTATGGATTTGCGGAGTGGCTTAAGAAAAACTTTGAGCCGATAGACATCCTCTTTCGCCTCGCGGAGAATCCGAACGTGGTGCTGCTCCCCGGCGAGGGCTTCGACGCCCCCGGCTGGTCCGTGCGGGTGTCGCTGGCAAACCTGCCCGATCACGCGTACCGTGAGATCGGCCGCGACCTCGTGGCGATCCTCGACGAGTATTATTCGCAGTATAAGAAGGCGTAGCCTCTTTGCCGGCGTCTGCGGGCCGATAGCCGGCAGGACAGTCCCCGCGCGCGTTCGCGGGGGCTGTCTTTCCCTGTTTGGGAGCCTTGCGCGCGCGGCATAAAAAAACCGGCCTCCCGAAGGAGGCCGGCGGGGCCGATAGCCGGTAAAGATTATTTGGCGTGCTCCAGATAGGCCAGAATGGTCTCGACCGCGCCGTCGATACCGGCTTTGTCGGTGTTGACGCAGAGGTCGTAGTCCTCCATCCTGCCCCACTTGCGGTCGGCGTAGAACTCGTAATATTTCGCGCGCTTCTTGTCGACGTCGATGATACGCTTTTTGATCTCTTCCCGCGTGAAATCAAGCCCCGTGGGGACCATCGACATCTTCCTCTTGATGCGTTCGTCAAGGCTTCCGTAGATGAAGCAGTTGACGGGATTCATATTGCGGAGGATATAATCGGCGCAGCGTCCCACGACGACGCAGGCGCCGCGTTCGGCGAGGCTTCTGATCAGTTTTGACTGTCCCTTGTAGATAAGGTCGGAGGGCAGGTCCTGATAGAATACGGGCATCGCGAACCCCGGCATGATCGGGCACATCGGCGGAGAACATTTCTCTTCATTTGCCTCAATAAAGTCTACGTCATACTTGCCATCCTTGGCGAGAAGATCGACGAGCTCTTTATCATAGAACTTGATGCCAAGCCTTCGGGCCAGCCTCATGCCGACCTCGTGCCCGCCGCTGCCAAACTGCCTGCTGATAGTGATTAGCCGCTTATCCATATCCTCACGTCCCTTCGTGCTCTTTTCTATTATTATACCTTTAATTTATAGAAGAGGGGAATGTTTACGGCCTGATAAAAAATTTTTTTAAAAATTGCGGCCCGGCAGGATTCTTATCAGCTCCGGCGCGGGCTGTACTCCCAAGTCTTCGCGGGCCTCTTTTAGAGCTGATTTTCCGCGGGCAGGCAGTACCGGCGCAGAGTATCGAGCAGCAGGGTGATTTCCAGCGGTTTGCCGATATGGGTGTTCATGCCGGCGGCCATGGCTTCCGCCACATCCTCTGCGAAGACGTCGGCGGTCATGGCGATGATCGGTATCGTGGCGGCCTCCGCGTGCGAGGACGCGCGTATCGCCTGTGTCGCGCGGTATCCGTCCATTTCCGGCATATGGACATCCATCAGGATGGCACGATACGTTCCGGCCGGCGCGGCGCAGAACGTCTCCACCGCCTCCCGGCCGTTCCAAGCTTCGTCGACGGCCAGGTTCCAAGAGGTCAGGATTGTTTTGGTGATTTCCATATTCATTTGATTGTCCTCTGCCAGCAAAACCCGCGCGCCGGCGAAATCCGGCGCGTCCGGCTCTTTGCCCGCGCCGGAAAGGTTGCCGGAGCAGTCCGATGCGGGAGGTTCCGCGCGTTCAAGCGTAAGGTCCACTTTAAAAGCTGAACCGGCGTCGACCTCGCTCTCCACGCTTATAGTGCCGCCCATCAGATCCACCAGGTTTTTGGTGATCGAGAGACCGAGCCCCGTGCCGCCGAAACGCCGTGAGATCGAGGCGTCGGCCTGCTCAAACGGCAGCCAGATGTTGTTCAGGAAATCCCGGCTCATGCCGATTCCGGTATCGGTGAGTTCAAAATGGAGGCGGGCCGTATGTTCGTCCGTTTCCCGCCGGCTGACCGCAAGCCGGATGCGGCCGCCTGGGGGAGTGAATTTTACGGCGTTTGAGAGCAGATTGGTGAATATTTGCTTGATACGCATCTGGTCGCCGGCGAACCACTCCTCGGCCGGCATGTCAAAGACCGTCTTAAAATCAATCCCCCGCGCCTTGGCCTGCGGCAAGAACATGTCGGTCAAAGCGGAGACCATCTCTTTGAAGTTAAAGGGTTCATGGGCGATTTTGATCTTGCCGCTTTCGATGGCGGACATGTCCAGCACGTCGTTGATGATTGTGAGCAAGTGCTGGGAGGCGATGTCGCTTTTTGAAAGACAGTCCAGCGCTTTCTGCGTCGTTTCTTCACATTTTGCCCCGCTCTTCACTTCGGCCAGCTTGGCGCTGGAAATGGCGTTGTAGCCGATGATCGCGTTTAAGGGCGTCCTGATCTCATGGGACATGCGGGACATGAACGTGCTCTTGGCGAGATTCGCCTGTTCCGCGGAGGCGAGCGCCTCCTGCAGCTGCAAATTTTTCTCCCGCTCCCGCCGGCGCTTGCGGGTGATGAAGACGACCATGATCAGCGCGAAGATCAGGACCAGCAGAAGCGCCACCATGGCGATGATCAATATCGGATTGTTGTAAAGCATCCAGACCAAAGACATCGGCGGCGTGGTGTAGTTGGTATACTTGAGCACGATTTCCGCGATCGCGTCCTCGTTCATGCTGGCGGCCGCCTTTTCAATAATAGAGGCCAGCCGCGCGTCCGCGTCTTCACGCACGCCGATGGAAAAACCGGCGGTAAACCGCGGCATGACCACGCTCGTCAGGCGGTTGGTCTCATCGGAGAGGACCGCCTCGCGCGCCGTTTCCGTGTACAAATACAGCGCGTCATTCACCCCGTTCAACACCGCCTCGACACATTTGCTGACGGAATCATAACGGACAATCGTCTCTTCCTTGGCGGCCGCCGGGAGGTAGTGCGTTTCGATCAGACTGCCGCGCGCTACGGCAACGGACTTGACGGGGCCTTCGTGTCCCTTGCGCGTCACCCGGGAAACGTCGGTTGTATAGTAGGGGGCGATCAGCGTATACCCCAGCTTTTCGGCGTAGTTATAGTCAAAACGCGCCGCGAGGCGGAGGTCGACGCCTCTGTTGTCTATCAGCGCGCGGTATTCGGCGTCGCTTTTCGTCGCGATAAGCCGGTACTCAAGGCCCGTTCTCCGCAAAATCTCGGCGGCGATGTCATAGAGGATGCCGGCCGGCGCGTCGCCCTCGTAATAGGCGTAAGGCGGCATCTCCGGCGTGAGCGCCGCGCGCAGGACGGAACCGTCCGCGCGGCAAGCGGCGATAAAATCTCTTTCCTCGGGTGAGAAAAACACGCTGTCGCCCGAATCCACGGAATAATATTTATTATGCAGCGAGTCGTAAAGGCTGGGGTTGTAAAGGCTGATCTGCTCGAGGGCATAATCGATCTCCGCGAGCAGCGCGGCGTTTCCCCTCCGGACCATCGCGTGGACGTCCTGCATGGCGAACAGCTCCAACCGCCTGGTACCGGCGATGATCCGCATATTGCTGGTGACGATGGCGTCCACTTCCGTGCCGCTTAAGATCGCGTTTTCCAGCTCGCCGCTGGTCTTATAATATACCGGCTTGTAGGTGAAGCCCTTTTCCTTGGCAAAAGCCGCCGTGCTGGCAATCTGTGAAGCATTTTCAATAAAGCCGACGCGCATGCCGTTATAGCTGTCGTACTGGCCGGCGACATACGGCGACTCGCCCGCCTTGACCATCAGGCAGGCGCCTGACTGGGAAACGGGCCGCTTGGAAAAATCGTAGACCTTTATGCGCGCGGGCGTTTTGACGGCGCTGATGACCATGTCGATCTCGCCGTCGCGCAGCATTTGCTGGATATCGGCCCATCCCTTGTCGTAGCCGATATACCTGTAGGTCCAGTTGGTATACAGCTTCATCGCCTGCAGAACCTCGTAGCCGTAGCCGCTGCGGCTGCCGTCCTCGTTCATGACGTTGTAGCCCTCTATATGATAATATCCGACGCGGACGGCCCTCGTTTCCACGCTTCCCAGCGCCGAAGCGGGCAAAACGCCGCCCAACACCAGCAAAAGCGCGGTTAATAGAGACAGAGCTTGTTGATAGGATCTTCGCATCAGGCGTCCTCCCCGCAAAAAACAAATACCTCCGCCGGCCAGCCGGTATGAAGATCGGCGGCTCCGTCCTTCATGAGCCGTTTTCGTGCCGCAGGCAACATATATAAGCTCCCTTTATGCGCGCGCCCGTTCTGCCTAACGTTAGAAAACGCGCGCCCGCAGTGCAATTGAATTATGAAAAATACGAGACAATTTTAACGTATTTAACGGCTGATTTCAACGTACATTTATTAAAATATATGAAGAAAAATAGCGGTTCAAAACAGGCCGCGGGGCGGCCAGGTGAAAAATTGCCCGTCGCGCCGGGGAAACCGCCCGGTGAGAAAATGGTTTTGGGGCGGCTGCGCGCGGGGAAAAAATAATCAAAAAATTTTTATGAAAATTTCAAGAAATACTGAATTTTTTTGAGATTATAGTGTATAATGAGGGCGTCGAAAATAAAGAAAGAGCCACGAGGAAGATCATGGACTGCCGCGTTTGCGCAACCGCGAGGGCAGGCGGTCTTACTGTTGCCTGTTTTTCCAAAAAGGCCATCAAGGTCCGGTGAAATGTATTTATCTGTTCCGCAAATATAATCTGTGAGAAGGGATTTGAAAGACATGTCACAATCAACGCGCAAGATCCTCTTTGAGCTTCACGGCATCCCGAAAATTACCGAAGCCCTGCCCCTTGCGATGCAGCACGTCGTGGCGATGATCGTCGGCTGTATCACGCCCGCCATCTTAATCAGCGCGGTGGCGCACGTTTCGCACGAAGACACGATGCTGCTGATCCAGGCTTCGCTCGTTACGGCGGCGATCGCCACCTTTATTCAGCTCTATCCGCTCGCGGGACGCGTCGGCGCGGGGCTCCCCGTCATCATGGGCGTCAGTTTCGCCTATGTGCCGGTTCTGGTCGCGATTGGGGGGGCGCTGGGGCTGCCCGCCATTCTCGGCGCGCAGATCGTCGGCGGTTTCGCGGCGATCATCGTCGGAATCTTCATCCGCAGGCTCCGGCCCCTCTTTCCGCCGCTTGTCTCCGGCACCGTCGTCTTTACAATCGGGCTCTCGCTTTACCCGGTCGCCGTCCGTTACATGGCGGGAGGCGCGGGGGCCCCGGAATTTGGCTCCGCGCTCAACTGGGGCGTGGCGCTCTTCACGCTGGGCGCCGTGAGCTTCTTCTCCTTCTTCACCAAGGGTTTCACCAAACTGGCGGCCGTCCTGCTGGGCATGGCGGCGGGGTATATCGTAGCGGCCTGTCTGGGCATGGTCTCCCTTGAGAGTATCGTTGAGAGCCAGTGGTTCCAGCTTCCGCGGGTGGCCCACTTCAAGATAGAATTCCACGCCACCGCCGTCGTCTCCATGGTTATCATGTATGTCGTGAACTCCATTCAGGCGGTCGGCGACATCTCGGCGACCACGGCCGGCGCGATGGACAGAGAGCCGGGCGACAACGAGCTCGCCGGCGGCATTATGGGCAACGGCCTTTCGAGCGTCCTCTCCGCCTTCATCGGCGGCCTTCCCACGGCCACCTTCAGCCAGAACGTCGGTATCGTGACGGTAACGAGAGTGGTAAACAAATTTGTCATTGCGCTCGCCGCGGTGATCATCCTCATGGCGGGGCTGATTCCGAAATTCGCCGCCCTTCTTACGACCATCCCGCTCGCGGTGCTGGGGGGCGCGACGCTGACGGTCTTCGCCGCGATTACGATGACCGGTATGAAGCTTCTGCTCTCCGCGAAGCTCACGCCGCGCAACAGCGCCGTCGTCGGCATCTCCGTCGCGCTGGGAGTCGGCATCTCGCAGGTGGCGAACGCGCTTGGCGGCCCGGGGATGCCGTCATGGGCGCAGGAGATATTCGGCTCGTCGTCGGTCATCATAGCGACGCTGATGGCGGTCGTCCTCAATCAGGCGATTCCCGACGAGCGGAAATAAAAGCCATCCTGCTGAGATACGACCGTTCCTCTGTGGCCTCCGCCGTTTTCCGGCGGGGGCCGTTCGTTTGCCCCGGCCGGAAAAGCGTATTTTACCTGATTCTCTTTTCCGGCAATAGTCATATTATCGTGGAACAGATCATGAGCTTTTCTGAAAAGGGGTGCGCTGCGATCATGAACAATCTGATCAATAGAATACGGCGCCGCGGTTATATCCTCGGAATATATGCGGCGGCGCTGCTTCTTTTCCCCGCGCTCATTATGGCGGACGACGCAAAACCTTATCAGCGGGCGTTCTCCTTATTTTGCCACGATTTTTCCGCCGTTCCTCAGTCACGTTTTGCCGAAATGAGCGGCGATGTGTTCAGCGCCGAATACGAGCGGCTCAGGAAAGAACTTGAAGAATGCTACAGCGACTGCTATGCGGGGCTGGACGAATACGGGCGGAAAGAGCTCTTTGAAAGCGAAGTTTTTTGGGAAAAATATTTTGGCAGCTATGAGCGGAACGTCCGCGGCGTGCTCGACCGCCCGCTGCTGATATACGCCGGCGGCGCCGACAGCCCGGTGATCACCAATATATATCGGGAGATAATCACGGACATCCTGAAATGGCGCATAGACGACCTGAAACGATGGCAGAAAGGCGCGTACCGCACCAATCCCGGCAGTATGGAGGCCGTTAAAATGAAGCTTTACGCTGAACGCCGCCGCTACGCCGAACTGAAAAGCGACGCGGTCCTGCTGCGGTATATCCTCTACCATTACGACAGAAGAAATATGGATAAGGTCGCCAACACCTTTGGAGAAAAGAAGCTGGAATTTCTCGAAAGCCGGACAAGCGACGAGCGAACGTTGCTCTGCGAGCGGCTGGAGATGCGGGCGCGCGGGAACCGCGTGCTTGAGATGATCGCGGCCGGCCTGCGCGGCATCGCCCCCGTCGCGAGGCGGCAATAGACAGGCCGCCGGCGCGCGGGGTTTCTTTGAAGCGCCAATTTAAACATCCGCACACGTTCCCCAATTTCAAACATATATTTGCATAATCTTACCGATACTGCCCCGTTTGTCTGATGAACAAACCGCGCGGCGGGGCTGACGCGGCGTCCAGCGGCTCTAAAGCCGCGGGCGCGGCAAGACGCCCGGCGCGAATAAGCCTGCGGACGTATAAACCGGGCCGCCGTCGATTCATGCCTGTAGCCCGCTGGCGGCGCGCCCCGCCCGTCATATAAAGCCCCTAAGAGGCAAGGGGGCCTCTTAGGGGTTCACGGGGAGAACTATGCCCTGAGCGGCGTCATGCTGCGCCGCCCGGGCGTGAGGAATGGCTTATTTTTTGTTTCTTCTCCGCGCCAGCGCCGTCGGTCTTTGCCTGGAGGCTCGTCTTTTCGGAGAACTATCATTTGAACTACGGGGCCGGCGCGGGCCTGCCGTATACTTCACCGTGCGGTCATGATCAGAGGGCAAAAAAATAGAGAACCAAGCGAACGGTTCTCTTCACATTTAAATACACACGGCAAAAAACCGTGCCTGTCAAAAGACAGCCGTTCCGCGCCCTCTGCGCTTCACTTGCTTACATCTCATACGGCAGGTCTCCCGACTTTCGGTCATCCTCAGCAGAGCGTAAAACTTTGCTCCGCGTAAACGATTCACACAAATCACATATACGATTCGGCTCTTCGCTTACCCCGCGCCTTCTCGCCTTGCGGCAATGGCATGATGCGGTTTCGTCCCGATTACGGTGGCAGGGGCCGTTCCGGCTTTTAACCGGATTCCCTTACTCCGCAGAAACAGATATTCAATTTTTATGAAGCCTGACTGCATGCTTCAGAGCGAAGTATAACATGCGAATTGTTCCTGTCAAGATGAAATATTTCATCCGCCAGGGCGACAGCATTTACTTTTTGTGGAGCAAGAAAAATTTGTGGGTCAAGAGCTGCCTTGAGCATCGATTTTTTCTTGCTTCGACGGTCGTGTCCGCTCGATACCGTGCGGGAACCAAAGGGCAAGAAACAAGATATGGCGGGCTTAAAATCAAGGTCAAGGTCAACACTCCTTCCGACCCGGCGGAAAGCCGCCGCCGGCCCACCTTCCTCAAAGAGGAAGGCAAAAAGATAAAGACCAGTTCAGCACAAGGTTTATGCCCCTTAGCCGCCGGCCTTGTTTTCGGCTCCCTCGCGAGAGGGCTCCGGCCGCAGGCCTGTGGAGGCGTTGAGACCTCCATCAACAGTACAGGCACGCTTGTCTTTAGCGATATGCGAAGTAACACGGCGGGTTTAAAATCAAGGTCAAGATCAACACTCCTTCCGACCCGGCGGAAAACCGCCGCCGGTCCACCTTCCTCAAAGGGGAAGGCAAAAAGATAAAGACCAACTCAACACAAGGTTTATGCTCCTTGTAACCCCAGCCGCTTAAAAACGAAGCCAGTTTTCACAGGCGGACACACGCAGAACGTCCGTTTTAACGGGCGAAAAAATATTTTTCCGCGCCGTTTGTAAAAACGCCGCTTCCGCCACACTATTATTGTTATCAAACACGAAAGGAGGAATGCAAATGGCAAGCATTAAGCACCTGACCTCGGCCCTGCGCCTGACGCTCTCCCTCGGCACCGTTGACGGCAAGAGCGTCACCAAGACGGTTTCCGTCTCGAAGCTCGGCGCGGCGGCCGGCGCGGCAGCCCTGAGCGCGCTTGTGGGCGCGCTCGGCGACCTGCTCGAGTATCCCGTCGCTTCGGTGAAGAAATACGACACCGGATTGCTCGAGAGCGAGTAGCGAAAAGAAAAGAGAGGACGACGAAAGGAGATGAAACAAAACAATGAAGACGATCCGTATGAAATTCATCACTGAAGCGGGCAAAAACTTTTACGTGAGCATGGACTACGCCTCCCCCGAGCTTTCCGGCGCGGCGGGCGCGGCGAAGGTTCAGGCCGCGGCTGACCTCATCCTTGAGCAGCAGCCCTTTGCCGTAACCCTCGTATCCTGCGAGTCGGCGGAGCTCATCGAGCGCACCGCGACCGCGATTGAGCTCACCGAGGCCGGCGCGTAAGCCGGAAGACGCGAGGCGGAGGGGAGCCCCCCTCCCTTCCGCCTTTCGGAAGACGCGCGTACCACGAGCTAGAAACAAAAAGTATATATTGGCCCTTGAATATATACAGAATATTTGATATCATACCGTTAAAGCAGGTGATCAAAAACAAACCCCCGTAGAATAAAATGGCGCATAATCCTTGAGCTGCTAGGGCGTTTCATCGCCCATGCCCTGAATGTGAAAAGAGAGAGGAGGCGGTAAAAAAATGGACGAGCTGACGGGCAGTATGCTCCAGAACGGATTTTCCATCGCGGTGGCCTCTTTTCTGCTCATCAGGATGGATAAACGTCTTGAAGAGCTGACCAAAGCGGTCGCCGGCCTCGGCTCCGTAATGGAAAAGGCCATACGCGGCGAGAACTGAGGCCGCGTTCACACAGGCCATAATATAAACCGCCGCCGCCTGGAGACTCCGCGCGGAGGCCGCTCCCCGCGGCGGCGGTTCCCTCACCTAAAAAATTTCCCCTGATAAAAACAAAATACATCTGCAAAATAAAGGAGGGTAACACTACCCATGTGTCTAAACGACTTCCAGATCGCCCCGAACTTTAACCTCAGAGAATTTCAATGTCCCTGCTGTCATGCCGTCGTCCTGCATCGGAGGCTGGCGGCGGCCCTGCAGCGGCTGCGTGACCGGCTTGCCAGGCCGCTCGTCATCACCAGCGGCTACCGCTGCGCGCCGCATAACGCCGCCGTCGGCGGCGTCAAAAACAGCCTTCACCGGCGGGGCCTGGCCGCGGACGTCGCCGCCGCCCCCGCCGGCCAGCGCGCCCTCTGCGCCCTGGCGAGGGAGGCGGGTTTTGCCAGGGCCCTCGCCTATCCAGAGCGCTCCTTCGTCCATCTGGAGGTCGCCGATGACTAGCGAGGCGCAGGTTTTGGAGATCGCCAGGAGCTACACGCCGCTTGTCAAATCCACCGCCTGGCGCTACCAGGGGCGCGGGGCCGACTACGAGGACCTTGTGCAGGAGGGCTATCTCGCGCTGCTCATCCTGATCCCCAAATGCCCCGATATGCAGTGGCTGGCCCACTTTCTTAAGAATAACCTGCCGGGGGCCGTCCGCGACGCCGCGGCGCGGATGCGCCGGCCGCGCGCGGCGGGGGACGAGGTGCTGTTGGAGGAGATCGAGGAGACGGTGGGGGAGGAGGAGCAGAAATACCGCGAGGCGGAGTTGCGCGAAATGCTTTTTCGCGCCCTGAACCCCGAGGAGCTGGACCTCACTCAGGCGCTTATCGAGGGCTTCACCCAGCAGGAGATCGCGCGCGAACTCGGTATCAGCCAGCAGGCCGTCGCGGCGCGGCTGCGGAAGATACGGACGAAGCTGAAAGATATCATTACGGCGCTGTAGGCAAAAGAGGCGCGGCCCGCAGGGTAAATCCCCGGGCCGCGCCTCTTTTTTAAAAACGGGTTGTCGTTATTCGGGCCGGATCAGGCCTTTGAGGAGAGCCGCGTCCTTTTGGGCGCCGCTCTGCTCCGCCTTACCCGGAATGATACGTAAGCGGCATCGCGAGCTAGCTTGCTTTGGCTATCGCTTCCTGCGATAAAAAGCAAGAGGGGCAACGGCAAGGAGCGCCAGCCATGCAAAACCGGCCGAGCAGCCGCCGGAGGAACCACCGTCGCCAGAGGGGACCGGCTTGCCAAGATATGTCACGGCAAGGAGATGGCTCGCTGTACAGCCAAGCACATCTGATTTATATCCCTCTTCGTTGAGAAATTTTGTTCCATCGTATGCGAACAGTCCACCAGCCTGAACCCACAGCAGGCTGCTTTCCGTATCGTACGCCATTTTAGCCAGAGCATACGTGCCGCTGCCTTCTTTGATTACGTCAGCAGAGGTGATATCTCCGGCGTTAAGTTTTTCAAGCGTCGTCTTGTATACCTTATAGTCGTTTTCACCACTATCGTAATTGTAAAGATAAGAGGTGATATAAACGCTGCCGTCCGGCGTCTGATAGATGCTGGCAAAATCAAAGTCACCCATCGTGCCGGTAATGAGGAGCTTAGACGTCATATCGGAGAGCGATATTTTTTCGATCTCGGGCGTTCCGAAGCCGTATCCGGGGTTGGATGTAACGTAGAGGTCGCTTCCTGACAGAAGGTTCGTGCATTGTCCGTCGCGGTTCTTTGAGAGCAGCGGCGCTTTTTTCTCTATGCTGAGGTCATTTGCGGAAAGTTTGTACAGCACATTGTTTTCATAAGTAGTATAGTTTCCTACTGGGTGCTTGCTGGCCACGACATAGAGGCTTCCGCCATACGCGACAATAGTCTCCGCGTGCATCAGGTAACCCTCTCCCGCCTCTGCCGTGAGATCGAAAGAGGCGACCGCCGTGTACGCGTCACCAGCGGTGTCGAACTTAACGACCGCACCGCTGCCGCTTGCCCCATAACTGGCCATATAGAGATACCCGCCCAACTGTGCGGCCCCGCGTTCGACGTTTACGCCGGCAAGCGCGACGGCGGCGACACGGTTTTCGTCAAGATTCCAGTTTTCCGCATCATAGCCATAGATATATGCGGTATCGGGTGTTCCTGCGATGGTACTTTGAGTTGTGAGCATGATTCTTCTTGCGCCGGCGGCGTTTGTGAATGCATACAACCCTTGTCCGCTACCAGCACTCACGTTAATGAGTCCTTTGGATATTGCGCTTGTGCCGCTGATTGATCCTACACTGGCAAACCCGCCTTCGCTTCCGGTGTAGAGAAGGTCCGCCATCGCCGGCACTGCCGCGAGAATCAGACACAGTGCCAGAACAAGAGATAGTAACCCGCGTTTTTTGAATCTTAGCATAATATTTCCTCCCTTAAGAATTAGGTTTATTGGATTACCTTTTGAGGGAATAATTCGCTTCCCGCAAAAAAGCCCGGTTTAAAAACTCCATGTCAGAGTCGCGTAATACGTCCTGCCCTGAAGCGGATACCAAAGCATATTGTTGGGCCCGTTTATCGTGATCATCCTCAGATCGGGACTTTCATTAAAAAGATCGTCAACGCCAAGGACGAGGGTGAGGTTTTCACGCAGGTTGAACTTTGCGCCGATGCCGATTGTAAACAGGTCGTCCATCTTGAATAATCCCTGAGAGTCGAAATAATTCCCCCCGATATAACGGAACTCGGCGAAAGCCAAAGCCGCGTCGTCTTTGAGGAATTGTCTCGTCACACGGAGAAGCCCTTCCCATTCCGGTCTGTTCGGCAGCGGTTTGTCGTATCCGGCCGTTCCCTCCGTCTTGTTTTTTGTCTCCATCCATGTGGCGGACAGCTTGGCGCCCCATTTTTTCAGTTTGAAGGAGGTTTCCAGTTCTATACCGTTTATCTCGGCTTTTCCGATATTCTGGTAGATGCCATAACGCGAGTTTGCCTGTACGTATTCGATGAGATTGTTGGAGCGGCGGCCAAAGTATGTCAGCGACGCGGTGATATCCGCGCTTTTTACCTGCCCGCTCCATGTCGCGCCGATGTCCCACTGTGTGCCGTCTTCCCATTCGAGATTTGGATTGGAATATATGAAAGCGCCGTCTCCGTAGAGTTCATAGAGGTTCGGGGCGCGGTTGTATTTTCCGCCTGAAGCCTTTATCGTCCAGCTATCGCCGATTTTTTTTGTAACGGCAAGCCCCCAGGAAAAATTACCCTCCCCGTCTGAGTGGTTATAGCGTAATATTGGCGTGAGCCAGAAATCACCCGCTTTATTCAGATTTATCGTGTCCTGAACCTGCAGGTTCCATACGTCGCGGGAAAAGTCTGTTTTTCCGTTGAAACGGGTTACAACATCGCCGTCGACGTCAAGCTTTTCATTCGCGTAGTCGGCAAGAAACTCAAAGAGATTATTCTCGCCCAGGGAGAACGAGCCGTCGATCGCCATCCCGACGCGCTTTGTGCGGTATGTATTGCGTTCCTCCCACCAGCCGCCGGTGTTGGCATTGTGGCTGTTTTCGTAATCCTTTTTCTGGTCAAGGTAGTCTATCTTCCAACCCCAGTCGACAATGCCTGTTTTTTGTCTCCTGGTTGCGGAAAAAATAAATTCGTCTGTGGTAAGGGAAGCGCCGACGGGACTTGCCGGCCTGTCCGCGCCAATCGCCTCATACGGCAGTTCGCGGTCATTTCTCTTCCATGAGCCGCGTACAGACCAGTTATCGTCATTCCATTTCATAAGAAAATCTGTGTTTTTATAGCCGTTGTTTTGGCGGTTTGTGTCATACCCTGCGCCAGGGTTGCCTGGTACTCCGTCGTTCCAATATTCAAAATCTCCGTCCGCGCGTTCGTAGTTCGCGCCGAAGAAGAAGTTGCCGTCGCCTAGGGGCGTTCCCCACGCCAGGTTTGTTTTGAATTTGCCGTAAGAGCCGACGCCGACAGAGAGCGAACCGCCGGGGGCGGTAAGTTTTTTCGTGATGATGTTGATGACGCCGCCCATGGAGGCGCCGGCGAAGCGCGCGGGGACGTAGCCGCGGTAGACCTCGATGCGCTCGACGTTGTCTACGGGAATGGTGGAGAGGTCGACGGCGGCCTCGCTGCCGAGGTTCATGAGGGTGCCGTCCACAAATACGGAGACTTCAGCGGCCGTACTGCCGCGCACGGAGGCTACGGTGTAAGCGCCGCGGCCTTTCGCTTCAATGATGTGGAGGCCGGGAACTCTTTTCAGCAGTTCGGGGAGGTTTTTCTGTTCTCCGCGCATTTCCTGCGGTTTGATGACGGTGACGGTGCCGGGCGAGAGGAGCAGTTTGTCCTCCTCTTCGGCGTCGGCGGTGACCTCCTCCGCAGGCAGTCCTACCGGCGGTTCCGCGGCGGCGCAGGGACTAACAGTAAGATTACATGTTAGGGGGGGTACTGTCAGTAAGGTGAACAAAAGTAGAAACAATGGGATAACGCGCGCTTTGCCTTGCAAAATAATGACCTCCGTGAATATATAAAATATACGCGGGAGAGGTTGTGACACCGTCTCCCGCGTATAAGAATGAATGCGCGCCAGCCGCTGCCATGCGCCCTCTGCGCATTTAAAGCCAGTGTATCTCTGCGGCAGGTTTCCCGACTTTCGTTCATCCTCTGCAGAGCGTAAAACATCGCTCTGCATAAGCAATTTGCGCAAATCGCAAAAGCTGCGATTTGGCTTTTTGCTTATCCCGCGCCTTCTCGCCTTGCGGCAATGGCATGATGCGGTTTCGTCCCGATTACGGTGGCAGGGGCCGTTCCGGCTTTTAACCGGATTCCCTTAATCCACAGATTGTATTAAATTATGATGAAAAGCAAATTTACAACACTTTGCCTTGCAAGGCTAAACTTATCATCTGCCATATGTTTTGTCAAATGCAATATTTTAAGGATCAGGGGAGTTTTTTTGACAGGGAGGCCGGCGTTTTTGGCTCGCCGCCGCCTATATAAGACGGCCTCCGGTTGACGAGACCGGAGGCCGCTGCTGAAGAGATGACTCTATCTGAAAAGATAGGATACTGCGCATATCCCATCAAGATAGCCTAGTTGGGTGGTCACCGTACCGGGGCGGGGTGTGCGGCCCTGCGCCGGCACGGCGGAATGTGCTTTTTGTGTGTGTTTTTTGTGTGCTTATGTCTCGTTTGTTCCTGTGAAAAGCAGTCTTTCCAGGGAGCCGATCACCGCCTTGGCAGCAACGGTCGGGGTAATTGCTCCTTCGATCACCTTCCTTTCGATGTCTTCCCGGCATTTCGTGAGTTCCGCGTTCTGCGAAATTTTGTTTTGCAGGTATTCTGCCGTCATCGCGCGGACCCATTCTATCGTTTGTTCTTTACGCCGCTTGGAAAAGATTCCCGAGGCCGTTACGTTCTCCTGGAAATCTTTTATAACGCGCCACATGTCCGGTATGCCCTCTCCCGTGATTGAGGAGCAGGTATAGGCCCTCGTCTTCCAGCCTTCGGTGGCGGGGCGCAGGTAGTGGAGTATCTGGTCGTAGTCGGCCCGCGCCATCATGGCCTTCATTTTGTTGTCGCCGTCGGCCTTGTTGACGAGGATGCTGTCGGCGAGCTCGATGATGCCCTTTTTTATGCCCTGCAGGTCGTCTCCCGCGCCGGTTATCACGACGACGAGAAAGTAATCGACCATGGAGCGTACCATTGTTTCGCTCTGTCCCACGCCGACGGTCTCCACAAGCACCACGTCGTATCCGGCGGCTTCGCAGAGCAGCATCGTTTCGCGGCTTTTTCTGGTGACGCCGCCCAGCGATCCACCGGAAGGGGAGGGACGGATGAAGGCGTTTTTTTCGCGCGCCAGGCTTTCCATGCGCGTTTTGTCTCCGAGGATGCTGCCCTTTGAGAGCGAGCTCGAGGGGTCCACGGCGAGGACGGCCACTTTGCAGCCTTCGCCGCAGAGGTAGGAGCCGAACGCCTCGATGAAGGTGCTTTTTCCGGCGCCCGGCACGCCCGTTATCCCTACCCGCATCGCTTTGCCGCTGTGGGGCAGTATCTTCTGTATAATCTCCTGGCCGAGCTCAAAATGTTTCGCCGCGTTGCTTTCGATCACGGTGATGGCCCGTGAGAGCATAACGCGGTCGCCCGCCAGTATTCCCTGCGCGTAGTCCTCCGCCGTCAGTGCCGCTTTGGCCTTCACGTGCGCGGCGCTTTGCGCCGCACACATGTTGTGGCCGCTCGCAAGCGGCACGCCCGGCATCACGGAGCAGGCATATTCCGCGCCAGCGTCTGCCGGCTGCCAGTCCGGGCGGAGGTTTTCGTTCTTCATCGCCTATACGTGGGCCGCCGCGAGACGCTTATTGAGGATGACGAGCATCTCTTTGGCCGCCGCCGGTATTACCGTTCCGGGGCCGAAGATGGCGGCCGCTCCGTGGTCGCGCAGGAACTGGTAGTCCTGCGCGGGGATGACGCCGCCCGCCACGACCATAATGTCTCCGCGCCCGCGTTTTTCCAGTTCCTCGACGAGCTGGGGCAGCAGCGTTTTGTGCCCCGCCGCGAGGGAGCTCATGCCGACGATGTGGACGTCGTTGTCGACCGCGTCCTGCGCGGTCTCTTCCGGCGTCTGGAAGAGCGGTCCGATGTCCACGTCGAAGCCCATGTCGGCGTAGGCGGTGGCGACCACCTTCGCGCCGCGGTCGT
>JAEXGR010000070.1 GCA_023450745.1 Synergistota bacterium
TTCTTCGTAATACCCTCTACTTCTTTGGCCACTGTGTTGATGAGGTCTGTCTTTGTCACTTCTGTGCCACCTCCAGTCAAGATTGACACTGCTTTTAACGCAGTATGTATGAATTTATACCGATAAATGGGCTTTGCGTCAAGTACCTAAAGCTGAAATATTATGTCAGGGGCGCTTTTTTAAGCACTATGCCTTATTTCTCATAAATATTTTTATCGGAACGCCGGAAAAATCCGCCATATCACGGAGAAGGTTTTCCAGATGGCGCTTGAAAGATTTTGAACAGAGTTCCGAATCGTTCACAAAAAAGATGAACGCCGGCGGCGCTCCGTCCGCTTGCGTGCAGTAATAGATCTTCAGGCTGTGTCCCTTTCCGTCGCCCGGCATCCGCTCGAATACGAGCACCTCTTTTACGAGCTTGTTGAGCTCCGAGGTGGCTATCCGGCGGCGGCGGTTTTCCTCTACTTTGAGGATCAGCTCCGGCAGCCTGCCGAGGCTGCGCCCCGAGAGCGCCGAGATGAAGACGCGCGGCGCGTGGGCGGCGAAGGGCAGCTCTTCGAGCAGCTTTTTCGTCATGACGTCGCCGACCTTCTCCTCGCGCGGCGCAAGGTCCCATTTATTGACGACGAGAATGAGCCCCTTGCCTCTTTCGAGCACCTGTCCGATGAGCCGCTTGTCCTGTTCCGTCACCGGGTCCTGCGCGTCCAGCAGCACAAGCGCCACATGGCAGCGGTCTATCGCCTGATAGGTACGGACGTTTGAATAGTATTCAAGGTCGGTATTCACACGGCTTTTGCGGCGCAGCCCCGCGGTGTCCAGAAAACGGAATTTATGGCCGTTCATCTCGACTACGGAGTCGACGACGTCGCGCGTCGTCCCCGCGATATCGCTCACCATCGAACGCTCCTCCCCCGCGAAGGCGTTCAGCAGGCTGGATTTGCCGACGTTGGGGCGTCCCACGAGGGTCACGCGGATTTCGTCGTCGTCCGACGCGAATTCTTCTGATTCTAGTTTGGAGACGACGAAGTCGAGCACTTCGCCAAAGCCCACATTATGCTCCGCGCTGGTGGCTACGACCTCGTCAAAGCCAAGCCCGTAGGCCTCGCCGAGCATCGCGTCCTCCTGCTTTTCGTTGTCAAGCTTGTTCATCACGACGACGACGGGCTTGCCGCTCCGGCGCAGCTTGTGCGCAATCTCTTCGTCGGTCGGCGTGACGCCCGCGCGCCCGTCCACGACGAAGATGATGGCGCTGCTCTCGTCGAGCGCGAGGTCCACCTGCTTCTCAATGAGGTTCATGAAGGGGTGTTCCGTCTCGGACATGATGCCGCCCGTATCGACGATATAAAACTTCTTACCGCTCCATTCAGTCTCTCCGTAAAGCCTGTCCCGCGTCACTCCCGGCTGGTCGTCGACTATCGCCGCCCGTTTTCCGAGTATCCGGTTGAATATTGAAGATTTGCCGACATTTGGTCTGCCGACAATCGCGACAATTGCCATATTTTTCTTCCTCTTCCGTTAGTTTTTGAAGCTGTGTATCGGCGCCGGTATCCTTCCCCCGCGGTTGATGAAGGCGGAGCAGTCAAATTTGTTTACCTGCATGATCGGCGCATAACCGAGCAGGCCCCCGAAGGTCACGGTCTCGCCGGCGGATTTTCCGTATACCGGTATCACACGCACCGCCGTGGTCTTATTATTTATCATCCCGATCGCCATTTCATCGGCAATGATGCCTGATATCGTCTCAGGTGAAGTATCGCCGGGGATCGCGATCATGTCAAGCCCCACGGAGCAGACGCAGGTCATCGCCTCGAGTTTGTCGAGGGTCAGCGCGCCCGCTTCGACGGATTCGATCATGCCGTGGTCCTCGCTGACGGGGATGAAGGCCCCGCTGAGGCCGCCGACGTACGAGGAGGCCATCACACCGCCCTTTTTGACGTTGTCGTTGAGGATCGCGAGCGCCGCGGTCGTTCCCGGGGCTCCCGCGTATTCGAGGCCCATCTCCTGGAATATCTCCGCGACGCTGTCGCCGATGGCGGGCGTCGGCGCGAGAGAAAGGTCGATGATGCCGAAGGGGACGCCGAGGCGCTGCGAGGCCTCGCGCGCTACGAGCTGCCCGACGCGCGTTATTTTAAAGGCGGTCTTCTTTACGGTCTCGCAGAGGGTTTCAAAGTCCGCGCCGCGCACCTCTTCGAGCGCCCGTTTGACGACGCCGGGGCCGCTGACGCCGACGTTGATCGCGCAGTCGCGCTCCCCCACGCCGTGAAAGGCTCCCGCCATAAAGGGGTTGTCCTCAACGGCGTTGCAGAAGACGACGAACTTCGCGCAGCCAAGCGAGTCGGCCTCGCGGGAGAGGTAGGCGGTCTCCTTGATCACCTGGCCCATCTGCTTCACGGCGTCCATATTGATTCCCGAACGGCTGGTGCCGAGGTTTATCGAGGAGCAGACGCGTTCCGTTAACGCGAGAGCCTCCGGCACGGAGTCGATGAGCCTCTGGTCGGCCGCCGCGGTGCCCTTCTGTACCATCGCCGAGAAGCCGCCGATGAAGTTCACGCCGACCTCTTTCGCGGCGCGGTCCATCGTGCGCGCGATCTCCACATAGCTATTTGTCTCGCAGCACGAGGCGGCGATGGCGACGGGCGTCACCGAGATCCTTTTATTGACGACGGGAACGCCGAACTCCACCGCGATCTCATCGCCGGTCTTTACCAGATGTTCGGCGGAGCGGGTGATTTTGTCATATATCTTCGTGCAGAATTTTTCCAGGCTGGGGTCGGCGCAGTCGAGAATGTTGATGCCCATGGTGATGGTACGGACGTCAAGGTTCTCGTCCTGTATCATCGCGTTTGTCTTGCGCGCTTCGGATTTGCTGATCATCTCTCGCTATATCCTGTGCATGCTTTCAAAGATCTCTTCGCGCTGGAACTTTATCATCAGGCCGATCTCCTCGCCGAGTTCCTTGAGGCCGCCGGCAAGCTCGCCGGGAGTGCAGGCGCAGGCGGTAATGTCGATGATCATGAGCATGTCGAAGTAGCCCTTGACTATCGTCTGCGATATTTCCAGCACGTTGGCGTTTTTATCCGCGAGGTATGTGCAAACCTTTGCAATGATCCCCACCTGGTCTTTTCCCAATACCGTCACAATCGCTTTCATTTTCTTTTCATACCTCCAGAACTTTCATTTAATCGGGCGGCGCTCAAACTGCGACGCTCGGCAAATCCGTAGCCAGCGGCTCTCTGGCTGTTTAGTCAAGGTATAATAATACCGTAGGAAATCCTTTTCTGGTACCCCCAATGTCAAAAAAAGGCTTTAATATATCTTTTAATTGCTGGAATCGTTTGGTACGTACCCATATTTCTTCGTTATTTTCCTCAGAAATCCAGTATTCTATCGCCGCTTCCTCAAGCCGCGGCGCGATTTTTTCCGCCGTTCCGACTGGCGTCGTGATCTTTATCATCGGCGTAAAGGGCGGCAGCTCCCATTCCCGGCGCTCTTTCAGTTCGCGCCGCCAGAAAACGCGCCAGCCGCGCCGCAGGGCGTCCTGCCACTCGCGCCCCGGCCTGCGGCTCTGAACGACGATCTTTCTCTCCCGCGAGCCTTTACCGCGCCACATCGATTCCCAGAGCATCGCGTAGGCTCTGGCCTTCGCGTCATATTCCGGCGAACGCGCCTCGGCGTCGGCGTCGATCCAGCCGACGACGGCGGGGTCAAGCTCGTCGCAGAGCGATAATATCCGGCGTGTGCCGATCACCAGCGCCCCGCCGGGATACTCCCGCATCAGAGCGTCCGCGCCGGGCATCTTCTCATCCTGATTCTGTATGAGGAGCACGTTCTTGTAGAGGTGTTTTAGCGCGCCCTCCGCCCTCTCGTAGAGCGCCTCAAGGCCAGGGCGCACGCCGGTGAGCAGCAGGCCGCCGCAGTTTGGGCACCTCTCCGGAATCGGCTCCCTCTGCCCGCAGGCGGTGCAGCGAAGAGAGCGGCGGCTTTCCTCCCAGCGCATTGAAGCGCCGCAGCGTTTGCAGCGCAGCGTATTGCCACACTCCTCACAGAGGATCTCGCCGGCGTAGCCCTTGCGGTCAAGCAGCCAGAGCGCCCATTTTCCCCGCCTCCGCGCCTCGGCGGTCTCCCTGATGAGCGGTTCGCTTATCGGCAGCGTCTCGCGCAGCGCCTCAAATTCGGAGGCGAGCGCATCCTTTAGGCTGACGAATATCAGCCGGGCGTCGTTTTTCTCCTCCGCGCACTGGGGCTCGGCGCGCAGAAATCCCTTTGAGGAGGGCATTGTTCCGCCGAGGACGAAACGCGCGCCCGCGAAGGTCGCGCGCATCCCCAGCAGACTGCGGAGATGAAAGACCGGGTGGCTCTGCGTGCGCCAGCCGCCCTGATTTTCCTCGTCCATCACGATCGCGGAAAGCCCCGCGAGCGGCACGAACGCCGCCCCCGGCGAGCCGACGATGAAGCGCGGCTCTCCCAGCCGCGCGCTCTTCCAGAGCTTCCACTGTGCCGGCGCGGAGACGGGCCAGAGAGCCCCCTCGCCGCGAAGCTCCTTCGGCAGCGAATCCCAAAAGGCTTTGGCGAGCTTCACTTCGGGAAAGAGTACGAGAGAGGCCCCCCCCTTCGCCAGGATTTCCCGGTAATATTCATAACGGCGCGCGAGGTCCGCGCAGTATATGTCATCCACGGAAAACTTTTTTTCTCCCGGCGTTATCGCGGGCAGGGGCGGCAATACTTCATCCGTGAAAAATTTTGTGGGAAGGATGGTTTTCATCGCGAAACCGGCGCCGATGAACCATGTTTCTCCGAACCATTTGACCAGCCGCCAGAGCTCTTCCGGAATGGCGGGGCTGTCGTCGATGACCCCGGCGACGGCCTTCAGCCTCCGCGGGTCGATCGCTTCCGGCGCGTCGCCGGCCAGCGTCACCGCGACGCGCCTGTCGCGGCCGAGGGGCACTGAGACGCGAAGGCCCTCGGGCAGGACCTCATCATGGCTATAGGTGAGAGGCGTCCACCAGGGGGCCGGGATCGCAGCCTGCACAAGGGCCATTATAGCTTTGCGGTACGCGCGGCGACTGCGTCAAGCAGACGGTCGGCCGCCTCCTCCTTCGTACCGGAGAAACGCGCCGGCTCCGCGCCGCGTTCCAGTATCGTTATCACGTTCGTGTCCACCGCGAAGCCGGCGCCCTTTGAGAGGACGTCGTTGGAGACGATGATGTCGAGATTCTTTTCCGTCATCTTCCGCTGCGCGTTCTCAATCACATTCTGAGTCTCCGCGGCAAAACCGACAAGTATCTGCCCCAGCCTCTTTTTTCGGCCGAGGGCGGCGGCGATATCCCGGTTCTGGACCAGTTCGAGGCTAAACTCCCGCGCTCCCCCGCGCTTGATCTTCTGGTCGGCGCGGCTGGCGGCCCGGTAGTCGCCGACGGCGGCGGCCTTCACCATGACGTCGGCCTCCTCTGAGGCCTGCATACAGGCCTCATACATATCGTCGGCGCTCACCACTTCCACGACCTTGATTCCCGCGGGACGCGTCAGGGAGGTCGGCCCGGTGATCAGAGTGACGTTGGCACCCCGCTGCCAGGCGGCGCGCGCGATCGCATATCCCATTTTGCCGCTGCTGGGATTGCTTATGTAGCGCACGGGGTCGATATACTCGTGCGTGGGCCCCGCCGTCACCGCCACGCGGAGGCCGGAAAGGTCTTTGTCCGAGCAGAGCGCCATCTTCACATAATCGTTTATCACCGAGGCGGCGGGCAGACGTCCTTTCCCCTCGTAACCGCAGGCGAGCATGCCGCTGTCGGGGTCCACGACGGCGGCGCCGCGGGCCGCGAGCGTTTCCATATGCCGCCGCGCCGCCTCGCTTGAGAGCATCTTGCAGTTCATCGCCGGAAAGAGCAGCAGCGGTTTTTCGTTAGCGAGCAGCGCCGCGCCGAGCAGCGTCGCGCTGTCTCCCTCCGCCGCCATCCGCAGCACGTTGCCGGTGCAGGGAGCGATCACAAAGAGATCGGCCCAGTCGGTAAGCGCTATATGCGGTATCTGCCAGCCGTATTCGGGCGAGAGGAAATCGCGCTCGCGCCAGACGCGGCGCTTGCTGAGAGTCGAAAGCACCATCGGGCTGACAAAAGCCTCGGCGGCTTCCGTGAGGATCGTCTCCACCTCAAAGCCCATCTTCACCCAGCCGTGAAGCAGGTCGGGCGCCTTATAAGCGGCGATGCCGCCGCTTACGCCGAAGAGTATTTTTTTATGCCGCGGGGACATCTTCTGTCTTGGGAAGCGGGTCGATTATCTTATAGGATATCTTGCCTTCGGTCACGTCGTTCACCGCTTTTGAAATATACTTCTCATCGCCGCCCAGATCCTTGCGTTCGCTGAGCTGACGCGCGCGCGCCGCGATGACGAGCGTGAGGATGTACTTGTTGGGAATATCCCTTTCCCGGTAAATTTTCTCAAGATCCATGTAAATCATTTGTTTTCCTCCCTATGCTTTTTCACAATTTTTATAAATTCTTCCACCGCGTTTGCCACGACGTCGTTTACGATCACATAATCGTAATCTTTGGCGTGAGCCAGCTCCTCCTTGGCGTTCCTCATGCGCAGTTCCCGCTCGGCGGGACTTTCGCTGCCGCGTTTTTGCAGGCGGCGGGCCAGTTCGTCGAAAGAGGGCGGCTTTACAAAGACCATCACCGCCTCCGGCATCTTTCTTTTCACGATAAACGCGCCCTGGACGTCTATTTCAAGGACGATGTCCCGGCCCGACGCAAGCGCCTTTTCGACGATGTCCCGGCGGGTGCCGTAAAGGTGCCCGTGAACGTTCGCGTATTCCAGAAAGTCTCCCGCCGCAACCCGGCGGCGAAACTCTTCGTCCGAGATAAAATAATAGGTCTCCCCCTCGGCGTCGAGACCTGGGCGCGGCTCTCTTGTGGTGCACGAGACGGAATATCCGATATTGGGAAGTTCTTTCAGCGCCCGCTGGAGCACCGTGCCCTTCCCCACGCCGGCGGGGCCGGAAAAGACATACAGCGTACCCCTCACGGCCGCTCCCCCTCGCCCTCGAAACGCGCCGTGATCGTCTCCGGCTGTATCGCCGAGAGGATCACATGCCTGCTGTCCATTATCAATATCGCCCTCGTCTTGCGGCCCTGGGTCACGTCCACAAGGAACCCCGCCTCGCGCGCCTCGTCCTTGAGGCGGCGGATGGGGGCGGAGTCGGGGCTGATTATCGAGACCACCCGCTCCGCGACTACCATATTGCCGAATCCGACATGCACAAGTTTGTAAGACATCTTATTCCAAATTCTGTATCTGCTCGCGGATACGCTCAAGGCAGGCCTTCGCGTCCACGGCGAGCCAGCGGATATCCGCGTCGGCCACCTTCGAGTCCAGGGTGTTGACCTCGCGGTTCATCTCCTGCACGATGAAGTCGAGCTTGCGTCCGGCGCTCTCGGCATCCTCGCCGGTCGCGCGGAACTTCGCGATATGGCTCTTGAGCCTCGCCAACTCCTCGGAGACGTCCCATTTATCGGTCAGCAGGACGATCTCCTGCATGTAACGCGACTCTTCGAGTTTTTCGCCCATCTTCTCAAGCGCTTCGGAGACGCGCGCGCGCATCGCGGCAAAGGCGGCGTCCCGCGTCGGCAGCCAGCGGTCCTCTATCAAAGCCGCCAGCCGTTCAAGTTCCGCGAGGTGGCCCAGCACCTCGCCGCGCAGGTGAGCACCCTCCGTCTCGCGCATCCGCTGCCAGGAGGCGGCGGCGTTGGTCAGCAGCTCCTCGAAGACGGCCTCGACGGTCTGCGATTCCTCTTCGCCGTCAAACCGCGGCAGGTCGAGCACCCCCGGGAAGGAGGCCACCTGTTCGATATTCAGGTCAAGCGGCAGCGCGAGGCTGCGGCGCAGCTCAAGCAGCTCTCCGCAATAGGAGAGCAGCACCTCCCGGTTAACGCGGCCCGTCTTAAAGGCCTGCGCCCAGAGCACCTCCATCCTTATCTGCACTTTGCCGCGGCGGAAAAGCTTCCGCAGCTTTTGATGAAACCACGGCTCCCAGCTCGCGAACTCGCGCGGCAGGCGCACTGATATCTCCTGATAACGGTGGTTGACGCTCGATATCTCCATGCTGAGCGTTCCCCATGATGTCTGCATCTGAGAGCGGCTGAAACCGGTCATGCTTACGTACATGCAAATCACCCTTTTAAACAATCTCGTGTATCTCCGTGCGCGGCCCGCCGTCACGCCGGCAGACAAAAAACCGGCGGTTGCCTATCCGTTCAGCGCCGCGGATATGTTCATCCCTTTATAATATATCTTTTATGCCGGTTAAGGCAACTTCACCGGAAAAACTTTTTCGGATCTCGGCAAGCAGCTCTTCAAAGCCGCGTCCGTCAAGCGCGCAGACGCAGACGACACGCTCGCCGCGCGCGCGAAGCTCCACCGCGATAAAATCCGCGGCGTCGCCGCTTTTGTCGATCTTATTGAGCACGACGATGCGCGGCAGGTGGTCGGCTTCAAGAGCGCGCAGCGTCTCAAGTACGATCTCCAGCGTTTCGACGGGCTCTTTGCCGGCGGAATCAAGCACGAGCAGCAGCAGATCGGCGTTCGCCGCCTCCTCAAGAGTCGCCCGGAAAGCCGCCACCAGCTCCGGCGGGAGCTTGCGGATGAAGCCGACCGTATCGGAGAGCAGAAAAGAACCTTCGCCGTCGCGGTAGCCGATCTTCCGCACCACCGTGTCGAGCGTCGAGAAAAGCTGGTCCTTCGCAACGATCCCCGCGTCTTTGGAGAGCGCCTGCAAGAGGGTGGACTTACCGCTGTTCGTGTACCCCACGAGCGCGGCCACCGGCACGCCGTCGCGCCGCCGGCGCTCGCGCCGTTCCTCACGGCGGCGGCGCACCTCGTTCAGCCGCTGTTCTATGCTCTTCATGCGCCGGTCAAGCTTACGGCGGTGCCTTTCAAACTCCGTCTCGCCGGGGCCGCGCGTTCCAATGCCGCCGCCCGTGCGGGACATCTGATGGCCGAGCCCCTTGAGGCTTGGGATCTCGTACCGGTACTGCGCCAGTTCGACCTGCAGCTTGGCCTCCGCGGTGTAGGCGCGGCTCTCAAATATCTTCATGATCACGAAGGCGCGGTCCCATACCTGCAAACCGGTGACCTTCTGCAAATTGCTCTTTTGCGTCGGCGAGAGGAAGTCGTCGACGACGAGGTGGGTGACCTCGTTCGGCTGCGCGTATTCCTTGATCTCCAACGCCTTGCCCACGCCCAGGAAATGGGCGGGGTCGGGCGTCTTCCGCTTCTGTACGACGCGGGCCGCCACCGGCACGCCGATATTCTCCAGCAGCATCACCAGCTCGTCGAGAGACTGTTCGGCGTCGTCAGCACTGCCGCAGTCTACGGCGGCGATCACCGCCTTCGGCGGCTTCAGCGAAAGGTCGATAGCGGAACGCCGCTGCCTGCTCAACGGTTTTCCTGCCCCATAAACTGCCTGGCCAGCGAAGTGACGGCGTCCGTCACCTGAGCTGCGCTCATCTCGGAGCTGTCGAGAATGATACAGCCCCGCGCCGGGCGCAGCGGCGCGATCTCCCGCGTCATATCATAATTGTCGCGCTCGATCACCTGTCGCAGTATTTCGTCATAATCTGCCTCTTCCCCGCGCTCCCGCCGTTCCTGACAGCGGCGGCGCGCGCGCTCCTCGGCGGAGGCGGTGAGAAATATCTTAAGCTCCGCGTCGGGAAAGACGACCGTGCCCATATCGCGTCCGTCGGCGACAAGGCCGTTCACGGCCTGCGCGCGCTGTAATTCGATGAGCGCGCCGCGCACCTCGGCCCTCGCGGCATAGGCCGAAACTATCCGGTCTATCTCCGGCGTGCGTATCGCCGCCGTGACGTCCGTGCCGTCGGCCATGATGCCTCCGCAGGAAAATTCAAGGCGGAACGAAGCGAGCGCCTTTGATATCCGCTCGCCCTCCTCCGGCGCGACCCCCTCTTTGTCCAGCTTCCAGGCGATCGCCCTGTAGAGAGCGCCGGTATCAAGATAGGGCAGTCCGAGCCTCCCGGCCACCGCGCGCGCCACGGTGCTCTTCCCCGCGCCCGCGGGGCCGTCTATTGCCACAACGATCTTTTTATCTTCCATGATAACCTCTTGCGATAAATTAAAATTATTTTGTCCGCGCAAAGCCGACAAGTTCAGACAGCCGTTCCGCCCGGTAACGGGCGATCAGCTCCGGCAACCCGCCGCAGATCGCCTCGCCGGCGCTGATATTGTTGAAAAAGGCGCTCCCCACCTCGACGGCGGAAGCTCCCGCGACGATCATCCCCATGCAGTCGGAGGCGGCGGTCACGCCGCCGCAGCCGACGACGGGAATCGATACCGCGCCCGCGACCTGCCAGACCATGCGCAGCGAAAGCGGGAATACCGCCGGGCCCGACAGTCCGGCGACGACGCGGTCGAAGGCCGGCTTGCCCGTCGCCATGTCGATCGACATACCAAGCCAGGTGTTGGCGCAGACGATGGCGTCCGCGCCCTCGGACTCGACCGCGCGCGCCACCGCCGCGGGGTCGGCGGTCTGCGGGGTCATCTTCACCCACAGGGGGCCGCGCCATATTTTCCGCGCGGCGCGCACCGCCTCGGCGGCGGAGCCGCATTCCACGCCCCAGGCCATCCCCTCGCCGTCGACGTTAGGACAGGAGATATTCAGCTCGGCGGCGGCGATGCCCTCCATATCCTCGAGAATGCGCAGCGTCTCCTGCGTCTGGTGCGGGCGTTCCATAACGACGTTGGCGATCACGGGGCGCGGGCACTCCTTCACCAGCGCCGCGTAACGCGCCGCGAACTCCCGCGCGCCGCAGTTTTGCAATCCGATGCTGTTGAGCACGCCGGAGGGCGTCTCCCAGACGCGGACACCGCGGTTGCCGCGCCGCGGTTCCAGGCTGATCGCCTTCGTGCACAGCGCGCCGATCCCGTTGAGCTTCGGCCCGCGCCAGAACTCCGGCGCGTAGGGCCAGACGCCGGAGGCGGGAATGACGGGACTCTCGAGCGACAGCGCGCCGATCTTGACCGATATATTAGTTGTCATGGAGATTCACCTCGTCCGCTCTGAAGATCGACTGATCGACGCAGACCCTTTTCGGGCCGTCCGCCGTTTCGATGACGCAGCCCATACAGCCGCCGTAGCCGCAGGCCATGCGCTTGTCGAGCAGGTAATAAAGCCGCCGCGGGGTATCCTCATAATAGCGGCGCATCGCTTCAAGAAAGCCCCCGGGGCCGCAGCACCATGCCTGCACCCCCTCGCCAAGCGGGCGCGGCAGCGCTTTGAACATCGAATCTCCCTCGCCGAAGGAGCCGTCGTCGGTGAATATCCGCGCGTCGGGATGGATTGACAATATCTCCTCCGCGTAGCCCTCGTAACCTCTTCCCGGCATTCCAATATAAAGAGAGCTGCGCTCCCGGCGCTCGCGCTTCTTCATCATCAGCGCCGCCGCGCCGACGCCGCCGCCGGCTAAGATCAGTTCGTCTTCTGTCTCTGGGCACGGCCTGCCGAGAAAGCCGCGCACACGCAGCTTCGTACCGGCAGGCACGCGGCTCATCATCTCCGTGCCGCGCCCGACTAAAACATAACAGACGGAAAACTCTCCGCGCTCCTTATCCGCGTCCGCCACCGCAAAGGGACGCCCGAGAAGCGGGTCCGTCCCCTCGTTCGGAAATACCATCACACTATGTCCGGCCCTCGCGCGCCGCGCGAGTTCCGGGGCCGCGAAGGTCATCCAGAAGAGCCTCCCGGCAAGTTTTTTATTCTTAACGACGGGGAGGATATAGTCGCATACCTCCTGGGCGTTACAGCTGCAATTCGTCATCCGCATTCCCCGCTTTCGCAATATGCAATTTCCCTGCTACAATATAAAGCGTTCATTCCAAAGAGTATTTTACCATTTAAGAGCCAATAAATTGGGGGCGGTCAGAGATGAATTTCAAACCATTATTAAAAAGCGCGCTGGGCGAAGAGCCCTGCGACCTGCTTTTCAAAAACGCCGCGTTCGCAAACCTCTGCACGATGGAATACGAGAGCGGCGACATCGCCGTGAAGGACGGGATCATCGTCGGCATCGGCGGCGGATATGAGGCCAAAGAGACTGTCGACTGCGCGGGGCGCCTGCTGCTTCCCGGCTTCATCGAGGGACATATGCACGTCGAGAGCACCTTCATGACGCCGCGCAGCCTCGCCGCGGCGATTTCCCCGCTCGGCACCACGACGGTGATGCCCGACCCGCACGAGATCGCGAACACCTGCGGCGTCGCGGGGATACGCTTCATGCGCCGCGAGAGCGAGGGGCTGCCGGTTGATTTCTACTACGGCGCGCCCTCCTGTGTTCCCGCCTCGGCGCAGGAAACCCCTCTCGAGGAGATCGAGGCCGGCGAGATCGAAAAGCTCTTCGCCGACGGCACCTGCACCCACCTCGGCGAGATGATGAACTTCCCCGGCGTCTATTACGGCGACGACAAGGTCTGGGCCAAGCTCGACGCCGCCCGCGGCCTGGTGATCACCGGACACGCGCCGCGCGTGCGGGGAAAAGAATTGTCAGCCTACCTGCTCGGCGGAATAACCTCGGACCACGAATGCGAAAGCGTGGACGAGGCCATGGAAAAACTGCGCCGCGGCATGTACGTCATGATCCGCCAGGGAGCGACGGCAAGGAACCTGAAAACGCTCGCCCCCATACTTGCGGCCCGGCCCGGCCTCGCGGTCCGCTGCCTCGCCGTCAGCGACGACATCACGCCAAACTTCATGCTCCAGCGCGGGCACCTCGACGGCTGCCTCCGCGAGCTGATCGAATGCGGCGTCGAACCGCTTGCGGCGCTGCGCACCGTCACGCTGACGCCCGCGGAATATTTCCGCCTTGGCGACCGCGGTATGATCGCGCCCGGGCACCTTGCCGACCTCGTCATGGCGGACGGCCTGAACGAAAAATTCCGCGTCCTCAAAGTCTGGAAGCGAGGAGAACTCGTCGCCGAGGACGGACGGCCGCTTCATCAAATCTCGCCCGCCGTCATTTCCGCGCTTCCCGGATACGGACGAGAGATACGCACGCCGACGGCGGACGAGCTGCGCGTCAAAATAGACGACCCGCTCGCCAAAATAAACGTCATCGGCGTCATTCCCGAACAGGTCATCACTCAGACGCGGCAAATGGCGCCGACGAACATCGGCGGCTTCGCCTGCGCCGACCCGGAGCGCGGGCTCGCGAAGATGGCCGTCGTCGAAAAAAACCGCGGCAGCGGACGCTTCGCCGTCGGCTTCCTCCACGGCTTCGGCCTTACACGCGGCGCCGTCGCCTCCTCCATCGCCCACGACGCGCACAACTTTACCTGCGCCGGCATGGACGACCTCTCGATGGCGACGGCGCTGCGCGAACTGGCGCGTCTCCGGGGCGGCATCGTCGTCGCTGAGGGAGAAAAGATCCTCGCGGAGATCGAGCTGCCGGTCGGCGGGCTCATGAGCCTGCTGACCGTCGACGAAGGCCGCGCCAAGCTCGACGAACTGGCGGCGGCGCGCGACGCGCTGGGCTGCGCGAACCCCCACGCCTTCATGCACTTGAGCTTCATGTCGCTCTCCGTCATTCCGGAGCTGAAACTTACCGACAAGGGGTATTTCGACATTTCCGGCCGGGGGACGGTGCCGCTGTTTGTGCGTTAATTACGGTTGTTATTCGCTAATTTCCGTGATATAATTAAAACAGTTTCAAATAAGAATAACTGCCTGACTTTAACCCTTATCTGCTAGAATAGGGAATAAGCGAAACGGTTACATTCATTAAAATGCCGGCATAAGGCATAAAATGACAGAGAGGAGCTTAAAAACATGGAAGCATACACAGAACCTTACAGCTTGCTCAACAAACAGACGGTAGACATCGCTCAGGCGCTCAAGAGCCTTCAGGAGGAACTTGAGGCGATCGATTATTATAATCAGCGCGTCAACACCTGCACCAACGAAGACTTAAAGCGCATCATGGCGCACAACCGCGACGAGGAGATCGAACACTCGGCGATGCTCGTCGGCTGGCTCAAGGTATACATGAACGGCTGGGATAAAGAGATCGGCGAATACGTCGCAGGCGCGCAGGCCGGGACGATGGGCATCGACCTTGAAGACGGGCCGGACGCCGCCCCCGCCGCGCACGGGCAGGACCTCAAAATCGGGAAATTATAATATTTAAGCACAATACGGAAGGGAGCTAAAATTATGGACATTCTTAAAAGATCACTTGCGCCAATATCCAGCGAAGCATGGGCGGAAATAGACAACCAGGCCGCGGACGTACTCCGCGGCGTACTCACCGGACGCCGCGTCGCGGACGTCTCAGACCCTAAGGGCTGGCAGTGCGATTCAATATCAGAGGGAACGCTGACGCTCGCCGAAGAGTCGCCCGTTGAGGGCGTAAACTACGGCGTCCGCGACGTCCTCCCCCTCGTGGAGATTCGCGTGCCCTTCACCCTGCCGATGTGGGACCTCGACGACATCTCACGCGGATGCAAAACGACCGACTTCACGCCGCTCCAGGACGCGGCGCGCCAGGCGGCCCTTTTTGAAGACACGGCGGTATTCAAAGGACTCGAAGAGGCCGGAATACTCGGAATAGAGATCGAAACGGACAACGACCCCATTGAAACGGCGCTCGACGACGACGCGCTGATCAAGGCGGTCTATAACGCCACGCAGGCCCTCGCCTCACGCAACGTCGGCGGCCCCTACCTCTTCGTCTGCTCGAAGCAGGTCTGGGAAAAGATCGTCACCTCGAACTCCGCCTACCCGCTTAGAAAGAGCCTTGAGAAGATCGTTGACAAGATCGTCCTCTCGAAGCAGTACGCGACAAACTTCGTCACCTCCCTGCGCGGCGGCGACAGCGAACTCGTCGTCGGACAGGACTTCTCCATCGGCTACCAGTCGCACAGCGCGACCGAGGTCAACTTCTACATCACCGAGACCTTCACCTTCCGCGTCACCACGCCGGAGGCCTTCGTAGAGCTTAAAATCGCCGACTAAAGCTAATTAAAAAGTTAACTTTACTTGCAGGGGAGGCCTCAGCGGCCTCCCCTTTTCGTCATCTCAATCTTAATCAAGGGCAGATTGATATTGAAATAGACCGATATCAGGCGCACGGCGAGGATCATAAAAAGCGCCGCGTAGGCCGCGGGGGCGAGGCCTGCCGCCCGCCGCGCAAACCAGAGAAAGGAACAGCCGGCGATTGCCGCCAGCGCGTAGATGTCGTGGCGGAAAATAACGGGGACCCGCTGCGCCAGCAGGTCGCGCAGAATACCGCCGCCGATGCCTGTAATCACCGCGGCAAAAAGAAACTGTACGAAATTATAATGGAGATCTATCGCCTTGATGCCCGCGTCGACGGCGAAGAAAGCCAGACCCATCGCGTCCAGCACCACCAGCAGCCACTGCGCCTTGAAAAGCTGCGGCGCCACGACCACGGCGGACACCGAGAGCATCACGATCAGGATCGTCTGGTAATTCGAGAAAAATACCGGAATGCCTCTGTCCATCACGACATCGCGCAGCACGCCGCCGCCGCAGGCCGCTGTGAAGGCGAGGATCGTGACGCCGAACAGGTCCATGCGCCTTTGCACCGCCGTGTGCGCGCCAAGCAGCGCGAAGCTTACGACGCCGATTATCTCCAGCACGCTGAGACTGGCTATCGGCGACATCAGCCGTTCTCCCCCGGAAACAGGGGCATGACGGCGCGTGAGAGGGCGGTCACCGCCGCCCCTTGGCGCGCAGCTTCTCCAGCAGCGCGCCGCAGCCTTTTTTGATGTCGTCATAAGCCCGGGTAAAGTTCCCCGTGTACCACGGGTCGGCTATGTCGCCGCCCGCCTCATCGGTAAAATCCATCAGCTTCCACACCTTATCGTCAGGATCGCCGCCGCAGATCCGCAGGATATCGCGGATATTCGGCCCATCCATGCCGACGATATAATCAAATTTTTCATAATCCGCGCGCGTAAGCCGCGCCGCCCTGCGACGCTCGAAGGGCACTCCCTCAGCGCGCAGCTTTGCCTGCGACGCCGGGTGCATATCGCGGCCGGTCTCCTCGCCGCTCGTCGCCGCGGACATGATCAGGACGCCCTCCCCCAGTCCCCGGCGGGCGGCCATATCCTTCATCACAAACTCCGCCATCGGGCTGCGGCAAATATTGCCGTGGCAGACAAACATTATCTTAATCACACAAAGACCTCCCGGTAAAACGCTAAGTGACACGCCGTCTCGCGCCGTCAACCCCCCGGGCCGAAGCCGGCGTGAGCGCTTATCATATTATCTTTCGCCGCGGTTGACAACAAGGGAGACGTCCGGCACGGCGGCGGCGTTTTCTTACGCTGACGGGCGCTTACGGCAGGGCGTCACGGCTTTGCCGCAAGCGACGCCAAACGACACCCCCTTTTTTCTTTTCACCGGCACCGCCGCAGCGCGGCAAGCGCCGTTTGCGGCTGAAAGCGCTCAGCCAGAGGGCGCGGAACGCTTTTCTTCTTATAGCGTCCTGTCTTAATTTCATTAAAAACAAAAAAAGGGACGAGCGATATAATCAAAGCCCCTGTCCCGCTTAAATTTATTCATCAAAGGTTTGCCGCTCTTTTTAATTTTGCCCTCGGTCCGCGTTCTGCCCGCGTACAGCCGAAGCCATTTTGCGGCATAATTCTTCTGAATTTGCAACGCGGCGCCGGTATTGAAGCCGGCGCCGCGTCGTAGGATTTTAGTTCTTTTCGCTAATTGCCGCCGCCGCGCGGGCCGCTTTTTCAGGATCAAGGAAATCTGTTTCGAACTCTTTGACCTTTCGGAAGATGACCGGCGAAAGCAGCGTCAAGGCGACGACATTGACATAAACCGGTATCGCTGACTGAATATCAAGAACCATCCAGGCAACTGACGGAACTGTGCCGTTCCAGAAGAAGAACATTGTGGCGCTAAGTCCGAAGAACGGGCCCGTGCGTGTGATGAATTTAACAATTTTTTTGCGGACGGACGCGGGTTTGTCGCGTACAAGGTAGCCTACGAGAGCTTCAAGATAAGCGTACCAGCCTGTAGAGGTCGTGATTGCAAAGACGAAGATAAATATGGCGAGGGCCATCCCCCCTATGGGACCAAATACCTGGCTCAGCGCCTTGCCGACAGATCCCGCTCCGCCTTCGCCGCTCTCCCACACGCCGGTGATGACGACTATCAGGCCCGTTATCGTGCAGACCACTATCGTGTCGACGAACACCTCAAACGCGCCCCAAAGCCCCTGACGCACAGGATGGTCCACATCAACGGTCGCGTGAACGATTGGGGAGCTTCCCCAGCCGGCTTCGTTGCTGTAAACGCTTCTGGCAACGCCGATCTGCAACGTCATCATAACGCTTGCGCCTGCGAAGCCGCCGATTGCCGCTGTGGGGTTAAACGCATAATAGAAGATAGATTTAAATGCTTCGATCGTCGCGGGAATATCTCTTAGGATAAGGAAAAATGCTACCGCAAAGTATGCAATGACCATAAAGGGCACGATGCTCTCCGCAAACTTGACGATGCGTTTGATACCGCCGTTAATTACAATCAGCTGAATCGCTACATAGGAGCATGAAAAGAGGATCGCACCCGTACGGGAGAGGTTGAATCCCGCCTGTACGGATTCAGCGACGACATAGGGCCCAGGTGTGATATAGAAAGCGCCGAGCAAACCAATTGTGAACATAGTAGAAAGAACCTTGCACCATTTCCAGCCTCTTTCCTCCACGAGCCCCTTTTGGATGTAGTAGGCCGCGCTTCCGAAAGAAACCCCTGAGCTGTCCTTCTGTTTATATGTCTGAGTGAGGACAATTTCGCTCATCTTGGTCGCCATGCCGACAAAAGCGCAGAGCCACATCCAAAATATCGCGCCCGGTCCGCCCAGCGCGATAGCGCTGGCAACTCCGGCGATATTGCCGTTGCCGACCGTGCTCCCAAGCGCCGTGGCAAAAGCGCCGAAAGGCGAAACCGTGTTGTCGCCGTCTTTCTTCACGGTTTTATTTTTGCTGAAGAGAGTTCCGATCGTGTTGCGCATAATATCCCCAAAACGGCGGAACTGAAAGAAGCGAATGCCTATTGTGAGATAAAGTCCCAACACGAGGAACATTACGGCAAAATACTTATTCCATAATATCGTCCATGCCACATACTCCAACAATCCCTCTACCTGCTGCCCTATTGATGCTTCCATAAACATATCGCCTCCTGTGTTTTATGACGCATATATCCCCATATGGCGCAGCAAAAGCTGTGTCATATAAAAATATCTCACATTAGTTTGTTGCTGATTTGAAATTACGACACATAATAACGCACTTAATATAGGCCTTGCATACCTCTGATTATGTAATTTTCCCACATTTCATCATACAACGTACCCAATGCATACTTTGTATACTAACGATTTTGTCAACTTAGTCCCCTATTTAGAATCTAGCATATATATATAATTTCATATAGCTTTTGTCAAACCTTGCATTATTCAAAATCTGTTGTCATATAGAAAATTCAACTAGAAAATTAAAGCGTATCATCATATCTTAGATTATTATTTTAGCAATACGCAAAAACCAGGATATGTTTGCACTTAATTTATAGATATTGAAAGGCAAAAGGCAAGCCGACGAGTTAACTTGTGAAGATAAAAACTAACTGTAGGTCACAGACAGCGAAGGAGCCACGGCCTCCGGGCGGCATCATCACTTGCGTAAACGGGTTCAAAAACTTCCCTGCCGCCGCGGGTTCTACATATCAGAAGCGCGCCATCCGCTCTGCGCCGACCGCATGGCGCGCTGCACGCCCAAGCGCGTCCTTAGCAGAAAAGCCGCCGCGCGGCCCGGAGCTGATATACAACGCGGCAGCGGAAGATGCGGCCCCGCTGGAAATTGAAGCGCGCGGCGCGAAATAAAGCGGCCCGCAGCCGCCGGCCTTCAGGATTAAATCAAGACCGCTTGACAAAAAGTCTCAAACACCACTAATATACATCGTATACTATGTATTCTTATAAAAATAACCGCTTTTTGCTTTATCGGAATACAATAAGTATATATGATTAAATTTATATAATCTTTGTTTTTAGCAACAATAACCTATAAAAGCTTTAAGGAGGGGGAAGCGCATGGAACTTATTCAGGAGCACCCTATATTGGAGTTCCGGCACGGCAGAGAGGTAGTATTCACTTTTGACGGAAAAAGGCTCAAAGGGCACGAGGGCGAACCCATAGCGGTAGCGCTCCACGCAAACGGAGTGCAGGTTTACAGGATCACGCCCAGTATGAAGCGTCCTCGCGGCTTCTTCTGCGCGATCGGTAAATGCAGCTCATGTTTTATGGTTGTGGACGGAGTACCAAACGTGAGAACTTGTGTGACCCCTCTTAAAGAGGGAATGAACATCGAGACGCAGCATGGCAGAGGCCTTGTGCCTCTTGAAGTACGGTAAGGCGGGGCAAGCGTGATGAATAATTTAGTTGAAACAGATTTGCTTGTAATAGGCGGAGGGGCGGCTGGCCTCTGCGCCGCGGCTGAGGCGGCCGGAGCCGGCGCAAAGGTTCTGGTCATGGAAAGCGACCTTCACGCGGGCGGACAGCTCGTCAAGCAGACGCATAAATTCTTTGGCAGCAAGGATGAATATGCCGGAACCAGAGGTTTTAAAATCGCCGACATACTTATGGACGAAATAAAGAGCCTTGGAGATAAAGTCGAAATCCGCACAAATACGACGGTAACAGGCTTCTTTCCTGAGGACGGGCTCTACACCGCGATGGAAGGCGAAGAGTCGTATTACCGGGTAAAGGCGAAGAAAACCATCATGGCCACAGGAGCGCAGGAGAGGCTGCTCCTTTTCCCGAACAACGACTTGCCCGGCGTCTACGGAGCCGGCGCCGTGCAGACGCTTATGAACTTATACGGAGTCGTGCCGGGCAAGAGGGTCGTCATGGTCGGCGCCGGAAACATCGGGCTCATTGTAAGCTATCAGCTTATGCAGGCGGGAGTTGAAATTGCGGCGGTCATCGAAGCGATGCCCAAAGTCGGCGGTTATTGGGTCCACGCGGCAAAAATCCGCCGTCTTGGAATCCCGATCCTTCTCAGGCACACAATCCTGGAAGCGCTTGGCGACAATATGGTGACGGGAGCCGTAATATCGGAAATCGACGATAAATTCCAGCCGATAAACGAGCCGGTGAAAATCGACTGCGACGTTATCTGCATGGCCGTAGGGCTTACCCCGACGACAGAAATGTTTTGGATGGCCGACGCCGAGATGCGTTATGTCCCACAGCTTTGCGGCTACGTTCCCTTGAGAGACAAAACGATGCGCACAAGCAACCCCGACTTGTGGGTGGCGGGAGACGCCGCCGGAATCGAGGAGGCCTCGGCGGCCATGGTTGAAGGAAGAATAGCCGGCTTCAGCGCGGCAAAGGCGCTGGGACATGCGGTAGACGACCGCAAATTCAATGAATACTGGACAAGGCTTGAACATCTCCGCGCCGGCGAAGTCGGCACAAAGATCCTCAGCGGAATCGCTCAGGTCATGGTAGACGGATGGGAGGCATAGCGATGGCTTGCGGTTGCGTACATGATAAAGAAAAGCTTTACAACAGCGGCGTACTGGTGGAACACTGTGAAGGCGCGATACTGCCTCCCGCAAAGGCGTGGCAGGAAAAACGCGGCGGCTATGTCATCGTTGAATGTCCGCAGAGAATTCCCTGCAACCCATGCGCGACGGTATGTCCTTCCGGGGCGATAGTGCCGCACGCCGACATCAACGATACGCCGGAAATAGACTACGCGAAGTGCACCGGCTGCGGCCTCTGTGTGGCGCGCTGCCCGGGGCTGGCCTGCTTTGTCGCCGACCTTACATATTCCGGGGAGGCCGCCGTCCTCAAGCTGCCGCACGAGCTGCTTCCGCTTCCCGATAAGGGAGAGGTTGTAAAATGCCTCAACAGGACGGGAGACGTCGTCGCTGACGGAGAAGTTATTTCTATATCTGAGCCTCTCAAGGATTGCACGCATGTTGTGAGTATCGTGATACCGAAGAATCTTGTTGATGACATCAGGTCGATTAAGGTGGTGCGGTGATATGGCAAATAAAGTTAACGTAGTCTGCCGCTGCGAAGAGGTGGAAATCGAAGAAATCAGGGAGTGGATAGCCAGGGGTTATGACACCTTTGACGAACTTAAGAGAGAGCTCCGCGTTGGGATGGGGCCGTGCCAGGGGCGCGGATGCCGCGACATCATCATGCGCGAGATCGCCCGGATGACCGGCAAGCCCGTGGCCGAGGTTGACCCGGGAACGATCAGGCCGCCCGTGAAGCCGATAAAGATCGGGCTTCTCGCAAAGGACTATGTTGTAGAAGGCGAAGAGAGGTAATGACGATGGATTTTCCGAAAACGGCTGAGATAGTCATTATAGGAGGGGGCGCGGTAGGCTCTTCGACAGCCTACTATCTTGCAAAATCTGGCATAAAAGATGTCGTCGTCCTTGAAAAAAACACCGTGGGGTCGGGCTCGACCGGACGCTGCGGAGCGGGAATGCGCGCGCAGTGGGGCAATGAGCTTAACTGCCGCATGGCGCTAGCCGCGATTGACATCTTTGAGCATCTTGACGAGGAACTGGGCTTTCCCACGGGACTCAACCAGTCAGGCTACGTGTTCGTCGCGTATAATGATAAAGAATGGGAACAGTTCCACAAAAATGTCGCGCTCCAGCACAAAATTGGCGTCATGACAGAGCTCTTCTCCGATAAAAAAAGAATACAGGAGATATGCCCCGGAGCCGCGGTCGACGACGCGGTAGGATTCACCTTCCATGCCAGGGACGGACACGCAGACCCCTTCCTGACGACTAACGCCTTCCAAGAGGCCGCAAAGCGAGGCGGCGCGAAATTCTTCAAACACACCGAAGTGACCGGCATCAACGTCGACGGCGGCAAGGTCGCTGGCGTCGTGACAAACCGCGGCGTTATAAAAACCGGTACGGTTATCAACTGCGCCGGCTCATGGGCGCAGGAGATATCGGCAATGGCCGGCATCAAAATCCCCAACTGGGCCGAGCGTCATCAGGTCCTCGTAACCGAGCCCGTCGAACCCGGCGTCTGCCCCGCAATGCTCATGAGTATGAGCGGAAACTATTACGTGCAGCAGAGGCCGAACGGCTCCATCATCGCGGGAAGAGATTCCTCAAAAGAGAAGAAGCTCGGATACGCGCTTAACGTCAACGTCATCGCGGATACCGCCCAGATGGTCCTGAAGCTTCTTCCGAGAACCAAGGACATCCGCGTGGTGCGCCTGTGGTCAGGATATTATGACATGACCCCGGACTGCGCTCCGATTATCGGAGAGACGGACGAAGTAAAGGGATTCTTCCATTTGACGGGATTCTCGGGACGCGGCTTTATGCTCTCGCCCGTAGCCGGACAGATTATGACGTCGCTTATCAACGGAGAAAAACCCTTCATGGACCCGTCAAAGTTCAGCTATCACCGTTTTGAGACCGGAGAGTTGTTCACAGACCCGCTCGCATAATAGATAAGGTGAAATGAAGCGGCCCCTCGGAATCGAGGGGCCGCTTTTATGCAAGCCGCAAAGACGCTAGTTTTTCTCGTACTTCGCCGCTTCGCTCTTGAGGTAGACCTGAGGCTCCGCGGGGAGCTTGAAGAGCGGGATGAAGCGGTCCCAGCCGGTGAAGGTAAGGACGAGCATCGAGCCGACGGCGATCCAGGCTAGATAGTTGTGCATGATGATGTCGCCGACCGAGAGGGCCTCGGCGAGCGGGTAGACGGAGACGCTGATGCCGATAAAGAAGCCCATGTAGCAGTGCCAGGGGACGAGCTGCGAGCCCAGAACGCCCATCGCGTCCGAGAGAGTCGCGTTTCTCAGAGCCAGCGTGTACATGTCTTCTTTGGAGCCGACGACGTTTTCTTCCGTGATGTTTTTGATGATCGGGCCGATCGTGACGATCTGGGCCATTTCATCGGAGAGTGCCGCGTTGCCGACCAGGCAGAGGAGGGCGTTCGAGAAGATGAGGTGGCGCACCTTGTGCACCATGCGCGTGACGAGCAGCGCGATCGGGTCAAAGGCGTTCATCAGCCTCATGACGCCGCCGAAAGCGCCGACCCAGAGCATCATCGCGATAGACCAGCCGCCCGCGTCGGAGAAGCCGGTATAGACGAGGTCAAGGAATTCCGTGACGCTGGTGACGGTGCCGGAGGCCAGGCCGAAGGCGAGCGAGGAGACGATGCCCGAGCCGAGGCAGATCAGCGTGCTGTAGCCTTTGATCGCCGTGGCAAGGACGATGATCAGAGGAATGACCATGTAGTAGGGCACGCCCTGTTTGACGAGTTCGAGCAGGGTGACGGCCGAGGGGCGTTCCTCAGCGAGCGAAGCCCAGACCTCCTGCGGAATCTGCGCGATGGCGTCGGCCGCCTGGCCGCTGGTGCTGGGCAGCCCCATGGCGACGCCGATGAAATAGAAGACTACGGCGGAGATGGCGAGGCAGAGGAACGACCAAACGCCCTGATGGCGGACGCGCCTGATTATTTCGACCTGCTGGATGCCTGAGCTGACGATCGTCGTGTCGGAGATAAGCCCGATGTTGTCGCCGAAGCAGGAGCCGCCGGCGATGGCGCCGACGGTCAGCGCGATGTTGCCGCCGACGATGTGGTTAAGCCAAAGGAAGATCGGCGCGCAGGCCGCGAACGTTCCCCATGAGGTCCCCGTGGCGATCGAAAGCACGGAGGTCACGAGGAGGGCGACGACGGCGAGGACCTTCGCGTTGAGCCCCGCGGCAAGCGACATATTGATGACGGCGGCGGCGACGCCGGTGGCCATGAAACATTCGGCGACGGCATAGGCGGCCTGAAGGATGAGGAAGACGATCAGAAAGTGCTTCAGGTTGTCAAGGGCCGCGTCAAGGCAGTCCTGAAACTTGAAGCGGTCGACGATCATCGCGATGATGACCGAGTACATGAACGAAAGCGGCGCGGCCAAGAGGATATCCATACCAGAGAGCATAAGACCAGCGATAACACAGATAGGCGTAAGTTTCAACAAAGCTTTCATTACCAATAAATGCCTCCTTTTCAGCTATGCCTGTTTAACAGGCAATGATCGGAACCTGAGAGAGCGCCGGCCGCGGTAAAAATAAGTCGGACCGCACGCGGGACTCTCCCATCCTAGGGACGCTTTGGAGCGCTTCGGATTACTTCCGCTGGCATACCCCCTTTCTTTAAAACACTAATGCTTTTACATGATAGCCTCGGATGGCAAAATCGTTATAAAAAATCCCATCCGGGAATTGAACCAAAAGTTGAGCTCCCCGCGAGAAGCGTGTTTGAAACCTTTATGCCATTTAATTCAATCACCGGTGTTTCAAAGATATTGTTGTCCAGAATTACGAGATCGGCAACTTTACCTGGAGTAAGGCTTCCATTCCAATGCCATGTTGAATATGCCTTGGCCGGGTTAACTGTGTAGATGCTAAGAGCCTGGTCTAATGATAATTTTTGATCTTCATGCCATATCCTTGTACCGTCCCAGCTCGTTCTATTCACCAAAGCCCATATCCCATCTAGTGGATTCAGGCTTTCTATAGGGTTATCGCTAGATCCACACAAAGTTATGCCAGCGTTAATCATATCCATCCAATTACACGCATATTTTTCCATAGTACCGACACGTGCCGGTACCATATCTATATCTGAGGGAACGTATGTAGGCTGAATAACACATGCTATCGGGAGTTTTTTCATTCTGTCGATAAGTTTTGGAGGACATATTTCCACATGGTTAAGAAGATACGGGTGTCTTATTTCATTTTCTCTGAAAATAGAGCACACTTTCTCGATCGCGTTGAGTTGTTGTTCTATGGCACGATCGCCAATTGCGTGCACTAGTATATGATCACAACGACGGGTAGCTTCGCATAGCTTATCTAATAGTTCGTCAAATTCATGAATCAATATGCCATATGTCGAAGGGTCGTCGTGATAAGGTAATGACATAGCCGCCGTACGAGACCCTAGAGCGCCGTCAATAAACAATTTAAAACCTTCAAAACAAACAAATTCGTTGCCAGTCTTAGGCCCCATTGGAGGAACAGATAATTCGTCATGCACACAATAAACTCGGCATGAAAGCCTCCCGGTATCCATCATGTCCTGATACAACCCTAAATTTTCTCCCATGCCAAGGCTAACCGCGCTACAGGTATGCAAGCTGGTCAACCCCAAAGAAGCGGCATATTTTAGATAATCGTCAAGGTACTGAATGAGCGTTTCTCTCGTGTAAAGGCTTTTTTCCATTGTATCATACGCCGGTAGTTGGGCATCATCATATAAAATACCAGTTGGTTTCCCTGACGGAAACCTGTCTATATTTGACAAAGCCAGGTTTTGGATATTCAACATGGACAAAGCTTTAGAGTTAGCAATACTTGCGTGGGTACATATACGATGTATCAGTACAGGATTCGAGATTCCTGCTTTATCTATATCCTCGGCTAGGGGCAATTTCGGAACATCCCAGTTATTTTCGTTAAGCAGCGTAGCGTATATCCAAGAATCAGCAGGGACCATGGCGGCTCTCTCCCTGATCAGTGAAATAACGTCATCAAGTGACTTCGCGGCTGAGAGGTCTACAGAGTGCATAGCTTTCGCGCTGGTAAGCACATGTATATGACAATCACTGAAACCAGGGAGCACCGTCCTGCCGTCAAGATCATATCGGACAGCTTCGGCTGCATACGGATGAGAATCGAGCATACAAGTCTCACCGATCGCGGCTATCTTGTCTCCGCAAATTATCATGGATTCAACGCGCGAATTGACAGGATCTCCCGTCCAAATACTGCCGTTTCTGAGATAAAGATATTTAGCATGTGGCATTTGAGAATCACACTCCCCTATAATTTTTCAGCCGAACAATATATCGGGCGCGGAACAAAAAATAAGCGATATCCCGCGCCCTGATCTCATTTTATTTCGATTAGTTTAAAGTAACTTTTCTTTCAAGCCGGTCTTCGCCCTTTTCGTTTCTCCAGAAGACGCCAATGCCAAGATAGGTGATAATAATTGCAATTATTGGCGTCATCCAGTTCAACATCGCATATGGAGCGTAGGCAAGCGTCGGAACACCAAGGACCGCTGCCGCATAGCCACCACAAACATTCCAAGGAATTAAAACAGATGTCAGAGTACCGCTGTCTTCGAGCGACCTTGAAAGCATTCTAGGAGCAAGACCGCTTTCTTCATATTTTGATTTGAACATCCTTCCAGGGATTATGATGGAAAGATATTGGCTGCCCGTCAAAAGGTTAGCGACGAATGATGCCGCAACCGTGGCAGAAATCAACCCGCCGGCGCGCCTGACTCCTTTTGTCAGAGCGGCAAGCAAAACATGGAGTATTCCTGTCACTTCAAGGAATCCACCCATCGCCATTGCAATCAGGGCCAGCGACACGGACCACATCATATTCTGCATTCCACCGCGTCCGACAAGGCGTGATATCATTGTGGCCACATCTTTTGCCATTCCAGGTTCAATTGATATTCCCTGCGTTTGAAGTATATTTGCTATTTCAGGCATACTTTCAATGCCTGCGATTTGAGCCGAAATAAGCGGTTTGTATCCCCACTGGCTTAAATTCCACATTTCGCCAATAGATACTCCGTTATAGAGGCACATCAATATGCTGGCAAAAATTCCTATGCATATGCCTGGCATAGCTGGGAGTTTGAGAATCGATGAAATTATGACCAAAAGCGGAGGAACAATACAAACTAGGCTTATCGGAAATTCTGCGGCTATAATAGTACGAATCGCCTCTATTCGCGTTGTATCTATTTCATGGCCGGAAAAAGAGAATCCCCAAACAAGCAGGATAACGGCAAATATCGCAAGAGATGGTCCGGTTGTCCAGCACATCGCCCTGATATGATCAAACAGCGACGCGCCTGAAACAGCTGGTGACAGGTTCGTAGTGTCCGAAAGTGGAGACATTTTATCACCAAAATATGCGCCGGAGACCACAACGCCCGCTGTAAAGGCAGGGTTTATGCCAAGCCCGTTCCCGATTCCCATCATCGCAACGCCGACAGTAGCTTCAGTCGACCACGATGATCCAGTGGAAAGCGATATAATCGCGCATACAATCAACGTGGCAAGAGGAAAAATGTTTGGGTTGATGATCCCAAGTCCGTAGTAGATAAGGCCGGGAATGATACCAGCTTTTATCCACAGGCCGACTAGCATACCAACAAGCGTTAAAATCAGGCACGACGGAATCGAAGCCATAATACTATCGAGAGCGGCCGCCTCCAATTCCGTGTAGCTGTAATGTAGATGAAAATATCCAATCAGAGCTATTACAACCGCAAGCATAACAATTGGCGCATGAACGTCAACTTTATAATACAAACTTGCGGCAGATACAACTATGGTGATAAGCGCAATCACTGCGATTGCAAGGCACAAACTGGGTTTTACATGCTCCCTTATTTTTTCAGACATTTTACAAACCCCCTTCTTCAGCACAACTTCGCTATTTGCTCCATATGATTCGCCCTTCCACAAAAGTAGCGAGGTGGGCAACACATTTGAGCTCCGATTTGTCCATCTTAAATGGATCTCCATCCAGCACCGTAAAATCTGCTTTCTTCCCGCAAGAAATAGTTCCGAATTTTGCCTCCTTTCCAATAGATTTCCATGGATTTGCTGTGTATATCATCAGAGCTTCATCAAGAGAAAGGGTCTCCGATCGGTTGTATGACCGAAGCGGTAAATTATCCATTTCCGTCAGATTTACAGCAGCCCAGATGCCAAGCCATGGATTAGGGTCTTCAATTGGTGCATCGCTGGAACCTGTTAACGTATAAGCCGCTTGATAAAGGCTCTTAAATGAATAACATGTTTTCATCCTTTCATGCCCAACTCTCAAAGGGGTCATATTCCGGTCAGTGTGGGCTTGAATAGGTTGAATATCTATCGTTACATTACTTTTTTTTATTTTTTCCAACAAATCTTTAGGGCATACTATGGCATGGTTGATACGGTAAGGCAATTCTGGAATCCCCAATTTATTGACAACATAATTTATACTATCTATTGTCTGCTCAAGAGCTCTGTCACCAATGGCGTGTATTTGTACCTGAATGCCTTTTTTATGTGCCTCCGCAATCAAAGCACGCAACTCCTCGTCCGAATGGTTAAGAAGTCCTTTGTTAGGAGGATCGTCCGAAAAACAATCCCTTAGCGCACAGGTCCTGCCGCCAAGCGTGCCATCCGCAAAGAGTTTAAGCCCGGCGAAGAAAATCATGTCGTTGCCAAAGCCGCTTTTTATGTCGTAGTTTGGAAGGCGGTCATGATAGCATGCCCATCGAATAGGAAGCCTTCCGTTTTCATAAAGTCTCTGACAGGCAGCAAGATCCTCTCCCAGAGCATAACTTGGAGCATCGCAAGCATGAAGGGCCGTTATCCCATGAGAAGCCAATTTCAAACAGCTCTTTTCTATCAGGTTCGCAACATACTCTGGCTTCTCGTAAATAGATGCGATGGTTTCAATCAGCGGCCCAGCCGCTCCTTCTGTGAGCTGCCCCAGATGGTTACCGTCAGCATCTCTGGCTATATTTACATCATATTTATCCCACAAACCGCTTTGCTTTAAAGCTATTGAATTAACCGCATGAAAATGCCCACAATAACGGCTCACTAAAAGCGGGTTTTTTAATTCCAAACTATCAAGGAAACATCTATCAGGTTTCCTAGGATCTGTCCAAGCGGATTCGTTAAAATTTATTGCTCTGATCCATACGCCCTCAGGCATTTCTCTGGCTTTTGCTTTTAAAAGAAGGCCTATTTCAGCGAGGTTTTTGGTGTCCCCAAGGTTAACGTAAAAATCTTGTTTAGCATATGCAGTGGCATGGATATGAGAATCTGTCATTCCTGGAATAACCAAATTATCACCAAAATCATATGTCTCATATTTCTTACCACATGCGTATTTTTTAGCGTCATTCGCTGTTCCAGTAAATGTAATTATTCCATTTTCTGAAAAGAACGCTCTGCAATGCGGACAAGCGGTATCGCCAGTCCAAATATTTCCTAAAACCAAGATATGATCCAACATTACTACACCACCTTTTATTTTTTTATAAATAATTAATTAAATTATTATTTAAAATAATAAACGCTTTGAACCTGTTTGACTAACGCCATACTATGCGGTTCAGCTTGTGTATAATATTGCTATGCTTAGAATACCTGTGGTTCAATATCATGTTGAAGGGAAGCAAATATTTAATACTGAACTATCAATATATGCCATGAATTTAAAATCCTATATTGATAGTTCAGTTTGTGGCTTTTTTTATTGTAAATTATTAATAAAGTCCAGCCGTTTCGCCGCCGTCTATTCTGATATCGGCGCCGGTGATGTATTTCGCGTCGTCTGAGGCGAGGAAGGCGTAGAGCTTGCCGATCTCTTCCGGTTCGGCGTGGCGTTTCATCGGGATGCCTTCGTTGACCTTCGCGAGCATCTCTTCGGTGTATTCCGCCTTCTGCATCGGCGTGAGAACATAGCCGGGGCAGACGCAGTTGACGCGGACCACGGGCGCAAGCTCCAGCGCCATGCTCTTGGTGAGCAGAATCACTCCCGCCTTTGAAGCGTTATAGTCGGTGTACCAGCGGTGGCCTTCGGTGCCGTTGGTCGAGGCGGTCATGAGGATGACGCCGCTCTTCTGTTCCATCATCCGGCGCGCCGCCTCGCGCGCGCAGAGAAACATGCCGTTGAGGTTGATGTCGACGACCTTTTTCCACTGTTCGTAGGAGATGTCCACAAAATCGGCCCGAATGCTGATGCCGGCGTTTGAAATCAGAACGTCAATGCCGCCAAGCACCTCGTCCATTTTTTTGAAGGCGTTCTGTACGTCTTCTTCTTTGCTGACGTCGCCGACGCAGTACCCGGCAAAGGCGGGATTCTCCGCCATCACCTGCGCCGCCGCCTCCTGGTTATAGTCGACGACGAACACCTTGGCTCCCTGCCGCGCGAAGACCTGGGCGGTCGCCAGGCCGATGCCGCTCGCCGCTCCTGTGATCAGAACTCTCTTTCCCGCAAGCTCTTCATAACGTGCCATAATCTCACTCTCCTACCCTTGTACTTTAAATATTTTAATATTTTTATGAAACCTTGACCATCATCTTCCGCGCATGTCCGGTGACGACAGGCAGGTATCCCGCAAGCTCCCGGTCGAGAGCGCTGTCGCCGGTGTCGGCGATCAGGCTTTTGCCAAATAACTGCGCCATCTTCGCGGGCGTGGCGATGACCATGATGTTCTCTTTGGGAATCATGCGGATGACCTCGGGGCTCAACTGCTGGTTGCCGCGTCCAAATATGTGCCCTTGTCCGCCGATCACCGTGATGACGAGCGCCCTCTTCTTTCTTTCGACGGAGGAAAGGATTTCTTTTATTTCCGCCTCCGTAAGGTCTTTGCCGGCGAGCTTTCCATCTAACACGGCGTCTACGCCAAGCAGCGTACAGTCAAGACCGAGACGGTCCATAAGCTGCTTGGTAGTCGAGCCCGAACCCACCAGGTAGAGAGTGCCGGGCTTCATGGAAAGGGCCGCGAAGGCGGCCAGGTTTGCCGCCTCTTCGGACGAGCCGCCGCTGCCGCCGGACTTGCGGTCCTGCATGAACTCGCGGTCGTCGGGCACCTTCATGTAGCCGTAGAGCCGCGCCCGCACGATGTCGTCGCGGAAAGCCTCTTCGTCAATGTCCACGACCTCCGTCACGGCAAAACGCCGGACCTTGCCAAGCAAAAGGTTGTTGATAAGCATACCCGCGGCCTTCGGCCTTTTAGCGTATACGCCGGAATGTATTTTGACCCCGGCGGGGATGCCGACGACGGGGACGCTTTCGCCGACGACGGAGCAGACGTCGCGCGCCGTACCGTCGCCGCCCGCGAAGGCGATGAGGCCGACACCGCGCGCAAGCATCATTTCCGCCGCGCGTTTGGTGTCGGCCGGGGTCGTATGTGCGGACGGCGCAAAGAGGAGCTCCGTTTCCAGGCCGTATGATTTAAGCAAATCGGCTCCCATGGCGCCTGAAGGGCTGTAAAAACGGCAGGCGGCCGCGTTTTCGGCAAATTCTCTTACCGCTTCCGCGGCGCGCTCGCCGGCCAGCGGCACGGCGCCGAGCTCAAGGGCCCGGCGGAGAGTCTCCTCGCCGTCGGTTCCCTTGAGAGCCACCTTGCCCCCCATTCCCGCGACAGGGTTGATGAGGAAGCCTATTTTCATCACGCTCTATTTTGGCTCAAAATAGCCCTTATACTTCTTGTTGTAGGCGCGCCAGGTGATGGCGTACTTTGCCGGATCGTCGAAGTAGTCGTGGTCGATATGGTGCACCGTGCTGTTCACGGGCGCGTGCTTGACCGCCTCAGGCTCCTCGTAGCACATGCGGGAAATTTCCGCAAGCACGGCGCAGTAGTCGTCGATATCCTGCTTCGAGTATGACTCGCTGGGTTCGATCGTGAAGGGTTCGGGGATCACCCAGGGCTCGTGGCTGGACCAGTAGTGCGTGCCGAAGTCGGCGATGCAGCGCTGTACATCCGCCGTGCCGAAGCCGGTGTCCTCTTTGAGCTTCTGCCAGCTGTAGCGGGCCTGCTCGATGCGCGAGGGGTGATGCGGGAAGCTGATCGAAGCGCCCTTGATCGCGAGGATCTTCTTCATGCAGTAATTGTTGTTGAGGATGGCGACGCGTGAGACTTCGCGCAGGCCGTCGGCGCCGAGCGCCATGATCCAGGAGTAGGCTTTGACGACGACGGGCGCTACGCCCCAGAAGGACTTGATCTTGCCGCAGGATTTCGGCAGGTCGAAGTCGAGGTAGTATCCCTTCTCCGGCGCGTATTCGACAAGCGGGACGGGCATGTAGGGGCGCAGCTCTTTCTTCGCCGCGACAAGTCCCGTGGCGGGGCCGCCGCATCCGTGCGGCGCGCCGAAGGTCTTGTGGAGGTTAAAGAAGGACATGTCGAAGTTGGCCTCGGCGGTGCGGGTGATGCCTAACAGGCCGTTGGCGTTCGCCTGGTCGTAGCAGCAGAGGATTCCCTTCTCGTGCGCGAGGCGTGTGAATTCCCTGATACGGACGTTGAAGATGCCCGTGTCTTCCGGGTTCGTAAAGAAGATCGCCGCCGTGCGGTCGGATATCGCCGCCTTGAAGGCTTCGATGTCGGGATAGCCCTCCTCGTCGGGCTGAATGATCGTCACCTTGTAGCCCTTCACCGTCGGAACGGCGCAGTCGGCGGGATGTGAGAAGAGGGTCGTGATGATCTCGTCGCGCTTTTCTTCCTCGCCCTTGTCGCGCCAGTAGGCGCGCACGATCGAGGCGAGCGCGAGAACGCCGTGCGAGCCGCCGCCGGGCTGCATCGAAAATACGTCAAGGCCGGATATTTCTTTGAAGAGCTCGCCGGTCTTATAGAAGACCTCGAGTATCCCCTGCGCGGTCGCATCAGGCTGGAGCGGGTGCATGTCGGCGACCTTGGAAAGCCCCGCGAGGCGGTCGTTGATCTTCGGGCTGTACTTCATCGTACAGGTCCCCTGGCCGATGTCGATATTTCCGTCGACGCCGATGTTTTCCTGCGAGAGGTGGTTGTAGTGGCGCACCAGCTGGAGCTGCGCGATCTCGGGAAGGTTGGCCTTCTCCTTGCGCACCATGCCCGCCGGCAGGGTGGCCATGGCCTCTTCCGTGCTCGTGCAGTCGCAGCAGGGGCCGGGAACGAGGACGGCGCGCGCGCCGGGCTCGCTTATCTCATAGATTATCGGCTCATTCCACTTCGCCTGATGAAATTTCTTTAATCTTTCCAAACTGTTCATTGAAATGGCCTCCTTTACGCCAGAATCTCGCCCAGTGCCGAAGCAAGAGCCTTAATATCGCCCGCCGATGTCTGCTCGGTCACCGCCAGCAGCATGCAGCCCTCAAGCTCGGGGAAGTGACGGCCCAGGTCGTAACCGCCGAGGATTCCCTTTTCGAGCAGCTTCTTGTTGATCTCGGAGACCTTTTTGCCGCTCGCCGAGAAGTCCGCGACGACCTCCTGGAAGGGGACGCCGGAGAACCGGTCAAGCGAGAGGCCCTTGACGCCCGAGAGGACCTTTTTCAGGCAGACCTGGCGCTGCAGCACCGCTTCGCCAAGTTCTTTCATGCCCTGCGGCCCCATCGCGGCGAGGTATACGCCGGCGGCGATGCCCCAGAGCGCCGAATGCGTGCCGACGAATTCTTTGGCGCTGTCGCGGTTCGCGAACGAGGTGCGCTCCCAGAGGACGTCGCCGAAGCCCCATTCCTTCTCGCTCGTCGGCGCGATGCCGAAGAGGCGCGAGGGGTATTCGTCGACAAAGCGCGGATCGTCGGCGGTCGCGATGAAGCCCGCGACGCCGCCGCCGTAGTTCATATGGAGGCCGAGCGCCTGGATATCGCCGCAGGCAATATCCGCGCCATAGTGCGAGGGGGGCGTAAGCACGCCGAGCGTCGACGGCTCGACATAGGCGACCATCAGAGCGCCCTGGGCATGGGCCAGGTCGGCGATCTCCTGCGCCTTATCTTCGACGACGCCGAAGAAGTTGGGATTCATGACCAGCACCGCCGCCACCTTGTCCGTCAGCTTCTCTTTAAGGCTGTCGAGGCAGATGCGGCCCGTCTTCGCGCCGTAATCTACGTACGTGATCTCGACGTCGGGCTGGAGGTAGGTCTGCACCGCCCGCAGCGTATCGGGATTGATATTGCGGGGGATGAGCACCTCTTTGCGGCGCGCGATGCGCGTCGCCATGCGGAGCGCCGTGCCGACGGCCTGGCTTCCGTCATAGTTCGGCACGTTGCAGACGTCCATGTCGAGCAGCTCGGCCATCATCGACTGATACTCGAACATCGCGTGGAAGCGTCCGTGATCCTCGTAAGGCTCGCCGGCATAGGCGGTGAGGAACTCGGAGCGGTTGATGACTTCGTCAACGACCGCGGGGACGTAACGGTTGTAGCAGCCGGCGCCAAGGAAGCAGACCAGCTCGCGCGCCGTCTTGTTCTTGCCGAGCATTGTGCCGACGTGGCGGAAAAGGCCCGCTTCGTCGCAAATTGGTTCGGGAAGCGCCATCGCCTGTTTCAGGCGCATGTCCTCGGGGATGTCGGCGATCAGGTCCTCGATCGAATCCACACCGATGAACTTGAGCATCTCAGCCTGAACGGCCGCTTCCGAGTTGGGGATATAGGGATACATCTTTTTTGACATCTGACTCTCCTCCTATGCTATACCGCCGCCGTCGACGACAAGCGATGAGCCTGTCACCCACGGGGCCATGTCACTGCAAAGGAAAAATACGCACATCGCGACGTCTTTCGGCGCGCCGAGGCGAGCCATCGGGCGCTGAGCGCATTCTTCCTTATACTTATCGTCATATACGCCGCCCAGCTGCTCGCATTCGCTTTTGAGCATCGGCGTGTCAATATCGCCGGGGCAGACGCAATTTATATTTATATTATCGGGACCGTGGTCGATGGCCATCGCGCGCGTCATGTTCCAGACGCCGCCCTTCGCGGCGCAGTAAGAGACGGCGTGGTCTCCGCCCTTGAGTGCCCAGCCGGAGCCGATGTTGACGATCTTGCCGCCGCCGGCCTTTTTCATATGAGGTACAACATGCTTACACATCAGGTAGACGCTTTTTAGGGTGACGTTGATCGCGAGATCCCAGTCGCTTTCGGGCAGCGTCTCAACCGTGTGGCGGCGGGCGACGCCGGCGCAGTTCACAAGGATGTCGATCTTTGAATGATCCGCCGCGACCTTGTCGGCGAGAGCTTTGCAGTCGGCCTCTTTTGTAACGTTGCATTTAATGAATTCGGCCTTGCCGCCCGCCTCTTTGATCTCTTGTTCGACCTTACGCGCGAGCTCTTCGTTGATGTCGGCGATGACGACCGATACCCCCGCGTTCGCGAAAAAGCGCGCGATGCCCGCGCCGATGCCTGAGGCGGCGCCCGTGATGATGGCGGTCTTGCCGTTCATCCCGCAAAGTTTGTTCAAGTCCAGCATGTTTTTCTCTCCTTTGTAAAGTATTTATGTGAAACGTTTTAGTAAAGTATCCAATGTATACAAGATTTCCTGATGTATTTTATATATTATTCGGGGAGGATTGTCAATACTTTTTCCATATATATTCGCAAAATAATAAGACAGGCGAAAACGTCTCATCGTTTCCGCCTGTTTATCCGTTACACGTTCGCCTATTCCGGCCCCCTCACGCCTCGCTGCCCGCGGCCGCCGCCAAACGCCCGCGTTTACCTAAGCGGACGGCGGTTGCGTTTTTTCAGCGCCGCGCAGAAAAGCGGCGCCGTCAAAATAAGCGCGGCGGCCGCGGCTCCCGTGCCGTTACAGCCGGAAGAACCGCCGCTTTCTTTCGGAACGGAGAGGACAAGGACATAATATTCGTCGGGAAGGCAGTTGACCGCTTTGCCCTCGGGAATCGTTACGGTCAGCCGGTCGCCCTCCGCGCGGTATCCGCAGCCCGCGGCCATCAGCTCAAGCGGCTTTTCGTCTTCGTCGCTGAAATATAAACTCATCGAAGCGCCCGCCCTTTTAAACGTGCGCACCTGAGCCGCCTGCTCTTCCGTCAGCGGGGCGGCGAGGCTTATATCGATTGAGGCCACCCCCGGTTCGTAGGCGTCGCCGGAGATGACAAAGTCAATGAGAGAGCAGACCTCCACCTCGCCCAGCGGCGCGCAAAGCTTATCGTTGAGCGTCCGGTACCACTCGGCCTCCTCCGCGGTGTATCCTTCCGCCGCGGCGCTTGTGCTGCTGCCGTCGGTTCCGTAAAGAACACAGCCGTCCGCGGAGAGCGCGACGTAGCCCTTTGAGATTACGGGCCCCGCCAGGGCGGCCCCGCAAAACAGGGCGGACAGCGAGAGCGCCGCCGTCAACACGAAAACTTTTTTCAGCATATTTTTTACTCCCCTTTTCTCTTGGTTTTTCCTGCCGCCCGGCAGAGCGTCAGGTAAGCAAATATTGCGCGTCTATTTTCCAGACCTCCGCGACGGCGTATCTTGCCGGCTATAAAGGCTGGCCTTCATCTGGCAGAGCATTCCCAGCGTGAACTCTCCCCAGCTGTAGTTCGTCATGTATTCTCCGGCGAAGGAGGCGATCGCCTCGGGGTCCCGGTCCATAAAGCGGAAATAGTCGCAGTCGACCTTCCTCGGGTTCACGGCCACGGCGTTGTACTGCTTGACCACCGCGCCGTCGACGCCCGCGAAACGCAGCGTCTTCATCATGCTGCCGATAAAGGTATGTATCTGTTTCAGCTTTGAGGCGTCATACCCGTCCTCTTCCCAAAGGCGGGCGGATATCTCCTCCATCGTCAGCGAAGCGCCGCGCCGGTCGATAAGGCAGGCAAAGAGCTCCTTGGCCTTCGCCCGCTCAAATTTTACGGGGGCGCCGCCGCAGAGGAGCTCGAATCCCCCAAAGGTGCGAACGAAAGCCCAGGGCTGCGCGCGCCGCTTCATCGGCCGCAGGTTCACGAGCTCCTCCTCGATGTCGCGCCTTGTCACTGGTTTCATGAGGTAGCCGGAGGCGTGCAGGCCGAAGGCGTCGATCGCGTATTCAGAGTAGCCGGTGAGGAATATGACCGCGATGGCGGGCTCCAGCTCCTTCATCTGCTTTGCCAGCGTAATGCCGTCCATCTCCTGCATATTTATATCAAGAAACGCCACGTCGACCTGATTATGCGCCAGATAAGCCAGCGCCTCGCGCGGGTCGTCAAAGCCGGCCGCGCTTTCAATGCCGGAAATTTTATTCAGCTGAATTAAAAGATCGTCAAGCAAAAGTTTCTCGTCGTCAACGGCTATTACTTTCATCTGTTACCACCTTCGGAATAAATATCGTGATCACGGTTCCCTTTACCGGCTCGCTCTCGATTGCAAGCGTACCGCCGCACATCATCCTGATCCTGTTTCTGACATTTTCGATGCCGACATGGTTCCTATCGTCGCGGGGGACGTTCATAAAATCAAACCCCGTGCCGTTATCCTTCACGCAGACCGTGTAACCGTCGTCGGTCTCGTCGGTCTCGATGGAGACGGTGCCGCCCCCCTTGACGGCGGCCGCGCCGTAGTGGATCGCGTTCTCGACGAGCGGCTGTACGGAAAGAGTCGGCAGGTAGAAGTCCACCGTCTTGATATCGTAAACAAAGTTGATCTTCCCCTGAAAGCGGATCTTCTCTATATAAAGGTAATTCTCAATATGGACAAGCTCCTGTTCAAAGGGGATGAGCGCCTTCGACGTGAGCGAATCCATGTTGCGGCGCAGGTATTTCGAAAAATGGGCGATCGCCTCCTGCGCGACCTCCGGGTCGATCTCGCAGAGAGCCTTGATCGTCGCCAGCGCGTTATAGAGAAAGTGCGGCTGTATCTGGCTGATCATGATCGCGACGCGGCTCTGTGTGAGTTCGTTCTCCATTCGTTCCACGCGCGCGGCGGTATCAATCTTGTTTTTATACTCGCGGATGACGACGCCGCCTAAGATGGCGGCGGAGATTATCGACCCCATCTGCACAAAGATCGCGTAGTGCCCAGGCGTGACCGCGTAGACATAGGCGTCGCCTATCGCCCCGGCCGGAATCAGCAGCGTTGAATATACGATCAGCCGCGGGGCCTTCTTCCCGGACGCCGCCGCTTCGACCGCCAGAGCGGCAAAAGCGGAGAGCATTCCCAAAAGGCCGAATGCGGTGGAGATATTAAGCGTCTGATAGGCCTCCAGACGGCCCGCGATCTGCAGCAGACTCAGCAGCGTAATGACGAAGAAGGCCGCCGAGGCTTGCAGGCGCGCCAGCCTGCGGCGCGCGCCGCTCATGTATTCGGAGACATAGAGAGAAAAGAACGCCATGACCATGTACATGCTCAGGATCTCCATGTAAGCGGTAAACACCGGCGTCGGCAGCAAAAAGCTGAAATCGTTCTGGATGAAGAACCACACCGCGGCAAAGACGGTATAGCCGGCGTTGTACAGCAGAGCGCAGATTCGCCGGTAGCCGATCACGATAAAGAAGACGGAGACGGCCAGCTCCAGCAGCCCGAAGATAAAGATAAAAACGGCGAAAACGGCGGAAAAGCCGCGCTTCGCGAAAAGAGTACGGTACATGGAGCCCTCCGTGCCGAAATAGATGTTATCCAGCAGCTTTTCGGCGCTCGGCAGATAGCGGTTGCCGTAGACGTTATAAAGCTCCATTTCAATCAGGTCCGCGGTCGTAAGTCCGGGCGAAAGAACGGACATCCAAACGTCGCCGCCGCTCCGGGAAAGCCGGTGCCGCGACGCGGCGTTGCCGAAGGAGAAGAACTCCCGCCCGTTTACCCGAATCTTAACGGCAAGGTACTGCATCCGCAGGATGAGGGAGAGATTTTTTTCAATGTCTTTTGAAAAATGCCCTTTAATCTCTATCAGACGGCTCTTGCTGAGATAGGGTGTCTCGCCCTCTTTCAACGGCAGCCACGGCCCCCCGTCGGCGCGGTATTCCCCGACGACCGACACCTTTGTATAAAATTCGTCCCCCTGCACCCAGGAATTTTTTCCCGTCAGCAGCAGGCCGGAGAGGAAAACGGCGGCAAGAAGGGCCGCGAACAACTGGCAGGCGATGACCTTGCCGTGAGGCTCTTTACCTGTCATTCTCCTCATCTCCCCTTTAAGATCACAGCGGTTTTTGTCAAAATAGCCGTAATATCTTAGCATTGAATCGGAACTGCCGTAGACGCTTTTCGCAGCGGACGCGCCGCGCGGGAACATGCGCATGTCACCGCTCCCCCAACGGCCGCGTCTCTTCGGCGCGGACCGCGCCCAAAGCGGCGGTCTTCCCTCTGGCGGCGGGCAAAAACGCGGCGGCCGTATAAAGCGGCAAAATATATCTTTTATCACTGTCAGCTGCACTCAAACTATACACCTCTAAACTATGGCGCCGGGCGCGGCGCTCGAAAGACGCCCTTTTATATAATAGGGTAACACCACAGGTACAACAAAAGTACAACAAATCGGCCGCGCCGGAGAAATTTTTTATTTTTCGCTTGCAATTCCGTTGTCGACTATGTATATTTTTACCTGAAGGTAAGATTGGGAGTTGATCGAATATGGTTATGACGTCCTCCGCCGTACAGACCGCGGCGGGATTTGTATATGATCAATTGAGGAGAAAGATTTTTGAAAAGGCTCTTGTCAGCGGCCAGCGCCTGCCAGAGGTGGCGATCGCGAAAGAGCTGCAGGTGAGCCGCACCCCCGTGCGCGAGGCCTTAAGACGCCTGGAAAACGAAGGACTGGTCCAGATAATCCCCGGCTGGGGGGCATGTCTCGCCTCGCCGACCAGACAGGAGATCATCGACACCTATGAGGTCCGGGGAAATCTGGAGATCATGGCGATCCGCAAAGCGGCGAGGCAGATTACGCCGCTGCAGATATGCCGTCTGCAAGAACAGATCGACGCGGAGCATGAGACATTCACGAAGCGCAACCTGGAGTCCTACCTCACCGTCAACGACAACTTCCACATTATCATCGCCGAGTCCTCGGGCAACAACACGCTGGTGGGGTACATCAAAAACATCCTCTCGCGCACCTTCGTGCAGATGATCTTTTTCGAATCGTTCTTCGATTTTGACACGAACCCCAGCCTCGAAGAACACATCATCATCCTTGAAGCGCTCAAGAAACACGACGAAGACGAGTGCGCCCGTCTGATAAAGGAGCACCTGCGGCTCTCGATGGAGGGCCTCAAAACCAGATAAAGACACAGGGCGGCCTCCGTGGAGGCCGCCCTGTATGTCTCTTCTTTTTGTCTAGCGCCGCAGCGCGCCAAGGCTGACGGCGCAGACCCGCCTCAGCAGCAGCGCGCTTACCAGGGTGGAGATAACCTCGGAGATGACAAAGGCCCACCAAACCTCGCGGAGCGGAAAGATCGCAGAGAAAACCCAAAGCAGCGGCAGGAGAATGACCACCACGCGCAGCATCGTCACGACGAGGCTGTAGAGACCGTTGCCCAGCGCCTGATAGACGCCCTGCGCGATAAGCATATAGGCCGTGAATATATAGCTGACGCTGATGACGCGCATCGCATGTCCGCCGATCGCCAGCAGCTCCGGCGAGGCGTCGAAGAGCCGCAGTATCGGCAGCGCGAGCAGCTGCACGAGAAACATGCCCGCAAGCATGATCGCCGAGGCGTATATCATACCGTAACGAATCGTCTGCCGCACGCGCGGTTCGCTGCGCGCGCCGTAGTTGAAGGCGGCAATCGCCACAACGGCGTTGTTGAGGCCGAAGGCGGGCATAAAGACGAAATTCTGCACCTTGATATAGATGCCGAAGGCGGCTACCGCCGTCGGCGAGAGGCCGATGAGGATTAAATTCACCCCAAAGGCCATCAGCGAATTCAGCGACTGCATGACGATCGCCGGCGCACCGATCGCATAGATCTTTTTGATCATGCGAAGATCGGGACGAAAACCGCGCAAATCAAAGGAAACGTCCCGATTCAGCCGCAGGTTGAAATATACCGCCAGCCCCAGCGCCGTTATCTGCCCGATGACCGTCGCCGCCGCCGCGCCCTTCACGCCGAAGGCGGGAGCCCCGCAGAGGCCGAATATCAGGATCGGGTCAAGCACGATGTTGATGAGCGCCCCCGCCATCTGCGAGGCCATCGAGAGCGCCGTCCGGCCCGTGGCCTGCAAAAGCCGCTGAAAGGTTATCTGCCCCACGCCGCCGAAGGACCAGACCATGCAGATCGAAAGATAATCGACGCCATAACGGTATATCTCCGCGTCGGCGGTCTGCGAGCCATAGTATCTCTCCGTGCAGAAGATGCCGAAGGTCCAAAAAAGCACGTAGGTGAGAAGGGCGAGAAAAATGCCGTTCGCCGCCGCCGCGCCCACGCCGCGCCCGTCTTTCTCCCCCAGAAGCCTGGAGAGCACCGCGCCCACGCCGACTCCAGTGCCCACCGTTATCGAGACGACGAGCAGCTGGATGGGAAAGGCCAACGACAGCGCCGTGATCGCCTTCTCGCCGATACGTGAGATAAAGAGGCTGTCGACGACATTGTACAGCGCCTCCATCACCATCGAAAGCATCAGCGGCAGCGACATCGTCAGAAGCAGCCGCCCCACCGGCGCCGACGCCATCTTGTTATTTTGCGGAAAAACTCTTGCCATCTTACAAACTACCGTCCTTTCAAACAAAAAACGAGCCGCGCCGCCGCTTCCAACCGGAATTACGTGACAGGCACAACTCGTTGTTTCTTAATATAGCGCGATATTATTTTCTGATTCAGCGATTGCTCTTCAGATAGCCGCTGATAAAAGACTCGACCTCATCCTCTTTGATCTCCAGCGCCGCCGCCAGCTCCGCGTGGAGCTGACGCTTCGCGCGTTCCCCGTACTCGCCCTCAAGCGCTCCCTCGATTCGGCCGGCGTTCTCATCCTTACGGAGCCAGCAGGACTTCACCACCTTCAGCCACTGCAGGGGCTCCTTTTTACCGACGGCCTTCTTATAAAGGTCGATCCTGGCCTTGCCGCTCGGCGCGCTGAAGGTTGTGACATACGGTATTCGCTCGATAAGCTCCAATGCTTCTTCTCTCGTCATCGTGGGCCTCCTTCCTTTTTGTTATATAATCGACGATATAGGGAATCACGCCCTCCTTGCGCAGGCCGAGGACAAAGGCGAACTCCTCCGTGACGGCCCTCTCCGCCAGCGCCAGCACCTTTTCGTCACAGGAGCGGAACTTCTTGCCGCTCTCCCGCATCTCTATTTTATGCAGGTGCAGGATTTTGATGAGCCAGAGTATCGCCGCGATATTCCCGCCCTTTAATATCTCGTCGAAGGCGGCCATGCGGCTTTCGTCGTTGTCTATCCACTGCCCGCTGATATCCTCCGTCTCGTCAATGATCGTCCGTATCTCATCGGCGGAGAGCAGCGGACGGAGGCGCTTTTCAGCGGCCGCCGGCGAAAATGGCAGATAGAACTTGACACCCGCGTCATAGACGGAATTCATGACATAATAGAGCCTCTCGTCAAGACCGCGGAACTTCTCCCGGCGAATGTCGCTGATCCGGCAGATTCCATTGCCGGCATACATCACATAATCTCCCACGCCGTACTCTTTTTTGCTAAATTTGCCTAAATCCATTTTCAGCCCCCTCCCGACGGCTATCTGTGCAATCTTTAAAAGAATATTATGTCAGAGATCATTTATCGATAAATATAATCTATAAGTAAGCATAAATGGTTAAAATTAAACGCGCAGCTCACCGCAACCGGACTTACGCCCCCTTGAGCCGCACGTTGTGCGTTAATTATAGCAATTCATGATGGAATTTTCAAAGTATATATTTTTAAAAAATACGTACAATATGAGACTTGACATTATATCAAATAACTATTATAGTTATTTAAAGATTAAATACGTTACCAATTAGGTGAATTATTGTGGAACAGAAAAAGTATCAGGAATTTATGGCAATTTGCCAGAGAAATGGTTGGAAATGTACCTCGCAGCGGTTGGCTGTTTATAGTTTCATTGATGAAAACTATACGCATCCGGGAGTGGACGATGTGTGGCAGCATGTCAAAAAAAGCCTGCCGACCGTTACAAGAGAGAGTGTTTACCGGATACTGAACGAATTTGCGGAGCGCGGAATCATTCAAAGGCTGGACCTCATCGACAGCGCACGTTACGACTGTCAGACAGGCCCGCAGGGGCATTTCATCTGCGAGGTCTGCGGCGAGATCACCGATTTCGCGTTTCCCGAAGGGGCGCTTTCGTCCGCCAACACGCCTTCCGGCGAAGTGCGGCATATCGAACTCAGACTCAGCGGCATTTGCGGTAAGTGCAGACAGGCCGAAGGCCAGAAAGGAAGATAAGGAAGAAGATACGCGCGTATACGGGTGCGCCGATCCCGTAAATAATATGAAGAAAAAGGGAGACATAACTTATGAGAAGCATTACAAAACTTGACCTGCAGTACGCACATCGTTTCTACGGATTTAAAGGCGAAGCACAGTATCTTCACGGACACACGGGCATCCTGACTATCGAAGTGGAAGATTCCGTAAACGCCGGCGTGAACATGGTTTTCCCCTGCAATGAAATTCAGAAAACGGCCTGGGACGTTCTCAAAAACTTTGACCACGCCCTGATTTTGCGGCAAGATGACCCTTTGCTGCCCGCCGTTCTGGACGTATACGAAAAGCAGGGCATCAAAAACGGCGCGCCGTCCAATACCATGAAGGGGCCGGCCTTCAAAACCGAACTGGCAACCGCGTATCCGGAGTGCCGGCTCGTCGTCACGAAGGAAACCATGACTGTCGAAGGAATGATCAAGATCGTCTACGACCTGCTGAAGGATAAGCTTAACATCGTCAAGCTGACCTTCACCAGCGGCGTTAACGCGGCCTCGGAAGAATACGCGCCGAGGCGGAGCATGGATCGTTGCCCGCTCTGCGGCATCGCGCTGGACGAAAACGGCGTATGCCCCAAGTGCGGGTATAAGAAAGCGTAGCGTCACCCTCGCAGACGTTGCATCAAGCAGTCCCGAATTGACAGGGCGGCGGGCATGTCGCCGCCGCCCTGCCGGCAACAAAAGGAAAGCGAAATAACCACCGCCGTCAAAACTCCCGAAGCCGCACCGCAACGCGGCTTCGGGAGTTTATCGTTTTACGGTAAGTAAGACGGCAGGCGCAAAGCAAGGCCGGGGCTCACGCCGCCGGCCTTGCTCTGCGCCTTTTTTACAATCTTCTGGTTTCCTTAGTATGGCATATTTGGATTATAGGGCGAGAACCTGCTTCCGTAGGCATAGGCGTCCAGCCAGTAAAAGCCCCTCATGAAGGCGGGAATATACGCCTGTTCGTGTATGCAGTCGCCGACGTAGCTGCTGTCAATATACTCCGTGAACGGCTCTGTCGTGACCTTTATGGCCCCCGCCGCCTCAAAGGCGCTCTTCGCCTCGGTCAGGTTCGCGTAGGGCACGATGTCGTCTTTTTCATTATGGAACATGCGAAGCGGCATCTCCGGCTTCCACCCGGCGAAGCTGTTGTTTTTCGCCAGCGTGGCGGTAACGGGATTGTCCGCCATGCTTTCTTCCAGCAATATGCGGAAATTATCGGTGAGGATCACGCGGGGCCCCGTGTAGTTGTCGGGCAGGAAGGGCTTCTTCATCAGGTCGTTGATCTCATCGCCGCTGTATGAGCCGTCCATATACTTTTGCAGCATCGCCGGATAGTCTTTGTACCCGGACAGGTCGTTGCGCACCGCGTAACGGAAGTCCAGCTCCGGTACCGCTTTCCCGTAGGCGGCGCTGTAGCCGTTGAGCACATAGGGCATGAAGAATGGGGCCACAAAATCCTTGCCGGCGGACAGCATGAGGTCGCGCATCGCGCCGGACAGCGAATAGGGGCCGTCAAGACAGGCGACCGCCGTCACGGGAAGTTCTTTCGCGTAATTTGCCTGCAGCTCCTTCGCGGCGCTCATCGTCGCGTATCCGCCCTCGGAAAAACCCATCAACAGGACCTTTTTTCCATCCCAGGAGACGGGATTCCAGCCGCGGATCTTCAGGTCCTTCACCGCGTCGATGGCGTGGGCGACATTTTTCGCCAGAAGCTCCTGGCAGTACGGATGAACGTCCGCATTGTCGCCCATGCCGAGATAGTCGGCTATGACGACGATGTAACCGCAGCGCGCCGCCCCCTCCGCCAAAAGCATCTGCACCTGGGCCGGGTCAAGCGGGTTGTAGGGCGTGCTGCCGTGGCGCACCAGCTTCGAAGGGGAATTTTTGCGCATTACCTCCGTGGGGTGCTGGATGGCAAGGATCGGCGCCGTGGTCTTCCTGACCGTATGAGGCACCAGCACGGCCGCGTCCGCCGTCACCAAGAATCCCATCTGGTTATGCGTCCAGTATTTCATCTTGACGCCGCTGACGCCCGCAAGGTCATAGCCGGCAAAATGCGCGTCCAAGGCAAATTTGCTCAGCTGATAGCCCATCCACGGCAGATTTTTCCGCGGGCTGGCCCCGGCGCCGCCAAGCGCGTAATCGTCGGAGATCGTGGAGTAGTCAAATAATACCTTGTCTCCCGAAAGCACGGCGTCTCCCGATATCGTATAGCCCTCTTCCGCAAGCTTTTCGTTGATTATTCGCTGTACCTCGGCGTCGCCGCTTGCGAGGTCCGCCGAGGTTATCATCTCCATCGCTTCAAACGAAGCGATGTCCCCCACTTCGGCGTCGTGACCGCTGCCGCCGCCGCAGCCGCCGGAGACGGCGACCGCCGCAAAGACAAGCAGAAATAGCGCGCAGAACGATAACTTTTTCTTTCTCTTCATAGAAAATCCCCCTTATATTCATCGTGGCCCGCGAAGAATCCCGCGAATTTGCCTTACAAGGGCATCGTAGCACGCCAGGTACAACAAACTTACAACAAATTTTCTCCGGCACAGATTTAGAGGAGCTCCTTTGCCTGAAAATCACCCGTTTATGGGAAATGTTTTCAGAAAAACAATGAACAGAAGGCGGCGAAGCTTTTTGCTCCGCCGCCTTTTACTCTGTCATACGGTTTTTTAACCGCCTTTATTTCGTCGCGTCTTTGCCCTTTTGCATGACGAGGCTGTCTATCGGGTTAACGTTCTTCTCCTTGTGGGTCTGGCGCCAGGTCTTGATGGGCATGCCCCAGATCTTGATGAAACCTACGGAGGCCGACTGGTCGAAGGTGTCGCCCGTCGAGTAGGTGGCGAGCGCCTTGCTGTAGACGGAGCTGTCGGACTTCATGCCGTTGACGATGCAGTTGCCCTTATAGAATTTCATTCTCACGGTGCCGTTGACGGACTTCTGCGTAGACTCCATAAAGGCCTGGAGAGCCTCCATAAGCGGCGAGAACCAGTAGCCCTCGTATGTGAGCTCGGCATATTTTACCTCAAGCTCTTTTTTCGTCTTGAGCACATCCTTGGCGAGGGTGATCGTCTCCAGCTTTTTATGCGCGTTGATGATCGCGAGCGCGCCGGGGCACTCGTATACCTCGCGGCTCTTGAAGCCCACGAGGCGGTCTTCGATCATGTCTATCCGGCCGTACCCGGCCTTCCCCGCCGTCTTGTTCATGAAGTCGATCAGCTCGATGGAACCCATCTTCTGTCCGTTGACCGCCACCGGGACGCCGGCCTCGAAGGTAAGTTCGACCGTGACCTCTTCGTCAGGAGCGTCCACGGGGTCGGCGGTCAGCTTATAGGCATCCTTCGGCGGTTCGTTCCAGGGATCTTCGAGGATGCCGCATTCGATCGAACGACCCCAGAGGTTGTCGTCAATGCTGTATGGGCTCTTTCTCGTCGTCGGTACGGGAACGTTGTGCGCGGCGGCGTAGTCCATCTCTTCTTCACGCGAGAAGCCCCAGTCGCGAACGGGCGCGAGGACTTCGATTTCAGGGTTCAGCGCGTTGCAGGCGACTTCGATGCGCACCTGATCCTGCCCCTTGCCGGTGCAGCCGTGGGCGACGGCGACGGCGCCCTCTTTCTCGGCGCACCAGATGAGCGCCTGGGCGATCATCGGACGCGAGAGGGCCGAGTTGAGCGGATAGACTCCCTGATATACGGCGTTAGCCTTGAGCGACGGCCAGACGAACGTATCGATAAAGGCCTCGCGGAGATCGACGACGTAAGCCTTCGACGCGCCGGCGGCGTAAGCCTTCGCCTTGATGTCGTCAAGGTCGTCGGCCTGCTGGCCGACGTGCATCGTGAGCGTGACGACCTCATAACCCTGGTCGTGAAGCCAGGGGATTGCTACCGATGTGTCGAGTCCGCCGCTGTAAGCCAATACCACTTTACCTTTTTTTTCTGGTGCCATCATGTGAAACTCCTCCTAAATTTTTATCGATTGATTAAAAAAAGCTCGTCCCTCTTCCTTACGGAAGAGGGACGAGCAAATTTACCCGCGGTACCACCCTCGTTGACATAATTGTCCACTTCGTCGTGTTATGCTCTGGGGTGCGGAATTGTGATCCTTTTTGCGAAAAGCGCTTTCAGCCGGTGGCGCTTTATCTCTGTCGCCGAGTAATCGAATTCATATCCCCGTCATCGCATGTTATGTGCGGTAAGGAATCGATTCGTCGTATACGTCTGTCTCGCTCGGCGGCATGCAGTTTCACAATAACGCCCCTCCTTTCACGGTGGTCTGGAAAACTTGTGTGGTATTCTATCACGTGAACTTTATTTGTCAACTGGTTGACTTAAAAAATTCAAAATGAACTTACCATCCTTGGCGGTTCACTATTTTGCCTTCATTCCGCCGTAGATCTCCGCCTCCATCGGCGTCTCTTTGGCGGCGCGGTATGAGTCAAAGGCGGTCATCTCCAGATGCACGGGGGTGATGGAGATATATTTGTGCGCGACGGCCCAGACGTCGGTATCTTCGTGCATTTCGTCGTGGATGCTGCCGCCCACCCAGTAGGCTTCGCCGCCGAAGGGCGTCTTGACGACCGTGATCTTGTCGTGATAACGGCGCTTGCCTTTGCGCGTGAGGCGCACGCCGGCAATATCTTCCGGTCTTTCGTTGGGGACGTTGACGTTGTACATGACCTCTCCCTCTATCGGATGGGCGGAAAACCAGCGCGCCGTCTGCAGCGCGGCGGCGGCGGCGGTCTCAAAGTGTTTTTCCGGCGACTGTGAGCCGCAGACGAGCGAGACGGCGACCGAAGGGTAGCCGAAGATGAGCCCCTCCATCGCGGCGCAGGCCGTGCCGGAATAGGTAAGGTCGTCGCCCAAGTTCGGCCCGCAGTTTATGCCGGAGAGGACGAGGTCCGGCACGAAATGGAGCACGTCTATCCCCATGATCACGCAGTCGGTGGGCGTGCCGTCGCATGAGTAGGCGGTGAAGCCGTTCGCGAGCATCTTGTTCTCGATTTTTTTGATGTGCAGCGGGCGGTCCATCGTCATCGAATGGCCCGAGGCGCTGCGCTCCCGGTCTGGAGCCACCGCCAGCACTTCGTATCCCGCCGCGTGGAAAGCGCCCGCCAGCGTCTGGATGCCTTCGGCGAAGATCCCGTCGTCGTTCGTAATGAGTATTTTCTTCATGTTCTCTGATACCGCCTAGATGAGCAAGATGCTGAGAAGCAGGGCCATGATCGGGCGCATGATATAGGGGAGTATCCCCAGCACGAGCAGGCCCACGACGACGAACATGCCGTAGCGCTCAAGCCAGTAGTAATATTTCATCCACTGGTAAGGCAGCAGCACGTAGAGGATGCGCGAGCCGTCGAGCGGCGGGATCGGGATAAGGTTGAAGGCCGCCAGCCCGAGGTTGATGTAGATCATCAGCAGGATAAACTGCTGCGCGGCCCAGTTGCCGGCAAAGAGCCCCGGTACAAAGCGCACGAGCTGCGCGCAGACGAAGGCCGTAAGCATGTTGCCCGCGACGCCCGCGAGGCTCACGATGATTATGTCGCGCTTGGGGTGCTTGAAGTAGCGCGTGTCTATCGGCACCGGCTTCGCCCAGCCGAAGCGGAAGAGCAGCAGGCAGAGCGCGCCCATCGGATCGAGGTGGTCAAAGGGATTCAGCGAAAGACGGCCGGCGCGCTCCGCCGTGGTGTCGCCGAGCATTTTGGCGGCAAGGCCGTGACAGTATTCGTGAAAGGTTATGGCCCAGAGGACGGCGGGAAGGCTCAAAAGGAGCTCCGCGATACCCGAGGCGGAAAATAGGTTTCCCAGCATTTAAACACATCCTTATCGTTCTATCAAAATTACCTGAGCTATTTTAACACGACAACGCCGCCTCTCCTAACAGGACGAAGGCATAATTTTCCCCCCGCCGCGGCGGAATATCTCGCGCGGCACATTATACGCGCGGCGATTGCGCGGCGGCAGGGGTTTTACCGGATATCCGTGACAAACGCGTAAAAGATTGTCCCACTCCTGCCGCCGGCCGTTCAATGTCTCCGTTAAAAGGCCTGACGCGCCGGCTCCGAACAGAGGTCCTCTTCATCCCACACCCAGTAGAAGCCGAGGCGGCCTTTTTCGCAGCTCACGCGGGCACGGAGGCCGTCGTCGAGGCGGTTGCTGATCGCGTAGGGGAACCCGTAACGGAGCGCGACCTCTTTGAGCGGCCAGCGCACGCCGGAGATGCAGACGCCGGCGCAGTCGTCCGAAAAAGAGAGCAGGGAGACCGCCTTCGGCGCCGTATCGAAGGTAAAGGCGGCCTCCTGGGGGCCGTCTATAATGACGAGCCCCTCCCTGTCGTCCGCGAGACAAAATGGAACGTGCGGAGAAGAAAAGTTCAAAAAAGAGAGGAGGAGGCTCCATAAATGGTCAAACCTGCCGCCCCAGGCGCCCGTGAGAAATATTTTTTTTACGCAATCTTTATTTTGCGCGCGGAATATTTCAAGCGCGAGCTGAAAATCGGTGAGGTCTTTGTCGCTCTGATACCTTTCCACGGGAACGCCGTTATCCTCCGCCCAGCGCCAGCTTTCGCGCGCGGCGCTGTCGCAGTCGCCGATGAGCCGCCGCGGGACGATGCCCGCGGCGCGGCATGCTTCTATTCCCCTGTCGACGGCCCACACCTCGCCGCCAAAGGCCAGCGCCGCAAGCCAGCCCGCGGCGGGCGCGCGGCCGCCTAACACCATCAGCGCGACGCCGGTGTCCGGCTCGTTTTTCTGTTCTATCGTCAAACGCGGCAGTCTTATCGTCTCCAATCCCGCGGCCCCCTTTTGTCTATCCGAGTTTTTTCAGCCTTGGCATTATCAGGCAGACAAACGCCGTCAGGATGGCGGCCTCGGGGATGGCGCTGCTGCCGTTATAGAGGACCGAATAGAGCCAGACGTTCGTCCCCGCCGGCGCGTACGAGGAAAAGAAGACGACGCCGGAGAGCACCGCCGCCGCAAAATTGGCGAAGCAGGCGCAGATCACGCCGAGCCACTTTCTGGCGGGGAAGAAACCGGCCAGCCCTACGAGCCCGCTCGCCACAGGATAGTCCAGCAGCGCCTGAAGCGGGTGTACCACGTAGCCGCCGAGCATAAGGCGCAGCAGCCCCGTGACCGCGCCGACCAGTATTCCGTAACGCCAGCCGTTCCGAAAGGAAAATATCAGCAGCGGCAGCAGCGTCAGGCTCACGGAGCCGCCCTGCGGCATCGTAAAGATTTTGAAGTACGACAGCACCACCGCCAGCGCGATGGACAGAGCCCCTTCGACAAGGATTTTCAACGGTATTTTCATCTTGCTTCCTCCAGACGTAATTTCACCGGAGATGAAAGAAATTAAGATAAGATTTCTCCATCTTCCCTGCGGCGGCATTACCCGCGTCAGGTTCAAAGGGTCATGACTTCCGTCGATTTCTCAGCCTTTCGACTCCCCCGATGTAATGACTGTTTTAGCAACTCGCCCGCTCTTTGTCAAGTTGACAGCGCCCGCCGTTGGTATGATAATAGGCGGCACTCCGGGGGAGCTCTAGAAGCTGAGAGGAAGTTTTAACTTCGACCCCAGACCTGATCCGGTTAATGCCGGCGTAGGAAGCGAGGCCCAGAATACGACAGCAGCCCCGCTCTTATCAGAGCGGGGTTTTTATTTTGAAGGGGAGAATGGCTATGAAACATGGGATGTATCGCGGAATCGCGATGACCGTCGCGGGGAGCGACTCCGGCGGCGGCGCGGGAATACAGGCGGACCTGAAAACTTTCGCGGCCCTCAAGGTCTTCGGCACGACGGCGATAACCGCGCTTACGGTGCAGAATTCGCTGGGCGTGACGGGAATCCACAACGCGCCGCCGGAGGTCATCAAAGCGCAGATTCTTTCCGTGGGAAAAGATTTCCCCATAGACGCGGTAAAGACGGGGATGCTCGGCAACCGCGAGACGATTTGCGCGGTCGCCGATGGGCTTTCGGAATTGAAGGTAAAAAAGATCGTCGTAGACCCCGTGATGGTGGCCCAGAGCGGCGACTCGCTGCTTGCCGCCGACGCCGTAGAGGCGGTGAAGAGCGTCATCATACCGCTGGCGCTGATCGTCACCCCCAATCTGCCCGAGGCCGAGAAGCTGACGGGAATGACGATCAGAGGCGTCGAGGAGATGAAGGCCGCCGCGTGGGAGATCGCGAAGCTCGGCTGCGGCGCGGTGCTTGTCAAGGGCGGGCACTTAGCCGGAGAGCCGGAGACGATAACCGACGTGCTGCTGGCGGACGGCAAGATGTCGCTGCTGAGCGACAGACGAATCGATACCACGGCGAACCACGGCACCGGCTGCACGCTGAGTTCGGCGATCGCCGCGGAGCTCGCCGCCGGCTGCGGGCTGGAAGAGGCGGTGACGCGCGCGCGAAAATACCTGCGCGCGGGGCTCCTCTACGGAGTGACGGCGGGGCACGGCGCGGGCTGCCTTGGCCACGCCGTGACGATGCCCTGGACCGAGATCGTTCATGGCTAGGCCGCTCGTCTATCAGATAACCAACGCCGTCTCCGCCCAATTGCAGGCCGACTGTGTGGCGCTGCTCGGCGGCGTCTCGATCATGTCGCGCCAGCGCGCGGAGGCGAAAGAGATCGCCGCCGCCGCGGACGCCCTGCTGATAAACATCGGCACGCCGCCCGACGACGCGGAAGAGCTTTACCGCGCGGCGGCCAGCGCCGCCTCCGAGCGGGGCGCGCCGCTGGTGCTGGACCTCGTCGGCTATGGTTTTTCAAAGTACCGCACCGCCATCGCCGACGCGCTGCTCGCGGAATTCCGCTTTTCCGTCGTCAAAGGCAACGAGGCGGAGATCGGCGCCCTCTGCGGCGCGGGAACGGCGCCGCGCGGCGTCTCAAGCGACGGCTGTGTCGCGGAGGCGGCGCGGCTGACCGCCCGCTGCGCCAAGCGGTATCAGTGCGTCGTCTACAGCACGGGAGAGATGGACAACCTCTCCGACGGACATGAGAGCTTCGTCATCGACGGCGGATCGCCGCTGCTGCGCGGCACGAGCGGGATCGGCTGCGCGCTCGGCAGCGCGACGGCGCTCTACTGCGCGCGAAAGAGGCCGCTTGCGGCCGCGCGCCGCGCGCTGACGCTCTTTCGCCGCGCGGCGGCGGAGGCGGCAAACGACGCGGAGGGGCCCTATTCTTTCCGGATGAGATTTATGGACGGGCTCTTTCGATACGGCTCTCTGGAAAACGAGGTGGAATAGTTGACGGCAAACAGGGAAAAGCTTGCGGAACGGCTGCGCCTGTACCTGATCTGCGGCGAGGGCGACAGCCCCGAAGAGACGCTGAGGAAGACGGCGGCGGCTCTCGCGGGCGGCGCGACCGCCGTGCAGCTGCGCGTCAAAAGCTGGACGGGGCGCGAATGCTACGACACGGCGCTGGCGCTGAAAAAGATCTGCCGCGTCTACGGCGCGCCGCTTTTAGTGAACGACCGGCTCGACATCGCGCTCGCGGCGGGCGCCGACGGCGTACACCTCGGGCAGAAAGATCTGCCCATAGACGCGGCGCGGCGTCTTTCGGGACCGGACTTCATCATCGGCGGCACGGCGCGCACGCCGGCGCTCGCGCGCGAGGCGCAGCGGCTCGGCGCGGATTATGTCGGCTGCGGCGCGGCTTTCGAGACCGCGACGAAGGGCGACGCCGTCGTGATCGGCCCGGAGGGCATCAAAGAAACGCTCTCGGCGATCGATATCCCCTCTGTCGCCATCGGCGGCATCGAGCTTGCCAACGTCGCGGGGCTTGCCGGCTGCGGGTGCAGCGGAGTATCGCTCTCCGGCGCGGTGATGCGCGCTCGTGACCCGCAGGAAGCGGCGGCGGCGCTGATTAAGGAGATCGACCGCTCGTTTGGCCGCCGCCAGGCGGCCCCCAAGAAATTTATTGAATCATGGAGGTAATAGAAATGCAGAACGAAGCAAGAAAAAAACTCTTTAAAAGGGCGGTGCTCGCCGGCGCTTTCGCCGCGGCGGGCGTGGTGCTCTCCGTCGTCTCGATACCGATGGGGCCGACCAAGTGCTTCCCCTTCCAGCATACGATCAACGTACTTGCGGGAATCATCCTGGGCCCCTGGTGGGCGGTCGGCGCGGCCTTCACGACGAGCGTCATCCGCAACCTCATGGGCACGGGCAGCCTCTTCGCCTTCCCGGGCAGCATGTTCGGCGCGCTCTTCGTCGGCCTCGCGGCGCGGGCGCTGCCCGCCAGGTACAAGCTCTGCGCCGCCTGCGCAGAGCCGGTCGGCACGGGGATCGTAGGCGCTTGGGTAGGCGCGAAGATATTGGGCCCCGTCCTCGGCAAGGGGATCGGTTTTCTCTTCTTCTCCGGCTCCTTCCTCATGAGCTCCGTCCCCGGCGCGGTGATCGGCGCGCTGCTCGTCTACTGCCTGCAAAAGCGGCTGGCGCTGACGCGCACCTTCGGCGCGATGATCTAAAAAGGCCGGGACTTCCGAACGGCGGCGGCGCGGCCGGAGGTTTAAAAGCCTCCGGTCGCGCCGTTTTCGTCTTGCCGTCCGGCGCGCCCCGCGCCGCCGCAAAGTATTCCGGCGTTTTTTTGCGCGCGGCGGCCTTATTTTTTGACGGCGGCGTAGGCGGCGGCGATCCGCACCAGCATATCGGCGACCTTTTCCATATCCTCGACGCAGGCGAACTCCATCCGCCCGTGGTGGTTGTGGCTCGCCGTGCCGAGGTTCGGGCAGGGCAGCCCCATGAAGGAGAGGTTCGCGCCGTCGGTGCCGCCGCGTATCGGGTCGATGAACGGCTTGCCGCCCGCCGCCCTGACGGCCTCTTTCGCGATCTCGATCATGAGGGGATACCTTTCAATCACCTCGGCCATGTTGCGGTATGTCTGTGTTATTTCAAGCTTCGCGCGGCCCGCGCCGTATTTTTCATTGACGCGCCGCGCCGCCGCCCTCATCGTCTCCTCGCGCTCCCGCAGCTTCCGCGCGTCGTGGTCGCGGAGGATATACTTCTGAAAGGCGCTCTCCACCGTACCGCCGCTCTCGTCGAGGAGGAAAAACCCCTCGCGCCCCGCGGTATGTTCGGGGCGCTCCGCGGCCGGCAGCAGCGAAAAAAACTCCATCGCCAGCAGCTGCGCGTTTATCATGACGTTTTTCGCGGTCCCCGGGTGGACGCTGCGCCCCGTAAAGGTGACGCGCGCCGCCGAGGCGTTGAAGTTTTCGTAAGATATCTCGCCGAAGCGCCCCCCGTCTACGGTATAGGCGAAGTCCGCGCCGAATCTTTTCAAGTCAAAGCGCTCCGTGCCGCGCCCAATCTCCTCGTCGGGAGTGAAGGCCACGGCGATCCGGCCGTGCTTGACGCTGTCGTCGGCGAGCAGCCGCTCCGCCATCGTCAAAACTTCCGCGATGCCGGCCTTGTCGTCGGCCCCAAGCAGCGTCGTGCCGTCGGTGACGACGAGACGCCGGCCAACGTAATTTTTCAAGACGGGAAAATCATCCGCCCGCATGACGATGTTCTCCTCTTCGTTGAGGAGAATGTCGCCGCCCTCGTAGTTTACCAGGCGCGGCCTGATATTCTCGCTGGGCGAGGCTGGCGAGACGTCCATATGGGCGACGAAGCCCAGCGTCGGAATCTCGCCCGGCGTATTGGCCGGGATGGCGGCGTAGAGATAGCCGTGTTCGTCAAGACAGACGTCGGAGAGCCCCATCTCCTCCAGCTCTTTTTTTAGCAGGCGGGCCATCTCCCAAATACCGGGCGCGCTCGGGCAGCTGTCGCTTTTTTCGTCGGAGGCGCTCGCCACGCGCGCATAGTTGAGCAGCCGTTCGTAAGCTTTCATTTCGTTCCCTCTTCCTCCGCGAGCAGAGGCCACAGCCCGCGCGCCTTCCGCCGCCACTCTTCCTCCGTGCCGTCATTTACCAGCACGTAGTCGGCGCGCGCCATCTTCTCCGCGCTCGGCAGCAGCCGCCCCTCGCGGCGTGAAATCTCCGCGGCGTTCCAGCTGCGTTTTTTATTGCGTTCGACGCGCTTTTCAAAGGGCGCGGCGGCATAGACGACCCGGTCGAGCCATTCGTTGTGGCCACCCTCGTAAAGCAGCGGTATCTCCACGATCACCAGGCCGCCAGACGCCGCCGCCAGCGCCTTTATCTCCGCGATCGTCCTCTGGTGCAGCAGGCCGGCGGCGAAGCGGTATTCGTCCTCGTCGGTGAAGATTTTCGCGGCGATCTTCGCCCATAGCTCCTTGTGAGGGGCGTTGAAGAATCCCGCGCCCCAGCGTTTTTCGGCCTCTTTGCGTATCTCGGGGTCGTCCCAGAGGGCGCGCGCCACGCTGTCGGCGTCGACGATTCGCGCGCCCAACGCCGCCCACTCCCGGCAGAGCGTGCTCTTACCAGCGCCAACGTCGCCCGTGAGCCCTATTATCGGCATGGTAGCCGCCTCCCTGCGCGTCGTCCTGAAATTCTTTAACCTCCGCCGGTATCTCGCCGAGAAAGCGCGACATCGGGTTGCGCTGAATGCCGCCGAAGAGCAGGCGGCTCGCCGCGCAGCTTATGTACAGCCGCTCCCGCGCGCGCGTCATGCCCACATAGCAGAGCCGGCGCTCTTCGGCGATATCGCCCTCGCCGGTGACGGAACGGGCGCTCGGGAAGATGCCCTCCTCCAGCCCGATGAGGAAGACCACGGGAAACTCAAGCCCCTTCGCCGCGTGCAGCGTCAGCATGTTGACGGCGTCCTCCTGTCCCTCCGGCGAGTCCTGGTCAGTGATCAGCGGTATCTCCGTCAGCGCCTGCGTGATGTCGCTCTCCGGCGAAACGATAGAGAGGATTTCCATCACGTTTTCCACGCGCTCCTCCCAGTCGTCCGGATACTCTTCGCGCAGGTATTTTTCATATCCGTTTGAATCGATGATCGTGCGCACGGCCTCGCCGATGTTCTCCTCGTTCGCGAGGATGGCGAGCATGTCGGCGGCGAGCGCCTTCGCGCCGCTGCCCTGCTTGCCCTTGAGGCCGCCGCCGTTTGTAAGGACGGCTTGCCACAGCTCTTCGGCGTGGGAGGCATCCAGGGCGGCCATTGCCTCGCCAAGCAGCTCGACACTCTTTTTGCCAAGGCCGCGCGTCGGGATATTGGCCACGCGCGCCAGCGAGATGGCGTCGCGCGGGTTGACGGCAAGCCGCAGCATCGAAAGGGCGTCTTTCACTTCGGCGCGCTCGTAGAAGGCGACGCCGCGAATGACGCGATAGGGTATCGACCGCTCCAGCAGCGCCTGTTCCATACCGCGGCTGAGGACGTTCATGCGGTAGAGGACCGCCATCTCACCGTAGGCGTAGCCGTCGTCGTGAAGCGACTCGATCTTTTTCGCGATCCACTCCGCCTCGTCGGAATCTTTAAACGTCCGCCGCACGCTGATGAGCCGTCCGCGCTCGGCGGCGGTCCAGAGGTCTTTCGGGTGGCGGTCGTCGTTGTTCTTGATGACGCCGTTCGCCCCGTCGAGAATGTTTCCCGTCGAGCGGTAGTTCTGGTCAAGGACCGTCGTCTTCGAGCCTTTGAAATCGCGCTCGAAGTTGAGAATCATCGCCATCTCCGCGCCGCGCCAGCCATAGATGGACTGGTCGGGGTCGCCGACGACCATAATCTTCCGCCCGTCGTCGACCAGGCAGCGCAGCAGCAGGTACTGCGGCAGGTTGACATCCTGGTATTCGTCGACCAGCACCCAGTCGAGGCGCGAACGTTCGTGTTCGAGCACCTCTTTATTCGTGGCCATGATGTGCAGCGGCAGCACCATCAGGTCGTCAAAGTCGAGCGCTCCCTGCATTTTGAGATGTTTCTGGTAGGTATCGTAAAGAGTGCGCCACCGGTCGGAGATCTTCGGCTCGCGCGATATGGGGTTTGCCTTCGTCTTCGCCTGCGAGATCATATCGAGCGCCGCGGACATCTCCAGTTTTTTCGGATCGACGCCAAGCTCCGCCATCACCCGTTTGACGACCGACTTCGTATCGCCGCGGTCGAAAATCACAAAGGGATAGGGATGCCCGAGCTTTTGAAGCGCCTCAGAGTAGCGGTGCAGAAAGCGCAGACCGTAGGCGTGGAAGGTAGATATCTCAAGGCCCTGTAAATTTCCGTCAAGTATCGCCTCGGCGCGGCTCTTCATCTCGCGCGCCGCCTTGTTGGTAAAGGTAAGCGCGAGTATGCGCCAGGGGCGGACCTGCCGTTCCTGTATGAGATAGGCGATCTTCGTCGTCAGCACCTTCGTCTTGCCGCTGCCCGCGCCCGCAAGCACGACCTGCGGCCCGTCGCAGTAGGTGACGGCCTCGCGCTGGCGCGGATTGAGCGATTCTATCATTTCACAAACCATAGCCACACGTCCTTAATAAAATATAAACTAAATTAACGCCTAAAAAGGCGGAGGTCAAGGGCCAACAAAAAATCCCCTCGCGAGAGGGGATCAGGACTGTAACAGGTGTTGAGACTTTATTTGGGTTCAAGCAGCCCGTAGCCGCCCTCTTCCCGGCGGTAGACGACGTTGATCGCGCCCGTTTCGTCGTTCTTGAAGAGGAAGAACGAATGCCCGAGCAGGTCCATCTGCATCGTGGCTTCGACCGGCGTCATCACGTCCACCGTGAATTTCTTTCTTTTTACGATCTCGCGCGCTGGTTCGTCCTTCTCCATCACCGGCGCCGGGATGAGTTCAGGGTCGATATCGAAGGAAATCTCCTGTACCTTCATGCGGGCCTTATCGGTGAGGTAGCTCTTGTGTTTCTTCACCTGCCGCTCGATATTTTTGAGCGCCTTGTCAAAGGCTTTGCGAAGGTCAGGGGCGTAATCCTCTCCGCGCATCACGACTCCGTTTACATTTGAGGTGATCTCAACCACATTCATACCCCTCTTGTAGTTGAGCGCGACCTGAGTGTCCAGGATACGGTCAAAGAACTTTTCGATCTTGAAAAGCTTCTTTTCCATATAATCCTTAATATCTCCGGGGAGTTCAACATTGCGCGTGACAAAACGTACCTCCATAGCAACTCCTCCATTCGTATGGTGCTTTATATTACTGCTGTATTTATTTTAGCATGATATCCAAATAGGCTCAAATGTGCAAATTATGTAAATATTAATCACATTGACAATTTCTAAAAGTTTATATTTAATAACATCCGCCGTAAAAATAAGCAAAAACAATAGTAGCGTAAAAGCGGGTTTGGTATTATAATATCCGCACTTTATAGTTTTTGTTCTTCAAAACGATATTGTTGCCATTTAAAGAATGGAGGTCATAAAAGTGAAGTTTTCTAAAAAAATCCTGAACATCCAGCCTTCGGCGACCGTCAGCATTTCCGGCAAGGCGAAGATGCTGAAGGCGGAGGGCAAGCCCGTCCTCTCCTTCAGCATGGGGGAACCAGACTTCAATTCGCCGGAAGCGGCCCGCGAGGCGGGGATCGACGCTATCAACCGCGGCGAATCGCATTACACGCTGAACCCCGGCATCATGGAGCTGCGCCGGGAGGTCTGCAATTACTACAAAAGACGTTTCGGCCTCGATTACACGCCTGCCGAAGTCATCATCGCCCCCGGCGCAAAGCCCCTCCTCTACGAGGCGTTGCAGGCGCTCGTGGACGAAGGCGACGAAGTGGTCCTCTTCTCCCCCGCCTGGGTCAGCTATGTCGAACAGCTGCACATGGCGGGCGGCGTGGAAAAGGTCGTCGATACGATCTCCACAAACCTTCTGCCCACCAAAGAAAACCTCCTCGCGGCAATCGGCCCGAAGACGGTGGGAATAATCCTGAATTCGCCCGCCAACCCGACGGGCGCCATCTACCCCGCGGAGACGATGAAAATGATCGCTGAGGTCGCGAAGGAAAAAGATCTCTGGATCATCTTCGACGAAATATACGAGCGCTTCGCCTACGCGCCCGCGAAACACGTCAACATTCTCAACGTCGCCCCCGAGATCAAAGACCGCGTCCTGATCATCAACGGCGTCAGCAAGGCCTACGCGATGACCGGCTGGCGCATCGGCTACGCGCTCGGCCCTCAGGACATCGTCGCGAAGATGAACACGCTGCAGACGCATCTCACCTCCAACGCCTGCTCGATCGCGCAGTGGGCCGCCTACGGCGCGCTCAAAGGCGCGGATGCGGACGCCAGCGCCATGCGCGACGAGTTTGCGAAGCGCCGCCGCGTCATTGTCGACCTTATCCGTGAGATGCCTTACGTCAAGGTCAAGGAGCCCGAGGGAGCCTTCTATGTCTTTGTGGACATCCGCGAGTGCCCCATCCCCGACGACATGGAATTCTGCGAAAAGCTGCTCAACGAAAAGTGCGTCGCGGCGGTTCCCGGCACGGCCTTCTTCGCCCCCGGCTTCCTGCGCCTATCATATGCTTGCTCAATGGAAAATATCAAAGAAGGCATGGCGAGGATGAAGGCGTTTCTCGAGAGCCTGTAGAAATTACGCAAAAAAAGAAAAGATGTCCGCGCACGTCAAACGGGCGCGGGCATCTTATTTTGCCGTTAGTTTTTCGCGGCGCTTAAAGTCACCGTTTAAGGAACAGATCGACGATCTCCCGCAGCGAGGAGATTTTGAGCGTCTCGATCGGGTAGCTGTCTTTCGGCGTGCGGCGGCTGATTACGGCCTTTTTAAAGCCCAGGCGCGCCGCCTCTTTGACGCGCATCAGCGTGCGTCCCGCGGGGCGCACCTCTCCCGCGAGGCCGACCTCGCCGATGAAACATACCTCCGAGGGCAGTTCGATATCCGTCACGGCGGAGGCGAGCGAGGCGCAGATTCCAAGGTCCGCCGCGGGGTCCTTGAGCTGCAGGCCGCCCGCGACGTTCAGATAGATGTCGCTCGTGCGCGAAGGAATGCCGCAGCGTCTTTCGAGCACGGCAAGGAGCAGCTGCAGACGGCTTGCGTCGATGCCGCGCGCCGTGCGCCGCGGATATGGGAAGGGCGTCGGGCAGGCAAGCGCCTGAATTTCCGCGGCAAGAGCGCGCGAACCTTCGAGCACCATCGAGATAGAGACGCCGGAGCTGCCGAGATCCGTGCCGTTCCAGTACAGGCGGCTGGGGTCGTTGACCGCGGAGAGCCCCTTTTCGGACATCTCAAAGATTCCCAGCTCCTCCGTGCTGCCGTAGCGGTTCTTTTCCGCGCGCAACAGTCGGTTGGGCGAGTTCTGCTCGCCGGAAAAAAGCAGCACGACGTCCACAAGATGCTCGAGCAGCTTGGGCCCCGCGATCTGCCCCTGCTTTGTGATGTGTCCGACGAGCACGGTCGGGATGTTGCAGCGCTTCGCCGTCTCGACGGCCATCGCGGCGACGCCCTTGACCTGATTGGGCGACCCCGCCCAGCCGCTTTCGCTGTCGGCGCGGAAGGCCTGCACGCTGTCTATCACCATAAAAGCGTAGTTGTGTCTCTCCGCGGCCGCAAGCGACGCGGGAAGGTCGCTTTCGCAGAGCAGGTCCAGCCCCCGCGTCATCAGTCCGAGCCGCCGTCCGCGCAGCGCAAGCTGCCCGGAAGACTCTTCGCCCGAAATGTAGAGCACCGATTTTCCCTGCTTCGCCATCGCGGCGCAGACCTGCAGCAGCAATGTCGATTTTCCCACTCCCGGCTCGCCGCCGAGCAGCGTGACGCCGCCCTGCACCCAGCCGCCGCCAAGCACGCGGTCCAGCTCTTCGATGCCGGAGGGGATACGCTCCTGTTCTTCGACCTCCAGGCCGGAGATGGGAACGGCGGCTTTCGCTGCCGCCACCAGCCCGCCTTTGACGGTCTGTATCGGCGTATCGTCCTCCATTGTGCCCCACGAGCCGCATTTCGGACAGCGTCCGATCATCGTCGTACTCCGGTAGCCGCATTCGGAACACCGGTAACTGCTTATCTCTTTTTTTGCCATTTTTATATCAACCCCACGGCCATGAAATGCGCCGTCCGTCCTCTTTGCGCAGCGCTTTTTTTATCTCCTCGAAGGTCGGCTCTTCCAGCATCATCTTTGTGCAGTTGGCGCGCGACATCGTATCAAGCGAATGGGAATCGGACGATCTGATGAACGTGCGACCCGGATATTGTTCGCGCCACCTCTGCGCTTCGTCACAGTTGAGGCGGCGGGAAAGTTCAAAGGCGTCGGCGGGATAATCCGCGGGCATCGGCCCCAGCGCCGCCGGATACGAGAAGGCCGGACGGTCCACATGGGCAAGTATCGCCAGGCCGCCGACCTCTTTCATCTTGGCGACGATCTGGTCCACTTCGTAGCCCGCGCCCTGTATGAGAAGGGTATCCTCTTCTTTTACGATTTCGTTGTCCGCGCCGACGACGATCTGATAGCCGAAATGCTCGACGTCGTTCGGAATCGGCCGGATACGTTTCCAGAGCCACTCCTTGTACGCATAGGCCGTCCCGTAATCCGGGAAGACGCATAATATGTGAATATCTTCCGCGCTCTGCGTCTCGATGCAGGGGAGCACGACGGGAGACCCCGCCGCGGCGTCATGGATGCCGGGAAAGTTTTCGCAGGTATTGTGGTCGGCGACGCCGATAATGTCCAGCCCCGCCTCGCGCGCCTGGGCGACGATCTCCGGCGCTCCCATCTCAAGCTCTCCGCAGGGAGAGAGCAGCGTATGTATATGAAGGTCCACCCAGAAGGGCTTCAGCAAGGTTTTATCCCTTCACTCCCAGCGCGCTGAGCTTCGCGCAAACCTCATAAAGGCTCTCGGGAACGGAGAGTATCGTAATGTTTTCGGCGCGGCAGCGCTCGATGAGGTCGTCCGGCGCCTTACGTCCCGCGGCGATAACGATCATCGGCAGGTCTTTGAGCACCGCGACGGCGGCGACGTTAAGATGCGCCTGTATCGTCACCCAGACGGAGCCCTCCTGGGCGACCCCCATGATAAAGCTCAGCAGGTCGCCGGCGATCGCCCCCGTGACCTCGCGGCCGCCGTCTCCCGGGCACTGCAGCTCGCCGCCGAGCGCCGCGCGGATATCGTCTATCGTCAATTTGCTCCACCCTTTCTTTTCAGAGTCTGAGGCTGTGATTCAGAAAGAACCACAATTTTGTTCGCCAGCGAGGCGATACCCTCGCGAAGCTTGAAGATACAGTCGGTTACCGAGCCGTGGCCGCGCACGATCTCCTCCGCCATCGCCTGGCAGGAGGGACGCCCGCAGGAGCCGCAGTCGATGTGCGGCAGTCCCGAATATATCTCCTTCATCTGCTGGAGCTTCACCATCGCGTCCGCCACGTTGTCGGAGAGCGGCAGGCGCGGGCGCGGCAGGTACTCCTTCGTGATGGACCAGAAGTCCATCGCGTAGAGCTCTTCGACGCGCCGCAGATCTTTGGGAGTGATCTCCCAGTTGGTCTTCATATTATTAAGCCTGAGATTGGCGAGGAAACGCGAGTCGGCCGTACCGATGCCGCCGACGCAGCCGGTGTCGCAGACGCGGCATTCGATGAAGTCCACCGAGCGCAGCCTGCCAAGCTCAAGCTCCTGCAGGACGTCGATCGTGTTCCTCATGCCGGAGACGGCAAGCGTCGTCAATTTTCTTTCGGAGAAAGACTGGAGGTGACGGGCCTCGCCGCCGCGCCGGGCCCACTGGACCCAGCGGTTGTTGCGTTCTTTCAGGGTCTGTCCGGCGGCGGAGGAGACGTTGCTCGCCATGATGCTGCGCGCCACCCGGCGCACCGTGACCGCGTGGTTGATCGGCGAGCGTTCCCGTCCCTGCGGCTCTCTGATCATCGTGATCTTTGACGAGCAGGGCGCGAGCAGCGTTACGGGAACGCTGCTGTTCGTCCTCATCCGCCAGAGGTCCGCTCCCAGTTCAAGCGGAGAGCAGACATGGACGACCCGCGAAAGAAGCTCGGGGAAACGCGACTGTATCAGCCTCAGCACGGAAGGGCAGTAGCATGATATGAGGGGGAGCGAGGAGGCGGGCGTCCGCGCGATCATCTGGGCGCTCGCGTAGGCGCACAAGTCGAAGGCCTCTTCCACCTCGTCGATAAGGACGTTGAAATCAAGAGAATTAAGCACCTCTTCAAGCTGGGAGGGATTCATATAATGGCTGAACTGAGAAAAAAATACCGGGTCGGGCACCAGAGAGACTCGGGAGGATTCCTTTATACGGTTCCAATCGTCCTCTTCGATACCGAGCGCCTGCCGGTGGCAGGAGCGCAGACATTCGCCGCAGTCGATACAGAGCTCGCTGATGATGCTGATTTCCCCATCAACGATCCTGATAGCCTCGGCGGGGCAGACCCTGATGCAGTTCACGCATCCCTGGCATGCCTCTCTGGAAATCTTGACGCTGTGGAGCATTGGCACTCACCCCTTTGCTTTAATTTTTATTGAAAAACACCGTGCAGTTGAGCGTGGTTCCCTTGCCAACCTCCGACTCGATGCCGAAGAGGTCGCAGTTGCGTTTTATGTTCGGCAGGCCCATGCCCGCGCCAAAGCCCATTTCGCGGGCCTGCTCCGTCGCGGTGCTGTAGCCTTCGGTCATCGCCTTTTGGATATCCGCGATGCCGGGGCCCTCGTCCTTTACCACCAGATCCACACGATCCTCGGAGATCAGCGCCTGAAGCATGCCGCCGCCCGCGTGTATCACGAGGTTGATCTCCGCCTCATAGGTGATGATCGCGACCCGCCGGCAGACGCCGGAATCTATTCCTAACATCTTGAGGGTGTTTTTTATATTGTTGGAGGCCGCGCCGGCGACCATAAAATCATTCCCCTCAATTCTGTATTCAAGACAGACAGGGGCTCCCATGCCTTACATCTCCTGAATCTGTATGCTCGGTTTCATACCCTTTGCGAAAAGAATACCACAGGCTTCAAACATACTGTATTTTGTGAGAAGGATAGGGATCCCGTTGTCTTTCGCCAGCTGAACGGTTTCTTCGAGCGGGACCTTGCCGCGGACAAATACGATGGCGGGGATATCGAGCATCTGCGCGGTGCGGACTATCTGCACATTCGTCAGTCCCGTCAGAAGAAGCGAGCCCGGCGTGCAGAAGGCAAGCACGTCGCTCATAAGATCACAGGCGTAGGCGTTATTCACCACAATACTGTTGAGATCGTCCGATGTTGAGATATTGTTAGCATCAAGAAATGATGCCAGCTCTTGCAAAGTCATTTTCTCTGCCCCCTGAAAACTTTATTTGTATGCTATTGAGGTACGACAAACTCATTGTGTAAAGAATAACAAAGAGAGGGGAGAAAAACAAGTGCGCAGAGCCGTCACTATTTACAATAAATGTTGTAATATATGGGCGAAACCTAACGGGAAGTGATTTTTTATGTTCTTGTTCTATCTTGCGGCCTTCGTACTGTTAGCGGCCTTCGTCGGGACCGGCATCGCCGTCGGTAGCGGCGGCAAAAAAGATTACAGTCTGGGAGGGCGGCGGGCCAAAGCGGCGGGCGTGACGGGCATCCTGCTCGGAGCGCTGGTCGGCGGGGCCTCCACGGTGGGGACCGTCCAGATGGCCTACAGCTACGGCTTGACGGCCTGGTGGTTCACCCTCGGCGGCGGCATCGGCTGCCTGCTCCTCGGGCTGCGCTTCGCGGCGCCGCTGCGCCGCTCGGAAGTCACGACGATCGCCGATTATCTGGAAAAAAGCTACGGCGGCCGCGGCGCGGCGATCGCCTACACCGCCACCGTCTCTTCCTCAATCGGCACCTTCATATCCATCTGCGCCCAGTTCCTCTCCTGCATCGCGCTGATACGCGGCGTGCTTCCCCTTCCCGCGTGGGCGGCCGCCCTCATCGCCGCGCTCTCGATCTGGGGATTTATCGCCGCGGGCGGAATGAAGAGCTTCTCCACGCTCGGCACGGCCAAAATATTCATCCTCTATATCGTGCTCGTGCTCTGCGTGGGGGCCGCTTACTATCACAGCGACGGCTTCGCCGCCACGGCAAAGGCCCTCGGCTTTCGCCCGTGGTTCAATATCTTCGGCCGCGGCTTCGTCCCCGAACTCGGATACCTCGCCTCCATGATCGTCGGCGTCTTTACGACGCAAATCTACATACAATCGCTCGCGGCGGCCAAAGACGCGGCGGCGGCCCGCGCCGGCGCCTTCGCCTCCGCGGCGCTGATGCCGCCGATGGGCCTTTTGGGAACCTGGATCGGGCTCTCCGTGCGCGCGCGGGGCGTGGAGATCGCTCCCGACAAAGCGCTCTCGTGGTTCATCATGGACTCCTTCCCGCCGCTCTTCGGCGGCCTGATCTGGGGCGGCGTCCTCATCACCGTCGTCGGCTGCGCGGCGGGGCTCATTCTCGGCATCGCCACGAACATTACGAAAAATTTTATTCCGAAAAAAATCGCCGCGCGGTATGCCTCCCGCGACGGCGCGATCCAGCAGGCGCTCGTGGCCGTGATGATTCTGGTCGCCGCGCTCTCCGGCATCGGCGGCTCCGGCTCGATGATCCTTGAATGGAGCTTCATGAGCATGGGGCTGCGCGGCGCGGGCACCTTCTTCCCCTTCGTGCTCGCGGTGCTCGGGCCCGGGCGGCTCTCGCCGTCGTGGGCGCTCGCCTCCAGCGTGGGCGGCCTCGCGGGAATGCTCTTGTGGGCGATGTCGGGGATGCCGCAGGACCCCCTGTTTGCGGGGCTCGCCGTCTCGGCCCTCTGCGTGGCGGCGGGCACGCTTAGCGGCAGGGGCAAAACTCGCCTTTAGAAAATTTACTCGCCGTGGTCTCTGCCCCAGCGGCAGAGGGCGTCCATGATCGGAAGCAGCGAAAGCCCCTTCTCGGTGAGCGAATACTCCACCTTGGGCGGCACCTGCGGATACTCGCGCCGCGCGACGATGCCGGAGGCGGAGAGCTCTTTCAGCGCCAGACTCAGCGCCCGGTAAGAGACGCCGCCCATCTGCCGGTGCAGCTCGTTGAAACGGATGTTGTTATCGTTCTGCGCGATCAGGTAAATGATTATCATCTTATGCTTTCCGCCGATAAGAGAGAGGGTATAGCCGAAATGCGTGTCCTTGAGAGCCTCCCCCGGTTCGATACAATTCCTGCTTACATCCATTGGCACTCACCTTTTATATAGTTACTGAAAAAATATTGCGCTCTTGTATTTACCCCTCAAATTATATAGACTTTTAGCAAAAGAGACAAAGGATAAATAATTTTTGGGAGGAATCGACAATGGGAGAGAAAAAAGTACTGACGATGCTGCTGGGGAGCCCGAGAAAAGACGGCAACTCCGAGACGCTGGCCGACGCCCTTGCCGCCGGCGCGGCGGAAAAGGGTTATGAGGTGAGGAAGGTCCGCCTGGCCGGAATGACGCTCAAAGGGTGCCTGGACTGCCGCCGCTGCTGGAGCGCGGGAAGCCCCTGCATCCAGCGCGACGAGATGGATAAAGTCTACGAAGACCTCGAGGCAGCCGACGTGATCGCCTTCGTCTCGCCGCTCTATTACTTCTCCTGGTCGGCGCAGATCAAGCCGGTCTTCGACCGGCTGCTGCCATTCGGCGCCAAAGACGCCCCGCGAACGCTGAATGACAAGAAGGCCGTGCTGATCGCGACGGCGGGAGACGACGAGGCGGAGGTATTCGACGGCCTGAAGGCAACATACCGCCTGACGGTCGGCTACCTCGGCTGGGAAAACATCGGCGAAGTCTGCGCCCACGGGATATACACGCGCGGCGAGATGGCGGAAAAAGGCGCTACTTGGCTGAACGCCGCGAAGGAGCTCGGCGGGAAACTGTAAATATCCAAGAAAGACCGAGCCGGCTTGCGCTGACGACGGCGGAGCCGGCCCGACCTTTATGCGCGGCTGCCGGGCCGCGCAATCGCGCTTCTAGCGCTTATAGCCGATAATATCTCTGAGCAGCATTTTGCGCCAGGCCTGCCCCTCGCCGTCCTCGACGCCCTTCGTCGGAAAGCCGTCGATCACGCCCATCACGCCGCGCCCCTGATCGCTTTCGGCGACCAGCAGCTGCAGCGGGTTCGCCGTCGCGGCGAAGATACGGCAGACCTCCTGCGTATCCTTTATCCTGTTCAGCACGTTGATGGGATAACCCTTGCGCATCGTGATGACGAATACATGCCCCGCGTTTATCTTCTTCGCGTTTTCCACCGCCGCCTGCTCCATCTCGGCATTGTTGCCGTCGTGACGGATGAGACAGTCGCCGGACGCCTCGCAGAAGGCGATGCCAAACTCCAGACAGGGGGCGGCGGTAACCATCGCCTCATAAAGATCTTCCACCGTCTTTATAAAATGGCTCTGGCCGACGATGACGTTCGCGTCCTCGGGGATATCTACCTGCACGACACCTATATTTAAATTCTCCGCCATAAAAAACACCTCCGGAAATATTTTTGCTGCCTCTTAGTATAGCATCTCCCCATAAAAAAACGGCAGCCTCATCGCTGAGACCGCCGCGCAGTGACAATTTGTCCGCTTACTTCTTCTTGAGCTCCGCGACCACCGCGTCCGTGATATCGATGCCGCCGTAGAAGACCGCCTCTTTATCGACGACGACGGTGAGCTTCTTCTGGTTCGCCACGGTCCTGATAGCGAGGTTGATCTCCTTGAAGAGCGGCTCCATGAGCTTCTGCTCTTCCTTGGCAAGCTCCTGGCGCTTCGACTGATAGATCTGAGCCTTCTTCTTATCGTCTGATTCCTTGTCTATCGCCGCCTGGGCTTCCTTCTGCTTGCTCTCGGTGATCCCCTTAAGCTGCTTCTGGACCTGCTCAAACTTGGGATGCTGGAACATGATCTTCTGTGTGCTTATTGTACCGATCACATCGGCCGCAAAAGCCGTGCCCGCCATAAAGAGGGCGGCCGCCACAGCCAAAATCGATACTGAAACTGTCTTTCTTGAAACCATTGAATTTCCTCCTCTTGTTCGCAGGGGTATTTTTTCATAACCTCTGACTGCCTGACCAGAGTATTTTACATTGTTTCCCCCATAAAGTCCACGCATATTCTATTAAATACCGCGCGGCGGCGTTCACTTTAAAAAACGAACAACGCATCGGGCGAGCCCCTCGCGCAAAACGTTCATGCCGATTGGCCTTCGGCAGGCTAAAGGACAAATTGGGGGTTGGCGAAGGTTTTTGGCTCCCTCGCTGAGGGAGCTGGCCCGCAGGGCCTGAGGGAGTCGTGACCTTGGTTTGATGTTTTTATCTTCTCGTAATAAGATCAAAGCCTACACTCCCTCCGACCCGGCGAAAACCCGTCGCCGGCCCACCACTGATGTAACTACCAGCCGATTGATGAAAAAACTAAGTTCGGCGACGAAAATCAAAGATTTTCTGCCTCACTTATCGCACAAATCAGAAAAACGCTGATTTGGCTCCCTGGCAGCCTCGCGAGAGAGGTTATAAAGGCGCAAACCAAAATCGTTGAATAGCGGCAGGTTATTTTTTGCGATTGAACGCCAAACCCCAATTTACCTTTTCCCCACCCGGAGGAAATCGGCGTTTAGAAGCGGAGAACCAAAGCGCGGTTTTGCGTTTTGTGTGATAAGTGAGATAGAAAATCTTTGATTTTCGTAATCGAACTTAATTTGTTCATCAATCGCTTAGGGGCATCAGACGTACCGGGCGCTCAATAACTATCGGGCCCGCGCCGCGCGCGTAAATCTGCACATTTTCCGGAAAAAATAATCCGTTTTGTGAGGTTGCACAAGAGAGACGGTTATGTTATTTATCTATATAATGAAATATGGTAGAAATATAGAGGAATATCAGCCGGATAAAATCTGGGGAGGAAATAAATATTATGGAATGCCTGGCAACATTTGATACGACCCACATGGCCCTTTTCTTTGAAAAGGCCTGCCGCGCGGAGGGGCTCAGCGTAAAGATCGTCCCCGTGCCGCGCCAGCTCTCGGCAAGCTGCGGACTTGCCTGCAGCTATCCCTGCGGCGAGCTCGACCATATTAAGATAATCGCGGAGGAAAAGGCGATCGACGTCGCCGAATATCACGAACTGGCCTCGTGAGGCGACCCGCGGCTTTCGCCGGAAGCGTCCGTCTGCGGCGCGTATGACCGGGGCTGCGGCCTCCGCGCCTTTACTCGTCGTCCTCCGGCGGCTCTTCTCCTTTGAAATATTTATGCCAGAAGAGCCAGCCCAGAAAACGCCAGAGGAGATAGCCGCCGCAGACCACGGCGATCGATATCCAGAAGAGGGTGCCGAAGTCCATTCCCGCTCCGCGAAGCGCCGCCATGCCGCTTTGGCGGGTATGCGCGCTGCCGGGGCCGAAAAATTTCCAGGCCCAGACCATCATCATCACGACGGCAACCGCCGTCAGTATCCTGTTTATCATTTTGCGCGTTGAATCGCCGTTCATCATCTATCTCCTCTCTATAAGCTTCGCTTTGATCCGCTCCAGATAGAAACGCACGATGCGGTGCAGCGAAATGCTGTCGAAGCGGCGCACCAGCTGCTCGCCGCCCTCCGTTTTTTTGATGACGAAGGTGCGCGACTTCGGAGAAAGCAGCACCTGTGTAGGATAGAGGCTCCGGTGGCCGACGACAAGGTATGACGCCGCACAGGCGGCGCCGGCAAAGGCCGCAATATGCGCGCCGAAGAGTTCCATCGCGAGGATCGTGCCGGATATCGGCGTGTTCGTCGAGGCGGCGAGCACGGCGCTGACGCCGAGCGCGGCGCAGAAGGAGGGATCGAGGCCGAATATTGCCGCAAAAAGCAAGCCGGAGGAGGCTCCCACGAAAAGCGTCGGCGTTATCTCGCCGCCGCAGCCGCCCGCCGAAAGAGTGATGCCCATCGCGGCGATTTTTATGATGAATCCCAGCGGAAGGTTCCGCTCCCCCATGACCATCGACTGTATCACATCGCTTCCCAGACCGAGAAAGTCGCCGCCGAAGAGAACGCCCGTGGCAAGGAGCAGCACGGCGCCGCCGACGGGACGCTTCCAACCCGTTATCCGGTAGTAGACGAATAATTTATTGACAAAATGGATGCCTTCGATATTTATGATCGCGACCAGGCCGAAAAATACTCCCGCGATGAGGACCATGGCGAGCGCCCCCGGGCCGACCGGCGGAATCTCCACCAGGTAGGAGGGCAGATGTCCCGCGCCGATGGCCGCGGCGGTAAAATAGCCGACGATGCCGCTGATGAGCGCCGGAAGAAGCACGTCATAGAATATTTGCCCCACAAAGAGCACCTCGACGGCAAATATCGCGCCCGCCACCGGCGTGCCGAAGACGGCGCAGAAACCCGCCGCGATGCCGCAGATTATTATCTTCTTCATGTCGGATTCGTCAAGGTTGAATAACCGCCCCAGGAGGTAGGAGACGCCGGAGCCGATCTGCGCGCAGGGCCCCTCGATGCCGACGGAGCCGCCGGAGGAGATCGTCGCGATGGTGGCTACGATCTTCACCGGGACGGCCTTGACGTCGATGAGCGTGCGGCGGCGGTTGTGTATCGCGTCGATCACCGCCTCCGTGCCGTGCCCCGCGGACTGCGGCGCGAGCATCCGCACCAGGTAATAACTGAGCAGGAGGCCGGGAAACAGCAGCAGGTAATGCAGCGCGCCAAGAGAGGCGGAGAATCCCATCGCGCAGCGCAGCGCCAGCAGGAAGCCGCCCGCGACAAGGCCGACGGCAATCCCCGTCACGATCGCGATGAAACACCATTTGACGACCGTACACATGAGCCAGACTTCGTCGCGCACGATGTTGCCGCTGTCGGGCTTTTCGATGTCGATTCTGATGGAACCGCCGTCGTGGGCGGCCTTCTGTTCGCTCTGGCCGGCTTTTGCATTTTCTATGTCGGGCGAGCCCGGCGCGCAATTCGCAGAACCGCCCTCTGAGCTCTCCGGCCGCGCGGATACGTTTGCCGCCGCCGATTTATTATTTAAATTTTCCATAATGATCACCGCCCGTATTCTAGCATAAAGTTTCGGTCAATGCTGATATAATAGACTCCATGAGCGTGAAAATTTCGAGTATCCTGGAACAGACTGCCAAATACCTCTTCTTCGCCGCGGTGCTCGCCTCCTTTTTCTTCTTCGGGTGGCGCGTGGCGACGAAGCGCGCCTACGTGGAGCATGAAAAGGCCCAGTGCGAGGCGCTCGCGGTGAGCGCTTCCCTCACCGCGGCCGAGGCCCTCGCGGAAAACGCGGCGCTTGCGCGGCTCGTGAAAGAGCTGGGCCGCGCGGAGTTCGTCACGGACCACATGAAGATGCCCGGCAACAATACCGTCTCGGTGACGATCGCGGCAGCGGGCGGCGGCTTCGCCGTCAGCTCGCGAGCCGCCTCCGGCTGGAACTCGCGCAGCCCGCAGAGCGCGGAGTTTGGCTTGACCTTGGCCCCGGGCCGCGGTATCTCTTACGCAAATGAAGCGGACGAAAAAAGAGCGGCGCGACTCCTCGCCGCCCGCGAGACCGCCGTCAGGAATGACGGGGCAAAAGAGCATCTCTTCACCTTTCCCCACGAAAGGCCATGCCCCACCCCCTTCACCGCCGCCGCGGCAAAGGCCGCGGGGCTTTCAGGCGAGCCAGTCTATATTTTAGTTTCAGAGTAGCAAATCAACCGTGAGGCAGGACTTGCACAATCCACCCGAATAACGAGAAAATTTCTATATATAGATAAAACTTATATTAGCATATAGCTCAATGTTGGATTAATCGTTTAAAATAAGTTTTGATAAATTCGAGAAATATCTGCGCTTCCTGATTTATAATGCCGCCCTCGGGCCAGGTGATAAATATGTTGCGTCTGCAAATCGGATTTTTTATGCTCAGGAGCTTTGCCCGGTCCGAGTTGATCTTCCCCCAGGAGACCTCCGGCCACATCGATATCCCCAATCCGGCGCCAACCAGCTCCCTGATCGTATAGGGGCTGTCGCTTTCAAAGGCGACATTCGGCGAGTAACCGCAAAGTTTGAAAAAATGTAAGGTAATATCCCGAAGTATATGATTTTTGTTAAGCATGACAAAGCTTTCGTTTTTTAAATCGGCCAGATCGATCGCGTCAGCAAGCGCGAATTGAGAGGTCATCGGTACCGCCAGCTTCAATTCTTCGCTCAGGACAAGCGTGCCGTTATTCAGCAAAACATTCGGCAGTGTGGAGGAGATGCAGAGGTCGCATTTTGCCATCCTGTCTTTTTGGATCAATTGGAAATTTATCAAAGGGTATTCCCTCTTGAATTTAGAGAGCATATCGGGAAGGAGCGAGGTGGCGGCGAGAACGTTGAAAACTATCGTCGACTGGCTCGCCCCGGCGGCGATACGCAGTTCGTTCGGCAGATTGTCGAGCGTGGCCATAACGCTCTTCAGCCGCTCCTGCAAGGCTTTTCCCGCGTTGCTCAGCTTGATGCGCTTGCCGTTTCTCTCAAAAAGATTTACCCTTAATTCGGCTTCCAGCAGGTTGATGGCTTTGCTCACCGAAGGCTGGGAAATAAAAAGTTCTTCCGCCGCTTTTGAGAAATTTTCATATTTTGACACGACTAGAAAGTAGCGTAATTGAAATAGCTCCATCTGCAATGCCTCCCCTTATATAGATATAAGTTATTTAAGACAAGCTTATTATATATTGGACAAGATGATCAAACAACACTAAATTATGCATTACATCAATCTATGATGCGAAAGGTAAAGCATGATTCAACCGCAAACTGCAGGTTGTGGTTGAAAATATAAGAAGATAAGGAGAAAAAGTAATGGATTTTAAAAGTATGCCATTTTTTGACAACCACACACATCTTCTCGACCCAATGCTGACGACTCTGACTAAAAAAAGCTACATCATGCGTTTCGTCCACGGATACCAGGACATGGAGCCGTGGGTAAAAGGAGTTGAGTCTGACTATACCATCGGGCACGCCTCGGAATGGCAGATCAGTAATATTGAAAATCTGGGAATCGTAAAACTGATCACCCATTACCTTGCGGAACGGTTCCAATGCAAAGAAACGCCCGCCGCCGTAGTGGAAGCGAGAAACTCCCTTCTGGCCGGAGATCCGGCAAAGCTGAAGGAGTACACAAAAAGCCTCTATGCGGAAGAGGGAATATTAGGGACCGTCCTGGACAGCCACGACCCCTGGGGCGACACGAAAGACCAGGTCTTCCCGTGCCCCGTTTACAGGTTATACAACTTTGAAGACGATTATTTTGAACTGCTTCCCCACGCCAGCTCCTTCAAATCCTTGATGGAAGAAATGGAGAAAAGAATCCGCGGAGCTATAGCGGACGGCTTTAGCGCTCTGAAAGGACACGTCGCGGAGAATTACACGATGGAGGTCCGCGTAATCTCTGACGGCGAAGCGGAAAAGAAACTTGCCTCCGCGCAAAAGGGAGAAGACAAGACTGCCGTAGAAGACGTCTTTTTTGCAATGTACCGCCACGTGCTGCTCTTAGCCGCCGAACTTAAGGTGACGGTCCACATCCACGCCGGCACTACGGGATTCAACCGCGCCAGCGCCGCCTATGTCCCTCATCTCGATCCATTCCTCTTCGTTCCTTTTTATACCTCTGACCTGGCGCTGACAAAAGCGAAAGTCGTGTTCCTGCATCAGGGGTTCCCCTATACCCGTCACGCCGGAATGATGGCCTATGCCTTCCCTAATATTTATGTAGATACAAGCTGGGTTCTGCCTTGGAACGCATACGCTTTCCGCACGAATATCGAAGATCTGCTTGGCGTCTGTCCGCATAAGAAAATACTCTTTGGCACCGGACAGCACGGAATCCCGGAAGTGGCCTGGGCCTCGGCAAAGGTCGCCAAAGCGTGTCTGGGCGACGTCCTCGAAAGCGATGTAAGGATGGGCCTTATGTCTGCGAAACAGGCTGAGAAAACGGCGTGCCAGCTTCTCTTTGAGAACGGGAAAGAGCTCTACAATATAAAATAAACGACTTTCGGCGAGGACTGGCAATCTGCTCAGTCCTCGGTTTTCCCCCTCGTCTTATATTAAATACGCAAAGGTTTATTGAAGGAGGATTGTTCCGTATGATTACCGTTATTGTGCCAATTTGTTTATTAGTATTTCTCTTACTCTGTAAAAAGATCCCGTTTGTCGGCGGCAACATTTCGGCATCGCTTGGAGTGGCGGCGGTCTGCGCCATGATCATGGGCGGCGTTTACAGCCCCTTAAAATGGATAGAAGCGTGGCTGTACGGCGTAAATACGATCGCGTGGGTTTTATTCCTCACGGTATTCGGCAGTATCTACGCGCAGACGCAGATCAAGCTGGGCACGATGGACGCCGTCTTCTGCTGCTTCAAGGCCAAGTTTGGAGAAAGGCCGAGGATACTTATCTGCTGCATCTTGCTGACCCTGGTCGTAGCCGGATCGCTGCTTGGGGGCGGCACTCCCTCTATAGCGATCGTCGGCGTTCTCATGATACCGTCGATGGTGCAATTGGGCCTCGACCCCACGCAAATATGCGCCACGCTGGTTATGGGAGGTTCCATCGGTTCCCTTATGCCGCCGGTCAGCCAGGCGATCTTTCTCTCTTCGTCGCTTATTCACACTGACGTCGATCTGGCCAACCAATATGCGTATTTTACGATTTTCAGCGCATTCATCGTTGAATGTATATACGTCTCACATTGTTTTGTGAAGAAAGACGCCAAAATTGTCGATTATGACGAAAACGGCAATATTCTGCCTCCGAAGAAGGTTTCGGATATTTTGGCAAGTAAATGGTATACTTTGGTGCCTTTTGCATTTCTCCTGGTGATAATCCTTCTAAGGTCGTTCAAGATCGTCGATATCGTTCCTCTTGTGCTGAATCAGATATCTATAAACGGCGAACCCTTTATGAAAGCGATCGGCAAAATATTCTTTATCAAGGGCTTCACCAACGTAACTAACCTGATATTGGTCCTGTCCACGTTCGTAGCGTATATATTCCCGCAGGTACATAAGTCGGGAGCGGAGTGTGTCGTAAAGGGTGTTAAAAATTCGGTAACGATGGTGATAATACTCTTCTTCTCCGCTTTCATGGTCGGCTCGTTTACTTTTGGCGGCCAGATCGAAGTGGTAAAGCAATTCGCGATGGGCTTGGATTTGAACGTGCTTAAATTTGGCGGCATGGCGGCAATGGTCATCATGGGCATGCTCTGCGGCACCCAGTCGACCCCCAATAATGCGATATTCTCTTTCTTTGGCCCCGCCCTGCTTCAGGCCGGAATCGCCCCCGGAAAGGCCGCCGCGGCCGGAGCGCAGTTTGCCGCGGCCGGGCAGGGGATGCCTCCGGCGGATACGGTAACTTTCTTTACGGCCGGTCTTGTCGGCGGCGTACTGGACGCGGAGGTCAACCCCATCAGGTCAATGATGTTAGCCGCGCCGGTATGGCTCTGGGTCATTTTTACCGGCATGCTGCTGCTCTACATCTAAAACTATGGCCGGGCGCCGCCGCCGATGGCGGCGGCGTCGCCCGCAGTTTTATATTTATTCTGTTTTTACACGAAGGGACTTGGTTTTATGAACATCGTCACATACGCGGCCTTTGCCTACTTTTTAACCGCCCTGATCTCCCTGGCGGTAATCACGATGGTCGTCTTTATAAACAAGCTTTTGATGATATTTTCAAAGAATGAAACAGAAGGAGAATAGCAATGTCGATCAGTGAGATGTTTATGAGTCTATTTCCCGGAATCGTGAGCTTCGCCGTACAGGACCCAAAGGTAGCGGCGGCGAGGGCCGGTCTGATAGTCCTCGGTTTCATATTCGCCTATTGCGGTTTTAAGAGGAAGCTGGAGCCGCTGATAATGGTCCCCATGGGTGTCGGCATGATGTGCGTAAACGCCGGCGTTCTTTTCTTCGCCGATGGCACGCTGGGCACGCTTTTCGTCGCGCCGCTCGTCGACGACCCCGCGACGTTGATAAATATCATGCAGGTAAATTTTCTTCAGCCGATCTATAATTTTATGTTCAGCAACAGCCTTATCGCCTGTTTGGTGTTCATGGGGATCGGCGCGATGAGCGAAATCAGCTTCATCATCATGAATCCGTTTACGAGCATCTTCATCGCTCTCTGTGCCGAGGCGGGAACTTTTATCGCTCTGGTCATCGGCGTTTATCTTGGGCTGACGCCGCAAGAGGCGGCCTCCGTGGCGATCATCGGCGGAGCGGACGGCCCGATGGTGCTCTTTGGGTCGTTGATGATGGCGCCAAAGTTATTCGTGCCAATCTCCATCATCGCCTATCTCTACCTGAGCCTGACCTACGCGGCCTATCCTTACCTGATAAAAAAACTGGTGCCGGCAAAATACCGCGGTATCGACTATGTTTGCGACCTCCCAGAAGTTCCCCGCAAAACTGTCTTTGTCTTCTGCGTCGTCGTCTGCGCCCTGCTTTGCCTGCTGCTGCCTGTAGCCTCGCCGCTGATAATGTCGTTCTTCTTAGGCCTCATTATTAAGGAGGCGGCGATCGAACCGTACCAAGAACTGCTGGAAAATACCGTCCTTTACCTTTCCACGCTTCTGTTGGGGCTGATGCTGGGAACGCTCTGCGAAGCGTCCGTGCTGCTGGACCCTAAGGTCCTCATCCTTTTGGCGATAGGGGTGGCGGCGCTGTTCTTTTCCGGCGTGGGCGGCATCGCCGGAGGCTGGATAATGTACCTGGTCAAGAAGAAAAACTTCAACCCCCTGATCGGCATTGCCGGGGTCTCGTGCGTACCGACGACGGCGAAAATAGCCCAGCACGCCGCCGAGGAAGAAAACCCCTTTGCGGTCATCCTGCCGATCGCAATGGGCGCGAACATCGCCGGCGTAATCGTTTCGGCGATTGCTACAGGAATATATGTATCGACGATAGGGCTTGTGCGCTGATGATCGCCTTGAATGAAAAGGCTCCTGTATGTTGGGAGAGTTTCTCAGACCGTTTTTGTTCACGCGATATTCTTTTCTTTGACAGAGTAAGCTCAACCAACATTGTCGCGAAGAATCTGGCGAAAAAAGGATTCCGCGCCGCCGTAGTATCGTCTTCGCAGTCTGCCGGCAGGGGGCGCTTGGGACGAAGATGGGAATCGGCTTCCGCCGGCGGGCTCTGCATGTCGTTTACGCTGCACCGCGAGCCGGAAGACGCTTCCGTGCCGCTTGTCGGCATAGCAGCCGCCCTCGCCGCTCTGGACGCTCTTCGCCAGTACGCCGATTTGGACTTCCAGATCAAATGGCCCAACGACATTATCCTGAACGGGAAAAAGATATGCGGCGTTATCTCTGAGGCGGTTTGGGGCTTGGAAAAACTGGATTATATGGTCGTGGGAGCGGGCGTTAACGTGAATCAAAGGCACAGCGATTTTTCCGCGCCTCTCAGGAATTCAGCGACGTCGCTGTTCATCGAAACGGGAAAGACCTTCGCCATCAGAGCGCTGGCCTATGAAATGTTAAAAATTTTTGACGGGCTCTTTTACAGCCTGCAAAAAAACGGCGCGCCGCCGCTGATCGCGCGGTACCGGGAGAACTGCCGCACCGCCGGCGGCGCGGTATGTATAAAGGACGGTGACGAGGAAATTTTCAGGGGGAAGGCTATCGGCATTGACGAAGACGGAAGCCTGATCGTTAGAGATCTTTCCGGACGAGTTGAGAAGTTTAATTACGGAGAGGTAAGCAGCCGTGAAATATAATTTTTTAGGAGAATAAAACAGCCGATGAATATAACTGAATCAATTGGGCAGCGCGATTGGAACAAGCTAAGAAAAGACACTGCGGAGCGGCTTGAAGCGGCGGCAAAATTTGTAACGGAGGGAAAACTCGTCCGGCACGAGGATACCGTTCGTCTGCTTCAAGCGTTGATCCGGCCCGGCGATATCGTCAACCTTGAGGGGAACAACCAAAAGCAAGCTGACTTTTTGGCTAGGTCTCTCTGCGATGTGGACTCCGCGGCGGTCCATGACCTGCACATGGTGCAGTCCGTAATTTCTTTGCCTGAACATATAGAAGTTTTTGAGCGCGGCATCGCGCGGAGGCTTGATTTTTCATTTTCCGGACCGCAGGCGGGAAAGATCGCCGCGCTGATCAACGATGGAAAACTCGAGATCGGCGCAATCCACACCTACCTTGAGCTCTATGGCCGCTATTTTGTGGATCTGACGCCCAAAGTCGCGCTGGTTGCCGCGATCCAAGCAGACAGGGACGGCAATCTTTACACCGGTTTCAGCACCGAGGATACGCCCGTCATCGTCGAGGCTACGAAATTCAAACAGGGCATCGTCGTCGCGCAGGTAAACGAAGTCGTAGATAAACTGCCGCGGGTCGACATTCCCGCGGATTGGGTGGATTTTATCATCCAGTCTCCGAAGCCGTTTTACATTGAGCCGCTCTTTACACGCGATCCGGCGCTGATAACCGACGCCCAAGTTTTGAAGGGCATGATGGCGATCAAGGGCATTTACGGAGAATATTCCGTGAAGAGCCTCAACCATGGAATCGGCTTCGACACGGCGGCGATCGAACTGCTGCTGCCTACTTACGGCGAAGAGCTCGGGCTGAAGGGCAAGATATGTACCCATTTCGTGTTGAATCCCCACCCAACGCTGATTCCGGCGATCGAGTCCGGCTGGGTGGAGTCCGTATACTGTTTTGGCGGCGAACTTGGAATGGAAGATTACGTCGCCGCCCGGCCGGACATATTTTTTAACGGCCCAGACGGTTCGATGCGCTCAAACAGAGCCTTTTCCCAGGTTGCGGGACATTACGCAGCCGACATGTTCGTCGGCGGGACGTTGCAGATCGACCAATGGGGCAACAGCAGCACCGCAACGGCGGCGAGGGTGTCCGGATTTGGCGGCGCGCCCAATATGGGATGCGACCCCAACGGGAGAAGGCACGCCAGCGAGGCCTGGCTGAAGTGCGGCGCGGAGGCTTCCGCTATGGGCGGGCGTATCGGCGGCCTGCACCGCGGCAAAAAGCTCGTCGTGCAGTTGGCGGAAACGTTCAGAGAGAAGTTGGCTCCCGGTTTCGTCCGCGAGCTTGACGCGGTCGAGCTTGCGAAGAGGGCGGGGCTGCCACTCGAGCCCGTGATGATATACGGCGACGATCTCACCCATATCGTTACGGAGGAGGGTATCGCCTACCTTCACAAATGCCGTGATATGGAAGAGCGGATGGCGGCAGTCAGAGGCGTGGCCGGCTTCACGGAACTCGGCATGACGGCCGATCCCCGGGAGACGCGGCGGCTTAGAGAGGCCGGCGTCATCAAGACTCCCGAGGACCTGAATATCGATATAACAAAGGCGGGCCGTTCTATGCTCGCCGCGAAGAACGTTCGCGATCTCGTCAAATGGTCTCAGGGGTTATATTGTCCGCCCGGACGGTTTAGAACTTGGTAACTGGAGGTTACAGCAATGGCGCTGCAAATATTGAATTTTGAATTTAGAACGGAAGATCCCCAAAGCATCCCTGTAGAGTGGGCTCACTACGGCGTCACGGGCTCCGGCGACCTTGAGGTAATGATGGAACGCAGGGACCTCTGCGGCGCCGTACAGGCAAAGGTCGTTACGCCGGTGAAAGGGTTTGAGGCGGTGTGGAAGATGGTTCTTGAAAAGTTTATCCGGGAATTCAGCCTCGGAGACCTGTCGATAGAGATAAACGACGACAACGCCACGCCGATAGTCGTATATATGCGCCTGCGCCAAAGCCTCATGGAGACAGGCTTTGTAAAGGAGAGCTGAAATGAAAAACTGGAACGCCATCAGCGACGGCAATTTTTCCGAGGTTTCGGCCAGAGACCGCGCCTTTGGGCTCGCCGATAAAGGCACTTTCACAGAGCTTTTAGGGCCACGTGACCGCTTTTACAGCCCCCACCTTCCCGTCCTGGGCACGGCCATTGAGTTTGACGACGGGCTCGTCTCCGGCATCGGCCTGTTTGAGAAGCACCCGCTGTTTATCAATTCAATGGAGGGCAGGTTCATCGGCGGGGCGATCGGCGAGGTCAACGGGGCGAAGCTGGTCATGTCTTTGCGTCTTGCGTTGGAAACATACGATATGATCGACAAGGCCGAGCTTGAGGAAAGACGCCCTCTGGCCGTCATCTCTTTTGAAACAGGCGGCGTAAGGCTGCATGAGGCAAACGCCGGACTGCTCGCCCACGCGGAAATTATGGACGCCATCCAGGATCTGCGCGGGAAGGTACCGGTGATCGCCATCATCGGCAGCAAGATCGGCTGCTTTGGCGGTATGGGCTTCGTCGCCGCGGCGACAGACGTGGTGATAATGAGTGAGATCGGACGCCTGGGGCTGACAGGCCCCGAGGTCATCGAGCAGGAGGTCGGTAAAGAGGAGTTCGACGCCACCGATAAATCTTTGGTTTACCGCACTACGGGCGGAAAACACAAATATATAACGCGGGACTGCAACTATCTAGTAGAAGACAAAGTCAGCGCTTTCAGAGAAAAAATCGGCGCCGTGTCGAGGCTGCCGATCCAAGAGATAGAATCGCTGCGCAGGGTCGGTTCCCATGAACTGGTACAAAAGCAGATTGATTTTGTAAACAGCGTCGCCACGAGCGGCGCAAACGACGCAAAAGAGCTGTGGGCCATGTACGGCAATCAGAAACCGGACAGACTGCCGGATATGGAACTCTGCGATTTTCTAAGTACCGTCAAACGCAGGCCTTTGTAAACGGCGTGGTAAAAGGAGCCTAGAACTGATGGAAGATTTAGAGTTTACGATGATTGGACGTTCAAGAGAGGTTCTGGAAATGATCGCAGATCCGGGAACCTTTGCCGAAAACGAGGCGGGAGGCCGTATTTTCAGCGCCGATTTCGGACCGGGAGCGATCGTCGGCACCGGAAGAATAGATTCCCGTCCCGTTACGATAATAGCAAACGACGCGGAGGCGTTTAATGAAAGGTTCCCCGTAGTTTTTGCCGGCATTATCGGCCTGGAAGAGGCATACAAGATGGCTGAGGCCGTCTATGCGACGATAAAAACCGATAAGGCAAAGAAGCTCGCTGAAAAAAGACCGATAGTGCTGATAGTGGACACGCCGGGCAACGCCCCCGGCAAGGTGGAAGAGATAATCGGTATGAACAAAGCCACCGGCGCGTATCAGTTAGCGCTTGCCGAGGCCAGAGCCGCGGGACATCCTATCGTGGCTTTAGTGATCGGCAGAGCGATCAGCGGGGCTTTCCTCTGCCACGGCCTGCAGGCAGATCACATCTTGGCTCTCTCCAAAGAATTTGGCACGATCATCCATGTAATGCCGCTGACGAGCATTTCACGTATCACAAAGATGGATATCGAACATCTGGAAGAACTTTCTGTGAGCAACCCTGTATTCGCCTCCGGAGTTGACTTCTTTTATAAACTTGGCGGCATAAATGAAATAATTTACAGCCTCGAAGATATCAAGGGGGCCGTTAGACGTCACATCGCCGAGGTTCAGGCAGCCAAAGCGGAGAATGGGGCCGCAAAACTGGGGCCCAAGGGCAGGGGAGAGCTGGGGGCGGAAAGAGGCGGCCGTATCTATCGCGATAAGGCGATGAAAAAGATGAAGGACGAGTATGACGCCGTTATAAAACGTTACCTTACCGCCTAACGGACAGTATCTGGTTAAAAATATGGACGCTTTTGATATTTTTGAAAACGAACCTGTTTTAGAAACAACGCCCAGGCTGACGCTGGAAGACAAGCATATAAACGGACCGGCGGCCGCTCACAAGATCGAAGAGCTGCACACGCCCCTTTGCTTTGCCTTTACGTCCTTCTCCACCGGCAGCAGCGCGCTGCCAAACGTCATCGGCGTGACCTTCCCGGAGATAGAGGCCCGCTGCCGCGCGTCGCTGAAAATGTTTCGGCTGGCCGGACTGAAAAGCGGCGACTGTCTTCTCGTGACCTACCCGCCGCTGATAAATGTTTTTCCGGCGGAAGCGCTCGCGCGTCAGGGGCTAAAGGTACGTTTTCTGCGCCGCTCAAGCCGCGGCGCTTTGCTGGAATCATTAAGCGAAATAAAACCGGCGGCGATCATCGGGGAATCGTCATTTATACATTCAACGATGCTGGATGCGGAAAAGCTCGGGCGTCCGGAGATGTTTTCCGAGGAGACGACGATTATCGCGGCGGGCGCGCCGATGAACATGAATCTGCTCGCAGAGGCGGAAAAGAGAAATATTCGAGTCCACGACCTGTACGGCTGTCAGGAATTTGGCTGGCTGGCCTGTGACGGGTTGCTTCTGCGGGACGACATCTCCTTTGTTCCGGCTGGCGGCGTTAAGGAGAATAGTTTTGAAGTAGTCGTGGGCGGCCTCCCGACCGGCGACATTATGCCGTTTTCGCCAGGCGGCCACGTCTGCTGCCGGAGCGGAAAACTTATAACCTACAGAAGGCGGCGGGCTTCCGTCGAGCTAAACGTGATCGTGAAAGAATCAACGCTGAGCTCGACGGAGACGGTGAGGAGAACGGCGAGGAGCATCATGCGTTTAAAGGGCAAGAATGTTTTTGTGAGCCCTGACCTGGTAATCAAGTCAACTCGCACGGTCCTGGAATTGAAAAAATCCGCGGAGGAATGTCCCCCCCATTTGGAAAGTTTCTTGGTCTGCGGCGGTGAAAAGACTGAAATGTTTGACGCGATCGCCAGAGCGCAGCTGGATTACCAAAGAGATCACCGAGAAAGCGGCGTATGGGATAAACATGAGAGAATATAGACGTCATGACATGCTTAATATATCATTTGCGGGCCGCAGCCGGATATTCTACGAGCTTATCGCTCAGAAGAGCGATATTCCGGTAAAGATCCTCAGCGACGTAATGTTGGTAAGGTATAACCGGTCATACATCCCCGCCATCGTGAGGCGCGGAGAACATGCGCCTTACGGCTTTCTCAACGTGGGCTTCTCCTGTCCCCAAACGTTTAACAACAACCGGGTCAGGATCGCCAGCACGGTAAAGGATGATGAGATCCTTGATTTGATTTCCCCATACGTTCTCCCCTTCTGCGAGTACGAGCCGCGAAACGGCTCTTTGCATGCGGCGAAGGACGTTGCCGGCCTGCCCGAAACAAGAAGCGGACAGGTCGGGATTGTCGGCTCGGCGGCAATGGAGATCGCCACGGGCTGCCATTATACTAACGGCGATTCCGACCTTGACATCATCATCAAGGACAGAAACCTTAACGAAATCTCCGAGACATATACGAATCTTATGCAGATAGGACAGGCGCGCGGCGTAAGCGTCGACATCGAGATTCAACTGAAGAACGGCTACGGCATCAAAGCGCAGGAGCTTTTTATCGGCAGCCATACTTTACTGGGAAAAAGTCTGTTCGACGTTCAGTTGCTGGAACGCGCAGAGGTAATCAACTTATTACAATAATATGAGGAGGAATATACCATGGAAATCAAATCAAGGGTTCCGGGCAAAGTCGTACGGTATGAAAAGCAGGTAGGCGACGCAGTAAAGGTCAAGGACGTCGTCGTCGTGATGGAAGCGATGAAAATGAAACAACTGGTTCCGTCCCCCGTCGAGGGAATCTTGAAGGAAATCAAGGTGGCTCCCGGAGAAAGGGTGCCGGCGGGGAAAGTTTTGGCGATCGTGGAGTAATCGTCGCAGCGGCAGTCTGCTCAACACGGACTGCCGCCGTTTTTTACGAATACTCCATCGGCCGGCGCTGCAGTATCAGCAGGCCGTCGCGCGGCTCGAAGCCCAGGCGGCCCATGAATTCCGTCAGCTCGCTCGTGTAGGTGACGATGACGGGAACGTTTTTAATGGCGGGATGGCCGAGAGCGTATTCCAGCAGCTGCGAGCCGATCCCCTTGCCCTGATAGTCGGGGTGGACGAGGATGTCCCACAGCGAGCCGCGAAAGACGAAATCCGTCAGCAGGCGGCAAAAGGCGATGAGCCTGCCGTTATGGCGGATGGAGAAGCACATGCTCGTGCCGTCCAGCATCTTCGCGATCTGCTCGAGGGAGCGGCTGCGGCCCCAGCGCGTAAAGCGGTAGAGGTCCTGAAGATCGGCGGGAGAGACGGCCAGTTTGCTGTCGTAGAAGCAGTATTCAGGATTTGATTTCATCCGGCATCCCTTCCCTGATAAAGGCGTATCTTTTGTTGTCCGGCTTTGCCGCAAGCGCCATGCCGCCTACGATCTTGCGCAGGTCCCCGCGTCTGGTGTCTTTCGTGATCGTCAGTTCGAGCAGCTGTCCGGCCCCGCATTTGCTGCAGGTCCAGATGGCGCGCGCCGTGCCGCTCGCGTCCGGCGATCCGGCAAGCACTTTAAGCTCGCCGCATTTCTGACAGGCTAAAATAAGCATTAGAAATTACTTCTTTCCGGGAGCAGGCCCAGTCGGCATGCTCTCCTGCGTATTATCCGCGGGCTGCGGATTACTTTAGGATAAATTTTACCCTCAGAGGCCCTTCGCTGTAAATATCCCGCGCGGTAAGGATCTCCAGTTTGATGCTGTTTTTGCCCTGGGATATCTTATCCAGCGCCGTAATGAACTCTCCCGTATCGATGGAGCCGACGTTGCCGGAGATCGGGTCGCGCAGCACGCCGTCGTTGACGGCCTTCTGGTTCAGCGACCGCAGGGCCTGGAAGACGTCTTCTTCTATCTCGTGGCGCGGGGCGCCGGGCTCAAAGGTATGCGAATAGAGCAGCTGGTTTTCATGGTAAATCAGCCGCGAGCGGTGCGCCTCCAGCTGCGCCTGTACGGCCTCCCCCTCCACCGCGTTGCCGAGCGCCGTAAGGCGCAGCAGCCAGCGTCCGGGGCTGCGCGTCAGGCGGTCTCTGACCCTGGAGATGGATTCCGCCGTCACCGTCGGCAGTTTTACGGCCTCGGGGTCTTTGCCTCCGAAACGGTAGGCGAGCAGCGCGCGCGCCTCGCGGCGCAGCCGATCGATGTACTGGTCCACCTGCTGCGCCGTAATGATGGAGTCGGCCAGCACGCCTTGGGCTAAGATCTCGCCCGTAAAGGCGGCGATGCGCCCCTCGCGCAGCCGCTGGATGCCTGATTTCAGCGATTCGGATTCTTCTTTGAGGGCTTTGACGGAGGCCGCGAGTTTTTTGCTTTCGGCAAGCAGACGGTCGTTTTCTTTTTGAAGGACGACCTGCTCGGCTTCCGTCTTGTCGCGCATCTCCGTCATCGCGGCGAGCTTCGCGCGGGTTTCGTTGAGGTTTTTCATACCTGTTTCCAGCTTCTCTTCGACCTGCTTCAGTTCATCTTCTTTCTCCGACAGGTCTCCGCGGCTCCGCAGGAAATCTATCTCCAGTCTGGACATGTCCTCTTCGTTCTTTTTAAGCTCCTCCCGCGTGGAGATCAGCTGGCGCTGAATGACCTGCATGCTGAAGAGCGCCGTGCGCACCTGCTCGGAGGCGGTGCTGAGGACGAGGATCGTCGCGATGGCGATGCCGACGCCGGTGAGCACCGAGATTATACGTGACGTGTATTTAGGGCGAATCTTTAAAAACGTGAGGCGTTTTTTGCCGAGCTTCATGCCGATGACGTCGCCGGCCCATGAGACGAGAGCGCTGACGATGATCAGCGTGCCGAGCAGTATCCAATTTATATCGTGAAAAATCTCAAACAATGAGTTACCTCGCTCTTAAAAGATTTTATGTGTCTCACATGTCATAACCCGGTTCTATTATACCAGATGCTTTTAATGAAAAACGGCGGTATGCAAATATATTACGCGAGAGAAAGCGGCCGGCCTTTGCGAACGCTTTCTCTCACGCCGGTTATTCGTATTTCAGCGCGTCGATCGGGTTGAGCAGCGAAGCCTTGTAGGCGGGATAGTAGCCGAACCCCACGCCGACCATCGCCGAGAAGACGAAGGCAAGCACGATCGACATCAGCGTGAAGACCGGCGGCGCGGAGGTAAATGAGGAAAGCGCGTATCCCGCCGCCACGCCGAGCATGATCCCGATGGCGCCGCCGATCGTCGAGAGGACGACCGCCTCGATGAGGAACTGCACCCGGATGTCTTTTTCCGTAGCGCCGACCGCCATCCGGATGCCGATTTCGCGCGTGCGCTCCGTCACGGAGACGAGCATGATGTTCATGGTCCCGATGCCGCCGACGACTAGCGAGATGAAGGCTATCGAGCCGAGCAGCATCGACATGATCGTCGTCGTCTTGCGGCGCGCCTCCAGCATCTGCGAGACGTTGCGCACCGCGAAGTCGTCCGGATCTCCGGGTTTTATTTTGTGGCGCTCGCGCAGGAGGGCCTCGGTCTCGTTCTGTATGTAGGAGAGGGCCTCCATCGAGACGCCTTTGATGTAGATGTTGCCGATGCGCCCGGCGGTCTTCCAGCGCACGAGCCTTCTCTGCGCCGCGGTCAGCGGCACGAGGACGAAATCGTCCTGGTCGCTGCCCATCGCGGAGAGCCCCTTCGCTTCAAAGACGCCCACCACCGTAAAGGGGATCTTATTGATCCTGACCGCCTTGCCGATGGGGTTCTCGCCGGAAAAGAGCTTATCGACGACGGTTTGTCCGACGACGGCGACCTTCGCCCCCTGGCGCACGTCGCTGGCGTTGATGTCGCGCCCCGACCCGAGGTTCCAGTCCTGTACGTAGGCATATTCTTTCGTGCTGCCGACGACGCTGGAGCTCCAGTTGGTGTTTTCGTAGACGAGCGTCGCGGACATGTTGATCATCGGGGCCACGGCGTCCACGCCGGAGACCTCTTTTTCGATCGCCAGGGCGTCGTCATAGGTCAGGTAGCGCGTGACGCCCGTCGTCGAACGTCCCGGCCTGTCAGGGAAGACCATGATGAAGTTGCTTCCGAAGGACGATATCTGTTCGTCGATGCTTTTGTTGGCCCCCGCGCCCACCGCGAAGGCGGCAATGACGGCGGCGACGCCGATTATTATGCCCAGCGCCGTCAGCATGGAGCGGGTCTTGTTCCGGCGCAGCGCGGTCAGGGAGGCGGAAAATACTTCCGATACGGCGATCATGCGACCGCCTCCTTCCGGGCGTCCGCGCGAGCCGCCTCCGGCACGGCGCGTCTTTTTTCATTTATTTCGTCTTTCATGATCCGGCCGTCGCGGAAATGCAGGATGCGCTTCGCGTAGGCGGCGACGTCGTATTCGTGCGTGACGAGGATGATCGTCATTCCCTCGTCGTTGAGGCGGCGAAACAGGGCCATGATTTCGTCGCTGGTCTTCGTGTCGAGGTTTCCCGTCGGCTCGTCCGCCATCAGTATCGACGCGCGGTTGACGATGCCGCGCGCGATCGCCACCCGCTGCTGCTGCCCTCCCGACAGCTGCGAGGGTTCGTGGTAGAGGCGGTCATGCAGCCCCATCTCTATCAGCGCCTGTTTTGCCTTCTCGTGACGTTCCGCGCGCGGCACACCCGCGTAAAGCAGGGGCAGTTCCACGTTCTCCAGCGCCGTAGTTTTGGAGAGCAGATTGAAGCCCTGAAAGACAAATCCGATCATCCGGTTTCTGATGTGGGCCAGCTCGTCGGCATCCATCCCCGCGACGCTCACGCCGTCCAGGAGGTATTCGCCGCCGGTCGGGCGGTCGAGACAGCCGAGGACGTTCATCGTCGTCGATTTCCCCGAACCGGAGGGGCCCATCATCGCGACAAACTCCCCCTTTTCGACGCTGAGGTTCACGCCGTGGAGTATCTCTACCTCCTCACCCCCCAGCAGAAAACTCTTCTTGATATTCCGAAGTTCAACGAGGGCCATCTCAGTTTTTCTCCTTAGGCACGACGATGCCCGTGATGACGCGCTCGCCCTCCTCGACGCCGGAAAGTATCTCGGTGTTCTGTCCGTCGGTAATGCCCTTTTCGACCTCCATCTTGACCGGTTTTTTCTTATCCAGCGTATAGACGGCGGGCGCGGTCACCGCGGCGACGTTCTGTTTTCCCCCGCCGGGGCCGGGCGGTCCCATCTCCGCGGGCTGGCCGCTGGAGGGTTTGAAGCGGAAGGCGCTGTTGGGAACGACGAGGACGTTTTCGCGGCTCTCAAGGATGAGCGAGACGTTGGCCGTCATGCCGGGCAGCAGCTTGCCGTCGGGATTTTGTACCTTGACGATGACCGTGTAGGTGACGACGTTGTCGGTGGTCTCCGGCGAGAGGCGCACCTGCGTCACCTTGCCCTCAAAGTTTTCCGCCGGATATGTGTCGACGTTGAATCTCGCCGCCTGTCCCTCGTGAACGCCGCCGATGTCGGCTTCGTCGACGTTGACCTCGACCTGCATCTGGGTAAGGTCGCGCGCGATTTCCGCGATGGACGGGGTCTGATAGCTGGCGGCGACGGTCTGTCCCTCTTCGACGTTCTTTGCGACGACGACTCCGTCGACCGGCGAGTATATCCTCGTGTAGTTAAGGTTGATGCGTGACTTTTCCAGCGTCGCGCGGTACTGCGCCACTTTCGCCTCGGCGGCCGCGAGGTTCGCCTTCGCCTTGAGCCAGGTGCTGGTATCGGTATCGACGTCGGCCTTCGCGATGAGGTCGCGTTTCGCCAGCTCGCGGGTGCGCGCGAGGTCTTTGGCCGCCACGTCGAGCGCCGCCTGAGCGTTTAAAACGTCGGCCCGCGCGGAGGCCACGGTCGCCTCCGCCTGCGCCACCTCCGCCGCCTGCGTCGCGGAGTCCATCAGCGCGATCAGCTGCCCCTCTTTCACGCGGCTGTTGTAGTCAAAATAGAGTTCCTTGATCGTGCCGGATATCTGCGTGCCGACGTCTACCGTTTCGACCGGGTTCAGCGTGCCGGTGGCCTGAATCGTCGAGCGCAGGTTGGAACGCACGACGGGAACGGTCTTATACTGTATCTCGTCCTCCCGTGCGCTCCACAGGTAGAAACCGCCCGCAGCCGCCACCGCCGCCGCGGCGAGGACCGCGGCGAATTTGAGTCTCCCGCCTTTTTTCAGTATTCTCATTTTATTCTCCATATTTCAGACCCCCCATGGCCTTCTCAAGGTCGAGCTGTGCCGTCTTGCAGTTGTAGAGGGCAAGCACTCTGTTCGCGGACGCCGTCGCGTAGCTGTCGACCGCGTCGGAAATTTCAAGGTTGTCGCCGACCCCGGCGGCGTAGCGTCCCTCGGCGAGGTCGAGCGTCGCCTTCGCGCTGCGCTCCGCCTCCAGCGAAGAGATGAGCGATTCCTTCGCCTCGCGCAGCGCCTCCCAGGCTTTGCGCACTTCCAGCGTAACGCCGTTGGAGAGGCTCTTCATCTCGGCCTCCGCCGCGCGGAGCTCGGCGCACGCCTGCTCCACCTTGCCCCTCGTCAGGCCGCCGTCGGAGAGCGGCACGGAAAGCGACACCTTCGCGCTCCATTCGCCGCTGTCGAGGGGCGAAGAGCCGCCGATATCATAGCCGGCCGAGGCGGAGAGCGAGGGAGAGAGCCCCTTCATCTGCACCGTAAGGTTTGTAGCGGCATAGTCTACCCTTCTCTGCTTCGCGATAAGCTCCGGCCTCTGCGCCATCGCTTTTTTTACGGCTTCGTCCAGCGGCATGTTCCATTCTTCAAAATCAAGGATATCCACGACCTCCGCGATCTCCAGCATCGGCCGCCCGATCGCGTTTGCGAGCTCCGCCCGGAACTGTTCCATCGAGGCCTGGGTTTTGACGACCGCCAGCTTTGAGGCCGCGAGGTCCGCTTCGGCCTTTGTCACCTCGATCTTCGGCTTCGTCCCCACTTCGTAATAAGACTTTGCCCACTTAAGGCGTTTTTCAAAATTATCATAGCGGGTCTTGGCGACCTTATTTTCGCGCGCCGCGCGGTTAAGTCCGTAATAGGCGCTGTAGACGTCCTGAATCACGCTCTCGCGCGTGCTCTGGTAATCGGCCGCCGCCGCCTCTGTCGAGAGCTGCGCCCCTTCAACCTTCGCCTCGCGGCGTCCCCAGTCGCTGATCGACTGCTCCACCCTCACGTTGCCGGCATAGGAGCCGCTGTTGTTATCTCCCGAAAGGCCGCTGCCGCCGCGTGAATAGGAGCTGCCCGCCGAAAGCTGCGGGCGTCCCGCGGCGGCGGCCTGTCCGATCGTCGCCTGCTGCGCCGCGACCTTTTCCGCCGCGGCCAACAGGTCGGGGTTGTTCTTCATCGCGGAGGAGAGACACTCCTCGATCGTCAGCGGCGCCCCCCACGACGCCGCGGCGCAGAACATCAGCACCGCGCAGGCCAGCGGCCACCTTAATACAGCTATTTTCATGAGATACACTCTCCTTTTTTGCTACCGGTCTTTTCGCGGTATCCTGACGGTGAAGCGGCTGCCCTCGCCGGGGACGCTCTCGACGGTTATCGTCCCGTCGTGCGCTTCGACGATCGCCTTCACGATGGCGAGCCCGATGCCAATGCCGCCGCTCGTCCTCACCCGCGACACGTCAGTCCTGTAGAAACGTTCAAATATATACGGAAGGTCCGCGGCGGCGATGCCGATGCCGCTGTCGGCCACCTCTATCCTCATCTCCGCCGCACCGCCGCGCATCGACACCGAGACCGCGCCGCCGGCGTCCGTGTAACGCAGCGCGTTCGAGAGAAGGTTTTCTATCACCTGGCGCATCTTCGCGCCGTCCATGACCATCATCACGTTGGGCTCGATATCGCGGTTCAGCGCGACGCCCTTGTTCTTATAAAGCGGGTCGAATACCAGCGCCGCCCTTTCGATGACGGAAGAGGCGTCGATATTCTCCAGGGCCAGCGAATGCCCGGCGCCCTCGATGTAGGTAAGCTTCTCCACTTCGCAGATTAGCTGCGAAAGGCGGTCCACCTCGCTCACCGTCAGGCGGATACGCTCCGGCGTCGGCTCCCACACGCCGTCTTCGATCGCTTCCAGATGTGATTTAATTATAGTCACCGGGTTGCGCAGTTCATGAGCGATATCGCTTAACAGCCGCTTGCGCAGCTCCTCCTGCGCTTCGAGGCTGTCGCCCAGCCGGTCGACGCTGTCGATCAGCGTCTGCAGCTCCGTGATATCCGACTCCATCCGGTCCTCCATGCGGTACTTGCCGTGGCTTATCTGCTGCGCGCGCTTCGCCGCGTTAAGGACGGGGCGGCTGATGCGGTAGGCCATGAAGACCGCGATCATCGCGGCGGCGACAAGCATTATGGCGACGGCGTAGTACATTATCCGGTTGAATTTGCGCAAGAAACCGCCTTCGGGACTGTTATTGAACGGCAGGCAGGTAAAGCGCACTTCGCCGGCCCTGACGCCGTCGATGATGATCTCCCGGCTGCTGACGACCAACTCCCCGCGGAAGGGCATCGCCTGCGGGCCCTTGCCATGATGTCCCTCACGCTTCATGATGCGGCTGTATTTCCGCACCTCCACGCCGTTTTCGTCAAAAAGCTGTACCGTCACCATCGGCCAGCGCAGGAAGTCCGCGCCGCGCGGGAACAGGCCGCCGCCGCTCCAGGAGCCGGTCTCTATGTACGCCCGGGCAAAATATTCCGTGATCTCCCGCTCGCTCTCGCGCAGACGCTCGGTGGCGAAGCTGCGGAACTGACGGTCAAGCAGCTCCGCGATGGCGGTCGGGATGACGAGCATACAGACGATGACAATCACCATATATTGAAAGAGCAGCTTCGTCCTCAGCGAGCGCTTTATATTCATCGCCCTTACTCCGAAATCTTATAGCCGAAGCCGTGAACGGTGCGGATATAGCCGTTCTCATGCTCCGGGTCACACAATTTTTTACGGATATTCTTGATATAGCTGTCGATTGAACGCTCAAAGCCGTCGTATTCATAGCCGAGCGCGTAAGTGATAAGGTCGTCGCGGCTCCACGTCTTTTCGGGGCGCGCCGCCATCTTTGAGAGAATCATAAATTCGTTGCGCGTGAGAGAGATCTCTTCGCCGTTTTTCTTGACGGTGAAGTTCTGCGGATCTATTTCCAAAGAATCGCCGACCGTGACGATCTCCGAGCCGGAGCCGCCCTCCGCCGCGCCGTTCTTGCGCAGGTTCGCCCTGATGCGCGCCATCAGTATCTTTGGAGAAAAGGGCTTTACAATATAATCGTCGGCTCCGGCGTCCAGTCCGGCGACGATGTCGTCCTCGCCGCTCTTCGCCGTCACCATGAGGATCGGGGCGTTTGAACTGCGCCGTATCTCGCGGCAGACTTCGGTTCCGGCCATGCCCGGAAGCATCAGGTCCAGCAGCACGAGGTCAAAAGCGTCGGAGCGGAACTTGCCGAGCCCCTCGAGGCCGTCCCGCGCGATCTCCGCGCCGTAGCCCTCCCGCTCTATATAGGCCTTTTCGACCTCCGCTATCGCCGATTCGTCCTCAATAATAAGTATCTTCATGGCCGCGCCCTCGCTCCCTCGACATATTTTCTTCCCTCAATTATATTCCAGAAATATCTCATCTGTCTCTTTTACAGCCGGGGCGGATAAAGAAATCCGCCCCGGCTTTCCCGTTGGTTTTTATAATAAACGCAGGGGCTCTCTTAAAGGGCCGCATGCGATATTTTTGCGGCTAATTGATCACGCAGTTATGCTGCGGGCAGGTCCCCGGCCTGCGGCAGTCGGGGCAATCCCGGTGCGAGCCGCAGTACGGACGCCGTCCGTCCGCCGGCCCGCGCCCGCGCATGAACTTCGACGGGTCCTTAAGCATCTCTTCAAAGCGCGCCTTCGCGTGCTCGCGGCGTACCGCGGAAGCCTCCTTGTAAAGCTCGCGCGCCTTCGCCTTATTCGGGTAATCCTTGCTCATCTCCGCGCGAAGCTCGCGCCACGCGCTGTTATTCTCCCCATGGAAACCCCGCCCTCTTTTGTCTCCGTCCCGCCAGCGGCAATCGCTGTCCTTATCGTGATTGACGAGACAATCGTTGAAGCGCGCCTCCATGAACTTCTCCCGAAGATCGAGCTCCCGTTCAAAGAGCTTCCTCGCCTTCGCCCTGTCCGGCTTCTCTTTGCCGAGCTCAGCTCTGATCTCGCCGCGCAGCTCCCTCAGCACGTCAAACTGGGCGCGTTCCTCCTGGGAAAGCTCCGGCCTCCCGTGATGATGCCCCCCATGGCGCGGCGCCTCCCCGCAAGGCTGATAGGCCGCCGCCGTTCCCGCAATCGCCATCACCATCAATAACGCTCCGATGATCTTCACTTTCATCTATATCTTCCTCCCAGAAAAATTTTGCCTTAGCGGCTACGGCCTCGCCGGCCAAAGTCCGCCGCCCTCTTTATTCAATGAAGACATGATACCAAGAGGCTATGACGATTTTATGAACGAAATGTGGAGATTTTGTGGAGCCGGCTAAAAGCCATTCCACGCCGCCGGTAAAAAGCGGCGGCGCAAGGCGTTCCGCAATATCGCCCCGAGGGCAATTTGAATAAAAGGGTCAATTGCAAACTAACCGCGAGTTTGCAGGGTTAAACGCGATAGTGCTGAATTTGCAAAAGTAACCGCGAGTTTGTGTTATTACTATGTGAATATATAAACAGGTAATAGATTCTTTCAGTCTATAAAACAGAACCTTCAGCCTTCAAATATTTGTGTTTGTGGCAAATAGTGCCTGTTTTTTGCACATGCCTGACCGTCAGGGCGAATTTGAGCAAAATTTGCATTGGTAAACGCGACCCGATTTCACTGTTATAGGTATTGTAATTTCGCCCGGCCTGTACTATTGTTTATCTACGCTATTTATAGCGTAACAGGCTTGGTAAAAGTATGATTTTCTCTGCTTTTATCTTGCGTATGCCAAGCGCCTGGAGAAGGGCGTCTCCTCCAGGGCCATGCAGAAAGCTGAACATGTCGTAAGGATTGCGGCCGTTCAGCTTCTGCCTTTTATATGAGTTAATATGGCTCATCATCTTTATAACACCGTTTTGCGTGATTTCCGCAAAGGATGTCCCTTTAGGGAGTACCCTGCGAATCAGCTCATGATTGTTTTCTATTGCCCCCTTTTGGAATGAGGCGTTAGGGTCGCAAAAGAATATTTTCGTGCGCTGCTGCCCGTCCCTGGT
>JAEXGR010000075.1 GCA_023450745.1 Synergistota bacterium
TCGAGATGAAAGGAATTGTTAGTTGTTTCTTATGTCGCTTTGTCAGATTAAACGCAATAACTCCATTCGTCAGATTGAATGCAACACTGATCTTCGAAAGGGACGCTTTTACTTTGAAGATTAACACAAGAAATATATTTATAATTTTGCACTTATTTTTAATTGCATTTAGCAAGAATTATTGATATACTCAGCAAGACAGAAAGAGTTCGTCTTTCGGTAAGAAAGTTTTTGCCCATTAGACTCAGGCGGTGACTAATGCGTTATTTTGGAAGCGTTGCGTTTTTCAGGCATTTAATAATTCTGGCACTGCTGCTCGTGGCCGTATTATCAGGCAAATATCTTGCAGATGTTTTTATACATAAAGAACCGCCAAAGATAAAAAAGGAGCGCGTAACCGATTTGCAATATGACAAAAAAACTCTTTCTGAATACGATAATACGGCAAAACCGGCGTCTTCTTTCCATTATCAGGGCGCATATACCGAGCTGTACCGCGCCGCCGTTCCCGAGAGAACGCTTCAGGCAGGCGCCGTGTATCTCACCTTTGACGATGGTCCGTCAAAATACACGCATAATTTTTTAGACATCTTAAAAAAACATCATATTCAGGCGACATTTTTTTTGGTCGGAGTCAACGCGCAAAAATTTCCCGAGGTTGTCAAGAGAATAATGTATGAGGGGCACGCCATCGGCATACATACGCACAGCCACAGGTATAATCAGATATATACGGACGTCGAGTCGTATCTTCGCGATTTTTCAATGGCGGAGGATACTATATATGGCATCACAGGCGATAAGTGCGCCATTTTCCGCTTTCCGGGCGGCAGCATAAATGTCTTCAATTACCGGATATACGGTGAACTTACCGCCGAAATGCTGCGCCGGGGATTCAAATTTCACGACTGGAACATCTCCGCAAGAGACGCCGTCAGAAAGGGCATGAGGAAAAATATCATTGAAAATGTGATGAACAATGTTAAAAAAAACCAGCCCAATATCGTACTTATGCACGACACTTCGGAACTTTCGCTCGTATCTCTTGAACAGATCATCCTACTGCTAAAGAAAGAAAATTATATTTTCAAGGCAATCAACGGCGAAGACCGGCCCGTTACATTCACATTTACGAAATAAGGAGGAAGATATCATGGATTATACCAAAAATTTTAAGACCGCCCTGAAAGAAATTTTTTTATTCTCCAACGGACATAGCAAAACAGACAAGCCAAAGGAAAATGTTGATATAATCATGCCGCCAAGGGACGAGGTAGCTCCGACTGCGAAATATGTCCCCTCGCAGCCAAGAAAAAGCGATCACAAGAAATCCGAGCCCTCCGTCATCTCCGAGGATACCGCCATAAACGGAGAGGTTGTTTCAAAAGGCAATCTGGAGATACGCGGCAGCATCGCCGGCAATGTTGCCACAAACGGCGATCTTGTCATTTCAGGCAGCGTTGAGGGGGATATCTCAGGAGAAAATATCGACCTGAGAGCGTGCCGCGTAATGGGGGACCTCGCCGCCGCAGGGATTATAAAAATCGGAAACGGCGCGGAAGTAACAGGCTCTCTGACCGCTAGGGAAATTTTTGTAGACGGTAAGGTCACGGGAAATATCTCGGCATCTACAGACACCTACTTCAAACAGGGCGCCTTCGTCGTCGGCAATGTCGCCACCAACATGATCGCGATAGAAAAGGGCGGCGTCGTCTGCGGCGAGATCTCTATCGGCAGCGCCGCGCTGAATGGCGGGGCGCAGAACATGCCGGGCGGGGAATAACCGCCTCGTCAGGCTTTATACCTGTCATCATGTCGAAACTTTTTTGTCAGGAAAATTTCTTTTCTCTTTTTAACAAGATCGTTAGGAGAGACAGTCCCTCGGCGAAATTTGCCGCGGGACTTCTTGGTGCGTTCGCGAACATCGCGGCCCCGCGCCGGGATATCGCCAGACGGAATCTGGAGCTCGTCTTTCCCGTCAAGGCAAAATTCAAAAGAGAGCGGATATTAAAGGAATCTTATAAAAATCTCATATGGAGTTTTTTTGAATATGCCACATGGCAAAATGACCCTGCAGGCGTTGACAGGATCGTCGTGGAGGTGAGAGGCAGGGAATACCTCGAAGAGGCCGTCGCCACGAACAGAAAGATTATCGCCGTCTCTGCCTGTCTGGGGAATTGGCCGCTTATTGCCGCTTGGATGAAGAGACAGCTGCGTTTTTCCTGCCTGTTCAACCGGCAAGAGGAGATGGCCTCTCTTAATGACGAATCTTTAGCGGTCTGTCTCGCCTCAGAGTTTCAAAATAACGACGTCCTTTGTGTCGCGGGCGACCGGCATGGCGGAGATACGGGGGTCCTGCTGCCTTTTCTGGGACAGACAGTAAATACCAGTACTATCGCCGCCCGCAGTGCGCTTCTAAGCGGCGCGATGGTACTAATCGTCACATGCACACGGCTCTCCCCCTACAGATGCCGGGTAAATATCGGCTTCCCACCCGAAGGCGGGACACCAGAAGAGATGACAGAGACAAATTTTTTGACACTGCAAATAAACAGAGAGCTTGAAAGACGAATCTTACAGTTTCCTGAACAGTGGCTTTGGCAGCAGAAAAGGTTCAAGGAAGTGATCGACGAACGATTATAGCGATGTGACGCGAAGCGGCGCAGGGCAATCATAATTTATACCGGCACACGAAAGCGCCCCTTTTTATCTTGACTTTTGTATTCTTTAAAAAGCATTTTCAAAAAATTATTTAAGGACGACGCCGTCGTTAAAGAAATATATTATAAAACCTGATAATCCGCGACCGCATAAGGCCGCGCGGCGGGAAAAACCTCCGGGCCGCCGGGCCGCGGGAAAATGGCGGACGCCAGCCTCATAAGGCCCGGACATTATCTTTCCCCTGCCGTTTAAATATTTTCCAGACTCTTGACAAAGCCGGTTTTTCTGATATACATATACCCATATAGGTATATATATCAAAAAGGAGCTGCTTAAATGAAAGAACGGCACGAGATAGAGAACGCGCGGGGGAATTGTCAGGAACACGGGCATCGTCACGAACACGAAGGCGAAGAGGCGCACAGTTGCGGCTGTGGGCACTGTCATTCCCATGAAGAGGGCGAAAGCGTCAGAGGGACGCTTTTGCGGCTATCCGCCGCTTTTGCGCTGGCGGCGGCCGTCGCCTTCGCGCCGCTGCCGCCCTACGCGAGAGCCGCGGGCTTCGCGGCGGCCTATTTGCTTGCGGGCTGGCGCGTATTGCTTTCCTCGCTGCGCAACATTATGCGGGGCGAGGTCTTTGACGAAAACTTCCTTATGAGCGTCGCCTCGCTGGGCGCGTTCGCGATCGGCGAAATGGCCGAGGCGGTGGCGGTGATGATCTTTTACGGCGTTGGCGAAATGCTCCAGGATTCCGCGGTGGCAAAGTCGAAACGCAGTATTGAAAGCCTGATGGATCTCCGCAGCGACCGCGCGAGCGTGCTGCGCGGCGGCAGGCTGATTCAGGTCAGCCCCGAAGAGGTCAAGGTCGGCGAGACGATCGCCGTCCGGCCGGGAGAGAAGATTCCCCTTGACGGCGTCGTGATTTCCGGCGTTTCGTTCCTCGATACGAGGGTGCTCACCGGCGAGTCGGTGCCGCGGCGCGTCTCGCTTGGCGACGAGGCGCTCTCCGGCTCCGTCAGCACCGACGGGGCGCTTGAAATTCGCGTGACGAAGCCCTTCGCGGAATCGACCGTCGCCAAGATTCTGGAGCTCGTGCGCGGCGCGGCAAGTAAAAAGTCCACCACCGAGAGATTTATCACAAAGTTTGCGCGCTGGTACACGCCGCTCGTCGTCGGGCTCGCGGCGGCCGTGGCGCTGCTGCCGCCGCTCGCGGGCTACGGGAGCTTCGCGACCTGGTTTTATAAGGCGCTGTCCTTCCTCATCATTTCCTGTCCCTGCGCCCTCGTCCTCTCGATTCCGCTCAGCTTTTTCGGCGGCATCGGCGGCGCGGCGCGCAACGGCATTCTCGTGAAGGGAAGCACCTATCTCGAAACGATGAGCAGGCTCGGCACGATCGCCTTTGACAAGACGGGAACGCTGACGCGCGGCACCTTCAAGGTCACAAAGCTGCTGCCCGCGCCTGGCGTGCCGCGGGACAAGCTGCTTCGCGCAGCGGCGGCGGCCGAGGCGCAGTCCAACCATCCTATCGCCAAGTCCATCATGGCGGCCTGCGGCGGCGCGCCGCAAGAGAAGGCCGCGGTGCGGGAACTCGCGGGCAGGGGCGTCGAGGCCCGCGTTAAGGAGGGGATTATCTGCGCCGGAAACGCCAGGCTCATGAAGAGCATCGGCATCGAGGGGCTCGCGGAATACGCCGAATCCACGGTGCATGTCGCCCTAAACGGCACGTATCTCGGCACGCTGCTGATCGCGGACGAACTAAAGCCGGGCGTGCGCGCGGCGATGGACGACCTGCGCGCGGCGGGTGTGCCCCGTCTCGTGATGTTGACCGGCGACAACGCGGCGATCGCGGAAGAGACGGCGGCGGCGGCGGGGATAGACGACTTCCGCGCGGAGCTGCTGCCGCAGGATAAGACGGCGGAGCTGGAAAGGCTAATGGCGGGAGAAGAGAGAAAGACCGCCTTCGTCGGCGACGGCATCAACGACGCTCCGGTCCTTACCCGCGCCGACATCGGCATCGCGATGGGCGGCATCGGCTCGGACGCGGCGATAGAGGCGGCGGACGTGGTGATCATGACCGACGAAATTGACAAGATCGCGACGGCGATCAGGATTGCCGTCAAGACGAAATGGATAGTCTGGGAGAACATCGTCATGGCTCTCGGCTTCAAGGCCGCGGTGATGCTGCTGGCGATCTTCGCCGACGCCTCCGTTTGGTTCGCGATCTTTGCCGACGTCGGCGTGGCGCTGATCGCCGTGGCGAACGCGCTGCGCGCCCTCAAAGCGCCGGCGGCCCGCGCCAGTGGCGAGCGGGAGCACGGCAGGAAAGCCGAGTCCTGCCCCGCGGCATAAGCTTCGGCGCGGGGCAGGCGGCGCGGAAGCAGGAAAGCGGCGAATCTATGGCCCGCCGTCCGCCGCTTCCGCGCCGTCCCAAGACGCCTCCGCTCGGGGCACCGCCGCGCCAAGCGGCCCGCGCCAGAACATTTTGGGACGGGCCGCTAAGGAAGCGGCGTCTTAAATAATTTCTATCTGACACATCCGCATCGTCTCCAGCGCCGCCTCGTGACTCTTTTGCGTCACGCCGGCGCAGCCGCGGGAATCGACCTTAAACGCGGCCTCGGGAAAGTGCGCCTTGAGCAGCAATGCGTTGCTGACGACGCAGATGTCGGTGCAGAGTCCCATGAGGTGAAAGGTAATATCCGCCTCGGCGAGGGGGCCGTGCTCCCGCTCATGCCGGGCCAGCGCCGCACGGATGAGCCCCGGAAGCGCAACGCTGCCAAAGGCCGGTTTTTCCACGACAGCCGCGTCCTCGCGCGAGGCATAGCCGGCAAGCTCGGGGATGATCTCGCCGCCCCAGGTGCCCCGAAGACAGTGCGGCACGGGGAGATGGCGTCCCTCGTTCGTCTCCGGATAATCGTCTTCATGGGTATCTTTTGTGAAGACGAGCTTCCGCGCGCCGCCCTCCGCAAGGAACCGTTCCACGGCGGCGGCGGCGTGCGGCACGATCGCCAGGGCCATCTCGCTGCCGAGGCTGCCGCTTACAAAGTCGTTCTGCATATCGACCACGATCATAAATTCAAATTTTTCGTTCATCCAGATTCTTCCTTTCGCGCCGGCGGCGGCCGTTTGCTAACTGCGCCGCGCCCGCGGTATCCCGCCCTCGCAGGGGACGTTTACCTGGCACTTGCCGCAGCCGGAGCGGACCCGATCGTGTGGGCCGTGCGGCGGACGCGTTGAAGCCTTGACGAAGGCGGCGCAGAGGTCTTGGTCTTTGCCGAAGGCGACGCCCTTCGATATGTCTATCGCCCCGGCGGGGCAGCGCCGCTGACAGGCGCCGCACATCGTGCAGTAATCATACGGGCCAGAGTATTTCCGCTCCGTCACTGGCAGCGCGGCGTCGGTGATGATGCTGCCAAAGCGTCCCGCAATCCCCTTCGCGGTGATCAGCCCCTTCGAGAGTCCGAAGGCGCCGAGGCCGCAGATGTGGGCGGCGTGGCGTTCCGACCAGTTGGAGGCATAGGGAGCGAGCATCCGGAACCGGCGGTCGGTGGTCGGGAAAACCGCCGAATATCCCTCTTTTTCAAAAATGGCGCAGAGAGATTCGCCGAGCGCGGCGATCGCCATTTGCCCCTCGATACGCGTGTGGAGCCACTCGTCGGAGGAGACTCCGGGGTCGATACGGTTTGTGCTCCTCACCGCCTCCGTAAAGGGGAGGAAGAAGGAGAGCACGGAGCGGGCGCCGGGAAGCCAGTCTTCGGGAAGCATCGCCTCGGGATGCAGTACCTCGGGGCGGCGCAGCTCCGCAAAGAGCGGGTCTTTTGCCGCCGCCGCGCCAAACAGCGGTTCGTCATATATCCGCAGCCCCGCCAGCTCGGGACGCAGAGCGTCCTCCGCCGCGACGTGATTGGCGGGACCCGCCACAAACTCGCGCGCCGCGCCGGTTAAAATATCAAGCAACATTTTTATTCGCTCCTCCTCGGACAAAACAAGATCGTCGCCTCTCATCCGGCAACATCGTCACAGCACGATAATTATAATTCATTTTCCCGCTCCGAAATGGTCGATCACAAAATCGATAAAGCGGCGCGCGGCGACGGAGAGCGTCCGCTTGTTCCGATAGGCGAGCGCCGTCGTCCGTTCTACGGGGGGCTCGATGTGCAGCGCCGTGAGGCGGCGGTTTTCGTTTTTCAGGACGAGCTCGTAGAGGATGGAGACGCCCAGCCCCTGTTCCACCATCGAGATGACGGTATAGTCGTCGGTAACTTTGTAATGGATGTCCGGGGTTAGCCCGCTCCGGCGAAAGGCGTCCAGCGCGACGCTGAACTCCCCCTCGTCGAGCAGTATCAGCGGCTCTTTGGAGAGCGCCTCCAGCGTTACGCGCTCCTGTCGCGCGAGCGGATGTCCGGGCGGCAGCGCCGCCAGCATCTCGTCTTTGCGCAGCGGCGTCACGACGAGCCCCTTGACCTCGCTGTAGCAGGTGAAGCCGAAATCGACCGTGCCCTCGGAGATCCATTCTTCGATGCCGCGATAGTCGCCCTGCCTGAGGTCGAAATGAACGAATGGGTAGAGCGCCTTGAACTCGTTCATCAGCTTCGGCAGCCAGCTGCGGCTGACGCTCGTGAAGGTTCCGACCCGGATATTTCCGCCCAGCAGCCCCTGCATTTCGTCGTATTTTACGCGCAGCTCCCGGTGCGCGCTGCAGATCGAACGGATATATGGCAGGTACTGTTCGCCGTCGGCGGAGAGGGCGACGCCGCCCTTTTCGCGCCGCAGCAGCACGGTGCAGAGCTCCTCCTCGAGCGTATGGACCATCTGGCTCACCGCCGACTGGGTGTAGCCCAGCTCTGCGGCGGCGCGGGTAAAGCTGCCGCTTTCCGCCACTTTGACGAAGACTTCATACCTGTTCATCGCGCGCCTCTTTTCACTATTAGTCTTACTAATATATTTATTATAAATATTCGTTGGACTGCTTGCAATAAAAGTTGTAAAAATATAAGTGAAATCAAGGGATATCGGGGGAAAGGAAATGGCAAAGAGAGATCTGTATTATTTTTCAAAGGGAATGCGCGACGCGATACCTATTCTGCTGGGGTATATCGCCGTGTCTTTCACTCTCGGCATCGGCGCGAAGAACGCCGGGCTCAGTCCGTTTCAGGCGCTGCTCAGCGCGGTGACGCAAAACGCCTCCGCCGGGCAATTCGCGGGCTACTCCCTCATCGCGGCGGGCGCGGGCTACCTTGAGGTCGTCGTCATGATAATCGTCGCGAACGCGCGCTATCTGCTGATGTCATGCGCGATGAGCCAGAAGATATCCCCCCAGACGCCGCTCCGCCATCGGATGCTGCTCGCGGTGGACATCACCGACGAGATATTCGGCCTTTCGGTCGCGCAGCCCAGACGCCTCAACCCCTTTTACACCTACGGCATGGTCGCGGCGGCGGCTCCCGGCTGGGCACTCGGCACCTTTTTCGGCGTGGTCGTCGGCAACATCCTGCCGCAGAATGTGGTCACCGCGCTGAGCGTCGGCCTTTTCGGCATGTTCGTCGCCGTCATCGTGCCGCCGGCGCGCAAAAATTCCGTCATCGGGCTGCTGATCGTGGTCTCCATGGCGGCGAGCTTCGCCCTCTCGCGTCTCTCCTTTGTGGAGCTTTCGGCGGGAGTGCGCACGATCATCCTGACGGTCGCCATCTCCGGCGCGGCGGCCTTCGTCTTCCCGCTGCGGGAGGAACGTCAGGCAAATGCCGCGTAACGTCTATCTCTATCTGCTGATCATGGCGGCGGTCACCTATCTCATCCGCGTGCTGCCGCTGACGGTCATCCGCTGCGAGATAAAAAACCGGCGCGTGCGCGCCTTTCTCTACTACGTGCCCTACGTGACGCTCGCGGTGATGACCTTTCCCGCGATCATCGAGGCCACCGGCAGTACCGTCACGGCGACGGCCGCGCTCGCGGCGGCGGCGGCGCTCGCCTGGTTCGGCGGCAGCCTTTTGCAGGTCTCAATCCTCTCCTGCGCCGTCGTCTTCGTGTTGGACAAGTTCATACTCTAGCTTTCAGAGGATGCACCTCCTCTTCTCACATACAGAAAGCGGGCGGAGCAATCCGCCCGCTTTCGCCGTTTTCGGCTCGCGGCCGGCCGTCACCGGCGGAGCGAGAGCTTCCTTGTCTTCATGAACTCGATAAAGTCACGCTGTACTTGCGACAGCGCGCCGGTTTTCTTGTAGGAAAGGTAGACGTCGCGCGAGGCCTCCGGGCTGGCGAGACGATAGAAAAACACCTTACCGCAGGGGGAGAGGCAGTCAAGAATCGTATCGCGCACAAAGGCGATGCCCCGGCCCTCGCAGACGAGGTAATAGGCCGTCATCATCTGCTCCAGATACATCGAGACCTTCGGCGTGAAGCCGGCCTCTTTGCAGATCGCGAGGCTCCGCCGGTGGATGTCGTTCCATTTTTTCAGTATCAGAAACTCCTCTTCCGCGAAGCGCTCCAGCGGCACGGCCGGCTTTAAGGGCGCGTCCATGCTCTCCGCCGCCATCTCATCAAAGGAGTAACGGAACTCCGAGAACTCTTCGTTAATAGGATTGGAGGCGGGCACGGCGAGCACAATGCGCTCAGCCGTCCAGGGCACAGACTCAAAAACATTTTTATCAAGCTGCTCCGCCTCGAGGAGGAAGTCCAGCGCCCCTTCACGCAGACGCTCTGAGAGCGCAACGCTGCTGCCCTCCGAGAGCGTGGCGGTGATGTTGGCGTAGCGTGCGCGGAACGCCTCGATTATCTCCGGCAGCACATAAGAGCAAAAAAACATCGAGCTGCCGACATTTAGCCGCGCAAGAGCGCCGCCCGCGAGCGCGGCGAAGTGCTCCTGCATCTCGCGCTCCGTCTCCATGATCTTATCAGCGAAATTTATATAATACTCCCCCGCCTCGGTGAGGCTCACGGGGTTCGTGCTGCGGTTGAAGAGCGGCAGACCGAGCTCGTTCTCTATGCGTTTGACGGTGGCGCTGAGCGACGGCTGAGAGATTAAAAGCCTCCGCGCAGCCTTAGAAAAGCTGCGTTCCTGATATACGGCATATATATATTCGATATCCTTTAACATTGTGATAGCATCTCCCTTTTATCGGAGGCCATAGGAACTATCATATAAAATTATATTATATTATAATAAGTATTTTACAACAAGAAGATATTTTATTAGTATTAAATCAGGAGAAAGGCCATGGGACCGCTGAAAATAATGAATATAGCTCGAAAGGGGAATAGCAATGAAGGATTTCACTGCTTCAAGGGTGTGTGCGCTCACACCCTCCGGAATACGCAAAGTAAATGAACGCGCGCTGGCGATGGAGCGCGCGGGAGAACGGGTCATACACTTCGAGATAGGCCGCCCGGACTTTGACACGCCCGCCTATATAAAAGAGGCGGCGATCAAAAGCCTGCGCGACGGCGAAGTCTTCTACACCTCAAATTTCGGCATGATGGAGCTGCGCGAGACGATCGCCGAGAGGCTGGCCAAGGCAAACGGCATTCCCTGCGCCGCGGAGAATATACTCGTCACCGCCGGACTTTCGGAGGCAGTCTTCGACCTGCTCTGCACGATACTGAACGAGGGGGACGAACTTCTCATCCCCGACCCCGTATGGATAAATTATCTCAATGTCCCCGCGCTCTTCAACGCGCGCCCCGTCTCCTATTCACTCACCGAGGAGAACGGTTTTGAGCCCGACCTCGCAGAGATAAAGAGCAAGATAACGCCGCGCACCAAGGCTATAGTGCTGCTCACGCCATGCAACCCCACGGGAGGCGTCCTCTCGCGCGGCACGCTTGAGGGCATCGCGGAACTTGCGAAGGCTCACGATCTGCTCGTGGTATCGGATGAAATTTACGAGCG
>JAEXGR010000076.1 GCA_023450745.1 Synergistota bacterium
CGAGGGCGTCGAGTTCGTCTTTGAATTCCATGACGAGCTTCTTGAGAAGTTCGAGATCCTGCTTGCTGGCCTTGTCAGCGTCGATCGCTACGAGGGCGCGCGCTACTACTGACGCCATTTCATAACGCGTCGCGGGCTGTGCACCCTTGAATGCTAAATAAATTATATTAGTATACATAGATGATAAAAAATAAAATAACAGAAACTATTAATGATATCGAAAAGTAATAAGTTTATTTAGATATGTCTTAAATGATTGCTATTTTAATAATTAATTATACGGCAAATACATTAAGAACAGTGTTTTATCTCGTAAAATAATAAAAATTTGTCAAAAAAATCCTTTGCCTAAAATTTCTCTAATATCAGTTTAGAGAAATTTTAAACAAAATTTTTGAGTAATTTATGTTAAAACTTTCATAGATTGATTTTATGGGGGTGCCAAATACTTGCGGCAGAATTGATTTCATTGGTCTATGATGTTATATACAAGCGCTGTGAAATGCAGAACATTGAGTTAAAAGCTGGTAAAAACGACTATCCAACGCGTTTGTACGATACAATTTCTGCCTTTGCGAACCAGCAGGGCGGCGGCATAATTATCTTCGGCGTCGATCAATAGCTATAACGTATGCGGCGTCTATGACCCGCAGGATATTCAGGTCAAAGTCACGGAACAGGCCAATCAGATGACTCCTGTCGTCAGGCCGTTGTTTACCGTCGCCGATCTTGAGGGCAAAATAGTGGTATCCGCTGAAATAGCGGAGTGCGATCTCTTTACCAAGCCTTGTTTTTATAAGGGCGCCGGCCGGGCGCGCGGATCATATATAAGGGTGGGCGACGCGGATCTACCAATGACGGAATACGAGGGAAGCTTTAAGTGGGTGCAAAGCGCAGCAATCAGGTGCTTTAAGGCTCCCTCCGCTGAGGCGGCCAGGGAGCCAAATCAGTGTCTTTCTGATTTGTGCGACTCGGCTGGTAGTTACATCAGAGCTGGATCGGCGAAGCCGAGACTGAGGGAGTTCTGACCTTGGTTTTATGCTTTACTTCTTGTTTTAATTATGATTAAGAGCAAGGGCCACACTCCCTTCGACCCGGCGGAAGCCTGCCGCCGGCCCTCCTCCCTCAGCGAGGGAGGCTTTAAAGGGGCGCAAATCAGAAAAACGCTGATTTGGCTCTCTGCCCCCCTCAGCGAAGGTGGCTTTAAGGGCGCGCAAAAAGTAAATGCTGTTGCCTTGAATGAGGGTAAGTATTAACTTGATAATTTTAGTCCAATATGATATGCTATGCGCAAGCAGATTAAAGGAGGGAAGCCCAGATGATCATGACACGCGAGACTGATTATGCGGTCCGTATTTTAAGGGCGCTATCCTGCGGCGAGCGCATGACGGTGCGTCAGGTCTGCGACGCTGAGCTTGTTCCCGTGCAGTTTGCCTATAAAATTTTGAAGAAGCTCGCCGTCTGCGGTTATGTTGAGGTTTTTCGCGGCGCGGAGGGCGGCTGTCTTTTGAAGACTGATCTTGACGAACTTTCTTTATATGATTTGATGCGCTGCATCAACGAGGATCTTTTTGTAAACGCCTGTATGGACGCGGGATATGAATGTCCCTGGCGGCGTTCTCATTGCGGCGTCTGTCATTTTCACAGCAGCCTTGAGGGCGTTCAGCGGGAAATTGAGGCGCTGTTGAAGAACCGTTATCTTGGAAAAATGCTGTAACGTGTGCAGTGATTTTTTTGTGTCAAAAGTGGATAAAAAATATCTAAATACGCCGTGAAGGGCGAGGGAGGAATTCTTATGAACCAGTGTTTTGGATGTAATACCTGTAAGAGCGCGGATAAGCCGCTCGAGTCATTTATTCGTTCTCTGCCCCTTGAGACGTCGCATCACCGCGTCGAGGGGCAGTCCGTTAAGTGTGGTTTTGGCCTGCAGGGGGTCTGCTGCCGCCTCTGTTCCAACGGCCCCTGCCGCGTGACGCCGAAGGCGCCCAAGGGGATCTGCGGCGCGACGGCGGACGTCATTGTTTCGCGTAATTTCCTGCGCGCCGTCGCCGCTGGATCCGGCTGCTACATCCACATCGTGGAAAACACGGCCCTTAATCTTAAAAATACCGCGCTTGCCAAGGGTGTGATTAAAGGGGAAAAAACGCTTGACCGCCTGTGCGAGGTATTCGGCGTCGCGGCTTCCGACAAGTATGATAAGGCGCTTGCCGTCGCCGAGAGGGTATTAGCGGATCTTTACCGCCCCGAATATGAGAAGATGGAGCTGGTGAAGAGGCTGGCCTACGCGCCGCGCTTCGCCAACTGGGAAAAGCTGAACATTCTGCCCGGCGGCGCGAACGCGGAGATCGTTAAAGGGGTGGTGAAATGCTCGACGAACCTCAACTCCGACCCCGTGGATATGCTGCTTACCTGCCTTAAGCTGGGGATCTCAACGGGGCTCTACGGTCTCACGCTCACCAATCTGCTGAACGACGTGATGCTCGGCGAGCCTGAGATCCGCCTTGCTCCCGTCGGCCTCGGCGTCATTGACCCGGACTATATTAATATTATGATCACCGGCCATCAGCATTCATGTTTTTCCTATCTTCAGGACCGCCTCACCGATCCCGATGTGCGGGCGAAGGCCGAAGCGGCGGGAGCGAAAGGTTTCCGCCTCGTCGGCTGTACCTGCGTAGGGCAGGATCTCCAGCTGCGCGGAGCGCATTACGAGGAGGTCTTTGTGGGGCACGCCGGCAATAACTATACTTCGGAGGCGGTGCTTGCCACCGGCGCGATTGACGCGGTGCTTTCCGAGTTCAACTGCACGCTGCCCGGCATCGAGCCGATCTGCGAGGCGCTTAATATAAAGCAGATTTGCCTTGACGATGTCGCGAAGAAGTCAAACGCGGAGTATCTGCCCTTTGTCTTTGAAAGCCGCGAGGCGGACAGCGAGCGTATCATCGACGCCGTTATCGCTTCGTACCGGGCGCGCCGCAATGAGGTGGCGCTGAATCTGCAGCCGGAACACGGCAATAAGGATACGGTTACGGGCGTCTCCGAGGTCTCGCTGAAGAATTTCCTCGGCGGGAGCTGGAAGCCGCTCATCGACCTGATCGTCTCGGGCGATATCAAGGGCGTCGCCGGCGTCGTCGGCTGTTCAAACCTTACCTTTGGCGGCCATGACGTGCTCACCGTCGAGTTGACGAAGGAGCTTATCAAGCGCGATATTATCGTCCTTTCGGCGGGCTGTTCGTCGGGCGGCCTTGAGAACTGCGGGCTGATGTCGCCGGAGGCCGCCGAGCTCGCGGGGCCGAAGCTCAAAGAGATCTGCAAGAAGCTCGGCATTCCGCCGGTGCTCAATTTTGGCCCCTGCCTCGCGATCGGGCGTCTGGAGATCGTGGCGACGGAGCTTGCCGCGGCGATCGGAGTCGACCTGCCGCAGATGCCGCTCGTGCTCTCCGCACCGCAGTGGCTTGAGGAGCAGGCGCTGGCGGACGGGGCTTTCGGGCTGGCGCTCGGGCTGCCGCTTCACTTGGGAGAGGCGCCTTTCATCACCGGCAGCAAGGTCGTCGTGGAGGTGCTCACCGAGAGTATGAAGTCTCTCACGGGAGGCCGGGTGATCGTTGACCCAGACGCTAAATCGGCGGCGGACAAGCTTGAGGGCGTCATTCTCGAGAAACGGGCCGCGTTGGGGATCTGAGGATGGAAAGGAGCGTGCGGCGATGAAACGTATCTTTATTGATGCCGATAAGTGCGACGGCTGCATGAATTGCTCTCTTGCGTGTATGAACGCCCACCGCAGCGACGGGGCGGATAGTATTTATTCTCTTGATTTGAACGACCAGGAGAACGAGAGCCGCAATTTTATTTTGCAGGATGACAAGAAGCGTTACCGTCCTCTCTTCTGCCGCCACTGTGACGAGCCGATGTGCGTCACGAGCTGTATGAGCGGCGCGATGCGCAAGAATCCCGATACGGGGCTGGTGGAGTATGACCGGGACAAATGCGGTTCTTGTTATATGTGCGTGATGAACTGCCCATACGGCGTTCCCAAGCCGGACGAGGCGACACACAGCTTCGTCATAAAATGCGACTTCTGCGCCGGTAAAGAGGAGGGGCCGAGCTGTGTGCGCGCCTGTCCAAAAGAAGCGATCTATATTAAGGAGGTGGAGTAGGATGAAACATCTTATCATCGGCGCCTCCGCGGCGGGGATCGCCGCGGCGCGAAAGATCCGCGAGCTGCGTCCCGCCTGCGAGATCACCGTCGTCGCGAAGGACGACGCCGTCCACTCCCGCTGCATGCTCCATCATTTTCTTGGCGGGCGCAAGAGCGCCGCGGAGATAAATTTCGCGGGCGCGGATTTCTTTGAGAAGAATAATATTTGCTTCCTCGCGGCGGAAGAGATTACGGCGGTCCTGCCGCATGAGAACTGCGTCGTTGGCGGCAGATCAGGCAAACTGCCCTATGACACGCTGCTGATAACGACGGGAGCGCGCTATTTTATCCCGCCGATCCCCGGATTCCGCGAGGCGAAGAATGTCTATGGGCTGCGTGACCTCGAAGACGCGCGCAAGATAGAGGCCGCCGCGCGCAGCGCCCGGGAGTGCGTCATCGTCGGTTCCGGCCTCGTGGGGCTTGACGCCGCCTACGCTCTTTGCGAGCGCGGCATAAAGTGCCGCATCGTCGAGATGGAGGACCGCGCCTGTCCGTTACAGCTCGACGCGACGGCGGCGGCCCCTTATCAGAGGCTATTTGAGGAGGCCGGCTGTGAATTCTTCTTCGCCAAGCGGGCCTCGGGGTCCGAGATGGATGACGACGGCGGCATGCGCGCGGTGCTGCTGGAAAGCGGTGAGCGGCTGCCCGCCGACTTTGTGATCGTCACGGTCGGGGTGCGTCCCAACATCGAATTTCTCGCGGGCAGCGGCGTCGTCACCGACAGGTGCGTCAAGGTGGACGATTATATGCGTACAAACGTCGAAAATATCTGGGCCGCCGGCGACGTGGCGGGGCTTTCCGGCATCTGGCCGAACGCCGCGCTGCAGGGGGAGACGGCGGCGCGCAATATCTGCGGCGAGGCGGTCAAATACAGCGACCGCTACGCGATGAAGAACACGATGAACTTCTTCGGCCTGACGACGCTCTCTCTGGGGCCCCACGCGGCGGAGGCGGACGACGAGGTGCTGGTCAGCGAATGGCGCCGCGGCTATACGAAGGCGATCATTCGCGGCGGCAGGCTGGTGCACCTCACGATACAGGGAGATATCTCAAACACCGGATTCTGGCAGGAGCTGGTAAAGCGCGGCGTAAAGGTTAAGGATGCGAACAAGCCGCTGCACCGCCTGAGCTACGCGGATTTCTGGCGCTATGACGAAGCCGGCGGAGGGTACGAGTGGGAGTGATATTCGCCGAAATGTTCGTCATGCGCTATTGATGTTTGCATTTTTTCAAAAAAGTGTTACAATTCTAGTGCTAATTCAGGAGAAATAACTGGAAGAGTGGGGTGTGCCCACTCTTCTTTTGTTACGGGAGGTGTTCTTTTGAACCGGGAAAAATATGGCGAAATACATAGCGCCCTTTACCGGCGCGCCGAATCGCTTGGTTATGAGTGCGCCGGTTTTGAGCTCGTTTCGGAGGCGGGCCTGGATATTCTCCGCCTCTATCTTGAAATGCCCGGCGGCATTGACATCGAAGACTGCGAGCGGGTCTCGCGGGAGGTCAGCGAATATCTGGACACGATAGAAGACGATCTGCCGGAAAGGTACTTTCTGGAGATCAGTTCCCCCGGCCTCGAACGTCCTCTCTTTATAATAGAAGATTACCGTCGTTTTGAGGGCAAAGAGGCGCAAATTTATTTGAAGAAGGGCGGCCGTACGCTGAGGGGGACTTTGTCGGGAACGACGCCGGCTGGCGAGGTCGTGATCAAGACCGCGGAGGGAGACCGGTCGATTCCCATCGACGACATAAAACGGGCGCACCTCATCTACATTCCGCAGACGGGGCAGAAGAAAACTTTTAAAAAAATACCAAAGAAGAAAAAATAAACGGTTACCACTGAAAGGGGTCGAAAGAAAAAAATGCAGCTTGGAAAAGATTTTAAAAGAGTTCTCCGGCAGATAGAGGAGGAAAAGGGACTCTCTGAGGAGACGATAGTCTCCAGTCTTGAGGCGGCGATGGTCTCCGCCTATAAGAAATTTAAGGGAGGAAACCAGCATACCGAAGTCTATATAGATATAGAAAACGGCGAGTTTTCCCTTTATGAGGTATACGAGATAGTGGAAGAGGTGAGCAACCCCGACGCGGAGATGACCCTCGAGGAGGCGGAGCGCCGCGGATACAAGGACCTTGAGGTCGGCGATATCATCCGCACCGAGGTGCTGCCGGAGGATTTCGGGCGCATCGCGGCGCAGACGGCCCGCCAGGTCATCATCCAGAAGCTGAAGGACGCCGAACGCCAGGTGGTCTACGAACAGTTCTCGGACAAGATAGGCAACATCGTCACCGGTTCGATTTTCAAGGCCGAGGGCGAACAGATACTCGTCCGCCTGAACGACAAGACGGAGGCGATCATGCCGAAGGAGGAACGAATCCTCGGCGAGAAGTACATTCCCGGCAGCCGCATGAAGTTCTACCTCCTCGATGTGCGCCAGACTACGCGCGGCCCCCGCATCATCGTCTCGCGCACTCATCCGGGGCTTCTGCGCCGTCTCCTTGAGCTTGAGGTGCCCGAGATACAGGACGGCGTCGTCGAAATACGCAACATCGTCCGCGAGGCCGGTACGCGCGCGAAGATCGCCGTGGCGAGCCTCGACGTCAACGTCGAGCCGCTGGGAGCCTGCGTCGGCAAGCAGGGCGGGCGCATCAAGTCGATAAGCAGCGAGCTCAGCGGCGAAAGGATCGACATTATCGTCTACAACAACGATCCGCTTAAATACATCGTCAACGCGCTCTCTCCCGCCAAGATCGTGCGGATTGAGCCGCTTCTCGATCAGGATCGCTCGGTGATCGCCTATGTCCGCTCCGACCAGCTTTCGCTGGCCATCGGCAAGGCCGGGCAGAACGTGCGCCTTGCCGCGCGCCTGACCGGCTGGAAGATCGACATCAAGGTCAAGGAAGAGGAGAAGCTGCCGACGATGAAGGACCTCTTCATGGACCTCTCCGAGATAATCGACGAGGACAAGAGATAGAGGCGGCCCGATGGGGAAGCAGTGCTCTGAGCCGGTATTGAAAAAGCTGCGTCCGCGGACCTGCGTCGGCTGCGGGGAAGAATCTCCGAAGCGCGCCCTGCTGCGCGTGATCCGGACGCCCGCGGGAGAGGTGCGCTATGACCCTACGGGGAAGGCCAACGGCAGGGGCGCGTACGTCTGCGCGCGGCGGTCATGCGTCGAGGCCGCGAAGAAGAAAAAATCTTTCTCGCGGGCGCTGAAGGCCGAAGCGCCGGAGGGGCTGTATGCCGAGCTGCTTGAAAAGTGCGGCGGGGAGGACGGCTAGAGTGTCTTCTCTGCAAAAGGCGCTCAGTATGCTCAGCCTTGCGCGGCGGGCGCATGAGCTTTTGATCGGTCAGGATAATATATTCGAGGCGCTGCGCGGCGGAAAAAAGCTGGCGGCCTTCGTTACGGAGGACTGTTCCGAAAACGTGCTGCGCAGGCTGCGTGCGGCGGTCGAACGCGGCGAGATGAAGGTTTTTGTTTTAAAAGATACGGACAGGACGCTTTTGGGGAAACACCTGGGGATAAACGCCGCGCAGGCCGCGGCGCTGCCGGAAGAAAGCGGCTTTGCCGAAAAAATAGTTTCATTATTGAATGAAGACAGGAGTGATGCGGATGAGTAAAATCAGAGTATATGACTTGGCGAAGATGCTCGAGAAAAGCAATACGGAGATGGTGGAGATATTGACGGGACTCGGCGTCAGCATTAAGTCGCACATGAGTTCGATAGACGAGGAACTGATTCCGATGGTTGAGGAGTCTCTCAAAGAGGCGAAAAAGGCGGCGACGCGGCAGGCGCTGGAGGAGATATCGACGTATCCGACGGTGAACGTGCCGGAGGGCGCCTCTATCTCCGACGTCGCGGCGCTGATCGGAGAAAAGGCCGGCAGCGCGGTCAAGGCCCTGATGATGGAGGGGCTCATGATGCCCGCGACGACGACGGCGGATGAGAAGACGCTCCAAATTCTCGGCAAAACATATAAGAGGAACTTCGTCTTCGGCGGCGAACCGGAGAAAACGGAGAACGCGCCCGCGCCGGCTCCGGTAGAAAAGCCCGCCGCGCCGGCGGCGGCGCAGCCTTGCGCCGCGCAGACCGCCAAGAAGGCGAAGGGCAAGGATAAATCCAAGAAAAAACGCAGCGCCGGCGGAGAGTCGGAGACGCGCCCGCCGATCATCACCGTCATGGGACACGTCGACCACGGAAAGACGACGCTCCTTGACAACATCAGAAAGACGCACGTCACGGAAAAAGAGGCCGGCGGCATTACGCAGCACATCGGCGCTTCGCGTGTCGATTACAACGGGAATACGCTCGTTTTCCTCGACACGCCCGGACATGAGGCCTTTACCTCGATGCGCGCGCGCGGCGCGCAGGTCACGGACATTGCGATTCTGGTCGTCGCGGCCGACGACGGAATCAAGCCGCAGACGATAGAGGCGCTTAACCACGCCAAGGCGGCGGGAGTGCCCATCGTCGTCGCCGTCAACAAGACGGACAAGCCGGACGCAAAGCCCGAAAGAGTCCGCCAGCAGCTCTCCGATTACGGCCTCGTCCCCGAAGAATGGGGCGGAGATACGATAATGGTAGATGTGGCGGCCAAGCAGGGCCTCCATGTCGACGACCTTCTCGAGATGCTGCTTATCGTCGCCGAGATGCAGGAGCTGAAGGCCGACCCCAAAGCCGCTCCGGCAGGCACCGTTATTGAAGCGAACCTTGATAAGGGCAAGGGCCCGGTAGCCACCGTCATCGTTCAGGAGGGCACCCTGCACCGCGGCGACATCATCCATACCGGCACGGCGTGGGGCAAGATCCGCGCGATGATAGACGACAAAGGAAACAACGTGAACTCCGCCGGCCCCAGCATGCCGGTCGAGATTCTCGGTCTCGAGAGCGTGCCGCAGCCGGGCGAAAAGTTTACCACGCTTTCATCCGAACGCGAGGCCCGCGACCTCATCTCGCAGAGCGAATTTGAACGCCGCGAAACGGACCAGAGCAAGACGAAGCGCCTGACGCTCGAAGAGCTTTACGAAAAGATGCAGACGGAAGAAATCCCGCAGCTCCGCATCGTTCTCAAGACGGATGTGCAGGGGTCACTGGAGGCTTTCCATTCGTCTCTGATGAAGATGAGCACGAACGCGGTCTCGGTGAATATCGTACATGAGGGCGTCGGCCGCATCTCTGAGTCGGACGTCATGCTCGCCTCGGCCTCCAACGCCATCATTATCGGCTTCAACGTCCGTCCCGACAGCAACGCGAAAAAGATCGCCGAAAACGAGGGCGTCCAGATACGCCTTTACCAGGTGATCTACGACATGCTGGACGACGTCAAGGCGGCGATGGAGGGTATGCTCGCCCCCGAACTGCGCGAGCACACGCTCGGACTGGCGGAGATCCGCGAGATATTCCGCGTCCCGAAGATCGGCAGCATCGCGGGCTGCCGCGTTACGGAGGGGCTCCTCCGCCGGAGCGCGAAGGTCCGTCTCATCCGCGACGGCGTGGTCTTCTGGAACGGCGAGCTTTCCAGCCTCAAGCACTTTAAGGACGACGTGCGCGAGATCAAGGCGGGCAACGAATGCGGCCTCAGCTTTGAGCGGTTCCAGGACTTCAAAGTCGGCGACGTGATAGAGGCCTACGAGATACTCAAAGAGAAAAAGACGCTGGATTGATCGATGGCGGCTGACTGCCGCCCGGCGCGGTCCGCGCGTGGCGGCAATCGGTGAAATATACGTTTTTAAACTGCCGAAGGCATGCTGTAATTGGAGTGAAGATTAAAATGTCCTTTTGGATAGCTGCGGCGCAGCTTTCGCTGAGGCTTCCTTTCGCGGGAAGCCTCAAAGACCGCAGACATGTGGTACGTTCTCTCACGGACGGAGTGCGCAGCCGTTTTGCAATCTCCGTTTCGGACCTTGGTCCGGACGGCTGCCATAACGCCGCCGATATTGGTTTCGCGGCGGCGGGTTCTTCATCCGCGGAGCTTGACGAGAGAATGGGCAACCTGGAAAAATATCTGTATCAGAGGGAAGAAGAGGGAGAATTTGAAATAATGGGATTCTCGCTGGAGGTGTTCAATTATGGCGACCTATCGAATTGACAGGATAAACAAGGAATTTCTGCGTCTCATATCAGAGATGCTTCAGACGCGAATAAAAAGGGCCGAGGCGGCGGAGGCCGTGCTCACAAAAGTCTCCGTATCGCGCGACCTGAGCTACGCGAAGGTTTTTTATACCCTCATAAACCAGGAGGGCCGCGAGAGGGTGCAGTTGGTGCTCGACTCGGCGGCGGGGCCGCTCCGTTCAATGCTTGGCAAAGAGATGCATCTGCGCACGATACCGGAGCTCCATTTTTGTTACGACGACTCCGAAAACAAGGCGCGCGCGATGGACGAGCTGCTCGACAAGGTCGCGGAGCTTGACGCGCAGAGGCGGGCCGAAAGGGACGCCCCACAGTGATCGGTGAGAACGGCCTCTTTGAAGAGGTACTCGGAAAGCTGAAAAAATACGATTCGTGGGTGATCCTCTGCCACGAAAATCCCGACGGCGACACCCTCGGCAGCGCTTTCGCGCTTTATTCTCTCGGCAAGAGAGAGGGTAAGTCCGTCTCGATTTTTTCGCGGGACCGGCTGCCGGAGGTATTTTCTTTCTTTCCCTTTTCAGAGGAGCTGCGCGCCGGGAGCGAGCTTATGCCTCGGGATGTGGCGGGCGCGCTGCTTGTCGCCGTCGACATCAGCACGGAGCGGCGCGCGCTTGCCGATATGCGGGAACTGTTGGCGGCTTGCGCGGACTCCGTCAACATAGACCACCACGGAGACAACACGAAATTTGCCAGAACAAATCTGGTCGCGCCGGAGGCTTCGGCCACCGCGGAGATCATCACCGCGATACTTGAGGCTTACGGAAAGGGGATCGCCGCGGCAGAGGCGTCGGCGCTCTATACGGCCTTGGTGACCGACAACGGCAACTTCCGTTACAACTCGACCTCGGTGGAGAGCCACCGCTGCGCGCAGGTTTTGCTTAAAGCCGGCGCGAAGCCGGCGGAGATCGACGACCGCATCAACGAAAATATGACGGATAAAACCCTGCGCCTCTGGGGCATCGCCCTCTCGCGCACGGAGCTGTTTGCGGGCGGAAAGTGCGCTGTTTTCTGGCTCCGCGGCTTCGAGGCCGACGCGGCGGAGGCTGACTCCAACGCGCTTGACGGCCTCGTCAATATGCTGATGCGCATAAGGGGCGTGAAGGTGGCGCTCTTCCTCGCGGAGAAAAACGGAAACAATAAACTCAGCGTGAGGAGCCGCGCCCCCTACAGCGCGCGCGGCCTTGCCGCGAAGTTTGGCGGCGGCGGACACATAAACGCCGCGGGCGCGAAAATCCCCGGCTCCTTTGAAAATACGCTTGCGCTGGTGAAAAAAGAGGCTGAAGAGTATGTCGCTTTCGGGAATACTTCCGCTGAATAAGCCCGAGGGGCTCAGAAGCACCTACTGCGTACAGAAGGTGCGCGGCATCCTTGGCAGAAAGGTCAAAACCGGACACGGAGGCACTCTCGATTCAACCGCCTCCGGCCTGTTGCTGGTGCTTGCCGGACAGGCGACGCGGCTCTCTAATTTTGTCATGGCGCTGCCCAAAAGATATGAGGCGGAGATCACTTTCGGCGCGGCTACTTCGACCGACGACGCAAGCGGCGAGGTGACGGCGCGGGCGTCGTGGGCGCATATCTCCGACGAGCTGATCGACAGGGCGCTTTGCGGTTTTATGGGCTGGCGCATGCAGTCTCCGCCCGCGGTCTCCGCCGTCCACATCGACGGCGAAAGGGCCCATTTGCTGGCGCGCGGCGGCCGGGCCGTCATACCGGAGGCAAAGCCGGTTTGCTTTGTGCGGATATCGCGCCTTTCGCCGCTTGACGGGAACGGCCGCCTCAAGCTCCGCGTCGACTGTCATAAGGGAACCTACATCCGCAGCTTCGCCCGCGACCTCGGCGAACGTCTCGGTTCGCTGGCGCACGTGAGCCGCCTTACACGGGTTTCCAGCGGTCCGTTCTCTATCGACGGGGCTAAAGACGCGGAGGCGCTGTTTGAAATGTCCCGCGCGGAGCTTGCCCGGGAACTGATTCCCGTCGGCGGCCTTTACGAAATGTTTCCCGGTTATGAAGCGGACGACGATTCGTTTGAGCGGCTCAGCCACGGACGGCCAGTGCCGCTTAAAGGGCTGAAACGCCGCCCGTTCCCTGGGGGCGCGCCGTCAGCCGGCAGACTGATCGTCGCTTCGGAGAAGATATTTTCCATTTGCGCGGCGCGGCGGCACGCCGGGACCTTTGAGCTGGCGCCGGAGGTCAACATCATAATCCAGGGAGGCGGCGCAGAATGATCTACGCGCTTGGAGCCTTTGACGGCTTTCATCTCGGCCACCGCCGGCTTCTTGACCGGGCGAAAGAGGAGGCCGCACGGCAGGGAACCGGCTGGGGAGTCGTCACCTTTGAGGGGCATCCGCGGATGCTGCTCAACCGCGATAAATTTAAACTGCTCTTTACCCCTTCCGAGAGAGACCTGATCGCCCGCAGCCTCGGCATACCGCGCATGGAAAAGATACATTTTACCCATGAATTCGCGGCGCTCGCGCCGGAGGATTTCGTGGCCTATATCGCGGAGAAATACCGCGTCGGAGGCCTTGTCGTCGGCGAGAACTTTCGCTTCGGCAGAGGGCGTTCCGGCGGCCCCGAGATGCTCGCGGAACTTGCGCGGGGGCGGGGCTGGTCGCTTGACGTCATCTCTTCTTACCGGCTCGACGGGCGCGTGGTGAGCAGCACCGAGACGAGAAGGGCCGTTATGGCGGGCGAAATGGCGCTGGCTTCGACGCTCCTCGGCTACCCCTTCATAATCAGCGGCACGGTGGCCAAGGGAGAGGAGCGCGGACGAAATCTGGGATACCGCACCGCGAACATCCCGCTCAAAGAGGGCAAGATATACCCGCCGCACGGCGTTTACGCCGCCCTGTCGTACATAGGGGGAGAATGGCGCGGCGTCGCGCTCAATATCGGCAGCAATCCTACCTTTGGCGCGGACAGGACGCCGCGCTGCGAGGCGCACGTGCTGGGTTTCTGCGACGAGCTTTATGACACGCATCTAAGGCTCTTCGTCATTGGACGTATCCGCGGCGAACGGAAGTTTGACGGCGCGGAGGCGCTTATACGGCAGATCAGCGCCGACGTCGGCGCCTGTTCGGCGCAATGCGCGGAATACATCTCGGCTAAGGGCGGGGAACTTGGTAAATTTGCCTCGGTTCTTTGACAGTATCGCGGCGCTATCGTATCATAGTTAAGTTAAAGACAGTATGTTGGATTATTTTTTGAGGAGGAAGATTTCCCTTGCTGAGAACTATGCGGAATTACACCAAAGTGATAATGATCATCGTAATACTCTTTTTTGTGGCTTCATGCTTTGCCGGATACGGGCTTTACATCCGCGGCAACAGCGGCGGAGAAGAGGGAATGCGCGATTACCCGGTGGCGGAGGCCAACGGTAAAAACATCATGCGTTCCGAACTGGAAAAAAGCGCGGCGCGCATCTCCGAGCAATATGGCAGCAACGTAACCTCGGCGGACATTCCGCAGATCAGAAGGGCCGCGCTCGACGGCATCGTAATCCAGGCGGAGCTGGAGAAAGAGATCGCGAATCGGAAGATAGAGGTCCCCGGCGACGAGATAAACGCGGCCTATGCAAGAGCGATGGACAGCTATCCCACGCGCGAGGAATTTATGGAGTTCATGAAGCGCAGCGGGATCACCGAAAAACAGATAAAAGATGATATCAAAAAACAGCTCCAGATGCAGAAGCTCATGGAGTCGCTTGAGAAGGATATCACGGTGGAGGACAAAGAGGCCCGCGCCTTCTACGATACGGCGAAAAACTTCCTCTTCAAACAGCCCGCGGGCGTGATGGTCAATATCGCCACCTTCAAAGACAAGGCGGCGGCCGAAGCGGCCCAGAAGGCGATCGCCGGCGGCGCGAAATGGGACGCCGAGATAGAAAAATACAAGAAAGATATCGAAATGGCGACCTCCTATGACAAACCGATGCTGGTCACGGAGCAGATGATGCAGCAGAAAGAGCTCGCCGTCCTCAAGGATTATCCGCTGAACAAAATAACCCCCGTGGAAAACGCGGGAGAGGCTTACAGCTATATTGCCATCAAACGCCGCAAAGAGGCGGAGCGCGTACTGCCCTATAACGAGGTCAGCGGCGACGTGACCGCGACGATAAAGAATCAGAAGATGCAAGAGGCCCAGCAAAAGTTTTACGGAGACCTGGTCGCGCGCGCGAACGTAAAGGTGCTCGACGCCTCGATCTTCCCCGAGGAGAAGGCGGCCGGTGCGGCTTCCGCCGACCAGACGGCGCCCGCCGCGTCCGAGGATAAAAAAGACTAACGTAGAAACAGCAAAAATCGCATACGCGGGGCCGGATGATTCCGGCCCTTTTTTTGTGCCTGCCGGCGGGCGCGGCCGCGCGGTAGCGCTGCCAGACAGGCGGCGCGTAATTGACCGGAGGACGTTCATACAATATGATGATAAAATCATTGAAAAATCAGACGGGAGATGAGCGGTTATGGTGGGAGCGGAAAGGCTTACGGATTTAAGGGGTAAGGTCGCCGTCGTCACGGGGGCGGCTGCGGGCATTGGAAAAGCCTCGGCGCGGATGCTTGCGGAGGCGGGCGCGGCGGTCGCGCTGCTTGATATAAACTACGAGGCGGCGGCGCGCTCTGCGGCGGAGATCGCTGCGGACTGCGGCGTTCAGGCAAAGGCCTATCGCTGCGACGTCCTTGCCGAGCTGGACAGCATGGCCGCCGTCGAAGAGGCGGCGCGCGATTTCGGCGCGCTCAACATTCTTGTCAACAATACGGGAGGCGGCGGCGGAGGGAGAGAGCGTTTTGAGGCGCTGACCGGCGACTACGTGGCCAAAATATTCAACCTCAACGTCTACAGCATCTTCAGGTTTTCCCGCTTCTGCCTTCCTTATATGGTCCGTTCCGGGTATGGCTCTATCGTCAACGTCAGCTCCATGGCGAGCGTCATGAGCGGCGCCAATATGTCTGTCTACAGCGCCTCGAAGGCCGCCGTTAACGCGCTGACGCGCCAGATGGCGATCGACGTCGCTCCCGTCAGAGTGAACGCCGTGGCTCCCGGCGCGATAAAGACCGACGCGCTTGCCAGCGTGCTCACCGATGAAATGGAGCGGGCGATGCTTGCCTCGACGCCTCTCCAGAGGCTTGGCGTGCCTGAGGATATCGCCTCGGCGGTACTCTTCTTCGCTTCACCGATGTCATCCTGGGTCTCGGGGCAGACGCTGATCGTCTCCGGCGGCGGAACGCAGCTGCTGTAACGGCGGCGGCTCTCATACACGCGGGGCCAGCAGTTTTGGAGAAGGGCGGTGGCCGGATGGAAATAGACGAGGTGCTGCGGCGGTTTGAATCCATGCTCTCCCGGGGAATGGTGAATGAGGCGGGACGATACCTGGAAGATATGGCCGCTAAAAGCGAAAGCGCAGGCGACCGCCTGACGGCGGCCTCCTGCTTCAACGAGCTGACAGGCTTCTGGCGCGTCTGCGGCCGGGAAGAAAAAAGCTGTGCCGCGGCGGAGCGCGCCCTTGCGCTGCTTGCAGAGAGCGGCTGCGGTGACGGCATCGATTACGCGACTGCTATGCTGAACTATGCAACGGCCAAAGCGGCTTTTACGCGGATACCGGAGGCGCTGCGGCTCTACCGCCGCGTCGAGGCGCGTTACCGCGAGCTGCTGCCCGCCGTTGATTACCGTTGGGCGAGCCTTTATAACAACATGGCGCAGGCCTTGCTCAAGTCGGGCAACCGTAAAGAGGCGGCGGACTGCTTTGAAAAATCCCTGCGTCTGCTTGAGCAGATGGAAGGGGTCGACTCCGAGACCGCGACCTGCAATACCAATATAGCCTTCTGCCTGCTGGCGGAAAACCGGAAAAGCGAGGCGGGCGAGCGCCTTGAGCGGGCGGAGGCCATCTTCCGCTCTCTGCCTGGCGACCCTCACTACGACAGCGTGCTATCCTGCCGGGGCCAGCTTCAGTATATGGAGGGGCAATATGCCGAATCAGCCGAATGTTACCGGCGGTTGGCGGAAAATATTGAAAAACGCTTCGGACGCAATTTGAACTACGCGACGGCCTGCCGCAACTGCGCGAAGGCCTGCGCCGCCGCGGGGTTAGGCGCGGAGGCGGAGCGATACCGCCGGTTGGCGGAGTCCGCCGGCAGGCATGAGAATGAAGGGGGATAAACATGCGGGGGCTGGATTTATGCCGGCAATTTTATCTTCAGTGTGCGGCGCCGCTGTTGGAGCGGCGTTTGGGCGCAAGGGCGCGCCGCGTCGCCGCCGGCCTCGCGGGGCAGGGCTCCGATTGCTTGGGCTTTGACGACGAACTGTCGCGGGATCATGATTTTGGCCCTGGGGTCTGCCTATGGCTGACTGATGAAGACTACGAGGCCTTCGGCGGCGAGCTGCGGCGCTTATACGAGGAGCTGCCGGAACAGTTCTGCGGCTGCGTCCGCAACACGACGCCGCAGGGCGCGGAGCGGGTCGGCGTGATGCGTATCGGACAATTTTACGCGCAGTATACCGGCTGCCGCGATATTCCGTCAGGCGACTCTGCCTGGCTGCGGATACCGGAGCATCTTCTTGCCGCCGCCACCAGCGGCGAAGTCTTCCGCGACGACCTGGGGGAATTCAGCCGTATCAGGAACGGCCTGCTTCCCTGCTACCCTGACGAGGTGCGCCTGAAAAAACTGGCGGCGCGGGTCTTCGTAATGGCGCAGGCGGGGCAATATAACTATGGCAGAATCATGAAACGCGACGACGCGGTGGCGGCCTCGCTTGCCTTGAGCGAGTTTGCCAAAGCCGCTCTTTCCGCGCTGCATCTGCTTAATCGAAGCTATGCGCCCTACTATAAATGGGCTTTCCGCAGCGCGCTCCGCCTGCCGCTTCTTTGCGACGCCGCCCGAGAGCTTGAGGCCCTCTATCGTCCAGGCGCCGACCGCGAGGCGCTGATCGAATCAATTTGCGCCAGCGTCGTCGAAGCTCTGAAAAAAGAGGGGCTGTCATCGTCGCCGGACACCTTCCTGGTCGCGCACGCGGAGGAGATAATGCGCCGCATCAAGAGCGATTATCTGAGAAATCTGAGCGTTATGGCGGGGTAGAATGATGGAAAAGACGATCGAAACAATCATAGAGCTTGAATGGCGCTTTTTTGACCTTGTGCAGAACGAGGGCGGGCGGGCCTCGTGTCAGGACGACTGGAAGACCTTCCGCATCATGCGCGGCAGTCAGTTTATGGCCTGGAGTCAGCCGCTGCTGGAAAGCTGGTACAAAGACCTGTTACGGGCGCGGTCAGAGGGACGCAATCCGCTGACGGAAAAGTACGGCTACATGATGTGCGTCGCCGACCCGCGGGCGAACCGCGAAATGATGGATCGCCTGCCGCCGGTTTCCGAAGAGAAAAAATCCCTAAGCCGGAAGATCGTGGACCGGCTCGTGCAACAGAACGCCGCCTTCGCCAGGCGCTACCCGCTCGTCGCCGGACACGCCCGTCCGCTGCGTACCGCGGACGAGGGCGCCGGGACGATGACCTCGATGGAGACCTACCAGCTGGGGGAACTCTGGACCTATTCGCAGAGGACGCTTATATTGCTCGACGAACATTTGGTGCGGCTAGCGGGAGAGGGCGTAAACTACGCGGAGCTGGTGGTCCGCAACAGCCTTATTCAAAGAGGCTTTGCCGGCCTTGAAGATGCGGAGGCCTTTCTTGCGGCCAGGCAAAGCGGAGAAGGCTAGGCAAAAATAGCCGAATCGGAAATACAGGCGGTCAGCCGGCCCGCTTCGCGCGGCGCTACTTTTCTTTGTTTTCGCCGGCGCGCAGAGCGCGAGACAGCAAAATTTCCCGCTTAAGCTTCCGAAAAGAGGCATAGAATAATGATACGGTGGTGCAGACAGCGATCATATCGGCTGCGGGTTCCGCAAGAAATACGGCAAGGACCTTATTGCCGAACAGGCGCGGCAGGATGTATATAAGCGGTATCAGCAGAAAAACTTTGCGCAGCAGGGCAAGAAACAAAGAGGTTCTGCCGTTCCCCAAAGCGATGAACGTCTGCTGGCAGGCGATCTGCGCTCCGAAGATCAGGGAGGCGGCCATGTAGACCCTTATGTAGCGAAGGCAATATTCCGTCAGCGCGGCGTCTTTGGTAAAAATAGCGATGAAGACCGTCGGCGTGAACATGCAGAGCGCCCAGATCAGAGCGGAGTAGCCGAGACAGGCGCGGAGAAGGACGCGGAAGGCGGCGCTGACCCGTTCGATCTTGCCCGCGCCGTAATTAAAGCTGATGACGGGCTGCGCCCCCTGCGTCATTCCCTGCAGCGGCAGCATGGAAAACTGCATTACGCTGCCCTGGATGGTCATCGCCCCCACGGCGAGATCGCCGCCGTACTTCAGTAGCGACGTGTTGAAGCAGATGTTTAAAATGCTCTCGGTAGACTGCATGACGAAGGGCGCCGCGCCCAGCGCCAGCGCCGGCATCAAAATCTCTTTTTTCGGTTTCATGCAGCGGACCCTTATATTCAGATAGCTTCTCTTCGAGGTGAGAAAGAGCACCACCCAAGCGGCGGAGATCCCCTGGGAAATGATCGTGGCTAAGGCGGCTCCCGTAACTCCCATGCGGAGGCCGAACATCAGTATCGGGTCGAGAATGATGTTGCACACCGCCCCGATAAGCACGGAAAGCATGCCGGTCTTGGCGTATCCCTGCGCGTTGATGAAGGCGTTCAGACCGAGGGAAAGCTGGACAAAGACGGTGCCCAGCGAATAGACCCGCATGTAGCTCCAGCCATACTCCACAGTGGCGTCGCTTGCGCCGAACATCATGAGTATCTGCCTGCCGTAGAGCAGAAAACCGGCCGTCAGCAGAAGCGAAGCGGTGAGCAGCGCCGTCGTGCAGTTGCCGAGAATGAGCTCGGCCTTTTCTTTGTCTCCCCGGCCGAGCATGATAGAGGCCCTTGGAGCGCCTCCCATGCTGACCAGCGCGGCAAAGGCGGAGATGGCGGTGATGGCGGGAAAAGTGACGCCGACGCCGGTGAGGGCGCTTGCGCCGACGCCAGGCAGGTGGCCGATGTACATCCGGTCCACCATGTTGTACAGCACGTTGATGATCTGAGCCGTGACCGCTGGCAGCGAGAGCCGAAAGAGCAGGCGTCCGACGCCGCCAGTCCCCAGATCTACTTTTTTCGTCGCGTCTTTCTTCATTATGAATAATACCGTTCCTTCTTGCTGAGCTTTTTTGCCGCCGCCAAGGGCCGTGCCAGAGACGGGCAAATGAAAAAGGGCTTTCGAGACACTCCCGAAAGCCCTTAATATTGCTTGAAAATGGCGCGCCGGACAAGATTTGAACTCGTAACCTTCGGATCCGTAGTCCGATGCTCTATCCAGTTGAGCTACCGGCGCGTTTGGCGTTTTTATGGCGGTGAGGCAGGGATTTGAACCCTGGAGG
>JAEXGR010000061.1 GCA_023450745.1 Synergistota bacterium
CCGTGGCTGGAGCCTTTTGTAAACCGTCAAGCGGTAGGAGGAAATACCAGTCCACAGCGTCTGCATGCATTGTACAAGCAACGAAACTTGTTGCCTTGTTCTGCACAACTTAATTATACGAGGAGGATTTATTATGAAAAAGATAAGAACGATACTTTTAATGGCGCTCGCGGCGCTGATGTGCTTCGCGGCGGCGGTGACAGCTGCGCCTAAATCAATTTCCATTTCAAATGCGCCTGTTAATTTTGGAAATGACAGCATAGTTAATATGTCCCATGCGTTATTTGTGATTACAGGTATTAAAAAAGAAACTGACAACTCTGAAAGGTATTGGCCTGATGAGATGTCTCCGTCCTCTACCGCTGCAATGTTGACAGAGGAGATACTTACTCCTTTTATACCTGTTTCTTATACTGGGAACGTGTCGTCTATTGTTTATTGTATGAGGAAGTTAAATCGTATTACCAATTGTGTAGATGGAACTACAGAAACTAATGAGGACATGCCCGCCGGGTTAGAATATCGCATATCTCTCCCAAATAGTTCTTTACCGCCTGAGGCCACTACTATATTTGATTTATTAACGGCTTCGGCAGATATTATAATAGCGGTTCCTGACTCAGGCAATGCTGTGTCATGTGACATATATATGTCAGCCCCATCCCTTACTCCAACTCCGGCCTTCACACTGGGAACATCCCTCGACGTTCCGGTCACAATCTACGCAATCAGTCTATCAACTGATGAAATTTCACATAGTCTCACTGCCACGGCCGGCAAAAACGGCACTATTAGCCCCGCTGGCACTGTATACGTCGTTGCTGGCGCGAGCAAAGACTTTACGGTGACAGCCGACCGTGGCTACGTGATCGACACCCTCACCGTCGACGGCGCGGCGGTCGCGGCGGCGGCGGGACAGCCCGCTTACACCTACACGCTTGAAAGCGTCTCGAAAGACCTTACGATCACGGCCTCCTTCAAAACCGCCACCGGACAGGAGAACGTCTCCGGCGTCGAACTCGCCGGCGACGGCGTGACTTTGGCGAAAGACCCCGTCTTTGTCGCGGGCAGCGACGAGCTGGTCAGCTCCTTCGACCTTTACACGGGCGGCTCCGCGGAGCTTTCGTTTATCAACGATGATGGTACGGCGGGCGACGCCGTCACCTTCAAGAAGGACGAGGGCGGCTTCGTCTGCGCCATGACGCTCGACGTCGCGCACCCCAACAACGACGGCGCGGCGGCCACGTTCCTCCTCTCTCCGTCTGGCGCGCCCTTCGATACCGCGAAAAAATATTACGCGGTGATCCAGAAGAAGGACAAATCCGGCTATTCCATCTTTGCCTGCAAACACGCGGCTGACGGCCTGCTCGGCGTAACGGTGAAGCCGGTGGGCGACTACTTCACGGAGAACACCGTCGCCGTCTACACGGGAACGGTCGCCTCGGCGGCGGGCGGCGACACTCCGGCGGGCGGCGGCAGCGGCAGCGGCGGCGGCTGCAGCACGGGCATCGCGGCCTTCGCGCTGCTGGCGCTGGCTCCCTTGGCGCTGCGCCGGAAAAGGTAAAAACAAAGGGCGGCACTCCTTCCGTCACGGCACGGTGTTTTCCCGCGCCGTGACGCCTCCCTCACAAGAGAGGCAAACGTCGCAACATGGCCCCCCCCGAGGCGGCTGGTTTCTCCATCAGGGTTGCCCGCAGGGCGGGGGGAGTTTTGACCTTGCTTTTTTGTTTTACCACGCGCATATATTTCCCCTCGGCGTGCCGTTATCGGCACATGAGAATGTTGAAAGGAGCAGCTGTATTATGAATAGGAAAAAATTTTTCACCCTGTTGCTGGCCTTCGTAACGGCTCTCACGATGAGCCTCGCGGGAACCGCGTTCGCGGTTGACGTATGGGACGGAACTGTCGGCACTGTACCTGCTGCGTCAAACAACGTCATAACGATAACGACGGGGGCACAGCTCGCAGCCCTTGCGGCGTCCGTCAACAGCGGCACAGATTATGCGGCATATACCGTTCGCCTCGGTGACGATATTAACCTCAATAATCTTGCGTGGACGCCTATCGGGCGCTTCTTCCAGTATCCATCAGCATGGGTTCCAAATCCAGGCAATAAAGCTTTTAGTGGTATATTCGATGGCGCTGGACACACAATCAGCGGCCTTAACGTGAATTTAACAACGACGGTTGGATATGGGCAAACAGCAGCTCTATTTGGTTATATCGATTTTCCAGCGGCAGCGTCATCCGCAAAAATCACAGCAAGAGCGACAAGCGTGACCGCAGCCTCCAAAGCAGCAGCGGACGCCGCGGATCTTGGCCTTGTCGGAGAAGCATATGATAAGGTTGTTGCCGAGCGCACCGACTTCTACACCACCTTTGGCGTAGCACCCCAGACACCCCAGACACGCGGCGTCACTCCTGCGCCAACCGGAGGCATAGTTAAGAACCTTAAAGTTTACGGCACAGTCACCAACACCGCTGGTCAGGGCGCGGCGGGCGTCGTCTGCTGGAACGACGGCCTCATCGAGAACTGTTACTTTGAAGGGACCGCCAGCTGCTCCCCTTCCAACAGATCATACGTGGGCGGCATCTGTTCACTGCTTGGCGCTAATACTTATGTTGTGAACTGCGCCGCCAAGGGCAGCCTCAGCGCAACGGGCACAAACTTCAGCTATGCGGGTGGCATTGCCGGTTATTGTTATGCAATGAACACCGGCTATGTCGTGAACTGCTCCGTAGAGCCAGGCACCGAAGTTTACTCACACATGGACACCGGCGGCATCGTCGGCGGCTTTGCTAATCAGGTCTATAACTGCGTCTCGGCCGCCTCCTCCGTTACAGTCAACGGGCAGAATCCCAATGAATCCGGTTACTACACCGGCGGCATCGTCGGCGCGTATGGCGCGGCATACAACTGCTACTGGCTCCAGACCTCCGGCAGTACCACGCAGCCCGGTTACGCGGTGGGCGGTGGATCAGACGCGAGCGGCCTGCGCAGCTCCGTGGCCGCGCTGCCAGCCGGCTCAGTGCTTTTCACGCCGATGACGCTTGCGGTAGGCGGTACCGGCACAGTTGCGCGCACAAACTATCCGACCGGCGCGGCGGCCGCCACGCCGGCGCTCAGTAATTGGAGCACTACTGACAGCTCAGTTGCGGCAGTCTCGTCATCGGGTATTGCCACAGGCTATTCTGCCGGAACCGCCACTATATCGGCGGCGGCGGCCAGCACGGCGTGGTCAACGGCTCTCTCATCGACCGTCTCCGTGACGCCGGAGTGCTTCGTCACCGTCACTCAGTAATTCCATTTCCTACGGATGGCCGCTTTGCGGCCATCCGTCCCTCTTTGTCACAAAAGCCCCGGGAGGCGAACCTTATGTTAAAAAAAATACAAATTATAATTTTTATCCTACTGCTTACATGCGCGGCATCATCAGCCTTCGGGGCCACATCCGAAATAATAGTCACAGACTGCGACCCCACGGGCAAGAGCAAAAACCTTCAGACTATTATAGAATCGTGGTCCTACTATTTGCCAGATGGAACGCCTAAAGGCGACTCTTTGGAATGGAATATCAGCGACATGTTCCATCAAACGCCAACAAACACAGCCGAACTAGCTGAGGTGCCGGATGCCTCCGTTTTCAGCGACCTCCTGTCGGCCGACAACGGCCCAATAGAGGTCAAGATCCATATGCGCATCAAACTGCCCCTCGAGAAAGCTAGCATTACACTTGATGCAAACAAGCTTGGTACAATTAGCCTTGCGTATTACACAAATGAGATGCACGGAATCATGAAGTTTATGACGCAGGCTTGGTTCAGCGACCCGCTCACGGAGTTGGTAAACATTGAAAAATTTGTCGTAGTAGGCGCTGACGGCAGCGTACAGTCGCTCAAGGCCAAGCCGTACTACCCATACACATACGTCGAAAACGACCAATACGGCAACGTATGGGACACACAGAGCACTTTCCCAATGAAGGTCTATGGCGTTTCCTATAAATACCTTGAGCATGGCATCACGGTTACACAGCCGGAAAACGGCACGATAGCCCCCTTTGGGGAAAGCGGGGACGTCAAAGTCAAGCACGGTGAAAACGCGGAGTTTACAATCACGGCCAACAGCGGCTGCCGCATCGCCTGGCTGCTGGTCGACGGACAGCGCGTCGCGGCGGAAAACAAGTATCTCTGCACCTATACATTTACAGGCGTCACGGAAAATCATACGATAAGCGCGGTTTTTGAAGAGGACAGCCGCGCGCCCGTGGCCGCAGGCGATAGCGGCGTCACCGCCTCCGTCTCCGACGTCGTCTCAAGCGCCTCCGACGCCGCGGTCGCCGCGCTTGAAGCGGGCGGCTTCGTGAGCGGCGGCAAGACGCTGCATGTGGTGGATACCGACAAGGATACGAAGATGGAGGGCAGCTTCACCGCCGACGCCGGCGGCTTCGTGCAGGCCGTAAAGCTCAAGGCCGATTACGAAGAGGGCTCCGAATCGAAAGGCCTGACGCTGACAGTCAAGCCCGCCGACGCCGCGAAACCCTTCAGCGCCGACAAGAAATATTACGCGCTGCTGCTGAACAAAAAGACGAACTATTACGACGTATTCCCCGCCTCGCTGAACGGCGAGGGGAATCTTGCCGTGAGGATAAAGCCCGTCGGAGACTATTTCAGCGAGGGCACGATCTTTATCTACTCCGGCTCGCTCTACGTCAGCGAGACCCCCGTCAGCCCCGACGACCCCGTGAATCCCTCTGCCGGCTCAAAGTCCGGCGGCGGCTGCCGTACGGGCATCGCGGCCTTTGCGCTGCTGTCGCTGCTGCCGCTGTTAAGAAAGAGGCGCTGATTCCCGCTGGCATAGTTCCGGGCCGGGAGGCGTGGTTTTCCGGCCCGTTTACCGAAAGGCGGTGTGTGGATGGACACGACAAGTAATCTTTCCGCGTGGCGCGCCGACGACGCCGAGAGGGACATCCTCTCTCTGACGCGCGCTCTGACCGAGGGCGGCGGCCCCGTGCCGGCGGCGGCGCTGCGAAGCCGCGGCGCGCTGATGTTTTTGGCGCTCTGGGAGGTGCTGCGCCGCGACTGTCTGGCGAACGGCAGCGTCTGCGTGAATCATTTCGCGAAGAAGCGGGCGCGTTTTGTGGCGATGGCGGCGCTGGAGCCCAGCCTCCGCTATTTCCGCGAGCGGCTGCGGCAGGACCCCGAGGCGGCGGCCCGGCTGTTCGAACGCCGCGGCCCGAAGGGCAGGAAGCCGCGCGAGAACGCCGAGTCGCTGGCCGAGCTGGAAGCTTTTGTCAAGGACGACTGCGGCGGCGACACCCGCGTCTATAAGAACGACAGGAAGCTGCATTTTCTTCTCTTTGTGATTAAGCGGATAAAAAACGACCTTTTCCGCGCCGACGGCGTGGACGCGGAGGCGCTGAAATACGCCAGCCGCGCCATGATTCAGATAATCTGGAACACGACGGCCCCCAGCGGCAGGGAGCCGAGGCACGCGGGGGAGCCGTTCCCTTTCAGCGAAGGCAAGTGACACGAAAGGCTGTTGAGGAACCCACCGGATAATGAGAGTGTATGCAAGCTATTTTGTCCGCCGCGACAGCGTGATCTTTAAAATATTGCCGCCTTATCCACAATATAGTCAGCGTAAGTTTTTTTACCGCGGCGATAACTCCTTGACTAAATACGGCAGTTTGCCGTAAAATAGTTGACATAAAGGAGGGATCGTGATGGCCGTATCAACGACATTATCCAGGTTGGAAGCCCGTTTGGAGCCGGCTGCGTATGAGCTCATCAAAGAAGCCTCCGCGTTGGAGGGGATGACGGTGACGGCGTTTGTGGTCGGCGCGGCAAAGGCTGCCGCCGAGCGGCGGATAGAAAAACACAAGATATTAAGCCTCGTGAAGGAGGATCAAATGCTGTTTGCCGACGCTTTGCTGCGCGGCCCCCAAAAGCCGACGCCGGCATATCGGGCTGCCGCGGATCTTCATGACAGGCTAGTTCGTAACTGATGAATGTCGGCTTTGTCAGGATCGAGCCGTTTGACAAGAAGTATTCAAGGGCGGCTTTTGACTGCGGCGCAGACGATTTGAACAGTTATCTTAAACAAATTATTTCACAGGATATCAAAAGACGGCTGGCAAATGGCTTTGTCATGCTGGCGGATGATAGCGACAAGGTAATCGGTTATTATACCCTTTCCGCAATGTCCGTCCTGCTCGACGAACTGCCGGAAGACAGGTCACGCAGACTAAGATATCCTGTGATTCCCGTTGCTTTGCTTGGCAGATTAGCGGTAGATAAAAGATATCGCGGAAACGGCTTGGGAAGAGTTTTGCTTTATGATGCCGTGGAGCGCATAAAGCAGGCTCAAATCGCCTGTTACGCGCTCATAGTCGACGCAAAGGACGCGGCGGCGAAAAATTTTTATTGCGCGTTTGGCTTCGAGCCTCTTAAAAATGCCGCGCAGCGGCTTTTCTTTGTTCTATAATATCTTACCGTCTCAAAAAAAGGAGCCGTTCTCTTTCAGCGAAGGTCAACACTCCTTCCGACCCGGCGGAAAACCGCCGCCGGCCCACCTTCCTCAAGGAGGAAGGCAAAATGATAAAGACCAGTTCTGCACAAGGTTTATGCCCCCTAGCCGCAGCCTCGTCTTCGGCTCCCTCGCAAGGAGGCTCCGGCCGCAGGCCGGCGGAGGAGTTATGACCTCCATCAACAGTACAGGCACGCTTGTTTTTAGCGATATGCGAAAATAACATGGCGGGCTTAAAATCGAGGTCAAGACCAGCACTCCTTCCGACCCGGCGGAAAACCGCCGCCGGCCCACCTTCCTCAAAGAGGAAGGCAAAATGATAAAGACCGGCTCTGCACAATGCTGCTGCCCTGGGGGAGGCCCCCCTCTCCTAGCCCATAAGCAGCACGATGACCACGCCCCAGACGGCGAAGACGATGTTGTTCAGCGCGTAGGGGACGGTGTAGCCTAACACCGGCGTCGGGCTGCCGCAGGCCTCCTGCAGCGCGCCGAGCGCCGCGGTGCAGAGCCGCGCGCCGGTGCAGGCGCCGAGCAGGATGACGGGGTTCATTTTGAAGAACCATTTGCCGGCCAGGATGCAGGAGACGATGGGCACGACGGTGACGACGACGCCGCCCCACATGATCCCCCAGCCGTTCTGCCGGAGGCCGTTCACAAAATCCGGCCCGCAGCTGAGGCCGACGACGGCGATGAAGCCGCAGAGGCCGAGGCTCTGGAAGATCCAGGCTGTGGGGGCCGGCATGTTGCCGAACACGGGACTGCCCGAGCGGTACCAGCTTATCAGCAGCCCCGCGAGTAGCGCGCCGCCGCCCGTCGTGAGGCTCAGCGGTATGCGTCCCACTTTAAAGGTCAGGGCGCCGACAAGGGCTCCCGCGGCGATCCCGAGCGCGACCGTGACCATGTCTGTCGCGGCGCTGGTGCGCTCCGGACGGCCGATGGTCGGTATCGCGAGCTCGACGGCTTTCATGACGCCGCCAAGCGTGACGACGTCTCCGCGGTGGATAACGGTGCTGTTAAAGACGGGGATCTCCTGCACGCCGCGGGTTATCTTCCTGACGATGACGCCGTGCATCTGCGGCTCGAGCGCCAGATCCTCGACCGTTTTGCCAAACCACCCTTTTTGGGTAACGACGACGCCGACGCGTTCCATCACCATCGCGGAAAGTTCGTTGTCCACGACCTCCGGCCCCGGCGTCGCCGCCTGGTCGGCCAATATCCGGCGGAGGCTGCGGACCGCGACGACGTCGTCCTTTTCAAGGACGGTGCCGTCTGTCACCGGGATTTTTTCCCCGCCGCGGCGGAGGGCCACGACCAGAAAGCTCTTGTCGCCGCCCTCCGCTTTTTCGGCGTCCCCGACGCTTCGGCCGATGTAGCGCGGGTTTTCCACACGGTAGCTGCGCGTGAGGTAATCGGTGTATTCGATAAAGGTATCGGGCGGCATCTTCGTCTCGCCGAGCTTATTTTCCAGAGCGCGCGCCTCCGCCTTGAGGTCTTTTACGCCAAGCAGTATCGGGCCGATATAGGCGGTGATCCAGATCGCGCCGATGGTGCCGAAGAGGTAGGAGACGGCATAGGCGATCGGCACGTCGTTGACATACCGCGCCGTAAGCTCCGGGCTTAAGCCGAGCTTCGCGATGGTATCGGCGGCGACGCCGATCATCAGCGATTCCGTCGCCGAGCCGGCCAGCAATCCCGCGCCGAAGCCGGGGTTGAGCCCCATCAGCTTTGCCATGACGTAGGCCGAGGCAAGGCACAGCGCCGCCATCAGCAGCGCGAAGGCGAGAAGCGGCAGCGCGCTTGACCGGAGGCTGTGAAAAAAGGCCGGGCCGCTGCTGTAGCCGATCGTAAAGATAAAGAGCAGAAAGAAGATGTTCTTGACGTTGGGCGATATGACGACGCCCATCAGCGCCCCGACGATCACCGCCACGATGAGGGTCGCCGCCACCGCGCCCAGCGCCACCCCTTTGTATTTGAAACTCCCAAGCCAGTAGCCCGCGCCGATACAGAAGAAAAACGGTATCGAAGGATTTTCGCGGCAGACCGCGGCAAACCAGTTTATTATCTCCATAAGGAACGATTCCCCTTTCGCAATACGGTCAGTCCTGTCACTGCCTTATGATTATATTGAGCGGCGGTTTTCTTTCATGGGCAAGATATGGAACGGCCGTTAGGCATAAATGACAGTTTTTGAGCGAAGCCCGCACCGCAAGCATGGCTTTGACCGGATAAAGGGCAAATTGGGATTTGGCAAAGATTTTGGGCTCCCTCGCTGAGGGAGCTCCCCGCGAAGCGGGGTGAGGGAGTATTGACCTTGGTTTTATGCTTTTCTCTTCTTTAAGAAGTTACGAAAACCTTAAGGTCAACGTCAAAACTCCCTCCGACCCGGCGAAAACCCGTCGCCGGCCCACCTCTGATGTAACTACCAGCCGAGTCGCACAAATCAGAAAAACGCTGATTTGGCTCCCTGGCCGCCTCCC
>JAEXGR010000010.1 GCA_023450745.1 Synergistota bacterium
CGTGCCGGATGCTAAATGACTTTGCCTTCGGAATACCGGAGCCGTATCTGTATACGGCGAGGATTTCCGAAGGTAAAGTCATGACGCAGACGGTGCGTATAAACGCCGATTTACAGAGATTGACATAGTTTTATGGGAGCCGCATACTAAGATCCGGTGTCCGGCAAGACGCCGCTATTATTCGCCGACTAACGACAAAAGAGGAGATGCTTGCCGTGAAAGATAAGATCTGTGGAATATTCGCGCCCGTTCCAACCCCCTTTAAAGACGACGGCGCTCTTGACGAGAGCGGGTGGAGAAAGAACCTGAGGATGTGGAGCGCCTCGCCGCTCGACGGCATCGTCATCGCCGGTTCAAACGGCGAAGTTCCTTTCTTATCTCTGGAAGAGAGGGCGCTACTAACAAAAATTGCCCGGGAGGAGGCCGCCGGACGGCTTCATATCATGGCCGGCGCGCATTTTCCTTCCACCTTGGAGACCTTAAGGGCCGCAAAAGAGCTTGCCGCCGCGGGGGCCGACAGCATTCTGCTGCTCCCGCCCCACTACTATAAGGGCGGCGACGAGGCGCTAGTCAAATATTTTACGGATGTCGCGGAAGAATCGCCGGTGCCGGTGTTTCTCTATAACATGCCGGCCAACACCGGCGTCGATATCGGCATCGAGGTAATCTGCGCCGCCGCGCGTCATCCAAATATACGCGGCATCAAAGATACCTCCGGCAATATGACGAAGCTCGGCTATACCGTCCTCCGCACGCCGGAATACTTCTCCACCTTCGGCGGCACCGGCAACTGGTTCCTCGCGGCGCTGTCGATGGGAGCTTGCGGGGGTACGATGGCGGTCTCGATTCTTTTCCCGCGCTCATGCCAGATGCTATACGAGGCCTTCAAGGAGGGGCGGACCGCGGAGGCCGTCGCCCTGCAAAAAAGGCTGCTGCCGGTCAGCGACGCGATTACGCGCCGTTTCAGTATTCCAGGGTTAAAACGCGCGCTTGAGGCTTACGGCATGACCGGAGGACCCTGCCGCCGCCCTCTGCTGCCGATATCAGAGGCGGATGCCTGCGAACTGCTGCGGGTGATAAAGGATTCCGGGCTCGACGAGTACGAAACGTGGAGAAATAACCGCGCATAGCGCCCTGATTAATATACGCCCTGGCCTGAACCAGAAGCCTTCTCAGTTTTACCGCCAGGCTCAGTTTTATCGTGTAACGGACCGGCGGGTTATACCCGCCGGTCCGTTACACGAAGGGCGGGCGTGGGGGGCGTCTGCCCTTCAAACGATAAATGCGGTTGACTTTTCTGAACAATCATCTATAATACTGAGGTTGCGCGGCATGGGGCCGCGCGCCGCATAAATTCTTTACACCGCGTACGATGTAACTTGGGAGTATTTTTCTTACCGCCTGGCCGGATTGCGCGTCACAAAGACTTTGTGCATTGATGCAACGGGGCAGATACCGATATCAAGTCGGTCTATTGTTTAAACTGCGTAAAGATATTTACCTGACGGACGCATGCCTTTTAAAAGAGCCGACTGTATCGTCTATACAGCCGCGGGTTCATTTACTGGCAGGCGATTATATAGCTGAACGCGATTTTCAACGCCCCCAATATATTTAGGAGGTAGTCTATAATGACACAGGAAATTCAGGAAAGATTTTCAGATTTTGATTTAAACCCCGCGCTGCTCAAAGCGATCGAGCGCAAGGGATTCGAACATCCGATGCCCGTCCAGACGGCGGTGCTGGAGGATGAGAATATCATGGACAACGACGTCATCGTGCAGGCGAAGACCGGTTCGGGGAAGACCCTCGCTTTCGCGCTGCCGCTGCTGAACCAGATCGACGCGCGCGAGAGAATGCCGCAGATAATCGTTCTCTCGCCGACGCGCGAACTGGCGCAGCAGACGGCCCGCGAATTCGCTTGGCTCGGCGCCGACCTTGGCGTGCGCGTCGCGACGCTTGTCGGCGGCCTGGACATGGAGCGTCAGATACGCGCGCTGCGTGACGGCGCATCCGTAGTCGTGGGCACGCCGGGACGCATTCTTGACCATTTGCGCCGCGGCACGCTGAAGACGGAGGATATAAAGAGCGTCGTGCTTGACGAGGGCGACCACATGCTCGACATGGGCTTTCACGACGAGATGGAGGCGATACTCGAGGCGATGGACCACGTGGAACGCACTTGGCTCTTCTCCGCGACGATGCCGCCCGAGGTGCTTTCGCTCACGAAGCAGTACCTCAACGCGCCGAAAAAGATCTCGCTCGTCTCCGACATCACCTCGCACAGCGAGATCACCCAGAAGGCCTATATAATCCCCTCGCGCCGGCGCTTTGAGGGACTCACCAACGTGCTGATCTGGGAGAACCCCAGCAAATCATTGATCTTCTGCGGTACCCGCGCCGAGACGCAGGATATTGCGGATAAGCTCTGCGATATCGGCTTCCGCGCCACCGCCATACACGGCGATATGAGCCAGCGCGAGCGCAACAACGCCCTTTCGGCGCTGCGCGGCGGGCGCGTTTCGATTCTCGTCGCCACCGACGTGGCGGCGCGCGGACTTGACATAGACGCGGTAAGCCACGTTCTCCAGTACGGTCTGCCGCAGAACCTTGAGGCGTTCGTCCACCGCAGCGGACGCACGGGGCGCGCCGGACACGAGGGAAGCAACCTCATCCTCCTTACCGCGCGCGAGGCCCGGCAGTTCAAGGGGATGGTCATGCATTCGGGGTCAAAGCTCAAGCTCGAGTGGATACCGGCGCCCGACGCCGAGGAGATCGAGGGACAGGCGCGCGTCCGTTTTGAAAACAACATTCTCGAACACGCGCTCGAATCCAATGAGTTTGAATCATGGGCGCAGGAGCTGCTCAGACGTGACGAGGCTCCCGTGCTCGTCTCAGGACTGCTCGCGAAGGCTTACGGCGACCAGCCCTCCGGCTACTCGATTCGCGAAGACGTCCAGCATGAGATGGACCGCGAAAAAGGCCGCCGCGATTCCGGGACGGGCGCGCCGCAAAGCGGCCGGGCCGCGGGACGCAAAGAACGTTTCCAGCGCCCCGACATGACGGGCGGCGTAGCCGTGCTGTTCGCGCAGGGTCGCGACGACGGTTGGGAGGTAGGGCCGCTTCTCGGCGCGCTCTGCCGCAACATCGGTATCGGCCGCGAGGACGTGGGCAATATCAAGCTGCGCGACTCCAGCGCGACGGTGGAATTGTCGCCGCGAGGGGCGGCGCTGCTTGACGCGCGCAAAGAACGCCTTGAGAGAGACGGCCTTACCGTCAGCTCCGTGAAGCCCTCCACCGGCGGGGAGCGCCGTGGTTCCTACCGGCCGGATTCCAAGCCGCCGCGCCGCGAGGGCGGATTCCGCCGCGATCGCGACCGGGATGGCGAACGCGCCGGCAGAAGGCGCTTCGTAAAATAAGGCCGGCAAAACAACCGGCCGCAGCCAGAATATTTTGCGCTCCCCGCCGTGAAGGCGGGGAGCTTTTTCTCTTACGCTTTTCTAAGTTTGTCCAGCCGCATCTGCTCCTCGCCCCATTTGTACAGCTCGCTGAGCGTAGGCAGCAGCGACCGGCCGCGTTCCGTCAGCGAGTATTCGACCCGCGGCGGCACCGTCTCATATTGACAGCGCGTGACGAGGCCATGCTCCTCAAGCTCATGGAGCGACTTTGTGAGCATCATGTTTGTGACGCCGCGGACGCTTCGCTTCAGCTCGCTGTACCTCGTAGCCTCCTGCGGGAAGAGGTGCCAGAGGATCGGCAGCTTCCACTTCTGCCCGATCACGCCCAGCGCGTATACCACAGGGCACATCCCCGAGCAGGCGCCGCCCTCAGGCAGGCCGGAGTCATCGCGGGCGAGGTCTTTTTTACTCATATTATCACCTTCGTTATTAGTATCTAATTTATACTGACACAGAAAAAACTGCATACTTGAAGATTTCATCCCAACTGATATCATCATACTATAAAATTTCATTTGTGAGGAGATGCTGGAATGGATTTCATAAAACTGGCAAAAGAGCGTTATTCCGTGAGAAAATTCGCCGAACGCCGGGTTGAACCGGAAAAGACCGCGCAGATACTCGAAGCCGGCAGGCTGGCTCCCACCGCGGTAAACTATCAACCGCAGAGAATCCTCGTCCTCGAGAGCGACGAGAGTCTCGCTAAACTGAAAAAATGCACCCCGTACCACTTTAACGCGCCGCTTGCGCTGCTTATCTGTTATGACAAGGATGCGAGCTGGAAGCGGCCTTACGACGGTTACGACATGGGCGCGGTCGACGCCGCGATCGTCACCGCGCAGATGATGTTGGAGACGGCGGCGCTCGGGCTGGGTACTACCTGGGTCGGACATTTCGACCCTGCGGCGGTAAGCGAGGCCTTTGAACTGCCGGAGTACCTGGTGCCGGTGGCGGTCCTGCCTATCGGGTATCCGCACGAAAGTGCAAGGCCGAGCCATATGCACGAAGACCGCCTTGACCTGCGAGAGACGGTTTTTTACGACTCTTTCGCGGGACTGACCCCCGGTAGAAAGAGCGCCGGCGCTCACGATTAGATACGATGAAAATCTATCTTCTTAACGGCGGCCCGCGGAGGGACTGGAACACCGACGCCATGTGCGAAAGCTTCGCCCGGGGGGCGGCCGGCGCGGGAGCAAAGACGGAGACCGTCCGCCTTTTTGACCGAACCTACACCGGCTGCCGCAGCTGTTTTGCCTGTAAAGTCAGGGGCGGAAGCTCCTATGGCCATTGCGGCTGGCGCGACGGAATATCAGAGCTGCTGGAAGCGGTCGCGGCCGCCGACGGCGTCGTCTTCGCCTCGCCCGTCTACTTTGGGACGATCACGCCGTCGCTGCACGCCTTTGCCGAAAGGCTCTTTTTTCCCGCCGTTGTCTATGACAGGGGCTACAGTGTGATCGCGCCGAAAAAACTGGAGACCGCCGTCATCTACACGATGAACGTCAAGGAACGGATATTGACGGATGAATATGTCGGCCCGGCAAACGGCGGCCCGCTGGGATTTTTTGAGCGCTGCGTCGCCAGGGTCTATACAGCGCCCGAGCGCGTTTGCGCCTTCAACACCTATCAGTTTTTCGACTATGGCGCGTTTGTCGCCGACGGCTGGGACGAACGGGAGAAGGCGGAATGGCGGGAGCGCGAGTTTCCCAAAGAACGGCAAAGGGCTTTCGAGGCCGGCGCGCGCATGGCCGAAAAAATAAGGAAGAAATAAAAACGCCGCCGGCTTTCTGCCGGCGGCGCTTAACTGGTTATTTGGCTTTATCCCTCTATCGCGATCAGATTGTTCTTTGGCGGCAGCTTTTTCGGCTCCGCCTTGGGAAGTTCGACGGTCAGAATACCGTTCTCAAATTTTGCTTTGATATCTTCCGGCTTTGCGTCTTCACCGATAAAAAACGTTCTTGAGCAATTGCCGGAAAAGCGTTCTCTTCTGATGTACGTGCCGTCCTCGGGCTTGTCTTCCCTTTCATAGCTGCGGCCGGCGCTGACCGTCAAATAGCCGTCGTTGAGCTCGGCCTTGATCTCTTCCTTTTTGAACCCCGGCAGGTCTATATCAAGGGTAAAGCCGTCCTCTTTCTCCTTGACATCCGTCTTCATAAGATTCTTTTCGCGCTTGCCGTATACGCCGCCCAAGGCAGGTGTCTGCATTTTGTTCACGAAGGGGAAATCGTCCATCAGCTCGTCAAATAGATTTTCTCCGAAAAGTTTTGGCATCATCATTGTGCATTCCTCCTTAAAAAATTACTTAATGCGATACCATGGCGGGGTTCCGCCACCTCGAAGAGCATCCGCTGTTCTTCTTTTCAAAAAGAATTATAACACCCTTGTTAGCAGTGTCAATAGGTGAGTGCTAATTTTTGACTAATTTTGATAAATATTACTATTAAAAGATTTTATGGTCTTAAAATGAGATTGGTTTTTGATCTAAATGATATCTTATAGAATGATTATATAAAATATACATTCTATTTTTATATATAAAATTCATGGCGCGCGCATATTTTTTACGCCGCAAAGCGAGGGTAAAATGTATAATAACGGGCGAAGTCAGAGATGGGGGATGAGCCTTGGATTCTTTTTTTGATCGGGTCCACCGGTTGGTAAAGAAGATACCGCGCGGCAAGGTGGCCTCGTATGGACAGATCGCCTGGATGCTGGACTGTCCGCGCGCGGCGCGGCAGGTCGGCTGGGCGATGCGCCGCGCGCCCAGAGGCCTGCCATGGCAGCGCGTCGTCAGAGCGGACGGGGCCATTGCCGGCGGCGTGGACGCCGGCGTGTGCCGGACGCTGCTTGAGGCCGAGGGCGTCGCCTTTCTGCCCGACGGACGCGTTGATATGAAAAGCTGTCGCTGGAACGGCAGATAGGGTGGCGGTTACGCTAAGGAAGCGCCTTTAGTAACCGCGCGCGGCGCGATAAATCTCCCGCTTGCCGCCTAATGGGCGCTTTCATCTTTAATAACCGCCCGCGATCGTCCCGTGGGACGGGCAGAGCGGTAAAGCGGCGCTATGCTCCGCCGCGAAGATGTTCCCCGAAGGACGAAATATTACCGCCCATGATCTTTAAAAAGACCGGACGCCCCGGAAGCCTCTCTACGCAGCGTAGGTTGCGGCGCCTCTTTTTACGAGGTATTTTATTCGCGTCAACGAAAGAGGGGAATACAAAAATGGAAAGATATGTAACGGGCGCGGCGATCAAGGAGCTGCGCGAAAGAAGAAGGCTAACGCAGCGGGGCCTTGCCGATCTGCTGTCGGTGAGCGATAAGACCATCTCAAAATGGGAGACGGGGCGCGGCCTTCCCGATATATCGCTGATCGGGCAGCTTGCGGGAGCCCTTGGCGTATCCGTGGCGGAGCTGCTCTCCGGCAGCCTCGTGATAAACAAAAACCGGGCGTCCAACATGCTGCGCGGACATTTTTACAGCTGTCCGATATGCGGAAATATAATATACGCGGCGGGCGCCGGTTCTTTCAGCTGCTGCGGCGTGACGCTGCCTCCGCTTGAAGCGGAGGAGCCGGACGAAGGGCATGCCGTTGCCGTGCGGGAGATAGAGTATGATTACTATGTGACGGTATGCCATCCGATGACGAGAGAGCACCACATCTCATTCTTTGCCTGTGTGACGTCCAGCCGGGCGGATATTCTCAAGCTCTACCCGGAGCAGGAATGCGAGGGGCGCTTTCCGCAAAGCGGCGGCGGCTTGATATATGCCTGCTGCAACCGCCACGGACTGTTCAAGGTGAAAGTCTAGGACGCGCGCCGTCCGGCTTTTCCCGGCGGCCGGATTTTGTCTCTGCCGCCGGTCTTGCGGTATTTCATGTTGAATATCACCAGGGGTTTATTTATAATTTATAAAATATAACGGCGGCAAGGGTTTCGTATCGCCGCCTGAGCCAGGTAAACATCTGCCGGGAAAGGAAGCCGGCGCCGCCGGCGCGGCGCCGCAAAACTGCGATGAAAAAATATGACCGCGTCTATGCGTCCATCGATTTGGACGCCATCATGGAAAATCTGAAAAATATCGGCGGCAGCCTGACGGAGGGCGCGAAGATGATCGCCGTCGTCAAAGCCGACGCCTATGGGCACGGAGCTGTGCCCATATCCCGGGCCCTCGAACCCGAGGCCCGCGTCTGGGGCTTCGCCGTCTCTACGGCGGAGGAGGCCGAGGAGCTGCGGGACGGAGGCATCGCCAAGCCGGTGCTGATACTGGGACACGCCTTTCCTGAAGATTACGGAACGCTTGTCGAGAAGGATATTCGCCCGACGCTGTTCAGCCTCGCGTCGGCGAAGGAGCTCTCCCGCGCCGCGGCGCAGGCGGGACGCACGCTGCCGGTACATCTGGCCGTCGATACGGGGATGTCGCGTATCGGCTTCCGCGGCCCGCGGGAGAGTCTGCCGGAAATCGCCGCGATCAGCAGGCTTCCTAACCTGCGGATTGAGGGGATTTTCACGCACTTCGCCCGCGCCGACGAAGAGGAGCTTGAATTTACCAGAAAGCAGCTCGCCGAATTTCGCGTCTTTCTGCGCCTTGTCGGGGAGGCCGGGATAGAGATCCCGATGCGCCATTGCAACAACAGCGCCGGCGCCCTGTGGAACCGCGAGGGAGACATGGAAGCCGTGCGCCCCGGCATCGCCCTTTACGGTATCTATCCTTCTGACGAAACGCCGAATACAGGCGTGGAGCTGAGGCCGGCAATGGAGATAAAAAGCCATATTTCCCATGTAAAAGAGTTGGAGGCCGGCGTGCCGGTAAGCTATGGCGGCGCCTACGTCACCGGCAGGGACAGGACGGTCGTCGCCACCATCCCCGTCGGCTACGCCGACGGCTATCCGCGCAGCCTCTCGAACAAGGGAAGCGTACTGATTCGCGGAATGAGGGCGCGCATTATCGGGCGTATCTGCATGGACCAATTTATGGCCGACGTCACGGATATCCCCGGCGCCGGCCAGGGAGACGAAGTGACGCTGCTGGGAAGGGACGGCGGAGAAAGCATCCCCGTCGAAGAACTCTCGGCGCTCTCGGGCCGGTTCCCCTACGAATTTTTGTGCTGCGTCGGCAAACGCGTGCCCCGGGTCTACCGACGCGCGAATCAAAAATAGCTTTCGCGCGCCGGCGCCTCGTGACAGAAATTTGAGGGCGGGCGGCCTCTGAAAGCGGCCCGTCCCTTTTTGTGAGACCGTAACGGTTGGGGGCGCTCATACCTTCCGCCCCTTTCGCGGCGGTTTTTATCGACGGGGCTCCTAAAATCAAAGCTTTATTATGCTTAAACTGATTTTTGCCTGGCAATAGCAGGTAAAGATAGTTTTATTGCTTTAGTTATGTCGATATGTCCTGCGTTCGCCCCTGTAAATCATTTATTTTAAAGGTTTGACAGCAGGATAAATGAGTGTTATCATTCCCCCATTCTGTAGGAGGGAGGAAACGTTATGTTAAGAAGCATCAGCAACCAGAACATAATAATTATAATTATTAACGCGGCTCCTCCTCGCAGGATCGGCGTCTAGCGCCGTTTGTCAAGCGAGTTACGGAGCCCTTTCGATTTTGAAGGGGCTCCGTTTTTTTATACCAAAATTTAAAAACAAAGGGTTTAACAGATCAAGGAGGAGTATGAAATGCAGAAGACAGTAGAAGTAAGATGGCACGGACGCGGCGGGCAGGGCGCAAAGAGCGCGTCGGCGATACTCGCGGAGGTCCTTTTTGAAGAGGGCAAGCACGTTCAGGCATTCCCGGAATATGGCGCGGAACGCCAGGGCGCGCCGATCCGCGCATACAATAGAGTTTCCGATTCCCCGATACGGCGCCGCTGCGGCGTGCAGAATCCCAATATAGTGGTCGTCGTCGATCCGACGATGGTCGAGAGCGCCAACCCCACCGAGGGTTCGACCGAAGATGCCGTTTATCTGGTGAACAGCGCCGAGGACGCCAAGGCGCTGCGCGGCCGCCTCGGAGTGACCTCCAAGGCTCGCGTGCTCGTCGTGGACGCGACGAAGATCACGCTCGAAGAGCTTGGCCAGAACCGTCCGAACGCTCCGCTGCTCGGCGCGCTGTCGCACGTATTCACCGACGTTCCCGTGGAATCATTTGTAAACCATTTTACGAGCAAAATGACAAAGCTGCCGAAGCCGGTGCTGGAGGCCAACCGCCGCGCCATACTCCGCGGGCGCACGGAGGCGGTATTCGCATGAGCAAACCGCAATGCTGGCAGGAGGTGCCGCCGGGAACCGTCGCCTTCGGCGCCTCCGCGCTCAAAGTACAGACGGGGCTGTGGCGCTCGATGCGCCCCGTCATCGACAATGAGAAGTGCGTATCCTGCCTCAAGTGCTGGATACAGTGTCCCGACGATTCGATAGAACTTAACGCCGACAATCGCGTTTGCGGCGTCAATCTCTTCTTCTGCAAAGGCTGCGGCCTCTGCGAGAAGCTCTGCCCGACCAAGGCGATCACGATGTGTTCCGAATCGTCTTTCGCCGACGCTTCGCAGGCGTCGGGCGAACATCCCGGGGAGGTCGGCGCGCATGTCAAATAAGAAAAAGGTCATGACTTCGGGGAACCTCGCCTTCGCCGAGGCGATGCGGCAGATAAATCCCGACGTCGTCGCCGCCTATCCCATCACCCCCTCCACGGAGATCCCGATGCGCTTCGCGGACTTTGTGGCCAACGGCAAGGTCGACTCCGAATATGTCGCGGTGGAGAGCGAGCATTCAGCCATCTCGGCCTGCGTGGGCGCCTCCGTTTCGGGAGCGCGCGTGATGACCGCCTCTTCCGCGAACGGCGTGGCGCTGATGCACGAAATCTTCCCGATTGCCGCCTCCTTCCGCGCGCCTATAGTCTTCGGTCTGGTGAACCGCTCGCTGGGCGCGCCGGTAAATATTCACTGCGATCACTCAGACAGCATGCCGGAGCGGGATTCCGGCTGGGTGCAGATCTACTGTGAGGACGCGCAGGAGGTCTATGACAGCGTGCTGCTCGCGACGCGCCTCGCCGAGGACCCGCGTGTGCTGACTCCCGTCTTCGTCTGCCAGGACGGCTTTATCACGAGCCACTGCTACGAGCCCGTAGAGCTGTTGGACGACGAAACGGTGAAAAAATTCGTCGGCGAGAGGACCGCGGCCTATCCGCTGCTTGATGTGGACAACCCCGTTTCATACGGCTCTTTTACTATGTCGGAATATTATTTTGAGATCAAGCGCAACCAGATGGAGGGGATGAACAATGTCTTCCCCGTCTACCGCGAGCTGGCGGCGGCGCTGGAAAAAGAGACCGGGCGCAATTACGCGCCGCTTGAGAGCTATCGCGCGGAGGACGCCGACTATCTGATCGTCATCATGTCCTCGGCGGCCGGCGTCGTGAAAGACGTCGTTGACGAGCTTCGCGAAGAGGGCGTCCGCGCCGGCGCGCTGCGCGTGCGTTTCTTTCGCCCCTTCCCCTGCGAAGAGCTGCTTTCGCTGGCGCGCGGCAAAAAGGGCGTCGCGGTGCTCGACCGCAGCGCGAGCATCGGCGGGACCGCGCCGCTCGCGGCGGAGGTCAAGAGCGTGCTTTACAATTTAGAGGAGCGCCCGCGCGTACAGGAATACATTTTCGGCCTCGGCGGACGCGACTTCTACGCGCAGGACGCGAGAGCGGTCTTTGAAAAAATGCTGGGCGGAGATTACCGCGCGCAGGCGCGTTTTATAGGGCTTATTGAACGGGGTGACGACGATGGGCGCGCTTAATATAAAGGAACTTACGAAAAAGGTGAATCCGCTGACCCAGGGACACCGTATGTGCCCAGGCTGCGGCGCGCCCACGGCGGTGCGGCAGGCGCTGATGGGCGTCGACGATCCCGTGGTCGTCGTTTCCGCGACGGGGTGCATGGAGGTTTCGACGACCGTCTACCCCTACAGCGCGTGGCGCGTTCCCTTTATGCACATCGCCTTTGAGAACGCGGGCGCGGGCATCTCCGGCATCGAGGCCGCTTACAGGGTGCTTCGTAAAAAAGGCAAAATAGACAAAAATATCAAATTCGTCGCCTTCGGCGGGGACGGCGGTACCTACGACATCGGTCTCCAATCGCTGTCCGGCGCGCTGGAGCGCGGGCACGATTTTACCTATATCTGCTACAACAACCAGGGGTATATGAATACGGGAGCCCAGCGCTCGAGCGCGACGCCGCAGAGCGCGAACGCCACCACCTCGCCCGCGGGCAGCGCCGCCCCCGGCAAGCTCCAGCGCGCGAAGGACCTCACGGAGATCGTCGCGGCGCACGATATTCCCTACGTCGCGCAGACCTCGCTGCATAATCCTTTCGACCTGATAACGAAGGTCGAACGCGCTGTAAAGACGCCGGGGCCCGCCTTCGTCAACGTGCTGGTCCCCTGTCCGCTGTTCTGGAAGATAGACCCCGCCAGCCAGGTGGATATCTGCCAGCTGGCCGCCGACAGTAAATTCTGGCCCGTCTACGAGGTGGTGAACGGAGAATATCACCTTTCCTATGAGCCGAAGAGGCCGCGCGCGATAGAAGATTTCCTCCGCGCGCAGGGCCGGTACGCCCATCTCTTTAAAAAAGGCGCGGAACGGCTTGACCTGGTGGAAGAAGCTCAGCGCGACGCCGACGAGAGTTGGGCGAAGCTGCTGAAAAAGTGCGGCCGATAGGGCTACGCGCGAAAGCAGACAACGGCAAGCGCCGGACGGCCAGCGGCCGTCCGGCGCTTTTTGCAGGGGAAAAAAATTTATTATATCTGTAATTTTTCTTTTCACAGGACTTCATTTATGTTGTATATTAAAGGCAGATAATAAAAACAAAAACGGGGGGTGCTTTTCATGCAGGAAAAGATCTGGGTCGTTATCCAGCAGGACGGCGGCGGTATCGCTTCGGTTCTTGCCTTTGACTTTGAGGCGGACGCGCAGAACTTCGCACAGGAGATGACGGCGGCGGGGCAGGGGATCAATACTGTGCTCCAGACGACGGTCAACAGACGCCGCGAGGCGGAAGAGGCGATCGCCCGCGTAGACCTGCCGGAGTTTAACACGGAATGTATCGAATGTATCGTCGATATGTCCGGCGTGCCGGAAGACAAGCAGGACGCCGCGGCGAAATATCTTGAGGAACACCGCGTCGACCTGCAAAAGAACGCTCAGGAGATGGTCGATAAATACATAAAGAAGGCGATCACCGATTTCTTCGCCGACGACCGCATAATCCTTGGTTAGACGAAGGACTGACGGGCTGGAAGGGTTCCGCGCCGGCAATGGGCCGCGGGCCCTTTTTTTGATATACTCTTCACAAGAAGATCTTCACCACCGACCGGAGGGGTGTTTATGTCACTGTCAGAGAGATTTGAAAACGAACTAATAGAATTTACACGCCAGCTCGTCCGCCTGCGGAGCTATTCCGACCAGGAGGGGGCCGTCGCCGAGGCGGTCGTCGCGAAGATGCGCGAGCTCGGCTACGACGAAGCCTTCATCGATTCGACCGGCAACGCCGTGGGCTTTATTGGCGCCGGAGAGAAAATTATCCACTTCGACTCCCACATGGATACCGTTGAGGCCGGCGACGCGGAGGATTGGCTGCTGCCGCCCTTCGCCGCGGAGATAAAGGACGGCCGGCTCTACGGACGCGGCTCGGTGGACATGAAATCGGGGCTCGCGGCGTCGATATACGGCGCGGCCCTAGCGCGCGAAGCAGGCGGCGCGCGGGGTAAAAAAATCTGCGTCAGCGGCTCCGTCTGCGAAGAATACTGCGACGGGGAAAACCTCAAAATGATGTATAAGGAGCTTGCGCTGCGCCCGGACTTCGTCGTAATCTGCGAGCCGTCGGACAACGTAATAACTCTCGGGCACAAGGGAAAGGCCCAGATCCGCATAAAGACGCTGGGGCTGTCGGCGCACGGCTCGGCGCCGGAAAAGGGAATCAACGCCGTTTACGAGATGGCGGAGATCATCAGCCGCGTCGAGGCCCTCAACAAAAGGCTGACGGCGGAGGGCGACCCTCACGGTACGATCGTGCTCTCAAATATCAGCTGTGTCACCGCCTCGCTCAACGCCGTGCCGAGCGAAGCCGAAATCTATCTCGACCGCCGCCTCGTGCTGGGCGAGACCGAGGAGAAGGTACGCGCGGAGATGGAAGAGCTGATTCGCGGGAAGCGCGCCGTATGGGAGACCGGCACGCTGCGCCATACCAGCTGGCGCGGCGCGGCGCTGGTCTACGAACCAATCCACATGGCATGGAAGCTTGATACAGACTCGCCGCTCTTTGGCGCGGCCAACGCGGCTTATGAGGAGGCCTTCGGCAAGGCCCCCGCAAAGTATGACTTTTGGGATTTCGGCACCAACGCCGTGACGCCGGTGGGCATGGGGATACCGACTATCGGCTTCGGCCCGGGGGAATACAAGCTGGCCCACATGCGCGACGAAAACTGTGAAGTGGAAAAGATCAAAGACGCCGCGAGATTCTACGCGGCGCTCGTCGGCAAACTTTAAAAGAAAAGAGGGCGAACGGTGGGCGCTATCAGGGAATACAGCGCGGACGACATTGTTTGTCACTGCTTTTCCTTTACCAAAAAAGATATCGAGGCCGATTACATAAAGAACGGCAGATCGACGATAACGGAGCGAATTATGGCTGAGCTTGAGCGGGGAGGATGCCGCTGTCATGAAAAAAATCCCCGCGGCACATGATGCCTCGGAGACGTTCGCCGGGTCGTGGACGGTATCGCTTAAAAAAGATCATCAGTTGACGAATGCCGCCCGCAAAGCGTTTTAAGACAGCGCTTTGCGGGCGGCGTTTATCTACCTGTGGGGAACAAGTTTCTGGAGTTCATCCATCACGCATTCGACAAGCCTGCCGACGGAAAGGTCCGGCACGCCGGCGATGATGTTGTTGCAGCAGTTGACGGGCACGAGGAGCCGCGTCGCGCGGCTGCGCGCGACGGCCGTCGCCATCGCGGGGGTGATCTCGCCGAGCAGCGAGTCCGCGATGACGATCGCCGCGGGGCCGATGATGACGTCCGCGTCGCGGCAGCAGACGACGACAGAATTTTCCCCCGTCGCGGCCCTGTTCGCGCCCGCCTTGAGCATCGCCGCCGCCGCGATGCTGTTCGTCCCCACCGCGGTGACGGAGGCCTCCGGCATCTTTGCCCGCACCGCCTGCACGATCTGCCGCCCGATTCCGCCGCCCTGTCCGTCTATTACCAGTATTTTCATCGCTTGCCTCCGTTATCTTCGGTTTTCATCCGCTATAAGTATACCGCAAAAAGGGAGAGCCCCGGGCGTGACGGCCGGGGCTCTCAGGCAAAAAACTCTTATCTTGCGGAAGTAACGGCGGCGCTTAGAACTCGTAGGTCGCGGAGAGAATGAAGCGGCGCTCGGGGTTGATGTAACCGCTGTTGTTGAGATAGAACTCCTTGTCAAAGAGGTTGACGCAGGCGAGCTTGAGGGTCGTCCGGTCCTTTTTCCATGATACGGCCGCGTTGACGATGAAGATATCCTCGTCGTCGTAAAGGGACGCCGCATTAGAAAGCTGGCGGTCGCCGTAGTAGTGCGCTGACAGCTCCGCGTTCCACGGATCTTTTTTAAAGTTCAGAATGCCGGAGATATCCCAGCGCGGCATGTTCGAACGGGTCCAGTCGCCGCCGCTGAACTTTTCCTCGGCGTGAAGATACGCTATGCCTTGGGTGTATGACCAATTCTCGTGGAAATTCCACTTGTACCGGCCCTCTACGCCCCAGGCGCGGTATTCGTCGACGTTGATATACTGGGTGTAGCTGTCGTTCATGTTGATTTTATCTTCCATATCCATGTAGAAAACGTTGAAGCTCCAGGGATTCTTTGCGGCGTCATCCTTGACGCCGATGTCATACGTCCAGCCCTTTTCGGGTTTGAGGTTTGGATTCGGCAGCCAGTATCCGTAAGCGTCGGCATAAAACATCTGGTAGAAGCTGGGCATCGAGAAGTAGCGCCCCGCGGTCGCATAGAAAAGAACGCCGTTCTTGTTGGCCCAGTTAAGAGAAAAACGCGGCATAAGCTCGTGCGCGTCCTCGCCGTTGTCCACGTCCCAATATTCATAACGCAGTCCAATATCAAAGGCCGCTTCGCCAAGGGGGATGGAGGTTTCTATATAGGGCGCGTATTCGTGCCGCGTGTTGTCATAAGGCTTATTGTCTCCGTAGGGGTTGCCGCTGTTGGCGTACTCCGCCTTTTCTCCGCGGAAGTCTATTCCGAATACGAAGGGAAGATTCCCGATTTCCTGCCTGCGGTTGTAGGTTGCGCCGAAGGTCCTGCCTTCGTAATTTGTCTCGCCCGAGATGTCATAGACCCTTCTGTCGGTTTTATGATAATAGAGCCGTCCCGTATTAACACCGTCGGCGTAGTTGAGGGCAAAGCGCTGATAGTCGTTTTTCTGGCGGTATTCGCTGGTGCCGCCGCCGTAAAAGGCGTCAGTATAGTCCCACACGGACTTAAAATCTCCGACCTCGCCGAGGAAAGACCACGGCCCCTTTGTAAAGCCGAAATAATAATCGTTGCCGCGATAATCCTTAGCGCTGTCGTAAAGCCCCGCGGCGGGGTCTACAAGCCTTATCTTTGTCTCTCCCTCCTGCGTCCTCGTGTAACCGGCGGTTACTCGCAGGTCGTTGCTGAGGGCCACCGTCCCGCGCACGCTGCCGCGGAACCATTCTTTATTGCCGCCCTCCAAAGTGATGCTGCCGGTCGATTTGTCGGCGGGCTTGCGTGTAATAATATTGATGACGCCGCCGGCCGCGTTGGAGCCATAAATGGCGGAACCGGCTCCCTTCACGACTTCGATACGCTCGACATCGGTCAGCGCGATGCTGCGCAGGTCAAACGGCGAGCCCAGGTCGGCGCCGACGCCGTAATCCGACCCCATATAGGGAATGCCGTCGACGAGCAGCAGTACCTCGGAATTCAAACCTCTGACCGTTATTCCCTTGGACTGCGCCATCGACGCGCTGTTCAGCAAGCCGTTGATTCCCGGCACCCGCGACAGCACATCCTGCACGTCGCGCGCGGCGCTGTTGTCGATATCTCCGCGCGTGATCACATAAGTCTGCGCGGGGACGTCCGCGATCGATTCCGCGAGGCGCGAGCCGGTGACCTCCACCGCCGCGACCTCCGCCACGTCGGCGCTCTTCGCCTCTTCCGCCGCGAGGGCGGGCGCTGCGAGCAGCGATGTAAATATCAGCGCCGCCGCCGTCTTCTTCCAAAAGTGATTCATAAAAACACCCCTCATACGAAAATTTTTGCCGCTTATAACAAAAAAAGCAGAAGCCCGCTAATCAACGAGACTTCTGCCTGATACTCACAGCCACAGTCCGCCGCCCTCGCAGCTACAACCACAAAACGGTGTCCGCAGGTATTCTGGCTGCTGGTCATCCTACGGCGCGCCTTCCCGCCTTGCGGCAGTGGCGTCGTGCGCTTTCGTCCCAGTTACAGAAGCGGGGCTGCTCCGGATTTAAACCGGATTCCCTGACGGACTTCCCTATAATATGCCGGTATTCTACACTATACGCGGCAGTTTTGCCAGTAACTTCGCGTGTGATTCAGGGCAAACGCACGAATAGTGCTACAATGAAACGGCAGCGCTGAGGTTAAAGAGGCCCTTCATATTTTCCAAGCCGGGGCGGCTGACAAAGGTAAAAATGGCGTGAGAAAGAGGGCGAAAACGATGAATAATGATTTGCGAAAAATTCCCGGGATCGGCGAGAATATGGAACGTCACCTGCATGATATCGGGATCAACTGCATTAAAGACCTGAGGGGAAAAGACCCCGAGGTCCTCTTTGAAAGGAACTGCATCCTCAAGGGGGTCACAGACCGGTGCGTCCTCTACGCTTTCAGGCTGGCCGTCTGCTATGCGGAAAACGAGGACCTCGAACCGGAAAAGCTGAAGTGGTGGTACTGGAAGGACAAAGAGTATCGTCCTAAAAGCCGCTAGGGGCGGCCGTCAGTATTCTACCCGCGCCGCGTACGGCAGCAGCTCCTTTGCCCGTATTTTAAAGAGCGTTTCCCCGTCCGCCAGAATGACCAAACAATCCGGCATATAATCCGAGAGGATTTGGCGGCAGTTGCCGCAGGGGGGAATTATTTCTTCCCCCTCTTCTCCCCGCACCGCCGCTATCGTTTCAAAGCGGCGCTCACCCGCCGTTATCGCCGCGCCTATCGCCACCTGTTCCGCGCATGCGCCGTGGAGGGAGTACACGTTGACGCCGACGTATATCTTCCCGCTGCCGCAGCGGACCGCCGCGCCCACGGTGTGGCAGTATCCGCCATGGTCGTAGTTTGCCCTTATCGCCGCTTTTGCCGCTTCTAATAGTTCGAGGTCGGGACCGCTGAGCGTCTCCATTTTTTATCTCCTTTCAGGCTACCGCCGCGGAGGTCCGGTTTTTCGGCCTGCCGCGCGGATAAAAGTCAGGACGCCGCCGGTATCTCAGTGGGCCGAAGACAGCCGCATCGCCGTGATCTCCGCGGGGACGCCGAGACGGAGCAGAAAGCCGTTCCATATCCCCGTGCCGGGCGAAACATAGAGCTTCATCCCCGCCACGTCATACCAGCCGTTGACGAAGCCGCCGTTGAACTTTCTGACGACCGCTGACAGCCCGGGGACCATGCCGCCGTGGGTGTGGCCGGAGAGCTGCAGGTCGGCGCCGGCCGCGGCGTTTCTCTTGGCGGCGCTTGGCTGGTGGTCGAGCATGATCTTGGTTACGCTCTCCGGCACGCCGGCGAGCGCCTTTTGCGCGTCGGGAGCCTCCGCGTTCGCGAAGCGTCCCGCCGCGAGGTCGGCTGCGCCGGCGACCGCGATATTTTTTCCGCCGCGTTCGATCATCGTGTGTTCGTTGAGAAGAATCTTTATTCCCAGTGAATCTTCAATAAAACTTTTCCATTCGCCGGCGTTGAAGTAATACTCATGATTCCCCAGCACGCCATAGACGCCGCCGGGCGCGGAAAGCCCCGCAAGCGGCGCGATGTCGGCGCTTCTGTCGCGGACCGTGCCGTCGATGAAGTCGCCCGCGATCAGAACGATGTCCGGCGAGAGCGCGCCGACGCGTTTTACAAGCGCTTCGGCGTAACCGGCGCGGCGCGAGGCGCTTATGTGTATATCGCTGAGCAGTACGATCTTGAAGCCGTCAAACTCCGGCGGCAGCCCCGGCAGAGAGACCTCCGTCTCATTCACGCGCGGGAGCCGCTGCGCTTCGTAGGTGCCGTAGGCCGCGGCGGAAACGGCGACGACGGCAAAGACGAGGGCCGTGCCGATGGAACAGGATATCCGCGGTATGGAGGGCAAAAATAATCTTCCGAGAAACAGAACCGTCAGCAGAATGTCTTTCAGCAGCGTCAGGACGAAGAGCAAAAAGAGCGCTCCAAAGGCGATTCCATAGAACTCGATGAGCCGCTGCGGCAGTTCGGGGGAGAAGAAGTCGCCGCCCATGCTGGTGAAAAACTGCTGTTTGAGCGACGCGGCGCAGAGCGCCGCCGCCAGCGCCGCTTTTGCGGGAAGGCCGAGCGGAAGCGGCAGAACGAGCCTGAGCCACACATATATAAACAGAGAAAGTGGTATCCATCTAAACATGGTGGCTAGTATATCGGTTAGAGTTTACTCTAGTCAACAGGGCTTTTGTTTTCTCAGGGCGGGCGCCTCGAGCCTTTTGATGGAACGAATCATTTACGGCCTGTTTTTACGAAAAAGGGTTTTTATTTCCGGCCGCGATCATTTCAAGACGTATTTTGCCAGCGTGCCGAAGAGCTTCGCCAGGTCTATCGGCTTTGCGATATGATCGTTCATGCCAGTCGAGAACGCGTCGGAGACGTTTTCGGCAAAGGCGTCCGCGGTCATGGCGATGATCGGTATGGTAGTTCCCTCCGGGTGTCCTGAGGCGCGAATCTCCCTCGTCGCCTCGTATCCGTCCATTACCGGCATATGCACGTCCATCAGTATCGCCCTGTACGTGCCGGCCGGCGCGGCGCGGAAGACGTCCAGAGCCTCCCTGCCGTCGGCGGCCTGATCCACTATGCACCCGGCCTGCGACAGGATCACCGTCGCGATCTCCATATTCATCCTGTTATCTTCGACCAGCAGTACGCGAACGCCCGTAAAATCATAGGTGGGCGCGGGAGAAGTCCCTTTCGGCCCGCGGTCGCCGGCGGTGGGCGGCGCGTCCGCCGCCGTGCCGAAGGGAAGCGTCACCGTAAAGGCAGAACCGCGCCCCTCGACGCTTTGCGCCTCTATCGTGCCATTCATTAAGTCAACGAGGCTTTTGGTGATGGAGAGCCCCAGCCCCGTGCCGCCATATTTCCGCGCGATTCTGGCGTCCTGCTGTTCGTAGGCGGTGAAGAGGCGGGACATGAACTCGCCGCTCATGCCGATGCCGCTGTCGGTCACGTCGAACCTCGTCCGCAGCGTGCCGTTTTCCGCCTCCGCCTGCGTGACCTCAAGCGAGACGGCGCCGCCTGCCGGAGTAAATTTGACCGCGTTGGAGAGCAGGTTGGTCAATATCTGGTTAAGACGCATACTGTCGCCGACGAGGCGTTCGCTGCGCAGCGCGCGGCAGTCGACCTGAAAATCCACGCCTTTTTCCCGCGCCTGAGCCTCGAAGATGACGGAGAGCGAAGAAAGGAGCTGCCTAAGGTCAAAACCCTCCGGTAAGATCTTTATCCGGCCCGATTCGATAGACGACAGGTCCAGCACGTCGTTGATGACGCCTAGCAGGTGCCGCGCGGCGACCCTGGCCTTGGCCACGCAGTCCGCCATCGCGGCCGCGTCGCCGCCGGAGTCCCTGGCGATCGTCAGGTAGCCGATGACGGCGTTGAGCGGGGTGCGCATTTCGTGGCTCATGCGCGAGGTGAACTGTCCCTTCGCGGCGTTGGCCCGCTCGGCGGCGGTCAGGGCGCTCTGGAGCGCCTCCTGCTTGCGCCGTTCTTCGCGCTTGACGTCGTCGATATCCTGTCTGAACGCCAGCACGTTTTCGGGGCGGTTTTCCTCCGGGGAGAGTCCTATCAGGTTATAGGAATACCAGTGGTATCCACTGGCGTTGTTCTGTACGCGCGCCTCAAAATAACGTCTCCCGCTGGAAGAGATCAGGGGTTCCAAGACCTCTTTTGAGCAGGCGGCCTGTGCCGAGGGCAAATCCTCGGGGTGTATGGCTTCTCCCAGCGCGTTGTCCCAGTCGCAGGCGACGGTGTCGCTCACAATCTGTCCCTTGTCGTTCATTTTATAATCGACGCGGTTGTTGTTCTTCAAATCCAATTCAAAGACGGAATAGTTCGCGCGGTAAATATAGCCGATGAAGCGCTGGAATTCGTTTTCTTTTTCGGCGTTGAAGCGGCGTTCCAGCTGCCTCTGGTGCTCCATGTTCAGATAGGCGATGATATACGAAATGGTATATCCCGCGTTCATCAGGAGGTATCCCTTGTCTGAGTTGGCGAGGTGAATATATGAGGCCGCGATCTCGATTACCGGCGCCATCAGCAGAACGGTCATCTCGTTTTTGCCCAGCCGGCGTCGATTCAGCAGCACCAGCAGAATGGTCACCGCGCAATAAATATCCTGCATACGGACGGCTATCCAGAACAACGGGCCCCGGGAATAGACCATATCTTCCGTCAGGCCGAACATCCACCCGGTCCAGGGGTTCGTCAGGATCGCCAGCGACAGGATGATGTAGGGGAAGATGCAGAGGAATTCAATCAGTTTCAGTTTTTTAGTGGCCGGCGAGTAAATATTTCTGAAGGAATATTCAAACCACAGCGTTGAGAGGACCGGCAGCGTGATGAAATATACGGTGTTGACAAGCTGGTAAAACCACCAATTCACTGAAAAATCCATCGCCAGACTGGCTATGATGTCGATGACCATGACCCAGATGGTGACGGCGACGATACGCCTGAAAAAGGAATTCGTCTTGATGTTCATATCGCTGTTTTTACAGATATAAACATAAAGCACGCAGAGAATGATCATGCAGACTGCTTCTGTACCGATATGCCAAAACATCATGCGCACTATCTCTCCCTATATCATCCGCAGCCCGCCCAGAAGCAAAACAGGCTAAATCGTGCGTCTCTTTGTGAAATTAATTTCGACCGTAGTTTTATATCTCGCTGTTTTGTGAAAGATTATACAGGTATAAATAACGGCGGTCAAGAATTGGCGGCCCTCTCCAGCGCTGGCGCATGAGAGGGCGTCCCGCGCCGGCTGCCGGGCGACGCCGCTTTCTGCGCTTTCACAGCGTTTGGCTGCAAATTCAGGTTGTAAGCGGCGCGGTATTTACCTAAAATATAACGGTGGCACATACGCTCGCGCATCGCGGGGTATTTTATGGAGGAGATCTGATGAACTATAGACAGCTGAAAAAATCTTTGCTTGCCCTGCTGCTTCTGCTTGCCGTCGCGCTGCCCGCGCCGGCGGCTGAAAAGAGCTTCCACATCCTGATGGTAAACGACCCGCACAGTTATATCCTGCCCTATTACGAGGCGGCGAAGGCGGGACTCCGCGCGGGAACCGCCAAGGCGGAGCCGGTCGGCGGCCTCGCGTGCGCGCTGCGCCTCGTCGAAGACGAAAGAACGCTCCTGGGGTCCGCCTCGCCGTCGCCCGTTTTTCTCTTCGAGGGCGGCGACATCATGCTGGGCAGAAAGGGCAGCCTGCAGGACGGCCATGCCGAATACGGTTCGCTCGCCGCGCTCGGCTTCGACGCGGGAGTGCTTGGCAACCACGACTTCGACGGCGGCGTTTCCGTACTGGCGCGGCTGGGGCCGGCGCTTAAATTTCCCGTGCTCGCCTCCAATATCGCCTTTCACGACGCCGTGACGGCCGGCTTTTATCCCCGGACGGCGATCGTTCAAAAGGGCGAGGTGCGCGTCGGTCTCTTCGGTCTCGTCACCCCGGACCTGAAGGCGATCATCGCCGACCCTGCGGGGTTTGATATTGAAAAAGATATCTTTAAAAGAGCGGAGGAATGTGTGCGCGAGCTGCGCGCGCAGGGAGTAGACGCGGTGGTGGCGCTGAACCACATCGGCCTAAACTTAGACAAGAGGCTTGCCGCCGCCGTTGCCGGCATCGACGTGATCGTCGGCGGGCACTCGCATGACGCCGTCACCGACCCGCTATTTGTGAAAAACGCGCGCGGCTCGTGTACGCTCATCGGGCAGGCGGGGCTTGACGGCCGTTACGCGGGCAGGTTTGACGTCACCGTAGACGACGGGGCGCTGGTAGCTGAAAAGTCTTCCTGGAAGCTGATGGCGGTGCGTCCCGGGACGGAGGCGGAAAAAGAGAGCGCGGCGCTCGGGCTCGCCGCGCAAAAGAAGATTGCGGCGGCGCTCGACATCACCGACCCCGCGGTATATTTTGACGAGAGCATAGACGTCCGTAAAGAGGCGGTGCGCTCGCGGGAAAACGCGCTGGGCAGCCTCGCCGCCGAGGCGCTGCGCCGCGGCGGCATGGCGCGTATCGGCGTGATCAACGGCGGCGCTCTGCGTATCGGGCGCATCGTGCCCCCGGGTCCCTTCACGGCGGGGGATATGCTCGACCTCATGCCCTTTGACGACCTGCCTGTGCGGCTGCTCGTAAGCGGCGCGGAGATAAAAAAGCAGTTGGAGGCGTCGGCCTCCTCGCTCAAGGGCGCGAACGACGATTTTGACCCGACGCGCCGCATGTCGTCGGGGGAATTTTTGCAGGTGGCGGGGCTGCGTTTTGAGATAGACCTTAGCCGGCCCGCCGCCGTCGTGAAGAATCGCCGCCTGCTTGCTCCCGGCGGCCGCGTAAAGAACGTCATGGTCGATTCCGCGCGCGGCTGGGAGCCGCTGGCGGACGACAAAATGTATTCCGTCGTCACGCTTGACTATGCCGCGAAGTTCTGGCAAGCCGTCTTGGCCGCGCCCCTGAAAAAAACGGCGCTCGCCCTCTTCGACGATTATTTTGCGGCAGTTCTCCACCGGCGCGCCGCGCCCCGGACGGACGGCAGGATAAAGATCACCGGCAGGCCGTAATGGTCCGTCGCCGGAAATACAAGGCGCAGGCCCCGCCGGAGAATGATTTTTCCCGGCGGGGCCTGCGCTTTAAGGAACCGCTGATTATATGCGCCACTTGCGTCACGCAGCAGCCCCCGCCCGTCGCTCCAACGTATCAATATACGCCTCCGCGCCGCTTGAGGCCTGCTGCGTTTAGCGTCTGGCACATCTAAATTAGCGGACATACGTTGGTTATTATTCGGCTTATTTTCAATTAATCAGCGGTTCCTTAGGTTCAGGTGTTTTTGCGCCTACATTTTGGAATAGACCGTCTTCGCGCTTACGCCGGGGAACATCCCGAGCTTTCCCGAGAGGGCGCTTATTTTCTCGTTCGGCGCGTCGATGATCACGCTGATGATCGAGATGTTGCGCTCCCGGTACGGCATTCCCATGCGGCCGATGATGCAGTCGCTGTATTCGTGCAGCAGCCGGTTGATGTTTTCGGCGGCCGCGGGGTCTTCCACGATGATCCCGATCTGGGCGATCCTTGTCTCCATTTCAATCAGCCTCTCTGTCTGTGTCGTCTCATCCTCGCCTAGGGGCAGGATGCTCGCGTAGTCGCGTCTTCCCACCTTGAAACGGTGGATGTGTACCGGCGTGTCGAAGGCGCGCCGGAGGTTTTCTTCCGTGAGCACGTTCGCCGTGCCGCCGAAGAGCGCGCTTTTATCTGGCATCAGCAGCAGCGCGCGCTGTGAAACGTCCATCGCGTGCTCCGGGTAATGCGTGTTTATCACCGCCGCGATGCCGCGTTCTTTGCAGAGCGTCGAGATCGTCGAGAGCACCCGCCGCTGGTTTTTGAAGTCCAGATTAGACTCCGGCTCGTCGAGTACCAGCAGGGAGGGTTCGGCGGCCAGGGCGCGCGCGATAAGTACCAACTGGTATTCGCCGCCGCTTATTTTGCTGCACAGCTTATCGCGCAGGTGCGCGATGCCCGTAAGGGCAAGCGCTTCGTCGGCGAGGCGTTCGTCGCGCTCCCGCGGCAGCGAAAGCTCGCCCAAATGGGAGCTGCGTCCCAAAAGCGCCATCTCGCGCACGGTGTAGACAAAGGAGGAGAGCTTTGCCTGCGGCACATAGCCGACGTGCCGCCAGAACTCCTTCGCGCGCAGTTTTTTTATATCGACGCCGTTGAGGTAAGTTGCTCCCCGGTTCCAGGGCCGCAGTCCGAGCATACATTTTATAAGGGTCGTCTTGCCCGCGCCGTTGGCGCCGAGGATACAGAGGATGTCGGGGGGGCTGACGCTGAAATTTATGTCGCAGAGGCGTCCGCTCTCGCCGTCGTAGCTGAAACAGCCGCCGGTCACTTGAAGCTGCGCCGCCCGCCGTTCGCGTCCCGCGCCGGCCGTGAGATTTTCCCCGGACGGCTGACGGGCGGGCGCGTCTGCCGTGTTCATGACCTGATCCCTCCCGTCTTACGCAGCAGGAAGATGAAGAAGGGCGCGCCGATGACCGACGTCAGGATCGAGGCCGGTATCTCGGAGGCGGTGAGGCTGCGCGCCGCCGTGTCGATTGCGAGCATGAAGAGCGCCCCCAGCGCCATACTCGCGGGAACGACGTGACGGTTGTCGTTGCCGAAGATCATGCGCGCCGCGTGCGGAATGAGCAGTCCCACCCAGCCGATGAGGCCGCACATCGAGACGACGGCGGCGGTGATCATCGCCGCTCCCGTGATCACGAACAGCCGTACCCGCGTCACGTTTATCCCTAAAGAGACGGCTTCGTCTTCACTGAGGGTCATCGCGTTGAGTTTCCAGCGGAACAGCCAGATCACCGCCATGCCGGCGGCGATCGGCGGCGCGCCCGCCGCGAGGCTCGCGCGCGTCGTGCCGGAGAGGCTGCCCATCAGCCAGAAGGTGATCGCCGGCAGTACGTCCTGCGGGTCGGCGGCGTACTTGACCAGCGAGACGAGCGCCGAGAAGAGCGCGCTGACGACCATGCCCGCTAAGATCATCATGATTACCGGCGAGGAGCCGCGCACCCGGCTCACGAAGATGACCAGCGCGACGGCGGCCAGTCCCGCCGCGAGCGCCGAGAGCTGCACGAGAAATGAGGGCAGCCCCAGCAGTATCCCCAGCACCGCGCCGAAGGAGGCTCCGGTAGCTACGCCGAGTGTGTCCGGCGTTGCGAGCGGGTTTGAAAAGAGCGCCTGAAAGGCCCCTCCGGCAACGCCGAGCCCCGCGCCGGCGAGCATCGCCAGCAGCACGCGCGGCAGGCGGATGTTGAAGATCACCTCACGAACCATCTGCTGCGGCTCCGCGCCGCCGAGCCACGGGCAAAGCACGGCGAGCGTTTCGCCGATGGAGAGGGGGAAACGCCCCGCGGTGACGGCGGCGAGCGGCGCGATGACCATGAGAGCCGCCGTAAAGGGCAGAAGTAAGCCTCTTCCTTTCATCTGCTATTTCGTGAAGCCCGCCGCCGAGCCGCGTCCCTGATTGTAAATCCGCTCTATCTGCTTTTCGTCAAGCGTAATGCCGTAAAGTCTCTTGTAATAGTCCCGGACCTCTTTTTTCATATCTACGTTCTTGAAGAGGCGGGGGTAGACCTTCTGCGCCAGCCACATCAGCGTCACCGGCGTATCGACTCCCGGCGTGTAGCTCCGGTAGGTGCCAAGCGGCATTTTATAGACGGCGCGCTCCTTTACCGCCTTTACGCCGCTCCAGTTATGGCCGCCGATCTTGCCGCGGTAAAGGTCGTCCGGCAGCGCGGGCGTGAAGTTGGTGATGAAGATGACGTCGGGGTTCCACTTATAGACCTGCTCCATCGTAATCAGCGCGTTGGAGTTGTCCGCCGGCACCTCCTCCGCGGCGTTTACGGCTCCCACCGCGTCGCACCAGTACTGCCCGAAAAAGTTCCGCCCCGAGGTGATCATGCGCTTGTCGTCGTACTGGAAGAGGAAGAGCACTTTTTTACGCTCTTCCGGCCTGAGCTTTTCAACCTTTTTTCTGATGCCGGCATAAACCCTTTTGCTGTAGGCGGAGACCTCTTTGCTCTTCGCGCTCTCGGGAAATATCTGGCTCAGCGTCTTTATCCATTCGTCATAGGTCCGGAGCACGTCGTAGCCCCACTTCGTCGGTGAGATCGCCACGGCGGGGATGCCCGCGTTCCTGATTATTTTTCCCATCTCTTTGTTGCCGGCGAGGTAAAAGACTACGTCGGGGCGCAGCTTCATCAGCTCTTCGATATTGAGGTCAAGGCCGGCGGTATATCCCGTCTCCGCCTTCAATATTTCCGGAAATAGCTCGCCGAGCAGGCCGGCCTTCGCCGCGCCCATCGACGCGGGGGGGATGCCGGCCAATTTATCCGCCGAGCCGAGGAAGACCGTCAGCACCGAAGGGAAGGGCAGTATCCCCGCAACGGCGATCCGCTCGATCTTATCCGGCAGCGCGACCTTGTCCCCATTTTCATCCGTGATCACGCGCGCGGCTTGCGCGCCGGCGCAGCTCGCCAGCAGCAGCGCGCCCATCAGCAGCGCGGTTAAAAACTTCATAACGCAAGCTCCCTTTCTATCCATTTATTAAATTCTCCGCCCATGACGAGCGGGATGCTGTCCCGGAAAATACGCCCCGAATAGCCCTCGTGCGGCAGCGCGATGAAACGGCAGTAATGCCGCGGCAGCGCCGGTTTGTAAAGCGGGTCGGCGACGACGAGGCGCGCCTCGCTCAGCGCGCGGAAGATATAATCCTCATCGGGGCGGTCCAGCGGCGCGAGCATTCGGACGTTGCCGATCGCGTAATCGCGCTCCAACGCGCGGGCGATCGCGGCGCTCTGCACCGGCTCGCCGATTACGAAGACCTTGCCGCCCGGCTCCGTGACCGGCGCGGGCAGCGATAACGCGCCCCCCTTTCGCGCCGCCTCCTCGACGAGCGCGAAGAGCTCGCGCGTCACCGAATCGCCGACGGGCAGGCCGGTTACCGAGGGGGTGCCGTATATCTCCCGCAGAGCCTCCGCAAGCGGCGCGCCGCAGGAGGAGACGACGACGTTGACATGGGCGCGCCCCGCCCCCATCAGCTCCTCCCATGAGCTGCCCATCGCCCAGCAGCCGTTTACGCGAAAGCCGTTCTCCGCAAAGAGCTCCTTCATCGCCTCGATATTGCCGCGCGCGCCGGTCCCTACAGAAAAATCAAGCGGCGTCACGCCGAGCAGGTTTATAGAAGGGAGTTCCCCCGCGGCGAGCGGCGGGCGCCTCAGCGCGGGGTCGCAGAAACGGCGGGCGACGGCGGCGAACGCCGTTCCCGCGCCGCTGTTGTAGGAATTCATGCCGTTGGTGGCAAAGCCGAAGGCCGGGATGCCCGTGCGCGCCTCGATGAGACGCGCCACGCCCTTGAAGTCGGTGCCCATCATCATCGGTATCGGCGTTCCCGCAAGCGCGATAAAGCGCGGCCGCAGCTCCAGAGCGGCCCGGCAGACGTCGTCGATCACCTTCTCGTCGTCGCCCATCAGGGCGTCCACCTCGGCGAGCGCCGAGATGAAGACCATCGAAGGAGTATCGTACCACCGGGGCTCATCGTGCGTGTTATAGGTCGAGTTACAGCCGGAGGCGTCGTGCATCACCGTCATGCCGCCCATTTCATAGAGCGCCGAACAGACGCCGGAGACGTCGGCGGTATAGGTGGAGAGAATCGCGCAGGTCTGTTTCAACAGCAGCACCCCCAGCCCTTGACCTGAATTATCTTTTTGGTGTCCTTTTCGTTGATCACCGCGTCGCAGATCGCCTCCGCTACGTGAACGATCCCGTCAAAGCCCCAGAAGCCGCCGCCCTCCAGCATGTTGACGAAGTAGGGCGTATCACAGAAATAGGCCGCCTTCTGTCCGATGGCGAGCGTCTTCTCCGGGCCGCCGGCCCCCGCCGCGGAAACGCGCGCGGCGCGAGGCAGCAGCCCCATCTTGGGGTGTACCGTCGCGCAGAGCTCAAGCTCGGGGTACCTTTCGCGCAGCCGTTCAAAGGCGGGGCGCTCCTCGGGGATGAAGGCGTCGGCGTAGACGGTGCGCACATTTACTCCGTGATCGAGCAGCAGCTCCGCGAGACCAAGCGGGCGCGGCGTCGCCGTGTAATCTATCGCGACGGGCGTCTCGCCGACGAGCCGCGCGGCGGTCGTAATCGCGCGCTCCGCCTCCGCCTCCAGCAGCGCCGCGTCTATCATGGGGATATCGAGAGCATCGGCGAGCCGGGCGAGGTTTTCCCTGATCTCGGCGTAGTCGTAGCTCAGCGGCAGATAAAGATAATCCATCCCCGCCCGCTCCCGCAGGTCGCGCGCCGCGGGAAGCGCGGGCGGCATATAGGCGATATTGAGCCGGCTGTGCGCCATCTTCAGATACTCGCCGAAGGAACGGCAGCGGGTGATGTCGCGCAGCTCAAAGCCCGCGCCGCGCAGCATGCGCACGAAGTCGGCCGAGCTCTCCGTCGGATAATTATTGCCGATGATGTTGACGCATTTCTCGTCGCGGATATCCTGCCGCGTGAGGAAGCTGTAGAGCCGCATGCGCATCATCGGGTCCGGCGGCGTCTTCGTCTTGCGCATGATCGGGTACATATAGCAGTCGGTGAAACCCACCTGTGGAAAGCGTTCGCGCAGCCGCGCGTAGACATAATCGAGGTCGCAGCCCATAAAGTGGTGGATGCAGCTGGTGAAGACGAGCACCGCCTTCGGCAGCCGCGGCAGTTTGCGGAGCACGTCCGTTACGCCGTCGATAATCAGCGCCTCCATGTCGCCGTCGAGGACGTTGTTTTCGCAGACGGCGATCGTCGAAAAGCGCTCCTGCGCCCCCATCTCCGCCGCCGTCAGCACCACGCCGCGCAGGCAGCCCTGCGCGCAGACGAAGATCTGGTGGCTCTCGGGCAGCAGCATCCCCGTATGAACGATGTTCCAGAGGCCGCGCGCGGGCGAACCGTATTCAACGCCGTACTCATACGGCGTGAGCGAGGCGGCGTCCCTGATCTTTACGCGGGCTCCGCTCCAGTCGGGGTTATGAAGGTCGATCATCGCCGTCATTCCCCGCAGGCGGAAAGCACGCGCCGCGCAAGTTCGCGGTATTCTTCCGCCATCGGGCTTTCAGGAAAGGCCTCCAGTACCGTCTGGCGGCGCTCCTCCGCCTGCTGGACGAAGGGGCTGAAATTCAGCGCGCCGAGGAGGCGCGAATTGATGTCGTCCGCGAGTTCCGCCACCTTTTCCTCCTCGCGCGGTACATTGCGGCGGTTGAGAATGACGCCGCCAAGCGTCGCGTAGCCGCGCGAGCGGAAGTTCGCCACCGCCTCCGCGATATTCGCCGCCGCGTGGATCGCCATGTTCTCGCCGGAAGTGACGACGAAGACCTTTTCCGCGTATCCCTCGCGGATCGGCATCGCAAAACCGCCGCAGACCACGTCGCCGAGCACGTCGTAGATCACCGCGTCGGGCCTGTATATCTCAAAGGCTTTTTTCTCCTTCAGCTTTTCCATCGCGGCGATGATGCCGCGTCCGGCGCAGCCGAGCCCCGGCGCGGGGCCGCCAGCCTCCGCGCAGAGCACGCCCGCGAAGCCGGGAGCCACCATCTCCGCCAGCGTGAGTTCATCGCCCCTTTTTCTGATCAGCTCGAGTATCGTCGGCGACGCTTTGCCGCCGCGAAGGTTCACCGTGGAATCGGCCTTCGGGTCGCAGCCGATCTGCATCACGCGCATCCCCGACTGTGCCAGGGCCGCCGCGATATTCGAGGCCGTCGTCGATTTTCCGATACCGCCCTTGCCGTAAATTGCGATCTTTATCATTTCCCTCACCCCTGCAATATAAAAAATCCTTCCGTCCGCCGGACAGAAGGAGACAATGGAGGCCGCTGGGGGGTCCTCTCTTTTATGTTACGCCTTCCGACTCCGAACGAATCATCGTCAACTCAGAACGATTTTATTTAACTTTCAGCCACAGGTGAATATTAGCACAATAAAGGGGAGGCGGCAATAGCCGACAGCCGCGCCGCCGCGGCCGCTAATTTTCCGCACGGCAGCAAAAGAGCCGGAGACTGGCGTCCCCGGCTCTTTTAAGTCTATTTTGCGGTTGTGGGGCTGGTTTTTCGGACTTAATAGTCCATGCCGCCCATACCACCCATGCCGCCCATACCACCGGCCATGTCGCCAAGGGTGTCTTTCTTTTCGGGCTTGTCGGCAACGACGGCGTCCGTGGTGAGGATCATCGCCGCGATGGAGGAGGCGTTCTGGAGAGCCGAGCGGGTGACCTTCACAGGGTCGATGATGCCGGCTTCGATCATGTCGACATATTCGCCGGTCGTCGCGTCGAGGCCCTGTCCCTCTTTAAGGGTCTTGACCTTCTCGATGATGACGTCGCCCTGCATACCGCTGTTGTGAGCGATGAGGTAGAGCGGTTCGGTGAGAGCCTTGCGCACGATCTGAGCGCCGGTCTTGATGTCGCCTTCAAGTTTGGCGATCTCCGCGTCCAGAACCTTTGTGCAGCCGACGAGCGCTACGCCGCCGCCGGGGACGATTCCCTCTTCAACCGCGGCGCGCGTTGAGTTGAGCGCGTCCTCTATGCGGAGCTTGAGTTCCTTCTGCTCGGTCTCGGTCGCGGCTCCGACCTGAATGACCGCTACGCCGCCGACGAGTTTCGCCAAGCGCTCCTGAAGCTTCTCTTTGTCGTACTCGGAGGTTGAGTCGGCGAGTTCCTTCTTGATCTGCGCGGCGCGGTCTTTGATGGCCGCCGGGTCGCCGGCGCCTTCAACGATCGTCGTATCTTCCTTGGTGACCTTTATCTTCTTCGCGTGCCCGAGGTCCGCGACGTCGGCGCTGTCAAGCTTGCGTCCGACCTCTTCGCTGATGACGGTTGCGCCGGTTACGGTCGCGATATCCTGAAGCATCGCCTTTCTGCGGTCGCCGAATCCGGGGGCCTTGACGGCGACGACCTGGAGGATGCCGCGGAGCTTGTTGACGACGAGCGTCGCCAGAGCTTCGCCCTCTACGTCTTCGGCGATGATGAGAAGCGGCTTCGCGAGCTGTACGCTCTTTTCAAGGACGGGGAGCATGTCCTTCACGTTGGAAATCTTGCCGTCGACGATGAGGATGTTGGCGTCGTCGAGCACGGCTTCCATACGGTCGGGGTTCGTGATCATGTAGGGGCTGAGATAGCCTTTGTCGAACTGGAGCCCTTCGACGGTCTCGAGCGTGGTGCCGAGGCTCTTGCTGTCTTCAACAGTGATGACGCCCTCTTCGCCGACCTTTTCCATCGCTTCGGCGATCAGCTCGCCGACCTTCATGTCGTTGGCGGAGATGGCCGCTACCTGCGCGGTCTTTTTGTGTCCCTTGACGGGCGAGGCCTGCTTCTTGAGCTCGTCGACGACTACCGCGGTGGCGTCTTCCATGCCCTTGCGGAGCTGCATGCCGTTCGCGCCGGCCGCGACGTTTTTGATGCCTTCGCGGATCATCGCGCGGGCGAGCACTGTGGCGGTGGTGGTTCCGTCGCCGGCGACGTCGTTAGTCTTGGAGGCTACTTCTTTGATGAGCTGAGCGCCCATGTTCTCGAACGGATCTTCGAGCTCGATCTCCTTCGCGATCGTCACGCCGTCGTTGGTGATGGTCGGCGAGCCGAATTTCTTCTCGAGGACGACGTTGCGTCCTTTGGGGCCAAGGGTGATGCCTACTGTATCCGCGACTTTATTGATTCCGCGCTCCATCGAGCGGCGTGCGTCTTCTCTGAAAAGCAGTGTCTTTGCCATGGTGTTATTCCTCCCGTTTATCTATCTGTCTCTAATTACTTCTCTACGACCGCGAGAACGTCTCTCTCGCCGATGATGAGATAATTCTCGTCGTCAACCTTGACTTCGGTGCCGGAATATTTGCTGTAGATGACCTTGTCGTCGACTTTGACTTCCATCGGCTGACGCTGTCCGTTGTCAAGAACTTTGCCCGCGCCTACCGCTACGACGATGCCCTCGACGGGCTTTTCTTTCACTGTATCCGGAAGCACAAGGCCGCCCTTCGTCTTCTCTTCGTTCGGCGCTGCCTTTACTACGATTCTGTCTCCAAGTGGCTTAAGTTTCATTAAGAGATCCCTCCTGTTGTTTTTTAAAGCGAGTTGTTTTTTATGTTAGCACTCACTTTGGTTGAGTGCTAATTTTCTTTACGCCTGAAATTGTAATGACTGCCGGCGTTTTTCTCAAATATGATTATAGATGAATATCTCTTATTTTGCTCTGTAATATTGCTTTATCTTTGATTTGCTGAATTATCCATAAAAACTTTTGACTTAATTAAATCTTACGGGTAAATACTTATTTCCTGAGGATTTTGTTCTAAATTATTGGCCTGCGTCTTATAAAGGCCAGGCGTTTTACCTAACTGCCAATTATGTCGCGCTTGCGTCTGCGGTGATGATTGCCTCGCGAAGCAGACGAAAGGCGGCAAGACGTCTTTGAAAGGCCGCTTCTGGCGGAACTGCTGCGCCTGCGGTTATGACGGCGAAGGGGCAAATTCGTGATTTTTAAAAGGATTTTTGAATAAATTTACGGTGCTTGCTATATTTTTCTCATGTTTGACAATCTTATGTGAACAACTTACAATGGCACGCAAAATATTTTCTATATAAATGGGGCGTTTGCATTGGTATCGGAAAAGGGTTCCCTCGCGGCATTTCTTGAACGCAAAAATGTGAAATTTTCCTTCTCGCGTTATTTTGTTGAGGCGCTTGGCGCAATGGGCATCGGCCTCTTCGCCTCTCTCATCACGGGTCTCATCTTAAAGACGGTCGGTTCCAAATGCGGCGTGCCTATACTGGTAGAGTTCGGCACGCTCGCCGGACAGATGGTGGGACCGGCGATCGCGGTGGCGATCGCCCAGGCGCTCAAAGCGCCGCAGATGGTTGTATTTTCCTGCGCCGCCGTCGGCTTTGCCGGCAACACGTGGGGCGGCCCGGTTGGAGCCTTTGTCGCCGCGATCATTGGCACGGAATGCGGCAAGATGATCTCGAAGGAGACGGTGATCGACATTATCGCCACCCCCGCCGTTACGATAATCACCGGGATGGCGGCGGCGAAGCTGATCGGCCCTCCCGTCAGCGCGATGATGGCGGCCCTCGGCGTGCTGATAATGCGCGCGACGGAGCTGCAACCGGGGCCGATGGGCGCGGTGGTCTCCGCGATCATGGGCATGATTCTGACGCTGCCCATCTCCAGCGCGGCGATCGCCGTTGCGCTGAACCTCTCGGGACTCGCCGCGGGCGCGGCGGCGGTCGGCTGTTCCACGCAGATGGTCGGCTTCGCGGTGATGTCTTTCCGGGAGAACGGCCTCTCCGGCCTTCTCTCGCAGGGGCTCGGCACCTCGATGTTACAGATGCCGAACATCGTGCGCCATCCGATGATCTGGGCGCCGCCGACGCTTGCGAGCCTCATTCTGGGCCCCGTCTCGACGCTGGTCTTTGGCATGACCAACGTTCCCTCGGGGGCGGGGATGGGGACGAGCGGCCTTGTCGGACAGTTCGGCGCGATCGACGCGATGGGAAGCTCTCCCGCCGTCCTGATGCAAATCGGCCTCATGCATTTTCTGCTGCCCGCCGTGACGACGCTGCTCATCGCCGCGGCGATGCGCAAAATGGGGCTGATCAAAGAGGGAGATATGAAGCTCGACCTGTAGGCGCGGCGGCTTCGCGCCTTTGCCGGATCGCAGTGAACGATAAAGGGCTGCCGGAAGACCTCGTGCGAGGTCTTCCGGCAGCCCTTTTTTACCGTGAAAGAGGTTTACGCGGACGGCCTCCGCCGTCAGGCCTGTGTTGCCGCTTGTTTGCCCTTTTTCCATTTCCCGCTTTTCAGGTACCAGAGGCTGAAGGCGATCGTCTGCAGCGAGGCCAGCGGAGCGGCGAAGCCGACGGAGAAGAGGCTCGCCCCCTCGATGCCGCTCAGTATCCAGGTCGCGGGCACGCGCACGGCAAAGGCGGAGAAAATGTTGTTCGCCATCGTAAAGGCCGTCCGGCCGCAGCCGTTGAAGAAGCCGTTGAGGCAAAAGACGAAGCAGACGAGGACGCAGTCGGCGCTGAATGACTTGAGATAGAGCGCCGTGGCCGCCACCAATTCCGGGTCGGGGGTGAATATTCTGATGACATTCTGCGGAAAGAAAAAGAGCCCGATGAAGGTGAAGACCCCGAAGCCGAGCGAGATCGAAAGGCCGGAATACATTGTGGAGCGCGCGCGCTTTGGTTTTCCCGCGCCCATATTCTGCGCCACCATCGCCGCGATCGCCGCGGAAAATGACATCGGCGGCAGCATGGTAAAGCCGTTGAGCTTGCTTGTGATGCCGATCGCCGCGGAGGCCGCGACGCCTCCCATCTTGCTGACCGTCGCCATGATAAAGATAAAGGAGATTCCCGTAAGCGAGAACTGCACCGCCATCGGCAGGCCGATGCGCAGCAGCTGCGTCAGCTTCTGTCTCTGTATCTTGAGGCTCTGCAGCCGGAAGTCAAACCGGTAGTCGGCGCGGCGCGCGTAGATCACCGCGAGGACCGCCGAGAGCCCCTGGGCGCAGACCGTGGCAAAGGCGGCCCCCGGCGCGCCCCAGTCGAAGAGTCCGACGAGCACGAGGTCCCCGGCGATGTTCGCGGCGCAGGCGACGGCGACGAAGATGAGCGGCGAGGTGGAGTCCCCGAAGCCGCGGAAAATGGCGGCGAGGGCGTTGTAGGCAAACATCGTCGCGATCCCCGCGGCGTTGATGAATATATAGCCTTTCGTCTGCTCATAGGCCTCCGCGGGGGTTCCGAGCAGCTCCACGATCGGGTCTATCGTCACGAGCAGCAGCGCCGTGATGACGACGCTTAAGATGACGAAGAGGGAGAGCATCGTCCCGATGGTGTCTTTGATCTCATGTTCCTCGCCCGCGCCGAAGAAACGGCCGATCATGATCGTGCCGCCCATGGAAAGGCCGATGACGATGCTGTTGATCATAAAGATGAACTGGCTGCCGATCGAGACCGCAGACAGCCCCGCGGCGTCGGTGAACTGCCCGACGATGATCATATCCGCCGCGCCGTAAAGCGCCTGCAGGAGGTTGGCCGCCATATAGGGAATCGCGAAGCGCGTCAGCAGCAAGGGGATGCTGCCCGTAGTGAGCGACTGCGCTCCGGAGGTGAATATCCCGGAAAATAACTTTTTAATTTCCATTTTACATACCTTTATTGAAACCTTTCTTTTTCTTTTAACATCATAATGAAATAATAGAGGAAGGGCAGGCTCGTTGTGAAGCTGAAAATATCGGCTACGGCCTGCGTCATTTCCACACCGGTGAGCCCGAAGAGGCGGGGCAGCAGCATAATGAGCGGTATAAAGTAAATACCCTGCCTCGTACAGGCGAGAAAGGTGGCGCGCCAGGCGAAGCCGGAGGCCTGGAGCATCATATTCGTCGTGACGAAGAGCGGCTGGAGCAGGAGCGCGGAACACTGAAAGCGCATCGCGCGCGTGCCGATTGCGATAACGGCGGCGTCCTCTTTACGGAAGAGGGCGATTATTTCCGGAGCGAAGATCCAGCCCGCGAGCGACATGACGGCCATCAATATCATGCCGGCCTTGACGGTGAACCAGAAGGCGTCCCGCACCCTTCTATAGCGGCGCGAGCCGTAGTTGTAGCCGACGACGGGGGAAAATCCCTGGCCGAGGCCGATCATCACCGAGAGGATGAAGAAAAATACCCTGCCGACGATGGACATGGCGGCGATGGCGGGGTCTCCATAGGCCGCGGCGCTGACGTTGAGCGCGGCGGTGGAGATGCTGGCCAGCCCCTGTCTTGAAAGCGAGGGGCAGCCTAAGCGGAGGATATCGAAGTAGGTTCGCGGCCGGTGCGAGAGGTTTTTCAGCTGGATGCGCACGAGGCTCTTTCCGCGCAGGAAGAAGGATAGCATAATCGAAAAACTGACGCACTGGCTGAGGAGCGTCGCGAGCGCCGCGCCGGAGATCCCCAGCCCGAAGGTGAAAATGAAGAGCGGATCAAGCGCGATGTTGAGCAGCCCTCCCGTTACAAGGCCGCACATGGCGAAGGCGGCGTGCCCCTCGGAGCGCAGAATATTGTTCATGACGAAGGAGGCGCACATTATCGGAGCGCCGAGCAGTATCCAACTCGCGTAGCTGCGCGCGTAGGGCAATATCGTCGGCGTGGAGCCGAGCAGCGTCATCAGACCGTCGATGAAGATCAGCCCGCCGGCGCAGAGCAGCACTCCCAGCGTGATTGCGCCGAAGAAAGAGGTCGAACCGTAGACGCTCGCCGTCTTGCGGTCTCCCGCGCCGAGCACGCGCGCGATCATGCTTCCGGAACCCATGCCGAGTGTAAAGCCGATCGCCTGAAAGATCGCCATCAGCGAGAAGACGACGCCGACCGCGCCGCTCGCGCTGGTACCCAGCTGCGATACGAAATAGGTGTCCGCCGTGTTGTAAAGCGTGGTGACCAGCATACTTATAATCGTCGGAATGGCAAGCGATATAATAAGAGGCCCCACCGGAGCCTCCGTCATGCGCGCTTGGTGCTCCGCCGAATTTTTGCTTGGCGCGACGAACAGCTTCATGATTGACGAGAACCTCCCTGTTTCCGCTTGCGGCGAACCCCTCTGGTAAATAAAGGCCGAACCAGCGGCTTTCAATATAGTAGTTATAGAAAATACCACTAAATCCCCAAATCCACAACATAGGGAATCTTTCCTTAATCTCCAAATTCCGTACCGCGCCCCCATGGCGGATACGTGTAAAACCGCGAGAGAATCTATTAAAAATAGGATATAATTTTTATGAGATCAATACACATTATGAGGAGGCGGGCGGCATGGATAGGTTTGAGAAAAAAGCGGAATTTGTCTCATCCTGCATTGAAGCATATAAAGTCAGACATGCGATGAAAGGAGCCGACGCCGTAAACATGTTTGAAAAAGAGAGCGTGCTGGACTACCTGATCGACGGCTACGACGTGCTCCATACACAGTCGCTTGAATATGTCATAGATGAAATAGAACTATATCTCAGAAAGCGCGGAGCTGTAAGGTGATACTCTACCATGGCGGGTTAATTCCAGTGCCTGAACCCGATTTATCATTGAGCAGGCAGCAGCTTGATTTTGGCGGTGGCTTTTATACCGCCACCAGTTTTGCGCAAGCGGCGAAATGGTCGAAAATCAAATGCAGACGCGACGGCGTTCCACGGGGATATATCTCCTCCTATGAATTGGATGAAAGCATCTTTAAATCCAAAAACATGCTAATACGGAAGTTCAGAGGCCCAAGCCGTGCCTGGTTGACTTTTGTCATGCATAACAGAAAAAACGTCGGTTTTGCGCACCCTTACGACATCGTACGTGGCGCTGTGGCCAACGACAGAGTTTACACGTGCATCAATGCGTTTGAAGGGGGATTTATAGACTTTGATACAGTGATACGCCGTCTGCGGACATATGCCCTGGCCGATCAGGTCTCCTTTCATACTGACAGGGCGGTGAAACAGCTGCGCTTTCTGGAAGAAAAAGAGGTCGTATCAGATGAAAAGAATTCCTAAAATAACACAGAAGAACGTCCACATATTTATCCCCTACAAAGTCGCGGCAATTGCAAGGCGTTTGAACAAAGATGAAAATATGCCGCTGAACCGTGCTGTTGTAGAGTTTTATAATTCCAGCACATATGAAATGCTTGAAAAAGAAAGCACAAAATATTGGTACGAAAGCCCGGCGCAGCTATATGCGGACTTTGTCGCCGCCCGTGCGAATATGTGACGATACATAGCCGTCGCTGAAAAACACACACTCCCCAGTAGTCGTCTGCTTTATTTGCAAAAGAATTTATAGATGCCAAATACAATTGCGGAGGTAGGTCCTGCGGTATTGTTTGGCGGTCTTTATGCCCTTGCCCGGTTTAAGAAAGTCTTTAGTAGGCAGGGCGGCAGAGGTCCTTGCCGGATTGTTTATCAAAGCTGATATCCCCGTCGGAAATGCCAAATTCTCTCAGATCGATTACCTGCCTGTCCTTAGTTTTGTCCCTTTGTAGATACTCTCGCACTTCCATATAGCTTCATAGTGCTGTTGCCTCCAAATTAATTTTGATAAATTGTGAGCGGGTAGCGGGGAGTCTGAAATGGCGTTTTCCCCTGCGGCGTGATTGGAGCGCCGGATGCCCTGCCTGATCTCCGGCCGGCTTTGACTATAAAATAAAATCCATTATAATATAATCCATAATCGTATTATACGAATACGCTATAAAAATTTGCACAAAGGTTTGCGCGGCGGCGCGCCTGCCGGGGACGCGGGAAAATCGGAGGTCTTAACTATGTTCCATACAAGAAATTACAGGGAGCTGACTAAGCTCTTTTTTATGTTTGTGCTGCCGGCGGTGAGCTCACAGCTTCTGAGCGGCGTATACACGATCGTGGACGGCTACTTTGTCGGCTGGGGAATGGGGCAGGACGGACTGGCGGCGATCGGGCTCGCCTTTCCCTTTTCGGTCGTCGTGACGGCGATAGGGGCCGGAATCGGCGTGGGCGGCGGGGCCCTTATCTCCATCAGCATGGGGCGCGGACGCCAGACGCTTGCGCAGCGTATTCTCGGCGCGATGGTCTTTCTGATGATCGCTGCTTCGGCCGTTTCGAGCCTTCTGCTCACGCCGCTTGCGGAATATCTGCTTTCCTTCTACGAGGTTTCCCCCGGGATCGCGGAGATGGCGCGCCTCTACGCCTGGATTCTGATAATATCCTCGCCGGCGCAGGTCGTCACCATGGCGATGCTGGGAGCGGTGCGGAACGACGGGTTTCCCCGCCGGGCGATGTTTATCATGATCGCGTCGTTTTGTACGAATATTGTGCTCGACTGGCTGTGGGTGATCGTCTTTCCCTTCGGCATCGCGGGCGCGGCGTGGGCGACGGTGGTCTCGCAGGCGGTCTCGGCGCTTCTGCTTTCCGCGCATTTTTTGCTTGGGCGCTCGAAAGTCAGGCTGCGCTGGGGGCTTGTGCGCCTCTGGCGGCCGCTTGCGCGCCGTATCGCCGTCATGGGGGTTTCTCCCTTTGGCGTGCAGATTGCGACGGCGGTGACGATGATCCTCTATAACTGGCAGTCTCTCGCCTACGGCGGCGATACCGGCGTCGCCGCCTACGCGGTGGTCGGCTATATCGTCCCTGTCGGCGTGATGCTGGAGGAGGGCGTCGCGGAGGGGATACAGCCCCTGATCAGCTATTATCACGGGGCGAATCTCAGCGCCCGCCGCCGGCTGACGGCGAGGCTCGGCTTTACGCTGGCGGTCTCCGTGGGGGTCGTCTGCTCTCTGCTGGTGCTTGCCAGCGACGGGCTCGTGCCGGCCTTTTTCTCCATGAGGGGAGAGGCCGCGGCGGCGGCGGCGCGCGGGCTGTTTCTTTCCGTCCCCGTATTCCCCTTTCTGGGGCTTGCCAAGACGGGGGCCTCTTATTATCAGGCGATTGGCAGAAGCGATCTGGCCTCGATGCTGACCTACGGAGATCCCTTCGTCCTGCAGCCGTTTTTCCTCTGGACGCTGCCGCTTGTCCTCGCGCTTGACGGCGTCTGGCTTTCGATGTTCTTTACAAATATGACGCTCGCGGCGATTTTCGTTATAATGTGGCGGCGGGGTAACGGCAGGAAGCTGCCGCTTGCCGGCGGCAATATTATGGGTATTTTGTAGAAAGACGGGCGAAAACATGGACGAGAAAAACCATCGGATGATCCTTGAAGTCTCGGATGTCTGGCGGCGCTATGATCAGGTGTATTCCCGCTGGGCCGAGAGGCATGGCTTTTCCACCAATGAGATGTCGCTGATGGAGGAGCTTCACATCCGCCCCGCGGGGATGGAGCCGGCCATCATCGCCGACTATCTCGGCGTGCCGCGCCAGACGATGACCACGACGCTTGACAGCCTTGAGAAACGGGGCATAATAGAGCGCTTGGCGCACCCTACTGACCGCCGGCGCAAGGTGATTAAGTTCACGCGCGCCGGCCGGGAGATCGCCGATGTCCTGATGAAAGAGCTCGACGGCTGGATGATGGGCGCGATGGAATCGCTGCCGCCGCGCGAGAGAGAACGGACGCTCGCCGCGGTGCGGAGCTTCTGCTCCCGGCTGGAGGCGACGGTTAGCAGTAATACGGAAGAAAAGGAACCTCTCTGCGAGTAAAATATCAAAAATGTTTTATAATTATGAAGAGGTGCTGACGATGGATAAGAACAGGGAAAAGAAAGCGGAGAAAGATATCTTTAAGACGGTATGCATCGCGGTCGCGGCAGTTTTTGCCGTGATATGCGCCGTCTGGTCTTTCATCGGATACTAGGTTATCTGGAGAGAGGGGAGCGGCTGTATCTCCCCCTCTCCCGTTAATAGAACTTTATTTAAGGAGGAAATTTTATGAACGCTTGGTTTGAGAAACAATTTAAGCTCTCCGAGCACGGCACCGACGTACGCACAGAGATTCTCGCGGGGATCACGACATTTATGACGATGGCTTATATCATTTTTGTAAACCCGGGAATCCTCTCCGCGACGGGCATGCCCTTCGGAGCCCTGCTGGTGGCAACCTGTCTTGGCGCTTCGCTGGCCACTTTTTTGATGGCCTTCCTCGCGAACTATCCCTTCGCGCTGGCGCCTGGGATGGGGCTCAACGCCTTCTTCGCCTTCACCGTCGTGCTGGGGATGAAGATCCCCTGGCAGGTGGCCCTCGCCGCGATCTTCATCGAGGGCGTCATCTTCATCCTGCTGACCTGCACCAAGGTGCGCGAAGAGGTCGTCAACTCGATACCGAAAACGCTTAAGATCGGCGTATCCGCCGGTATCGGTATCTTTATCACCTTCATCGGCCTTCAGAGCTCCGGGCTCGTAGTGGCCAATCAGGCCGTTCTCGTCGGCCTTTGCCCGCTTCGCAGCAATATCGGCGGGCTGCTGACGCTTGCCGGGCTTCTGCTGATGATCACGCTTGAGGCCCGCAAGGTGACGGGGGGCATACTTATCGGTATCGTCGCGGTGACGCTCGCCGGCATCCCCCTGGGCATCACGAAGATGCCCGAAGGCATTATCTCGATGCCGCCCTCGCTTGCGCCGATCTTTATGAAGATGGACTTCTCGATGGTCGCGCAGCCGGCCTTCTGGGTGATCGTCCTCACCTTCTTCTTCGTGGACTTTTTTGATACGGTAGGCACGCTTGTCGGCGTCGCCAGCCGCGCCGACATGCTCGATAAAGAGGGCCGCCTCCCCAAGGCGAGCCAGGCCCTGATGGCGGACGCCATCGGCACGACGGCGGGCGCGGTGCTTGGCACCTCGACGGTGACGACGTTTGTGGAAAGCGCAAGCGGCGTCGAACAGGGCGGACGCACCGGACTGACGGCTTTCACTGTCGGCGTGCTCTTCCTCCTCGCCACCTTCTTCAGCCCGTTGATCGCGATCGTTCCCGCCTGCGCCACGGCGCCGGCGCTGATCATGGTCGGGGGTTATATGATGATGGGCTTCAAGGATATGGATTTCAGCGACTGGACGGAATTCTTCCCGGCGATCATCGCCTTCTTCATGATGCCCTTCGCCTACAGCATCGCGGCGGGCATTGAATTCGGGATCGTCTCCTACGTCGCGCTGAAGCTGCTCATGGGACGCGGCAAAGAGGTTAACTGGCTTCTCTACGTCCTCGCGGTGCTCTTTATCCTCAACAGGGCGTTTATGTAAGGAAAACGCGGCATGAACTTTACCTTCAACCATTTCAACTTCAACGTCCGCGACCTTGGGCGCAGCCTTGCCTTTTATGAAAAGGCGCTTGGCCTTAAGGAGGCTCGCCGCAAGGAGCGGGAGAACTTTACCCTCGTCTATCTGACGGACGGCGTCACGCCTTTCGAGTTGGAGCTTACCTATCTTTTCGACCGGCAAGCCCCCTATGATCTTGGCGAGGCTGAGTTTCATCTTGCTATCCAGGCGAAGGATTTCGCGGCGGCGCATAAACTTCACGAAGAGATGGGCTGTATCTGCTACGAGAACAGCGATATGGGAATCTATTTTATTGAAGATCCCGATGGATACTGGATTGAAATAGTGCCAGAGCGGTAATTTTTCAGATCTGTCACAGGCGGCGGCCCGGCGAACGACAATCGCCAGGGCCGCTTTTTTGTGTTTTAGGATAAAATAAGGCGATAAAAATCGCCGCATTGACTGAATGTTTGTGTAAAATGACAAGAAAGTCGTGAAATGTCTTTTAAATACAGATAATAATTTACAATTTCCTGTTTCAATACTATAATCCAGTTATCGAGCGATTCGCGATTTAATATCTGATTGCCAATTGCCCGATGCGCGCTATATTGTTTAAGCAACAGGATAGTTTGTCTTAATTATCTGAAGAACAGGAGAGGATTTATGTGGATCAGTTAACGGTACTGGTGTCAAAGGCGAACAGCTTCATCTGGGGTCTTTATTGTCTCATTCCGCTTCTCTGCGGTACGGGGCTCTATTTTACTCTGAAGCTGAATTTTGTGCAGATACGTAAGTTTGCCCTCGCTTTCAAGTATACCTTTGGGCAGATCACCCTTTTCGGCAAACGCGCCGACAAGGATGGCATGAGCTCGTTCCAGGCCCTGGCGACGGCGATCGCGGCGCAGGTGGGCACGGGAAACCTCGCCGGCGCGGCGACGGCGATTGCCGTCGGCGGCCCGGGAGCCATCTTCTGGATGTGGATCGCGGCCTTCTTCGGCATGGCGACGATCTTTGCGGAAGCGGTGCTGGCCCAGGTCTATAAAGAAAAGATGCCCGACGGCAGCGTCGTCGGCGGCCCGGCCTATTACATCTCCCGCGGCCTTAAGAGCCACGGCCTTGCCGTATTCTTTTCGGTGGCGATCATCATGGCGCTCGGCTTCATCGGCAACATGGTACAGTCCAACTCGATAGCCGACGCCTTCAATAACGCCTTCGGCGCGAATCGTCTTGTCGTCGGCGTCCTTGTCGCGGCGGTAGGCGGCTTCGTCTTCTTCGGCGGCATGGGCCGCATCGCTTCTATCACAGAAAAGATCGTCCCGATAATGGCGGCCGGTTACCTCCTTGGCGGTCTCTACATTCTCGTCACCCACGCCTCCCATATCATCCCGGCCTTCGGAATGATATTTGAGGGCGCTTTCAACCCCGCGGCGGCCACGGGCGGCCTTATCGGCGCTACAATGAAGGAAGCCATCCGTTACGGCGTCGCGCGCGGACTCTTCTCAAACGAAGCCGGTATGGGTTCCACGCCGCACGCGCACGCGGTAGCTAAGGTCAAAGAGCCTGCGGAGCAGGGCTTCGTCGCCATCATGGGCGTATTTGTCGACACCTTCCTCGTCCTCAACATGACGGCCTTTGTCATCTTCGTAACGGGCGCCATCGACGGCAAGACGAGCGGCATCGCCCTGACCCAGAACGCCTTCTCGGCGGGCTTGGGCTCATTCGGGCTTCCCTTCGTCGCGATATGCATGCTCTTCTTTGCCTTCTCGACGATCATCGGCTGGTACTTCTTCGGCGAGCAGAACGTGAAGTTCCTCTTTGGAAACAAGGGACTTACGCCCTATCGTGTCGCGGTCATGGCCTTCGTCGTGCTTGGCTCGGTGCTCAAGCTTGACCTCGTTTGGGAGCTGGCCGACTTCTTCAACGGCATAATGGTCTTCCCGAACCTTATCGCCCTCATCGGTCTCAGCAAGGTTGTCAGCGAAGCGCTCAACCACTTTGACGATCAGGGCCGCCTTAAGCCCAACGGAAAATAACCATTTGTGGTTTGCTTGAAGCGCCGCCCCTCGGGCGGCGCTTTTTGTATCCGCTGCTTTACGCCGACAGCGCGCTGATGCTATACTGGTGACAGCGACAGCGATTCCGCCGCCAAAAACCGGCGGATAACGTTACTGGAAGATTGGAGTTGGGAAGATGCGCAATTTCTCCCGCTAGTTATTGACAGGGCATAAGGGGACAGACCGAGGCGTGGTGCAAGCGCCCTTTGTTTTCGTATGCCGCGCGGGGAAGCTGCGATATCTTGAACTCATATAATAACGGCACAGGTCCGCCGTCCGCGTTCGCGGATGGCCTCTCTGCAGTTATGAGCCGCGGGAATCGACTTTCCCGCGGCTCATGATTTTTTACAGGGAGGATATCTGTATGTCTTTAATTAAAGTTACTGATCTTACATTTGGCTATGCGGGCGCGGCGAATATCTTTGAGAATGCCAGCTTCAATATTGATACGAACTGGAAGCTGGGGCTCACCGGGAGGAACGGGCGCGGCAAGACGACATTTCTGAAGCTGCTGCTCGGCTGTTATGATTACGGCGGAACGATCGCCGCGAATGTCGCCTTTGAGTATTTCCCCTATGACATCGCTCAAGAAGACGCGGATGCCGCCGCGGTGTTGCGGTCCGCCGCCGGAAGCTGTCCGGAGTGGCGGATAGCAAAAGAGATGAATATTCTCGGCCTGCCCGCCGCCCTCCTGGGGCGCTCTTTCCGGAGTCTCTCAAACGGCGAACGGACGAAGATTTTACTCGCGGCGCTCTTCCTGCGGGAAAACAGCTTTCTGCTGA
>JAEXGR010000019.1 GCA_023450745.1 Synergistota bacterium
GATCTGGAACCAATCCAGAGGCCATTATAAAACCATAAAACAGTTGGAGGTCTTGTACATGAGCAAAGAGGAAAAAGTAAACAATGAGCAAACAGGTTTTGAAATCAGCGATGAAGTTCTTGACCAACTGCTGAAAAATTACCGCAAGCCAGAAGACCTGCTTGGCTCGGAAGGCATCATCAAACAGCTGACCAAGCGTGCCATTGAACGTATCATGAACGCGGAGATGGATTACCACCTTGACTCGGAGGAAAACACGGAATCTGGCCGTGAGGCGGGCAACTGCCGCAACGGCAAAGGACACAAGATAATCAAAGGGGACTTTGGCGAAGTTGCAATAGAAACACCTCGCGACCGTAAAAGCACTTTTGAGCCCCGTATAGTCCCTAAACGCCAGCACAGAGTGGAAATTATAGACAAGGCGATAATGGCCCTGTACGCCAAAGGGATGACTACACGCGACATCCAGAGCACCATAAAAGAGCTCTATTCGGTAGACGTCTCGCCAACACTTGTCAGCGAAGTGGCGGGAGCGATGGAAGACGAAGCCAGAGAATGGCAAAACAGACTCCTTGATCCGATCTATCCGATAGTCTGGCTGGACGCGATCGTGGTAAAAATACACGCGGAACGTAAGGTTGTAAATAAGGCCGTCCAGATAGCCTTAGGACTTAACATGGAGGGCAAAAAAGAACTCCTTGGAGCTTGGGTGACAGAGAACGAGGGGGCGTCATTTTGGGGACGGGTAATGACGGAAATAAAAAGCAGAGGCGTAGAGAAAATACTCATAGCCTGCATGGACGGATTGAAAGGTTTTCCTGAGGCGGTAAGAAATGTCTTCCCGGAAACAGAAGTCCAGCTCTGCATGGTCCATATGATGAGGTCGTCGCTGAAATACGTCCCGCATAAAGATAAAAAAGCCGTGTCATGCGGACTGAAAGCTATCTACAACGCGCCAACCGAAGAGGCGGCGAAAGCCGAACTGGCATCCTTCAAAGAGAAATGGGAAAGCACATATGCACTGACGGCGCGGCAATGGGAGACAAAATGGGAAGACCTCAACACAATATTCCGCTACCCGCTAGAAATCAGAAACATAATCTATACGACGAACACGATAGAGTCATTGAACATGTCGCTGAGAAAAATAATCCGCAACCGCAGAATCTTCCCCAGCGACGAGTCGGCTTTGAAAATAGTTACATTGGGTATACTGGAGGCCTCAAAGAAATGGACGCAGCCCATAAAGAATTGGAGTCAGGCGCTGGGTTACTTCTGCCTCCAACACCCTGAAATCGTAGAGTTTGTGAAACAATAACAAATTCAATTAATGAGGACACACACATTTTACTTGACAGACTCGCTTCATTACTTTTATCGCGGTGTAGCAAGGTATGTAAAACTCTGACATTGAACGCCCCTCGCGCGCATCATAAATAAGCCGCCCAGAAGGTTGGCCCGTTTATTTGCTATCCAATTTTTCGTTTAAAGTCTCTCCGAGAAAAGAAAGAGCAGCCAGCATAATGCCGCCGCCGCTCCAATTACGGCCCCAGCCAAGCCGAACGGCGCGGAGAAAAACAGAAGTTTGAGAAGATACAACCCTACGATAAGTTGAATCAGAGTCCATATTATACCCGGCCGATTCAACTCACGTTCTCTTTCATTACGAGCGATACTACGCAATTCTTCCTGTCGTATAGTCTTGTCAATTTCCGCTTCCGTGATAGGGTGCACTTTTCTAACCTCCATTATATGTAGTACAATTATAATTTATTTCTTCCATAGAGGCAAATCATTGATTAGTCGCCCCATGGCAAACGCATTAAAAATCTATATATAACATCTGACTAAGATATATATACTTGATAGATATATATAAAACTGTCACTACTTTTTTAAAAAAGAAAACTTTATCACATACATGTATAGTTGTCTGATGCTATATGTTTTATTAATTTTAATGTCATTATGTAGATATATTTTATTGCTGAATATGATGCGCTGGCCCTGTTAGTCGTTCCTGAAAAACGCAATAAAATTAGTTTATCATTGGATTTATCACGCTATTAGAGGTAAAAAATATACGCAAAGAACTTAATTTTTTGAGGGCGAAAACTTGCAAAATGACACCAAAAAAGTCTAAAGAACCACAGGGAAACCTTTCCCTGCTGAGGCTTGAAAATATAACCAATATGGACCATGAACTCGTCCGCCTTGCGGGCAAAATCAACGAGGATGTTTTTGTGAAGAAACTCGGCGAGGTTTACATTCCGAATGAAAGGCGTCCTGGGCTTCCCACAAGACCTATGGTAGAATTGCACTATTTGAAGGGGTTAAATAATCATTCCTGAATGAAGGAGTAACGGAAGGGTTTCTTGAAAATCCCAACTGGCAATATATTTGATGGACAAACTAAGTTCGATGACGGAAATCAAAGATTTCCTATCTCACCTATTTGGTATGGAATATTTCATGAAGAAGCTTCCGCTTAGCTCAAGCTCCATGATAAGATGACGCAAGCGCGTCGTTCCGCACGGTTTTGAAGCGGTGCCCAAGGAAACGATAGCAGCGGTGCTCACAATGAAATGTAGCAAAGAAAAAGACCCCGAGAAAGCGGTCGTCGGCACAACAGTTCAGGAAAAAACATTACATTCCCAACAAACCTCAAGCCTTGCGCCAAAGGCGCGGAGCTGCTTGTCCGCGAAGCAAAGTGAATGCTGTTGCCCTGAAGACCCGATAGGTATGACTTGACTTTAGTCAATAGTTAAGTCATACTTTTGTATAAAGTAGGAATTTTTATAAAATCCAACTAATTAAGGGAGGTAAGAATCATGGCTGAACTGATTACCGTTTCTCATAAAGGGCAGATAACAATACCGAAAGCTTTTCGCGAGGAGTTTGATATTCAGCCAGGCGACAGGATCTTTTTTGTGAAGACGGAAAAGGGAATTATGATAACAAAACCGGGAAAAAACCTACTTGAATATAAAGGATTCCTGGCCGGCGCGAAAACGGAAAGCCCTGATGACGCGGTTGCGAAATTGGCTAAACACATAATGGGAGAGGCATAATGGTGACGTTTGTCGACGCCAATGTTTTTATAAGATTCTTTGCGAATGACGATGAGGCTCAGTCTGAAGCCGCGGAAAAACTTTTTGAAAAAGCGCGTTCAGGGGCGATGGCGTTGCTGACCGGGCCTCCGGTATTTTTTGAGATTGCTTGGGTGCTTGGCTATCGGTATAAGATAAAGAACGAGGAAATTATGGACATCCTCGAATCCATAGTTAGCTGGCCCGGTATCTCTGTTTTGGATAAAACGCTTGTTTTGAAAGCGATCGCGTTGGCGCGTGAAACAAAATCTGAGTTCGCCGACGCCTATATCGCGGCCAGCGCTGGTAACTCCGGCGCCGGCGATATCGCAACTTTCAATAAAAAGCATTTTATAAGGCTGAAGCAGGAACTCTGCCCGGAGATATAGCCATCTTTGATGGTTGAGGGCAAACATCTCTGGTGGGCGGCGCCCAAGATTTTCCGCCTGCATTTTCGGGCCGTATTCTTACGATCGGGATATTTTCTCCTGTTCTTCCAGCCTCTCAAAATCCTTTGAGCTGATCATCGCCGCTTCGGCGGAGTTTGCGATGAGAAGGTCGATTATTTCGTCTATACGGTGCGTCATCGCCTTTTTGCAGATCTTTTTCAGCAGCGCGGCGGGGGCGCGTTCGGCTATTTCGCAGCTTGCCTCGCCGGTTTTTGCGTACCATTTTGCATAAAGTTCTACGAGCCAGCCGGCCTCGGGTGAGATGTCGCGGAAGGCGGCCATGCCCGATTTTTCGTGGGGTACGGTCTCTATCTCGACGCCGCGCTGGGCGCAGCGGACCATGAAGTCGCGGAAGACCTCGTCCATCGTCAGGCGCAGAAGCTCCTCCGGCCGGTCGAGGGTGAGGGAAAAGTCGGAGGTCATGAATTTCTGCGCGAAGTCCCAGATGTCGAGCCGGCGGCGGCAGGCTGCGGTGAAGACGGCCTCCAGGTATTCGCGGCGGATCTGTTCGAGAGTTTTTTTCGCGAGCTCCGCGTGCCGTTTTTTCGCCTCCAGGTCATATTGGGGATATATTTCAAAGGTTGATTTCAGCATGACAGGCCATCCTTTTCCAGAGCGCCGTCCATCTTGAGGGAGGCGGCGCGTCTTGCCTCCGCGGCGGTGATCTCCTTCGCATATTCTCCGGGCGGCAGGTTTATCTGCGCCGCGGACACTTCGTAGTGCAGCAGCTCGAGCGAACGCGCCGGTTCGGACCTTTCGGGGGCGCAAAGGGCGGCGAGCCGGACGGTCTCCGCGACCGCCTCTTTGGTGATGTCGATTTGCGGATAGCGCACGCGCGCCACGCGCTCTACGATCTCCAGCAGCCTCTGCCGGTCCGGTTCCCGCAGTTCGACGGATTGGAAACGGCGCTCCATCGCACGGTCGCGGGCGATATAGAGGCGGAATTCCTCGGAGGTGGTGGAGATGAGCATGCTGATTCCCCCGCTCGTGATGTAGGGTTTCAGGGTGTTGAGCAGGTTTGAGGGACCGGAGTTTTCGCTCAGGCGATGGGCCTCGTCGACATAAATGATGATGTTGTAGTATTCGGCCTCGTCCAGGATGTGCTTGAAGCGCAAGTCTCTCTTTTTGCGGTCCTGATTTATCAGGTCGATGTTGAGCTCGACGACGCGGCGTCCGGCGAGGCGCCGGTAGCGCCCCTCTTCGATGAGCGCGGCGAGCTTGCGCACCGTCGTTGTCTTGCCGCAACCGGCGGGGCCGGTGAGCGCGACGTTGTTCTGTTCTTCCGAGGCGAGGGCGACCGCGATGCGGTCGAGCGCCGCGTAATCTTCCAGTATCTGTTCGATGCCGCCGCTTTTGCCGTTGAGTTCCCTGCCGTATTTTGCGCAGAGCGGCGGCAGCTTTCCGGTCGTGAGGCTCATAGGCTTTCCCCCTCTTCCAGCAGTGATTCCAGCGTCAGTTTTTCTTGCCGCTTAGCGCCCTCGGTGATCCAGAGTTTTGCCGCGCCGCGCGAGGGGCGCAGTCTGACGCGCCTCCGGAGGGGCGCCGGCTGCGGTTCCTCCTCAAGCGAGGCGTAGCTTACCCGGCCCTCTTTTTCTACCGCGCGGATGTCCTCGTTGAGGTCTTCGGGCCTGTATATGACGTCCGCGGCGGCGACGTATGCGCCGAAGGCGCGGTTGAGGCGCTCTTCCTCGCTCGCATGCCAAATCCGCTGCGTGCTCGAAGAATAGAGGGTCTCCAACAGCTGTTCGTCTCCCGTTCTGCTTTCGAGAGAGAGGCGCGAAAAGTTGTCGTAGCCGAAGGCAAAGCAGAGGCGGTCCCAGCTCTGGCGGAATTTATCAAGGTAATTGAGAAGCCCCCACCGGTCGAGTTCGGGTATCAGTATCAGCGCGGAGCTTCCCGCGTTCTGCGCCGCGGCCCCGAGCGCGGCGATCAGAAGCGGCGCGAATCCGCGGTCCGCCGACGCGTTGCCGCTCGAGCAGACGAAGAGGGGCCGCCCCTGCGGCGCGCGGAGATATTCTTCAAGTTTTAATGTATCGAGGGAACGGAAGAGCCCCGCGCCGCGCGTCATCAGGGTGATGAGCGCGCGGAAATCCGCCGTGCTCGCGTCGGCCTGCATCTTAATGCAGCGCTGGGTGTTGGTGTTGTCCCCGTTGGTGAAGAGCAGGTCGGCAAAGGGTACGGGCGCGTCCCGGTCGCCGTTTTTCTGAAACCTGAGCTCGTGCTCGAGGATATACCTCGCAAGCGCGAATTCCCTTGTGATAAAACCGTTTTTTGCCTCAGCCTCTTTGAGACGGTACTTGACGGGGAGCGCGTCTGATTCGCCGCCGATCGTTTTGGTCATCAGCGTTTCGATGAACCGATGCTGACGGCAGAAGATCGGAAAGAGGTTTTTCTCTGACAGGGCTTGCGTGATGCCTGCTTCGCCGCCGTCTCCCGCGCAGGCGGCGATGTTGCAGAGGACGTTTTTCGCCGTCTCCAGCATGTAGACGAGCATTCTGTCCGTCGAAAGTTTGCCGAGGTCGTCAAAGAACTTGTCGTTGGCGTCGCGGGATTTTATCTCCTGATAGACAGCCTGCCGCATCGCGTAGGCGATGTTTTCGCTTCCCGCGCCGATGTTCTCGTTGGCGACGAAGGGCTCGACGACGTCGGGGATGAGAGAGCCCTCGCTTGAGAGGTCGGCAAGCAGCGCTTCCCCTTGGAAGCTTTCGTAAAGGCGTCCCTTGTGATCCAGCACGACGAGCGCGCGGTCTGGAAACGTCTTTGGCCAGGTATTTATAATCCTGCCGATACTGGCGTTTTTTCTCTCGTTGTTCCCGAGCAGGAGCGTGTCCTCCCCGCATATCAGCTCCGCGCTGAACCTATCGATCTTCACCATGATGATATTCTCCGTCCGCAGTCAAGTGATCTGTATCTGTTCAAAGCTGTTGCCCAAGTGGTCAGCGATCGTCCATACTAGGCAAAGAATAGCATAGACCGGCGTTTTTGGAAATGCGCCGTCCGGCGGTCTGCAAGGCGGCATGGGACGCCAAGCCGCAATTGACGTCCGCCCCAGCGAGTCTTTTGTGCGGCGGGGCCTATTTATGCGCCTGCCTGTACCAGAAGGCGAGCCCCTGCGCGTTTAATTCAAGATCTACGGGCAGCGAGGCCTCGACCGTCGCGGCGGGCAGGCGGGAGCCCTCTGCGGCGGCAATCTCTTCGTAAAGCGCCGCCAGCCCCGCTTTGATCTTCGTTTTATCGCCTGCCGCGGCCTCCGTGATCGCGACGTACTTTTTGATTTGGCCGGTCAGTAGCGCCGCGTGTTCCCGCGTGCCCCGCGCGGCCGAAGCGCCGGGTTGGCGGTTCTGTACATCGCGCGAAGCGGCGGGCTTGCCGGTCAGCTCTCCGAAGTGGGTGAGGAACACCCGCTCCGGTGCGAGCGCTGCGATCTTTTCCGTCGTCGCGGCCATCGCCTCGGGGTCGAACTGCACAGGCGAGGCGGTGGGGAAGGCCCAGCGCCCGTTTTTTCCCGTCATCCAGGGGTAAGAGATGCCAAAGGCGTCTCCCGCGAAGAGCGACCTGGTGCTCTTTTCAAAAAATATCATGTGGTGTTTGGCGTGTCCCGGCGCGTCGTAACAGACGAGCGTCATCGCGCCGAGGCGAAATTCCCGCCCGTCCTCCGGCGCGATGACGCGCTCCTCCGGTACGGGGATGATCTCGCCGTAGATGCGTTCTGTCTCTTCATCGCCGTAGACGGCTTTGACGCCCTCGATGAGCTTCGCGGGCGAGATCAGGTGGCGCGCGCCGCGCGGGTGGACGATAAGCCTGGCCCGCGGAAACTCCCGCATGTAGCTGCCCGCGCCGCCCGCGTGGTCAAGGTGGACGTGGGTGACGCAGACGTAATCGACCGCTTCGCGCGCCACGCCGAGTTCCGCCAGCGCCGCAAGTAGATGGGGCCGCGAAGCGTTGTGCGCCGTCTCGACGACGGCGGCGCGCCCTTCGGAGAGCAGGACGTAGACCGCGGCCATGCCCTCGCGCTCGTAGTGCGCGTCGATGCCGTATATCCCCTCGCCATAACCGTACATTTAAAGAAGTTCCTCCATTTCGTCAAGGGTTTCGGTAAACTGTTTCACGACCGCGTTGACGGGCTCCGGCGTGCTCATGTCGACGCCCGCGCCCTTGAGCAGTTCGATGGGGTAGTCCGAGCCGCCCTTTGTGAGGAAGTTCAGATACCGCTCTGTGGCGGGCGCGCCCTGTTCGAGAATCGCGCCCGCGAGCGCCGTCGCCGCCGAGAAGCCCGTCGCGTACTGATAGACGTAGAAGGGGCTGTAGAAGTGAGGAATGCGCGACCATTCCATTTTGAGCGGCTCGTCGATAACGACCGTTTCGCCGTAATATTTTCTATTGAGCGCGTACCAGAGCTCTTTGAGCCCCTCGGGCGTAGTGTCGCCGCCGTTTGCCGCGCGGCGGTGCGCTTCGCGCTCGAAGGAGGCGAACATCGTCTGGCGGTAGACCGTCGTGCGGATGTTTTCCAGGCGGCGGTTCAGCAGGTAGAGGCGGCGTTTTTTCTTCTCCGTCTCGGACAGCAGCCCGGAGAGGAACAGCACCTCGTTGGTCGTGGAGGCTACCTCGGCGGTGAAGATGCAGTAGTCGGCGGTCGCGTACGGCTGGCTGCGGCGCGAGTAGAAGCTGTGCATCGAGTGTCCCATCTCGTGGACGAGGGTCATTACATCGTTGAGGTTGTTGGTGTAGTTCATGAATATATAGGGGTGCGTCCCGTAGGAGCCCCAGGAGTAAGCGCCGCTGCGCTTGCCGCGGTTCGGGAAGACGTCCGCCCAGCCGTCGCCGAGGCCGGCCCGTATCTGCGTAAGGTATTCCTCTCCGAGCGGCGCGAGATATTTATACATCATCTCCTTCGCCTCGCTCCAGGCGATCTCTTTGAAGGGGTCGGCGACGAGCGGTACGTAAAGGTCGTACATGTGAAGCTCTTTCACCTTCAGGATCTTTTTGCGCAGCTCCATATAACGGTACATCGGCGCGAGGTTGTCCTCCAGTGTGTCCACGAGATTGTCGTAGACGGAGACGGGGATGTTGTTCGCGTCCAGCGCCTCCGCGAGCGGCGACTCATACTTGCGGCACTCGGCGTAGAATTTCGCGGTCTTGAGCATGCCGTCGAAGGTCGCGCCGAGGGTGTTTTTCATCGCGGCGTACGGCGTGTACAGCGACTCGAAAGCCGCCCGGCGCACCGAGCGTTTCGGCGAGCGCAGATAGGAGACGGCGCGCTCCTCGGACATCTCGACTTTGTCGCCCGTCTCGTCTTTTATCGGCGGAAACTCCATGTCGGCGTTCGTCAGCATCGAAAAGGCGTTATCCGCCACTCCCGCGAGGTCTCCGGCGCGCGCCAGTATCATCTCCTCCGCCTCGGAGAGGACGTGGGCGCGCTGGCGCAGCAGCTCGCGCAGGGAGAAGGCATAATCGGCGAGCTCCGGCGCTTTTGTAAACTCTTCCAGCCGTTCCTGCGGCATCTCGAGTATCTCAGGCGTGATATAGCTCGCGCGGGCGGAGAACTCCACCGAAAGCGCCGAGACCCGATTCGCGGGCCCCTGGTATTTCGAGTCGGCGGTGTCCTCGTGGCTTTTCATATTGGCGTAGACGAAGAGCTTGCCGAGCGTGATCGAAAGGTCGTCGCGCAGCGCGAAGAGCTTCGCCATCCGCGCGGGAGATTCGGCGAGCGTGCCCTTGAAAGCCGCGATTTCAGGCAGCCGCGCCTTGAGCGCCGCGAAAGCCTCTTCCCATTTCTCCTGCGAGGGATAAATGTCCTCCAGCTTCCATTTATAATCGTCCGGCATGGCGGCGCGTTCCGGCAGGACCGCGCCGCGTCCCAGCTCCAGCTCTCTGCGCGCCGCCCCCTGTTCGCTTTTGCGAACTTTAGAGACTTCCTTGGGGGGCAAGCCTGCGGATGCGTTTGCCGCGCGCGCCGCCCCCTGTTCGCCCTGGCGAACCTTGGAGACTTCTTTTGGGGGCAAGCCTGCGGATGCGCTTGCCGTTGTTTTTTCTATCGACATTGTTTTTTCCTCCAGTTTCAGACGTCATTATCTTTGCCAGTTTTCCTATTCTACCTCAATTCGTGCTTGCATATACAGATGATAAAGCGGAAAATATAGATGAAAATCCGGCGTAAGGCCGTGATAACGGGAGGCTGCAATGAAATACGATTTTAATAAATACATGGACAGAAGGGGTACCGACTGCGAGAAGTGGGACGGCATGAAGGATGATTTCGGCCGCGACGACCTGCTCGCCATGTGGGTCGCCGATATGGACTTTCCCGCGCCGCCGGAGGTGCTCGAAGCGATACACAAAAAGGTAGACGGCGGGGCGCTCGGTTATCCGATGATCACCGACTCGCTGCGCGACGCGATCCGCGCCTGGGAGAAAGAGCGCTACGGCTGGGAATTTGGCCGCGAGGCGCTAAGCTGGGCCCCGGGAGTCGTCGCGGGCCTCTCCTTCGCGGTGATGGGGCTGACGAAGCCCGGCGACCAGATAATCATCCAGACGCCGGTCTACATGCCTTTCTACCGGACCGTCCGCGAGGCGGGGCGCATCATCGTCAAGAACCCGCTCGTCTATGAAAACGGCCGCTACACGATGAACTTTGAGGAGCTTGAGCGGCTCGTTTCGCCGACCTGCCGCACGCTGATCCTCTGCAGCCCGCACAACCCCGTGGCGCGCGTCTGGAGCCGTGAGGAGCTGGAACGGCTCGCCGATATCGCGGTGCGCAAAAATATGATCATCATCGCCGACGAAATACACCAGGACCTCGTCTTCAGCGACGCGAAGCACATTTGCATCGGCTCGCTGCCGGGGATGGCGGAGCGCACCGTCACCTTCATCGCGCCGAGCAAGACCTTCAACATCGCGGGAATGAAGGCCTCCGTCGCGATAATCCCCGACGATTTCCTGCGCGGCGTCTACGTCTCCGTCATTGAGAGATTCCATCTCAACTCGCTGAACATTCTCGGCATCACGGCGATGGAGGCCGCCTACGGCAAATGCGGCGAGTGGCACAAAGCGCTGATGGCTCACCTCGAGGGCAACCGCGACTACATGGAGGCCTTTGTCAAAGAACGGCTGCCGAAGGCGCACATGGATCACCCCGAGGGCACCTATATCTTCTGGATCGACTTCCGCGGCTACGGTTTCAACGACAAGACGCTGACGGACTTCCTCGTCAACGAGGCGAAGGTGGCGCTTGACCCCGGCGCGTGGTTCGGCGTCGAGGGCGAAGGCTTCGCGCGGCTCAACATCGGCACGACGCGCGCCATGCTTAAAGAGGGGCTGGAGCGTATAGCCGACGCGCTGGATAAAAGAGAAAACAAAAAATAAAAGGATAAAGGGGAAATTATTGTGGCGAAGAAAGAAGCTCCAGTACGTTACTGCCGCTTCATGGTCGACGGGCGTTCGTACAGCGGACAGATACGCGGCAGCTCGGTAGATATCGTAGAGGGAGATCCCTTTTCGGGGATCATTTCGCATATCCGCCTGAGCTATCCTGTGGAGCGTGTGAAATTCCTGCCCCCATTCGCGCCGAAAAAACTCTGGTGCATCGGACGCAACTATGTGGGGCATGTGAAGGAACTGGCTCATGACGTCCCCGAGGAGCCGATGGTCTTCCTCAAGGCGACCTCCGCCATCATCGGGGCGAACGACTTCATCCGCATCCCCGCCTGGGCCGGGACCATTCACTACGAGGGCGAGCTCGCCGTCGTCATCGGCAAGGCCGGAAAAAATATCAGCGAAGAAGAGGCCTACGACCACGTCCTTGGCTACACGATCATGAACGACGTCACGGCGCGCGCGCTGCAAAACAAAGACGGACAGTGGACGCGCGCCAAGAGCTTCGACACCTTCGCCCCCTTAGGCCCCGCGCTGCTGCTGACGAAGGAGCTGCCGAAAGAGACGCGGGTCGTGACCCGCCTTAACGGCAAAGTGGTGCAGGACGGCGCGATCGAGCAGATGATATTCCCCATCCCGCGCCTCATCGCGCACATCAGCCGTTTCGCGGCGCTTGAGGAGGGGGACGTCATTTCCACCGGCACGCCGCAGGGCGTCGGGGAGATTAAGGCCGGAGACCTCATAGAGGTCGAAATCGAGCCCATCGGCATGCTGAAAAACATCTGCAGCGAATAGGAAATACTGCGTAAAACGTAAATCGCTCCCGCAGCATGGACGCCTGACGACGCCGCGCCGCGGGAGTTTTTGTATTTCCGCCGTAGGGCCCGCTGTTGCAAGGAATATACCAAGGACCCGTACCGGCGTCATGGCCGCGTGTTTTTTTTTGCGTTTATCCCTGCCAGATGCCGAATCGATCGTTGCCGGCCGCCGTTTTGCGGGCCGGATTTTATCCCTTTTCGCAGTGGTGCTGGGCGTGTTAAATTTGGCATGAATCTTGACGGATGAATGGCATTGATGAATACGGCGGTTATTATTGGGCCGAATAAGTTTGATGCTATACTCGCCTAAGAATATTTATATTTGCCGGTACCGAGCGTTCCCGGATAACTGAGATGTTTCCGGACGCCTGGCGCGGGGGCTTTGCGCGGCTGTCATGATGTTTTTCGTCTGATGGCGCTGCGAAAGGCTGTCTTTCGGGTTAAAGATCAGGGCCTCGAAAGCCGCGTTGGCGGCCGGCGAACAGGCGACGATTACCTCCGGCGTTATGAGTCCTTTCCTGCATGCCGGGGGAAGTCCGACGGAGATGCAGCCTTTATTTTTCCGGCGCGTTCCTGAACGTATAAATCAGAAACTAAAATTGGCGGGCTGCTTGATGTATAAAAAGTCATGTTATTTAAATATACGGAAGCCGCAAGAGGCGGCGCGGTCATGAGCGAGGGAACGTTTTTACGGAAGCTCGCCGCGGCGGTTCTTGCCGCGGCGCTGCTGGCGGGGGTTTTTGTTCCCCGCGTGCTTGCCTCTTCTGAATTAAAGACGGTCAGGGCGGGCTTTTTTACCTTCGGCGGTTACCACATGACGGATAAAAACGGGAACAGGTCCGGCTACGGCTATGAATATTTGCAGCGGATGTCCAAATACAACAATTGGCGGTACGAGTATATCGGCGAAGACAAAAGCTGGCGGGAAATGCAGGAGATGCTCGCCGGCGGAGAGATTGACATCCTGACGCCGGCGCATAAGACGAAGGAGCGGCTTGCGAGGTTTGATTTTTCCGACGAGCCCATCGGCATCAGTACGACGATCTTCACCATCCGCGCCGGAAACGGCGCCTTCCCGATCGGCGATTTTTCCGCCCTTGACGGTGTGCGGGTCGGCCTGCTGAGAGGCAACGCCATAAACGGCGGCTTTACCCGCTACGCCGCGAAGAACGGTTTTTCTTACCGGCCGGTCTATTTTGACAGCGACGCGGAGATGCTCGCCGCCTTACAGGACGGAAAAATCATCGACGCCCTGGTCACGAGCAACCTGCGCGCCATCCGCCGCGAGTGGGTGGTGGCGGAGTTTGACCCTCAGCCCTTTTACGCGATGGTCAGGAAGGGCGACGGCGAAATGCTGAAAGAGGTCAACGCCGCGATCAAACAGGTCAATACCAACAATACGACTTTACAGGCGATGCTGCGGGACAAATATTATTCGCCGGACAGCGGCGACGATATCCCCTTCACCGCCGGCGAACGGCTGTACCTGCAAAAGCTGCGCGAGTCGGCGTCCGCCGTCAACGTGCTCATGAACCCCGCCCGCCGGCCGTTGTCCTACGTTGAGGACGGGGAAATGCGCGGCATTATCCCGCAGATCGCGGCGGCGGTCTTCGGGAGGCTCGATATCCCCTACACCGCGGTCGTCACGACCTCCAGGGAAGAGTATTTCGCGGCGGCGCGAGCGCCGGAAACTATCGTTTACTTTGATACGCGCGCCGATTACAACCTTGCGGAGCAAAACGGCTATAAATTGACGGAGCCATATTTGCGGGAAACCATCTCTCAAATCAGAAGGACGGGGTTCTCCGGAGAGATCGAAACGGTTGCGGTGCTGCGGTTAAGCGACATCCCGGAGGAATACCTCCATTCGCTATGCGGCGGGGCGCGGCTGATATATTTTGACGAAGACGACGAATGCGTACGCGCCGTGCGTGACGGCCGGGCTGACGTGACCTACCGCTATACCTATCGCGCGCAGGAATATATGTATCACGACGTCCGCAACGAGCTTCAATCGGTGCTGATGCCGAAATACAGAACGTACTTCGCCGCCGGCGTCAGGGCGGCGGCGAACCCGCTGCTGCTGTCGATTATCAATAAAGGCGTGCAGGCGATGCGCGACGAGGAGATCAACGCGATCATCCTCAACAACACCCTTACGGTCACGCCGAGACTGACGCTCGCGGATTTTTTTTATCAATATCGTTTCCCCGCCGTTCTGCTCGGCGTGATGTCGTTGCTGCTGCTTGCTCTGACAGCGGCGCTCTTCGCCATCCGGCAGCGGAGCTACAACAAAATCGCCGCCAAGAACGACGCGCTTGCCGCGGCGGTCGCCCAGGCGAAATATGCCAACGAAGCGAAGGGGCGTTTTCTCTCCAGCATGAGCCACGAGATCAGGACGCCCATGAACGCGATCGTCGGGATCACGGAAATCGCGAAGGCGCACATCGGCGAACCGGAGCGGATCGCAAACTGTCTGGCGAAGATCGAAACTTCGTCGAAGCTGCTGCTTAACATCGTCAACGACGTGCTGGATATGTCGGCGATCGAGAGGGCGAAGCTGAAGATCGCCAGCGCGGAATTTGATATAAAAGACGTGCTGACGAATCTGTCCAATATATATTACCCGCAGTGCGCGGAAAAAGGGGTAAAGTTCGACCTCGCCGCCAATATCGACGACGAAATGCTGATCGGAGATCAGCTGCGCGTCAGCCAGATATTGATGAATCTGGTCTCTAACGCCTTCAAGTTTACGCCCGCCGGCGGCCGGATAAAGGTTATTGCCGCGCAGACGGTGCGGAACGGCGAAAACACCTTTATTCGCTTCACCGTCTCTGATACGGGCATCGGCATGTCAAAGGAGTTTCAGGCAAAGCTGTTTTCTTCGTTTGAACAGGAGGATGCCGAAACCGCCCGGCGGTACGGCGGCAGCGGGCTCGGCCTGGCGATCACTAAGAATCTCGTCGGCCTGATGCACGGCGCGATCGATGTGGCCTCGGAGCCGGACAAAGGCACCGTCGTCACCGTCGACCTTCCCTTTAAAGTAAGCGGAGAGAGGACAAGCCGCAGCGGCGTAAGCGCCTCGGGGCTGCTGCGGGCGCTGATCGCCGACGACGACCTGGACGCGGTCGAATATATATCTATCGTCCTCGAGCGCCTGGGCGTTCAATACGACACGGCCTGCTCCGGAAAAGCGGCCATCGAGATGACCGCCAAAGAATACGGCGAGGGCGGCGGCTACAACGTCTGTTTCCTCGACTGGAAGATGCCGGATGTCAGCGGGCTGGAGGTCGCCAGAAAAATCCGCGAACATTATGATAAGGATACGCTTATCATCGTGGTCTCCGCCTATGATCTTTCGGAGATCGAGGAGGAGGCCAAAGCGGCCGGCGCGAACATGTTGCTGCAAAAGCCGCTGTTCCAGTCGACGGTCTCCGACCTGGTCATGGGCCTTATCTGCGATGTCAGCCGGCGCGAAGCGCCAGGCGCGGCCAAGTATGATTTTGGCGGAGAGCGGCTGCTGCTGGCCGAAGATAACGACCTTAACGCCGAGATCGCGCTGGAACTGCTGGAAATGGTGCATATCAGGGCGGACCGCGCGGCGGACGGCCGGCAGGCGGTTGAGATGATGACTTCCTCCGCGCCCGGCACATACGACATGATACTGATGGATATTCAGATGCCGGTCATGGATGGCTATGAGGCTGCGAGGGCCATACGGGCTTCCGCGCATCCGCAGGCGGCGTCCATTCCGATTTACGCGATGACCGCCAACGCCTTTTCCGAAGACGTCAGCGCCGCTCTCTCCGCGGGGATGAACGGGCACATCGCCAAACCGATCGATACGTGGACGCTTTATGAGACGATAAAGAGGGCGACGGGACGCGCTGGAGATACGCGGACCGGGCGGGGCTGATCTTCAAAAGCCGTCCGCGCCCGCCGCAGCAAAAGACGGGCGCGCGGCAATAAAGACGAAACCGCGCTCCTCCGTATCAGGCGGAGGAACGCCGCAGGAAACGACAGGATAAATATTTAAGAGAAGAGTATCTTTTGCCTTCGTGGGAGGGTCATTGATGAGCGGCAGGGAAAAATGTGACAATATTTTGTTTTCGGCGATGCATGAATATATGACGCGCACCTCGGAGATGATGTTCGTTAAGGACCTTGATCTGGTTTATGTGGGCGCTTCGCAGCCATTTGTGGAAATGGCGGGCTGGAAAAAACCGGAAGATATTATCGGCAAGACCGATTTTGAAATATTCCCGGACCGCCGGCTCGCGCAGCGGTATGTGAGCGACGACCGGCGGCTGCTGGCGTCCGGCGCGCCGCTGGAAGATTATATCGAGCCGATCGTCTCAAGGGACCGTAAGCCGCGTTACTCTTCCACTTCCAAATATATCATCCGGGACGCGGAGGGCCGGGCGATCGGGATCTACGGCGTCGGCCGCGATATCAGCGGCGAATATGAGGCCCGGCTCAGCTACGAACGCGAACTGTGGTACCTCTTCCATCTGCCGGTGGACGTTCTCGCGATGATCGTGCTGGACGTGACCGCCTGGCGGGTGCTGGACATCCGCTGCCACGACGAGGGCGACAACATTGTGTCGAGGTTCAGCACCGTCGACGAATATTTGAAGGGCGCGGCGGAGGCGGTCGCGGAAGACGAGACGGCGCGGCAGTTCTTCGCCGGCCTTTCCCAAGAGAGCGCGCGGGCGATGTACGAGGCGGGCAGGAAGAAGATGTCTTTCGAATACCTCTACCGGACGCAGGCGGGGGGCGGCATCTGGGTGCGCTCCGAGATGCTCTTTTTGACCGACCCCATAAACGACCACCTCTCTCTTGCGATCATCATCCGCAACGCCGACGATATCAAACGCGAGCGCGAGGGACTTTTACGCGCGGCGGAGACGGACCTGATGACGGGGCTCCTGAACCACGACGCCACGATCAAGCATATCGTGCAATATCTTTGCGGGGCAGAAACGCGCTGCGCGATGCTGATGATCGACCTTGATAATTTTAAACAGATCAACGACACCTTCGGCCATAAATACGGCGACGGCGTTCTGACCGACGCGGCGGCGGCCGTCAAGCGCGTATTCAGGGCCTCCGACATCACCGGGCGTATCGGCGGCGACGAATTCATGGTCTTGATGAAGGGGCCGGTCTCCGCCGCCAGCGCGGCGCGCAAAGCGAACGAACTTTTACAGGCGCTGCAATTTTCCTGCAGCGCCGAGGGGCGTACCGTCGAACTGTCTGTGAGCATCGGCATCGCGATGGGCGGCGAAGAAAAGAAAGGCTTTGAAAAGCTCTACAGCGAGGCCGACTCTGCCCTCTACCGCGCTAAAAGCGGCGGCAAAAATCGTTTTTGCGTGTTCGGCGAAACGAATCCCTGCGAAGAGTCCCCAGAGCCTCCGGCGGTTTTGGATAACGCCGCCACCATACAATACTGGACGCTGCTGGAGCACATGGACGGCGGCGTCATCGTGGCGGATGTGGGCGAAGATATCCATATCAGCTACGTCAGCCCCAGCTTTTACCGGTCGATGGGCCGCAGCGAGAGCGCGGCGGACGGGTCTCTGGGAGAGAAAATCGCCTCGGTAGTTGATCCCAAGGACCGCGTTGTGCTTCGCCGGCATCTGTTTGAGACGGCGGCGACGGGAAAGCTGATGGACTACTCGTTCCGCGTCAGCACCGCGGAGGGGACGGGATGGCGGCATATCCGCGCGGCGCGTATGCCCAGCGGCGGCGACAGCGTCCAGCGTATCATCGCGGTCGTCACGGATATCACCGAGCTGAAAAAAGCGAACGAACAGCTCAGCCTGGCGGAAGAGACATATCAAATCGCGGTGAAGCAGGCGGGCGTGTTGATCTGGAAGGTCGACCTGCGGACGCACACGCTGCACTGCACCGGCGATTTTATGCGTGTGCTGGGGCGTAAAGAGGGGGATACGGAAAACGTCCCGGAGAGCATCATCGAAAACGGGCGTATCCATGCCGACTCCGTAGCGGAGTACCGGCGGCTCTATAAAAATCTTTACGCGGGACAAGACGGCGAGAGCTATTACATAAAGTTTCTCGGCTCCGACGGACAGGGCGTTTGGGGGCGGGTCAGCTTTAAAATCCTCCGGGATAAAGACGGCGCGCCATACTATTCCATCGGCACGGTGGATGTAAAACACAATATAGACGCGGAGATGCGCCGCTTTGAACGGGAATGCTGCCTTTCCGGCCTGCTCAAGCCGGCGCTCAGGGGAACGATGCGCGTCAATATCAGCGCGGACCGCATCGAAGACATCGAGCTCCCCGGGGACCCGAGCGGCGATAAAGCGGGGACGTCCTATGACGAATTTCAGCGGGATAACGGTCTCTCAGCGGCCGACGGCGGCCGTGAGGCATTTGAGAAACTCACCTCGCGCGGATATCTGGTTGAAACGTTCCGCCGCGGCGAGAGCTGGCAATTTATAGAATACCGCGGGCACGGCGCGAATGGCGCGCCGTGCTGGATGAACATGGGGGTGAAGCTGATCAGGCACCCCGTGACCGGAGACCTGTACGCCTTTATCTATATCCGTGACAATGATATCAGGCACCGCATGGAGGCGTCCCTGCCGGAACTGGCGCAGCGTGACTCCGCCATGCTCCTTTATACGCGGGAGACGCTGGAGGCCGCCGCTCACGGCGTCCTTGCGGAATATAGAAAAAAGCGGGACGAGCGCGTCATCGCGCTGACGGTGATGGAGATCACCGGTTTAGATCAGGTTCGCGCCGAAAAGGGCTCGGACGAGGCCGGCGGCATCCTCTCTACCATGGGCAGATTGTGCCGTATTTTGATCGGCGGGCAGGCCGTCTGCGGCCGCCTTGACGAGACGCGCGTCGTCATCTTCCGCACCGACGCGGGCGGCATGGACGTTCAGCGCGCGCGTCTGTCGCAGAACCTTGAGAATATTCGCAGCGTGCTGCAAAGCGCGCACGCGGAATTCGGCGTGGGGCTGATATGCGGGACTGCTGTCGGCAAAGCGTCGGAAGCGGATTACGCAACGCTTCTGAGCCGGGCGGCGGAGGCCTGTTCAAGCGCCCGGACGACGCCTGACGCCTCAGTCGCCGTGTACGGCGAGGCATAGAGGCAGACGCGCGCGACGGCCGTTAGCCGCCTCTGCGTCAGCAATACGGGGACTGCAGGCCGCGCCGGCGTAAGCGGCGAGGAAACAGGCCGCGGGGCGCGGGTTATCTCAGAATAAGGTCCGTGTGGCTTTTATTTTTTGCCCCGGTTATGATTGGCGCGTTTGCTCCAGATATTTATCTATATCCCGGGCGAGCCTTTCGAGCTGCTTTATCACGGACAGCTTCACGGCGGCGGGCGAAAGCCTCGGCTCGATGCCGCGCATTATGTATTCCCAGAGTGCCGAGACCATGTTGTTTTCCGTGATTTCGATTATGGATACGGGGTCGGCGTCTTTGCAGAGAAGGGCCTGGGCGCCCTCTCTGATGTATATGATATTGGAACAGATATGTCCGCCGTCATCCGGCACGAGATGATAATTTCGGTATTTCTTTAATAAGGCGATGACGTTTTGCAAATGCGCCTGGTACTCCTGCGGCGAGTAATAACAGGCGCGGCCGCATAATATCTGGGAGGCGGCAATCGGCACCTTGCCGGCGGCGATCTCCTCGACCGCCGCGAGAGGAAAGATGTCGATGATCTTGTACCGGCTGACGATATCTTCAAAGTGCCAAGAATCGTCCTTTAACCGCCGGAGCAGCTTTTGTGCCGAGGGGGACTCTGCCTTTGCGAGAATGCCGTCCACAAGGGCCGGCGGCATGGTGATCAGGGATAAAGAGCCGCTTTTCTGGATGCAGTTTGCAAAGGCGTTTTCATATCCCAGCGCGCGCAGCAGGAGCATATCGCTCATCTGCGCGCCGCTGTAGGTCTTGGTCATCGGCTTGCACATCGAGAAATAATCGGTGAACTCCCTGGCGTAACACTCCACCGTGGCCTTTTCCAGCGTCAGAAAGGTCGCCCCGCTCTCCCGCTGCGTCCCTACGGAAGTTGAGACGAGGGCGGCCACGTTTGGCGCCACGATCATCGTCCGGTGATAGACCCCGTCTCTCATTCGCGGGTAGTAAAAGGACTCCAGCGTTCCCGAGGCCATCAACGGCAGCCAGCGCGTAATGGAATCAAAAGAATAATTTATATCCGACACCGACGCCGCGATACGCTGACACCGGTGTCCCCGGTCGCGCAGCGCCGCGATTGCCTGCGCCAGCTTCGCGGCGAAAGCGGGCGCTTCCACGATCCACTCGTAGCTCTCGTCTGACGTGATCCGGACGGTACAGTGGGATTCACATTGTAAGATCCGGTCCAGAAACGCCAGCACGGCCTTCCTTTTTCCTTCGTTGCCGTAATAGATGAAAAGTTCGCTGCTGTCCCATTCGGCGCTTTCGGGCGCGGCCGTTTCGGCGTTTTCTTTATAGTGAGACAGGGAAAGATGGTCAAAAGTTTTCAGCAGGACGCCGGCCTTGCTGTCCGCGTCATACCCGGCGGCCTTCATCCACTCATATATGATCACGCTGAGCAGATGCGGCTGTTCTGGGAGGCTGAGCCCGTCCTGTCCTAAGGCATCCCCGAGGGCGGAGCGCTGATACTGCTTGGTAAACTGTTTTGAAAAATAGCCCGCCATCGCCTCGACATAAGAGTCGTCATGGGGAAGGCCCCGTCTGCCGCTACGCAGACGGCTGATCATCGAGGGATCGACGTTGATTGCGCGCGCAAGCTGTGCGTTTGTAGTGGTCGTAACATTCAGCAGAAAAGTCAGCTTATCAGAAAACAACACGCCCTTCACCCCTCCTCTAGTTAAAGATAACACAAAAACAGGGCAATGGTCGTTGGCAATATGATTGCAATTATATTGGCAATGACAAATAGGAAAATCTATCAGGGCGGCAAGAACGGCTGAAGTCGCTTGTTGCCGTTATCGCCGCCGCTTGCCGCGCAAGCCGCCGCCGCGCGGCGGTCTTTCATGCGCTTGTCTTGGAACGGACAGAATTATGATAGACATAGATAATTTCAGGAATTATAATAATTCCTGTGAGTGTGCCAAAGACGGTAAATTTTTTGCCGTGCAGCTCTTTGTTTCCTTGCTTTAAAGAAAAAATTTACGGCTGTATGTCCCATGTATGGCGGAAAAGGGGTTTAGTTGATTGAACTCTATGTATTCTTATGAAGAGTCGGGTAAAATCACGGACGGACTTCCGTCGGAAATTCGCGGCGCGGGTATATTTTTCAGACATCCATCCCGCGGCGCGGACGCCGGGGAATTACCGGCGGCGGTGCGAGGCGGCCGCCAATGACGATTTTCGCTGGAGAGCCGTATCCGCATACGGCGGGCCGTGCCGCCCCCTTTAAGTTTCTGTCTCTTATCATCCTCCTGTTATTGATTATATTTGCCGGCGCGTCTTCTTCTTTCGCGGCTCAGGGACGTCTGGTTCGCGTGGGCTGGTTCCCCCAGCCGGGATACATGGAGAGGGACGGCGATTCCTTCTACGGATATAACTACGACTACCTGCGCCGGATCGCGAGATACACCGGCTGGCGTTACGAATTTGTGGAGGGCAGTTTTACCGGCCTCTATGAATCCCTGAAAAAGGGCGATATCGATATATTAGGCAGCGTCTTTTACTCACGGGAGAGAGCCGCGGAGGCCGCGTTTCCGAATTTAGACGCCGGGCTCGACTACCTGTCGATGTTTACGACGGTGGACAGCCCGCTGGCGGAAAATGATTTTCCCGAATTTACCGGCCTGCGCGTCGGTTTTGACAGCGAATATAATTGTGAGAGGCTGCTTGATTTCGCGGCGAAAAACGGGATCACCGTCTATCCGGTGAAGTACCGGACGCCGGAGGCGATACGCAAGGGGCTCTTAAATGGAGAAATCGGCGCCGGTCTGGTCGGCGGTTTTCGCAACGACGGGCAGTTCCGGGCGTTGTGCCGCTTTTCCCCGCAGCCGTTTTACTTCGTCACCTCTCCCGGAAATAAAGACATCCTGGCCGATCTGGAGCAGGCCCTGATGCAGATCAAAATCCAGAACCCCTTCTACGAGAAAGAGCTCTCCGCCAAGAACATCCCCAGCTCCAACCGCTATATAACCTTTACCAGGGAGGAGCGGGAGTATATAAAGAACGCCGGCGTCATCAAGGTCGCCTATGACCCCTCGTGGACGCCTTATGAATTTACGGACAAGTCCGGCAGCTATAACGGCATAACCGCGGACGTATTTCACCGGATATCCGCAATCACCGGCCTTCAGTTCGCATATCACCCGAGCGGCTCGGAGGAGGGGCGCGGCGCCGAACTGATCTCGTGCTTCGACCACGACTATGACGAAGCGGAAAAGCGCCGTTTACTGTTGACCGACATCTATATGAGCGTTCCTCTGATGCTGGTAAGAAGAAGCGACAAAGTCTTTGACTCCACCGGTGACACGGTGACCGCCGTTCCCCGCTGGCTCTCCTCTCCCGCCAACAGGCTCGTCAAGGAGGGCTATTCGTTTCGCTATTACGAGACGGCGGCGCGGTGCTTCGACGAAGTCAAGCGGGACAATGACATCGATCAGGCGCTGCTGAGTTCGTTTACCGCCGAGCTGCTGCTTGACGATACGAAGTATGCCGGGCTGGTGGGGGTCGCCCTGCAGGGATACAGCCTTAACGCCTGTATCGCCCTTACGAATGCTGATGATTTTGTGCTGAACAATATCCTCAATAAGGCGATACTCTACATCTCCGACCAGGAGATAGACAATATCGTAATCAAGCATGTGCTCGAAAACAAAGAGATCAATATCGGGGCGATCATCAAGAAGATGCCTCTGGACGTGCTTTTGCTCTTTATGTTCGTCCTCGTCGTTCTGGTCGTCGCGCTTACCTTCGCCTTTATCACAAAGAGCCGCTCGATGAAGCGGGTCAAGGCCCTTCTCTATCAGGACCAGCTGACGGGGGCCCTGAGCCAGGCGGGGTTTGAGCTGTCGGCAAAAAATAAAATAGCGGGCGCGAGAGAGAATATGTACGTCATCGATTTTGATATTTATAAATTCCAGATATACAACGAAATATTCAGCCGGGAAAAAGGCGACCACCTGCTGCGGGAGATCGCCGTGGTCTACCGCCGATACTTCACCGACAAGAGGGATCTGCTGGCGCGGGTATACGCCGACCATTTTGTGGCGCTGGCTTTTTCCGAGAGTCTTGACGAATTGAAGACGAGGATAAGCCGTATGTCCGATGATATCAAGCTGATGCTGAAAGAGCAGTCGATCATCGTGAATTACGGGATATATAGAATCAGCGACCGGGAGATACCCGTCGACATCATGATGAATTATGCCGCGGCCGCCAAATGGACGGTCAAAGGAAACTCAGAAAGGTATATCGGCGTCTTTGACGGCCGTATTTATAAAAAATCACTGGAGAATTCAGAGCTGATCTCCAGCTTTGACGGTGCCGCCGAACGCGGCGAATTCATTCCCTATATTCAGGCGAAATACGACGGCGTCAGTGAAAAAATCTCCGGCGGCGAGGCGCTGGTGCGATGGGTCTGTCCGGACGGCAGGATTATTCCCCCGTCGCGCTTCATCGGCCTTTTTGAAAGCAGCGGCCAAATCCTCCGGCTTGACTTTATCATTTTGGAGCAGGTATGCAAAATATTACGGCAAATTATCGACGGCGGGCGGAAAGCCGTTCCCATTTCCGTCAACTTCTCCCGCCTGCACCTGCACGACGGGGATTTCCTGGCGAAGGTGAAGGCGATGACCGCCAAATATGACGTCCCCAACGGCCTGATAGAGATCGAATGCACGGAGAGCATCGTTACCGAGGGGATGGAGACGATCCTGCCGGTATTTGCCGAGCTCCGGAGGGCGGGCTTTTCCATCGCCATGGACGATTTCGGCAGCGGCTATTCCTCGCTCAACACGCTGATCAACATACCGATGGACGTCATTAAGCTGGACCGGGGATTTTTGCTGCAGCGCGAAACGGACCGCTTGCGCTCCGAAGAGGTCATCGAGACGGTCATTGCGCTTGCCCACAAGCTGTCGTTCAAAGTCGTGGCCGAAGGGGTGGAATCAAGGGACCAGCTTGATTTCCTCCAGCAGGCGGGCTGCGACACGATTCAGGGATACTATTACGCCCGCCCGGCGCCGCCGGAAGAATTTATACGGATGCTTTAAGGGGCCGTTATGTAAAAGGGCAACGGCCGAGGCGGAGTTTTACGCCGCCTAGAAGGCTTTGTTAAAATAGGCGGCGATCCTCTCTGCGGCGTTCTTCTTCAGGTTCATGTAATAGAAGCCGTAATCCCAGGTATGATATATCCCGTCACCGAAGGGCGGGACCTTTATTTTGTATTTGTCCCGGTCCACGGAGGAGCATTTTACCACGCCGCGTCTCCGGTCCACCGCGGCGTCGGCGATTCCCGGCGTTTCCACCGTAAATCCGGCCTTGGCGGCGGCGTCCTCTTTCGTCAGGCTGCCGAGGTTGCTGGCGGCGGCCGCCAACGTTTCCTCCCGCGTCCACGATATCGGGTTTATCGAGATCCCCCCCTCGAGCAGCACGGGATTGTCTCCCGAGACGACGGGAGCCTCGGTGTTGTAGGAGACGATCACGCCGGTGTCGTCCGCTCCTTCGGCGAATTTCAGGTGCGGGTTTTGCGCGAGGTAGTCCTTCGTCACCGAATAGCCGATCACATAGGCCGCGATCATCCGTTTGTAACGTTCCGGATGTCTTTTCATATATTCGGCAAGGACGTAGATCAGAAGATTTGAGCCCTGCGAGTGTCCCGCAAGTATATAGGGCCGGCCCTCATTGTAATTTTCAAAGTAATAGTCCAGCGCCGCGAAGACGTCGGTCTTCGGTTCGCGCGAGGCGATTACGCCGCGCTCCTCCGCGGAAATGGAAAGGACGTATTCCGCATCCATCTGTCTATAGTACGGCGCGTAAATGTTTGCCGCGTCCTCGAAGACGGCCGCCTGCTGCGTGAATATCTTTTGGGCCCCGGCGCGCATCGCCGCGTTGTCGATGGCGCAGATTATCGGGTCGCCGTCGTCCGCCCTCGTATAGGCGGTGGGGTAGAGATAGACGACGTCCGCGGAATGTACCGCCGCCGCCGGCAGATTCAGCCAGTTCTTTGCCGCGGAGTAGTCGGAGGGCGTCACCGCCCCCTGCCGCGAACCGCCGCCGCAGCCGCCCAACAGCGCGGCGGCGCACAATATGACAAACAGGATGCCGATAATCCTTACACCGGATCTTTTCATTGGATGCCACTCCCATCAGAATAAAGGTTATCTATGATTTTAGCAGAAGTTAGAGGTTTTTCCCCTGTTGCGCCGGCCATTATGTTATGGCGGCGGTACTCTTTTGCGATAGGCATATTTACTTTATGGCATGTTTCATTCTGCCTGTCGTTTCAGACTCGCCGTGCCAATATTTTCCCACACGGCTCCCGCCTTGTGTCGTCTGTGATCACGGACGGTTCTTTTTAATGTTGGCGAAAAATTCAGCAAAGTTTTTATAAAAGAATCAAATTTTCTGAATGAAACAATAATTTATGATTTTATGTCATCTGTACTATTAATTGTGAAAATTCGGGGGCGTTGTAAAAATAACTTGACATTTACAAAATGAGAAGATATTATGGCCGCTATAAAGAATAGCGGTGTGAAAGTAAGGGAATTTGGTTAAATGCCAAAGCGGCCCCGCCACTGTGACCATGACAAAATCGCGAGATCACTGGACGTCTGTCTGGGAAGATGCGAGAGTAGAATGAATGGAAGCCAGGAGACCTGTTCACATCGACGAGAGATAAATCTGCGCGGGCGGATGTTGTTTTCGTGAGCCATTGTCTTGAAGCGATGGTGATCATGTGATGCTGTCTGTGTGGAATTTTCGCGGGCGGTATTTTTTTTATCTTCCGCTAATGGACGGCTGCGTCTTTGTAACTTGACAATAAAATATTTTATTTAAAAAAAGTAAAGATAAAAAATGTGCTGAATATACTTTTATTGAAAACAAGAAAAAGGTTCTGTTGGGCCTGAGCTGCGAATAACCTTGATGTCTCTATATTTCGAAAATAAGCTGAAGTGATAATGTTAAAATTTAATTATAAATTCTGAATATTATAGAATATATAAAGAAAAGAGGATGAATGATTTGATCAGACTGATTGAAAAGGGCGCCTATCTGTTTAATGGAACGGCACTGGTGGAGGATGTCGAGCATAAGGGCCTCTCCGCGGTCAACGAGGAGATCAGAGGCGCGGGGCTGCAGCCGCTGGGCTGGCTGCCGGATGATAAGAAGGCCGCCGCCAGAGGGACGATCGCGGCAAATATCATCGCGGCGCACAACGCTTCCGGTACGGAGGACGATTATAAGATCCGTTTTGACAGCCTCGCTTCGCACGACATTACCTATGTGGGCATCATCCAGACCGCGATCGCCAGCGGCATGAAGCGCTTTCCCATACCCTATGTCATGACCAACTGTCACAATTCTCTTTGCGCGGTCGGCGGGACGATCAATGAGGACGATCATCTCTTTGGACTTTCGGCCGCGAAGAAATACGGCGGAGAATTTGTTCCCCCGCATCTGGCGGTCATTCACTCTTATGTCAGAGAGATGATGTCCGGCTGCGGCAGAATGATCCTTGGTTCGGACAGCCATACCCGCTACGGAGCCCTGGGGACGATGGGAGTCGGCGAGGGCGGCCCGGAGCTTGTAAAGCAGCTTGTCGGACGCACCTATGATTTTTCACGGGCCGACGTCGTCGCCGTTTATCTCTCCGGCGCCCCGCGCCCCGGAGTTGGTCCGCAGGATGTCGCGCTGGCGATTATCGGCGCGGTCTTCAAAAACGGTTTCGTGAAAAATAAGGTGATGGAATTTGTCGGTCCCGGCGTATCGAGCCTCCCGGTGGAGTTCCGTAACGGAATCGACGTGATGACGACGGAGACGGCCTGCTGGACTTCGGTCTGGCGCACCGACGAAAAGGTTGAGGAATATTATCACATCCACGGCCGTCCGGAAGCCTACAAAAGGCTTGAACCCGCCGCGGTGGCTTGGTACGACGCGGCCATTGTCGTGGAGCTCGGCAAAATAAAGCCGATGATCGCCCTGCCATTCCATCCCAGCAATGTTTACACGATAGACGAACTAAACGCGAACCCCTATGAAATATTGAAGCGGGTGGAGGACGACGCCCGCAGTAAGCTGGAAAATCCGGACTTAAAGCTCAACCTTACCGACAAGATATCCAAGGACGGCAAGATTCATGTGGACCAGGGGATCATCGCCGGCTGCTCCGGCGGGACCTTTGACAACGTCGCAGCCGCGGCGCAGATTTTGCGGGGGCGCAATGTCGGCAACGACGAGTTCTCGCTCAGCGTCTATCCCGGCAGCCAGCCGGCGATGCTAGAGCTTATCCACAACGGTTCGATCAGCGATCTTATGGAGGCCGGCGCCGTTGTGAAGACGGCCTTCTGCGGCCCTTGTTTCGGCGCCGGCGATACGCCGTCGAATCACGGTCTCAGCGTCCGCCATACGACGCGGAACTTCCCCAACCGCGAAGGGTCAAAGCCGGGAGACGGACAGATATCCTCCGTGGCGCTGATGGACGCGCGCTCCATCGCCGCCACCGCGGCCAACGGCGGCGTGCTGACTTCGGCCGAGCGTTATGGGGAACTTCTTCATGAGGAGCCCTACAGGTTCCGCGGCGATCTCTACGAAAAGAAGGTTTATCACGGCTTTGGCAAGGCGGACGATAGCCAGGAGCTGATCTACGGGCCCAATATCAGGCCGTGGCCTAAGGTCTATTCGCTGGCGGACAACCTGCTGTTAAAGATGGCCTCCGTCATTACGGACCCCGTGACGACGACCGACGAGCTGATCCCCTCGGGAGAGACCTCGTCGCTGCGTTCCAATCCGATAAAGCTGGCGCAGTTTGCCCTTTCCCGCAAAGATCCGCTCTACGTGGGGCGCGCCAAGGCCGCTCAGGCTCTGGAAGACGAACGCCGCGCGGCTGTGGAGGGCGGAGTTTCCGCAAGCGGCGAGCTGAAAGAGCTGCTTGAATCCGCCGGCGCCGCCGACGATGCGGCGCGGACCGCCATCGGCAGCGTCATCTTCGCCGTAAAGCCGGGTGACGGTTCGGCGCGCGAGCAGGCGGCCTCTTCGCAGAAGGTGCTGGGCGGGCAGGCCAATTTCGCCGAAGAATATGCGACGAAACGTTACCGCAGCAACCTCCTCAACTGGGGGATGATTCCCTTCATTGTGGACAGGGCGGAGAGAGATAAATTCAAGAGCGGCGAATGGGTGTTCATCCCCGGAATCCGCGCCGCGATAGAGGGCGGTAAGGAGACGATAGAGGCGCGGCTGATCGGCGCCCGCGGTCAAAACGAGACGATCACGCTTAAGATGCCGGGGCTCACGAAAGACGACCGGGCGATAATCCTGGCCGGCTGCCTGATGAACTTTTACGCGAACGAAAATAGATAGATTCATAACAATATAACATCCTAAAGAAAGCAGAGGGACACGCGATATGGTGAAGATTCAAATGACCACGCCCATCGTTGAGATGGACGGCGATGAAATGACGAGAATCATCTGGCAGCAGATAAAAGAGACGCTTATTCTGCCCCATGTGGAGCTGAAGACGGAATATTACGACCTTGGCCTTAAGCACCGCGATGAGACTGACGACCAGGTGACGGTGGATTCCGCCGAGGCGACCAAAAAATATGGCGTCGCCGTCAAGTGCGCGACCATCACGCCCAACGCGCAGCGGGTGGAGGAATATAATCTGAAAAAGCAGTGGAAGAGCCCGAACGGCACGATCAGGGCGATCCTGGACGGAACGGTATTCCGCGCGCCGATTATGGTTAAGGGCGTTCATCCTACCGTGCGTACATGGAAGAAGCCGATCACCATCGCCCGTCACGCCTATGGCGACATCTATAAGGATGTGGAGATGAGCATTCCCTGCGCCGGAACACTGAAGATGACCTTTGAGCCCGCGGACGGCGACGCGGGCAAGCGGCAGGAAGAGATTGTCTTTGAGTATAAGGGCCCCGGAGTGGCGATGGGAATGCACAACCTTGAGAAGTCCATCTCCAGTTTTGCGCGCGCCTGCTTTAAGTACGCTCTGGACACGGGGCAGGACCTCTGGTTTTCGACCAAGGATACGATCTCCAAGAAATACGATCAGACATTCAAGCTGATTTTCGAAGGCATCTATGAGAAAGAGTTCCGCTCCGCGTTTGAGAAGGCCGGGATCACATACTTCTATACATTGATAGACGACGCGGTGGCGCGCGTTGTCCGCTCTGAGGGCGGTTTTATCTGGGCCTGTAAAAACTATGACGGCGACGTGATGTCGGACATGGTGGCCACGGCCTTCGGCAGCCTCGCGATGATGACCTCCGTGCTGGTCTCCCCCGACGGCGTCTATGAATATGAGGCGGCCCACGGCACGGTGACGCGCCATTATTATCAGCACCTGGCGGGGCAGACGACCTCTACGAACCCCATGGCGACCATCTTTGCCTGGAGCGGCGCGCTCCGCAAGCGCGGCGAGCTGGACGGGAACGCCGCGCTTCAAGAGTTTGCCGGCCGGTTGGAGAAGGCTTCCGTCGCCACGATCGAGGCGGGGGAAATGACGAAAGATATTTTTGCCATTTCTGAGATACCGAATAAGAAGATGCTGACGACAGAAGAATTTCTGCGTGCGATAGCCGGCAGGTTGTAATAAAATATATGGGGGCGCGCAGGTGTTTACAGCGCGCCCCATACCTGTAATGAAAGGTGGTTTTTTGTGATGATGATTATCCGCACCGCCAGCGCGGGTACGCTGGAATCATCGGATTGTCAGGTAACGGTCTCTCCTTCTGAGACTACGGAGCTTGAATACAGCGGCGCGAACAGCGTGATCTTCGCGAAGCGGACCAGAAATCTCGTAGATGAAGTGCTGAGGGAAAATAATGTCGGCCATGCGAAGATAGCCATCCATGACCAGGGCGCGATCGAAATAACAATCAGGGCGCGCCTTGAGACGGCGCTCAAGCGCGCGTCCAAACAGGAATGCCAGACGCCGGCGGCGGTGGAGTCGGAGTTGGGCAGCGCCGCCCTTTCTTCATGGTGGAAATCTGTCGCAGACGAGACAGCAAAGGAGGCAAAGTGATGAAGGCGAGCCGCTCGATGCTTTATATCCCCGGGGATTCTCCGGGGATGATTCAGCACGCGCCGATCTTTGGGGCCGACAGCGTTTTGCTCGACCTGGAAGACGCCGTCGCGCTCTCTGAAAAGGACGCGGCCCGCAGGATGGTCGCGACATTCCTGCGGATGTTTGATTTTAAAGATTTGTTTGTCACGGTCAGAATAAACGGCGCCGATACGGAGTTTTTCGAAAAGGACCTTGAGGAGATAATCCCGTGCGCCCCCGCGGCCGTGCGCCTGCCGAAGTGCAACGGCCCCGAAGATGTGCTGCTCGCGGATAAAAAGATAACGGAGCTGGAAGCAAGATACGGCATTCCCGCAGGCTCGGTAAAGCTTCACGCGATGATCGAAACGGCGCTCGGCCTTGAAATGGCCTTCGCCATCGCCTCCGCCACGCCGCGCGTCGGCGCCCTTACTATCGGCGGCCAGGATTTCACCGCGGACATGGGAGTGCGGAAGACGAAAGAGGGGCGGGAGCTGTTCTACGCCAGATGCCGCATCGTCGCGGCGGCCCGCGCCGCCGGCGTCGATTCCTATGACACGGTGTGGGCGGACATTCAGGACAACGAGGGGCTTCTGCGCGAGACGCAAGAGATAGTCGGGCTTGGTTTCACCGGCAAAGCCTGCATCCACCCGAGCCAGGTCGCCGTCATCCACAAGGCCTTTGTGCCGACGGAAAAAGAGCTGCGGAAAGCGGAGCGTGTCGTGGAAGCCGCCGAAAAGGCGAAACGTGAGGGAAAGGGCGTCGTCGCGGTGGACGGCAAGATGGTCGACGCCCCGGTCGTGGCGAGATCGAGGCACCTGCTTGAACTCGCCGAGCTTTACGGTTTAAAGAGAGGAGAACTGTAACAATGAAAAACGTAAAAAACTCTCTTAACAGAATAGTCCCTACAGAGATACCGGGAGTCGGCGCCTTTGCGCCTTACAAGTCGCCATTTTCGACGATAGCGGAGCTTCACGGCAGAGTAAAGCCGGCTTCGCCGATAAAGGCGGCGCTGCCCAACAGAAATAAAGTTGCGTCCTCGCTGCGCAGGGCCATTGAGCAATCCGGACTGACCGATGGCATGACAATATCCTTCCACCATCACCTGCGCAACGGGGATGCGGTTATTCCCCTGGTGCTGGGCGAGCTTGAGGCCATGGGCTTCAAAAATCTCACCTTCGCGCCGAGTTCGATTCCCGACGCCCACGACTGCGTCGCCGATTACATAAAAAGCGGCCTCATCAGCCGCCTTTACACCTCCGGCGTGCGCGGCAGGCTGGGCAAGCTTCTCTCCAGCGGCGAGGCGGATATCCCCGTCGTCATCCGCAGCCACGGCGGCCGCGCGCGCGCCATCGAAGAGGGCTCGATAAAGATCGACGTCGCCTTCCTCGCCGCCCCCGCCTGCGATTGCCTCGGCAACATAAGCGGCGTCTCCGGCCCCTCGGCCTGCGGTTCGCTCGGATATGCGCTGACCGACGCGAGGAACGCCGCGCACGTCGTCGCGGTGACCGACAACCTCGTCGAATATCCGCTTTCGCCGAAGATTTCGATCCCCCAGTACCTTGTCGACCAGGTGGTCGTCGTTGACAGCATCGGCGACCCCGCGAAGATCGCTACCGGCGCGGCGCGCATCACGCGCAATCCCGTGGATCTCCGCATCGCGCAGGACTCCTTCAAACTGATGAAGGCCGCCGGCATCGTGGCGCCGGGCTTCTCCTTCCAGATGGGAGTCGGCGGGGCGAGCCTCGCCGCCGCCGTATACCTTGAGGAATACATGGCGGAGAAGGGCATCGTCGGCAGCTTCGGCCTTGGAGGCGTCGGCGGATATATGGCCGCGATGCACGACAAGGGCATGTTCAAGACGGTATTCGACGTACAGTCCTTCGACGCCGTCGTCACGAAATCTATGGCCTCCAACCCGAGCCACATCGAGATAGACGCCTCGTGGTACGCGAACCCCTTCAACGCGGGAGCGCTGGTCAATAACCTTGACTGCGTCATCCTCGCGGCGCTGGAAGCCGACACCGACTTTAACGTCAACGTGCTCACCGGCAACGACGGCGTGCTGCGCGGAGCCTCGGGAGGGCATCAGGATACGGCGGCGGGAGCGAAGCTGTCGATCGTCGTCTGTCCCTCGTTCCGCGGCGGCGTGCCGTCGATCAAAGATAAAGTCACGACGATCACGACCCCCGGCGAGACGGTAGACGCGATAGTGACCGAGCGCGGCATCTGCATCAACCCCAACCGCCCCGAACTGCTGGAAGCCGCGCTGAAGGCAAAGCTCCCCGTAAGCGATATCGCCGCCCTTAAAAAAGAGGTGGAAAAACTGACCGGTGTGCCGGAGCCGATAGAGTTCGACTACGACAAACTGCTGGCCGCCGTGGAATACCGCGACGGCACGCTGATAGACGGAGTATACGCCGCGAAATAAAGGTTGACGCCGAAAGACGCAAGGGTGGCGGGCAGCGGAGCTTCCCCCGCCGCCCGCCCTCGCTCTTCGGCGTCTTTTGCTTTCTTTAGCTATTTTAAAGACAAATAATATGAGCGCGCTAAGCAAAAAATAGGATTTTTCCGGTAAAAATTCTTACTAGCTTGTTTCTATTTTTTCAGTTATGCGATATCATGTAGGGCGCTATACCACCACGGTTTGAATCTTTGTTTCAACACGGCAAAGGAACGAGAGGGAGAGTATGGCATTTTTTTACACGTGTGCGCAACTATGGAATAATTGACAATTAGGGGCAAATATACCTAAATGTTGGGAACAATATGGGAGGTAAGAGAATATGTCAGAGAAAAAGATGGTAACACTGGATGGAAACGAGGGAGCGGCGCATGTGGCGCACGCGGTGAACGAAGTAATCTCGATCTATCCCATCACGCCGTCGTCGCCGATGGGCGAATGGTCGGATC
>JAEXGR010000032.1 GCA_023450745.1 Synergistota bacterium
ATCGAAGATAAATCGGCGTTTAGACGTGCCGATGACGACGCGAAATAAAGCCGGAAAACCGCAGGCGCACTTTGGTGCGTCGAGGATTTTCCGGCTTTGTTGAGCTAAGTCAGCGGCGCGTCTAAACGCCGATTTACGGTTCCCAAATCATCAGAATGACGGATGCGATGACGAGCGGCAGCGCCAGCAGCATGTTCATGTGGAGGGCCTCGCCGCCGAGCAGCCAGCCCAGCAGCACCGCGACCACCGGATTGACGAAGGCGTGCGTGGCGACGCGGTTCGCCGGTTCGACGCGCATCAGCCAGAGGAATGAGGAGTAGGCGACGAGCGAGCCGAAGATCACCAGATAGCCGAGCGCGAGCGCGGAGCGCGCTGAGAAGGCGTGAAACTGAGGGTAGTTTCCCGTGGCGAGCGAGAGCGCGTACTGCGAGAGCATCATCACCGCGCCGCCGCAGAACATCTGCATTCCCGACGAGGTGAGCGCGTCGGAGTGGATGCGCGGGTCTGCCGAGACGAAGGCTCCGATGACCCAGGTGAGGCTGGACAGCAACAGCAGCACCATCCAAAGAGTATATCTTGATTCAAAGGACAGCTCCACATTGGGGTCCCCCACGACGAGCACGCAGACCCCCGCGAAGCCCAGCGCGATGCCGGCGTAGTGGCGCAGCAACGGCTTTTTGCCCTTGAAGAGCAGCCAGCCGACGAGACAGAACCATAACGGCTCGATCGCGACCAAGAGCGCCGCCACCGAGGAGGGGACGACGAGCTCGGCGGTGGTGATGAGGCCGTAGGTCAGCGCGAAGGGCAGCAGCGCGGCGCGGAAGGCGAGCCGCCAGCCGCGCGCCGTCGGCAGCTCGCGCCGCTGAAAGAGGCGCACGCAGAGCAGGATTGCGCCCGCGGCGAGAAAACGGATGCCGCCGGAAAGAAGCGGCGGAATCGTCTCCACAGAAAAACGTATTGCAAGATATGTCGACCCCCAGATGATGTAAACCATCAGGTAGGCGAAGATTATCAGCCACTTTGGTTGCTTTGGGGACAACGTTTCCATGGGCTACCTGACAATCGGCGCGCTTTTGGCCTCTGTGGCGCGTACGAGGTCCGCGGGCGCGAGCTTGAAGAGCAGCCCGCGGTGCCCGGCGTTGACGGTGATGAAATCGAAGGAGAGCGCCGATTCGTCGATGACGACGGGATATTTTTTCTTCGCACCGAGCGGGGAGCAGCCGCCGCGCACGTAGCCGGTCAGCCCCTGTACCTCTTTTAGGTGTACGAGTTCGGCGCTTTTGTTGCCCGAAGCCGCGGCAAGCGCCTTGAAGTCCAGGTCGCGCCCCGCGGGAACGCAGGCCAGGAGCACGCCGGTCTTGTCGCCGCGGCAGCAAAGCGTCTTGAAGGTGCGCTCTTCGGCGATCCCCGTTTTGGCCGCCGCGTCTTCCGCGGAGAGCTCCTTTTCATCTATCTCGTATTCCAGAAGCTCAAAAGATATTTTGAGCCCCTCAAGTATCCTTACCGCGTTTGTCTTTTTAACAGCCGCCATAATTGATTTACCTCCGTTGTCCTGTGGCATATAATGGGAAAGTATAACGCAAAAATCGACGATGCAGGGAGTTGTAAGAAAAAAATGATAGGATACTTCGACGGCGCTTCGCGCGGCAATCCGGGAGAGGCGGGGGCGGGAGCGCTCTTGATGGACGAGGGCGGCAACACCGTCTGGGAGACGGCGCGCTACCTGGGCAAAAAGACCAACAACGAGGCCGAATACAACGCCGCCATTCTGCTGCTTAAGGCCGCCAGAGAACGCGGCGCGAAGGAGCTGAAGGTCTTCGGCGACAGCAAGCTCGTCGTCTGCCAGCTTGCAAAGCAGTGGAAGATCAATCTGCCGCACCTGCGCGCGCTCGCGCAGGAGGCCTGGGCCGTATCCGACGGTATCAAGGTCAGCTACGAATGGGTGCCGCGCGCAAAAAACAAGCGCGCCGACGAGCTGAGCAACGAAGCGATCGACAACGCGAAATGAAACGGCGCGGCGCTTCCGCGCGAAGCGCCGCGGCTATTTTACGGCTTTGCCGCCCGGCCGGAAGATGATATCCTCAATGTCGCTTATGCGGATGTCGTTCAGATAGGTGCGGCAGAGGGAGTCCATCTTTTCGTAGAGGCCGTCCATCACGTCGGCCATTCCGGAGGCGACGAGGCACTCCATGTCCGCGTCGCCCGGCCGCCAGGCGCTGCCGACGAAGACCGCCCCCACGGCCTCGGCCACCTCGCGCAGAGAAAGGGACGATACGCCCTCCCGCACGGCATAGCCGCCCGCCGCGCCCTCGCGCGTGAGGATGATTCCCGCCTTTTTCAGCCCGCTCATCACCATCCGGACGCGCGCCGGATTGGTGCAGATATTTTTTGCCAGCTCTTCGCTCGAAAGGTAGGAGCGCTTATGATTCAAATAGACGATGGCGTGTACCGCTATCGCGAACTCTCCGGTCATGAAAACCGCCTCGATCATCGTAATTTATATTGTAATTATAAATGTTACATATATTACGTCAAGAAAAAGCGCGCAAAAAACGGGGCGAACGCCTCCCTAGCGTAATAAAGAACGGGAGGGGCGGACGGAATCGTTCCGTCTGCCCCTCCCGCCAATACGCGGCGCTATATTTTTATAAACTTGAGGCTGTTGCCCTGCCCCTCAATGATTTTTTTTATGCTGTCGAACGACATCCAGAGGGTCTCCGTGTTGTCGCAGGGATGGACGCCGAGGCATGGGCGGCCCCGCAGGTCCTCGTCGATGAGCACCTCGACGTTTTTCGCGCAGTCGTTGAGCACGCCGAGCGGCGTGACGGCGCCCTTAATCAGTCCGAGGTTGGCCATCAGGCGCTCCTCCGAGCCGAAGCTGAGGCGGGTGCTGCCGATCTGCGCGCGTATCGCCTTGAGGTCGGCGCTTTTGGCCTCGTCGAGCACGACGAGGAAGTGGCGTTTGCCCTTTTCGTCGCGGAGAAAGAGATTTTTGCAGACGTCTTCTATCTTCATGCCCTCGACCTCTTTCATCTCATCGATGGTATAAACGGGACCGTGTTCCATGACCTCGTATGTGATCCCCATTTCGGTGAGCTTCGCGCGCACCTCTTCTTTTGTAAGCGGCATTCTTCGTTCCTCCTATTATTTCGCGCTTTATCGTATTATTATAGGGGATTTTTGTTTTTTTCACTGGACATCGCCCGATATTTGGTCAAGAATATAATAAAAGATTATTTTCGCATATAAGGGGTGCTTTTTATGGATATAAACGATCTTTTCCGCATGCTGACAAACCGTTCGCGGCGCGAGTGGACGCCGGGAAGCGGCGACAACGGCGACGGCTGGGACGACGAGGGGCAGCGGACGGCGCGCGTCGAGCTGCCGCGGGTGAAGAAGCTCTGGTTCGTCCTGGGCGGGTTCTTTATCCTCTTTGCGGTCGTCCTGCCGTGGTTCGCCACCTTTATGACAGACCTCTACTGGTTTGAGGCGCAGGGCTTTGAGTCGGTCTTTTGGCGGCGCTTCTGGGCCCGGTGGGAGCTTTTTGCCGCGGCGCTGATCCCCGGCTTCGCCCTTTACGCCCTGAACTGGCAGCTCGCCTGGAAGCGCGGGGTGCGGTTGATGCCGGAGGCGGGGGCGGACGCGCGCGCGGGACGCCGCGTGCGGCTTTTCATCTTTGGCGCGGCGCTGCTGGTCGCCGCCGTAAACGCGCTGAACGCGATGGGGATGTGGCACGAGTTCCTCAAGTTCATGAATCCCACGCCCTTCGGCGAGGCCGATCCGCTGTTTGGCATCGATATCGGCTTCTATGTATTCAGCCTGCCCTTTGTGAAATTTTTGCAGCTCTGGGCGCAGGGGGTGCTGATGCTTGCGTTGATCGGCTCCGCGGCGCTTTATTTTATGACGCGCTCCGTGAACGCAGCCCCCGGCCGTCTCTATGTGGCGCCGGAGGCGCGGCTGCACCTGACGCTGCTTGGCGCGCTGATTCTGATTCTCTGGGGCGCCGGCTATTGGGTGGACCGTTATGAGCTGCTCTTTTCTCCGACCGGCGTGGTCTTCGGCGCGGGGTATACCGACGCGCATGTGGTGCTGCCGGCGCTTTCGATTCTCGCTTTCGCGATGTTTGCCGCCGCGGCGCTGCTCTGCGTCAATTTCTTTCGCCCGATGTGGAAGTTTTCCGCGGTCGCCGTCGGGCTGCTCATCGTCGTCGGCTGGGGGGCGCGCAGCGTTGTCCCCGGCCTTGTCCAGCAGTACCGCGTGAAGCCGAACGAGTACGAGATGGAGAAGGTGTATCTTGGCTATCATCTTGATTATACGCGCCGCGCGTTCGGGCTGAACCGCGTCACCTCGGTGGCCTTCACGCCGGAGGCTGAGGTGACGGCCGCCGAGGTAGCGGCGGACAACGAGACGGTGCAGAACATCCGCCTCTGGGATTATTCCCCGCTGCTGCGCACCTACCGCCAGCTGCAGGCGATACGCACCTATTATAATTTTAACGACGTCTATATCGACCGCTATATGATCGACGGGCGCAGCCGCCAGGTGATGCTCGGCATCCGCGAGCTTGACCTTTCAAGGCTTCAGAACCCGACGTGGGTCAACACCCATCTTGAGTTTACGCACGGCTACGGCGTGGTGATGAATCCCGTGAATGAGATCGCCTCGGGCGGCCTGCCTTATTTCTTCATGAAGGACCTGCCCGTGCGCTCGACGGCCGGCATCCCCCTTTCCCGTCCGGAGATATATTTCGGCACGGCGCCCTATTCTTACGTCCTCGTCAAGACCGACGTGAAGGAGTTCGACTACCCGATGGGGGACGCGAACGTCCGTTCCGTCTATCAGGAGGACGGCGGGGTCGCCATCGGCTCTTTATGGCGCCGGATACTCTTCTCGCTGCGCTTCCGCGATTCGGAGATACTCTTTACGGGCGCGCTCTCCAAGGAGAGCCGCGTGCTCTATAACCGCAACGTGCGCCGCGCCTTCGCGCAGGTCGCGCCCTTTCTCATCTACGACGCGGAGACCTATCCGGTGCTCATCGACGGGCGCATCAAATGGCTGCAGGACGCCTTCACCTGGTCCGAGCGCTACCCCTACTCGAAGCCCTTTGAGACGGGAGATAACTCGCTTGCTCTCTTCCGCGGCGTGAACTATGTGCGCAACAGCGTCAAGGGCGTCGCCGACGCCTACACGGGCAAGATGGAGTTTTACGTCGTCGACGGCCAGGACCCGATCATCCGCACCTGGATGAAGATCTTCCCCGGACTTTTCAAGGAAAAGAGCGGCATCTCCGAAGAGCTCTGGCGGCATATGCGTTATCCGGAGGATTTCTTCGAGGTGCAGACCGCGGTGTACACCACCTATCACATGACCGACACGAATACCTACTACAACCGCGAAGACGTCTGGGAGGTCACCCCTGTGGGGCGCGAGCGCCGTATCCAGCCCAATTATGTGACGATGAAGCTTTGGGGTGAGAAGTCTCCTGAATTTGCGGTCATCGTCCCCTATATGCCGCTGGGGCGCGACAACCTGATCGGCTGGATGGCGGGACGCTGTGATCCGCAGAAGTACGGCGAGCTGCTCGTCTACCAGTTCCCGAAGCAGAAGCTGATCTATGGCCCCGGACAGGTCGAGGCGCTTATCGACCAGAACCCGGACATCTCCGCGCAGCTGTCGCTCTGGAGCCAGCGGGGTTCGGATGTAATACGCGGCGACCTGCTCGTCGTGCCGATCGGAAAGTCGCTGCTCTATGTGCAGCCGCTCTATCTCAAAGCGGAGAAGGGCGAACTGCCGGAGCTCAAGCGCGTCATCGTCTCGACCGGCGGACGCGTCGCCTGGGCCGATAACTTCGGCGGCGCGCTGGAAAAGCTGATGGGGCAGAGGATCACGGTCTCGACCGGCACGAAGACGGAGAATGTGTCTCCCGAAGAAGAAATCGCCGTTTCCGCGGGCGGCGCAAGCGTTAAGGCCCTCGCGGCGGAGGCGCAGACGCTTTATGACGCCGCGCAGAACGCTCAGCGAAACGGCGACTGGGCCGGCTACGGCGAAAAGATAAAGCGGCTCGGCGAAGTGTTGGGGCGCATACGGGAGACGGCGGATTAGTGTTTACGATCCTTTTTGGAGCCTTCGCGCTGCTGGCGGCGTTGGTAATGATATTTGGCTTTTACCTGTTTTCGGCCTATGTCATGTACCGGGTGGGGGATAAATTCCGCGTCGGCTCTTACGTGGGATTTCTGCTTCCCGTCTATAATGTCATGCTTCTCTGCGACTGCGCGGGGGTCACGCGGTGGCTGACGGCCGGCCTTGTGGTTCCGGCCTTCGCCGCCGCGGCGCTGAACCTTTTCAGCTTGGGGATGTTCAGCGGCAATCTGGGATATCTCGTCTCCGCGGTCTTTCTCTTCAGCTGGGTATACCTCTGGGGCAGCATCGCGGAACGGCTGGGGAAAAATTTCTGGCTGTGGGGGATACTGAGCTTTCTTTTCGGCGGGCTGCCGGTGCTGGTCCTGGCCTTTGACGGCTCGCTGCCGCGCCGGCGCTGAAATCTATCGCCGGGGTCAACGCATGGAAGTTTGTCCTGAATTTACCGCGTTCTCCGTTGACTTGACGCGCAGAGTATATAAAATGTATATAAATTAGAGAGCCAGCGAGCTTGAATCTTAGAGGTGTTTTTTGTGAGACTGTGGAAAATTTTGATCTTCGTCGCGGCCCTTTCCGTCACAGCGCGGGAGGGAGTCTTCGCGGCGCAGAACGGCACGCCGGACCTGGACGCCCTGGTGCGGCAGCAGGCCGCGATTGAGGGCGGGGAGCGGGCGCTTTCCGAAGACGCCGCGGAGCTGTCGCGGGACATCGCCGCGGAAGAAAAGAAGCTTGCCGAAACGCCGGCGGAGCTGCCCGCCGTCTACGGCGTTTCATTGGCACTGATCTCCTCGCCGGAGAAGCGCGCGGCGGTACAGGCGGAGTCGGAGCAGTATTTCGCCTCCGGACGCCGCGACAAGGCGGCCTCCGTGATCGGGCGGGCGCTGGGGGTCGAGAATAACTTCTCGCTCTTTTATCTCGGCAATTTTTGCCTGACGGCGCTGCCGGCGGCGGGCATGTCCGAGGCGCAGGCGGAATTTCTTACCGGCTTCATGCGGGGCTATTCAAAGACCGGCGTTCTGATGTTTACGACCGCGGCCGTTAAAGCCTTTTCCGCCTATCCGATGCGGCGCGGCGCTCCGTGGCGCGCCGTTCCCGCAGGAGCGGCGTCCGCCGCCGCTGACGAGCGCCTTTATATCGGCCGCGGCGCGGTGTTCGTCCCCTTCGCCTACGGCTCAAAGTTCAAGCTGGATATCACTGCCAAAGAGGGGGCGGCGGTAAAAATGTGGAAGATCCTGCCGGACGGCGTCAACGTGAAGAGCTGGCCCGGCGGCAAGTGGGAAAAAGAGATCACCGTTCGCGGCGACGTTAAATACTAGAGAGCCGGCGGCGCGTCGCGGCCCGGCGTTGCCGGAACGGGACGGGCAAGAGAAACTGACGATTTGAAAGGAGCGAATTCTGATGAAAAAATTGCTTGCGCTGATGGCGGCGGCGGTGTTCGCCGCGGCATTCTGCGGAACGGCCTTTGCCGGCGACGATTGGGATACGCTTGTCGCGCAGATGGAAAGCAGACAGAAGATAAAGACGGAGGGGCCGGCCTTCCTCGCGCAGATAGCGCTGCTTGCGCCGTCGGGAAGCGACCGCGAGCTCTGGGAGCTCTCGTGCTCCGCGCCGGCCGTCCAGACACGGGCCGCGGCTTCGGCGGCGCTGGTGAAAAAATGGTTCCCGGAGGGAGATCCCGCGAACTGGCAGCAGGTGAAGGGATTCTTTCCCCCCTCAAGCTACGTGCCGCGGCAGATAGTCGCGGTCAACGCGCTCTTCAACGCCGTCACCGCGCTTTCGCAGATGCCGGAGGGCAAGTATGCCGCCGCCTGGCTGATGCGGCAGTTCGCGCAGTCGTCGATGGGCAAGCTGATCTTTATCGACAATATGCCAGCGCCTTTCAGAAAGACGCTCGATGAGCTTATCGCGGAGACCGGCATGGGCGGCTATTGGGCGAGCAGCAAGATAGAGGGGCCGTATCCCTTCGTCCCCGTTTACGGCGGGGTGAGGACGTACGACTATGCCGTGAGCCGCGGCCTGCAATTCCTTGACGGCTTCGGCGGCGTCTCCGTGTCCGGGCCCTACGCGTGGGACAGGGCGCGCGGCGCCGTCTACCGCATCGTAGACCCGAGCGCCAATAAGATCTGGGATAACGACTGACTGTTCAAAAGACGCTGAGAGGGCCGGGAGACCATACCGCCTTACGTCAATTCAGGCCGCGCCTGCGCACAAAGCGGGCGCGGCTCTCCTGTGTGCCGCGGGCGGTGAGGCGCGTGTTTAAACCAGCCCTTTAGCGCGCCATCGGCCGCCGGCGTATCGGGCGGCCGCCAGCGCGAGCCCGGCGCCCCAGCCGATCGGCAGCGACCACCAGATGGCCGCCGGGCCGAGCTTGGCCGCGAGGGCGTAGGCCATGACGATGCGCAGGCCGAAGTTCGTCAGCGTGCAGAACATAAAAGCGTCCATGTCGCCGGCGCCGCGCAGCACGCTCGCAAAGATGTTGCTCATCCCCATTATTATATAAAAGGCGGAGACGGCGTGGAGATAATCCATGCCCGCGGCGATGACCGCGGCGTTCGCCTCCGGATCGACGAAGAATCCGAGAAATTCCCGGCCGAAGAGAAAAATCGCGGCGGTGAGCGCCAGCGCGATCGCCGAAGACATGAAAGAGGCGGCTTTGACGCCCTTGGCGATCCTTTCAAATTTTCCCGCGCCCATATTCTGCGCCGTGAAGGCGGAGAGGGCGTTGCCGACATTGAGCATCGGCAGGATCGCGATGTTGTCTATCTTTGTGGCGGCGGTGTAGCCGGCCATGAATACCGCGCCGTATCTGTTGACCAGGGCCTGAACGAAGATAAATCCCATTGAGACGATCGACTGCTGTATCATCGAGGGCAGCGCTATCCGGCGAATCTTTCCGAAGAGCGGCCAGGAGAAAAGGGGCGGCCTCTCCGCCAGCTTGATCTCCCGAAGCCGCGCAAGGAGGATCGCCAGCCCGGCCGAAGCCGCGAATGCCTGAGAGAGCAGCGTCGCCCAAGCGACGCCGGGGACGGCGAAGCCGAAGCGGACCACAAAAAGCAGGTCGAGCGCGATATTCAGAGCAGAGGTAAAAACCAGCAGAAAGAGCGGCGTCCTGCTGTCTCCCAAGGCGTTGAAGGAAGCCATGGCGCCGTTATAAAGAAACATGAAGGGCAGCGCCAGCGTGTATATTTTCAGATACGCGGACGCGTCGGCAAAAAGGTCGGCGGGCGTCCCCATCAGCCGCAGTATGAAGCCGCCGGAGGCGAGGCCGGCCGCGGCCAGCGCCGCCCCCGCGACGGACATCGAAATGACGGTCGTATAAACCGCGGACTTTGTATCGCTCATCCTGCCGGAGCCGAAGAATTGCGAGATCACGACGGTGCATCCCGCCGCGCCGCCCGTGGAGAGGGCGACAAATAAAAAGGTGGCCGAACCGGACGTTCCGACGGCGGCGAGCGCGGCGGCGCCGACGAAATTTCCTACCACAATGAGGTCCACGATATTGTAAAACTGCTGAAAAAGATTTCCCAGTATCATCGGCAGCGCAAAAGACACCATGATCTTTGCGGGGCTGCCGGCGGTCATATCCCGAATCATCCATTATCCTCCGCCGCGCGGTCTTTTCCTTGCCGTACCGCTGCAAAGCGTTCCCGATATTACCAGAGTTGATATGCTTGGGTCAAATGCCGGCGCAAGAGATAAGCGCAAAAAGCGCCGCCGTTATGCGCGGCGGCGCGGCGGTTCGCAAATGAACGGCTAGCCCGTTATCCGAGCAGCTCCTCTAAGATGTCGGCCGTTTCGCCGAGCGCCTCGGCGTCGATCTCTTCAGGGTCCGTGTTCTTCTTTTCAAGTTCTCCAAGGTGTTTCTTGAAGGCTTCAACGCGTTCCGCGACGCCGGCCTCTTCGTAACCCTCCCGCAGCACCTTCATCTCCTTCTCGTCGGCGAGCCTGTTGGTGAGATATCCGAAGAGGAATGTCGGCGCGCTGATGGCGGCGAGGCGGTTGTCGGATTTGCACCACGGCTCCGCGAGATACGTCGCGTCGTTGACGACCTCTTCAAGCTCGTCCTCTATCTCTTCGTCGGGCTCGGGGAAGTCCCAGATATTGATGACGAAGAAGGGGACGTCGGGGGAGAGCGAGATGGCATAGTTTATCGCGTCGCGCACATCCGCCGCCTCCGCGCCGGTCTCAAGCAGCGAAATCGCGCGCGCGTGCTCGCCCACGACCGATTCAAGCGGGTCGGACTCAAGCGTCTCGAGTATGTCGCTGTAGAGTTCCAGGTCCAGCATGCAGCGGTAGAGCAATGTGCGGCTCGGGAAAGCTCCCTCGTCGTCAAAATTGGCAAATTCCTTTGCCACCTCGTAGGCCCCTTCTATCTCGCCTTCGGCAAGCAGCGAGTAGCCGAGGTTCATCATCACCGTGCAGTATACGAGCGCGTCCCGGTCTTCGTCGATGATGGCCGGCTCATCCTTCGCGTCGATCACCGCGCGGATGCCGTCCAGCGCCTCGCGGAGCATGTCGAGGTTTTCCACGGCGTCTTCATAGCCCATCGTCTCCCATACGGCCAGCTTTCCATAAGGGCTGTTGGGGTCTTGTATGAGGAGTTCCTCCCCGATCTCTTTGATCTCTTCGTTCGTCTGGGCTTCGTCGAGCTTATCCAGAAGTTCGTCCTTTGTCATGACGTCTTGTCCTCTCTTTATTCGGAATATGTTTTATCCTTATTCTGCCGCAGCATGTTTCTATTATACGTTTAAACGCCCGAGACTACCAACACTATCGTTCCGTTATTCTGCAGCTTCATTATGTACACCAGGCCGCCGCGGCGGGCGTATCTCTGTTTCCCGTCGAGCACGGGGCCGTAGAGCCCCAGCCGGCGCAGCATCCGCCGCGTCTCTTTCTGGCTGATCTGGGGGTCGAAGGCCATAATGATCTGCTGGCAGATGCCTTCATACTGGTCTTCCCCATTGGGCAGCCCGCCGCGGCTGTATCCCACGGGAGCGCTACCCTCGGCGATGGTAAAAGAGAGGGCCGCGTTCCGGAGCATCTTTGACCCGGGCATCGTGTTGAGGTAAAGCAGGATCGCGTCGTTGTATTCGGCGACATAATTGCCGTCCTCCGTGCGTATCATCTCGCTCTCGAGGCGCGCGGCGGAGAATCCCCACTTGACCTTGTTGGCGGCGATCTTCATGTGCATGATGAACACGGGGACGGAAATCCCGAGCCCCATGCTGTCGCCGTCATCGTTGTCTGCGGCGGCCGGAGCGGTGTTTGCCGTTATCAGCATAAGAGACGCGCAAAGCAGGATTATTTTCTTTATCAAGGCCTCTTCCTCGCTTAATCGTAAACGTTAAAGGCAATTATAGCAAATCTGCATAGGCTGCAATCATCTTTTTAGAGTAAAATATCAGCTGAATTAACGAAAGGAGTTTTGCAATGAAGGATTTTCTCGGAAAGTTTATTAAAACGCTCCTCATCGCGGCTCTTGCCGGCGCCGTGTTCGGCGCCGCCGCCTTCGCGGCCGAAGGCGATGAGACGGTGGAGATATATTTCGCGGGCGAAAGCGGCGGGCAGGCCGACCTGCTGGGCACCGCGTTTTTCAGGGCCGGAGCCCTTTGGGTTCCCGCGGAGGCGCTGCGCGTAATGGGCGTGCCGCTTGAAGACGGACCAAACAACAAGGGCTTTTATATAAACGCCGCCGACCCGGCGCGGGCCTTTGACAGTCCCGTACTCGCGCAGCTGGCGGGAGAGGGGATCTCGCTCTATTTCCCCTCGCTCTCGGTCGCGGGCGTCTCCTATTTCAACATGAGCGGTATGCAGAACCTTACGAAGCTCGATTTTCGGAGAGAGGGCGCAAGCGTCGTCTTTACTCCTAATAACAGCCTTAAGGGCTACGTTCAGAGCGGCGTCGCAAAGCCCGCTCCCGTCTCGGGCAAGCTGACGATGGTCTGGGAGCATGTAACGCTCGACAACCCCAATCTCGGCGCGCAGAACGCGATCCCGGGACTGGCGGTCATTTCGCCCACCTGGTTCAACCTTATGGACGCGAGCGGCGGCCTGGCCAACCGCGCCTCCGCGGCCTACGTCGAGTCGGCCCACCGCAAAGGCTATCAGGTGTGGGGGCTGGTTTCGAACAGCTTCAACGCCGCGATGACGACCGGATTTTTTAAAAACGCGCGCGCGGTGAACCTCTTTATGGCGCGCCTGCTGATCTACGCGAAGCTGTACGGTTTAGACGGGATCAACGTCGATTTTGAGGGAATGAACGAGGCGGACCGCGCGCCGTTCGTCCGCTTCATCGCGCGGCTCTCCGAGCTGCTGCGTCCCGAGGGGCTCTCGCTCTCCGTGGACGTCTTCATCCCCGCGAACACCAAATCGTCGCGCAGCCACGACCGGGGGGCGCTTGCGAAATACGCCGACTACATCATGCTGATGGCCTACGACGAACATTGGCGCACGAGCCCGCGCGCCGGCTCCGTGGCCTCGATGCCCTGGGTGACGAAGGCGGTCGAGGGGACGCTCGCGGAGGGAGTGCCGCCCGCGAAGCTCGTGCTCGGAGTCCCCTTCTACATGCGCCGCTGGGAAGAGACGAAAACCGGCGGCGGCGTGAAGGTGAAGGGCTACACGCTGACGATGGCCGAAGCGGAGGAGCTTTCCGCGAAGCGCGGCGCTCCGATGCAGTGGCTTGAGACGCCGGGGCAGCACTACTTCACCTACGTTGCGAACGGCAAAGTGCAGAAAGTATGGGTCGAAAACGCCGCTTCGATCGAGAGGAAGCTTTCGCTGGTCGATAAATACGGCCTCGCCGGAATGGCCGGCTGGCGGAAAGGCCATGAAAAACCCGAAATATGGGAGAGGATTGCGGCGCTGATGGGCCGCTAGGTAAATCGGCGTTTATAAGCACGATTTGCGTCATAAAATAGGAGCTCCGAATCCTCGCCGTATGCAGATACGGCTCCGGTATCGGAGCCCCCATTTTATTTAGCAACTCGCACTTCTAAACGCCGATTTATCTTCGGTAGGCAAGCGTGATAAATTGGGGTTTGCCAAGGTTTTGGGCTCCCTCTTTGAGGGAGCTGGCCCGCAGGGTCTGAGGGAGTGTTATTCTGTTAGGCGCGGTTTCCGCGCCTAACAGAATCCACAGAAGACCCTAAAGCAAAATTAAAACCAAGGCCAAGACTCCCTCACCCCGCTTCGGGGGGAGCTAAGCGACTCGCACAAAACGAGAATCATCGTTTTGGCTCCCTGCTTATCAGCGAGGGAGCCATTAAAAGCAAAAATATTATTGTTATGATTGAACGCTAGACCTCAAATTACCGCTCTTGCCGATCTAAGATAAATCGGCGTCTATCGGTTATCCGGCGATATACCCTTTGGCGATCAGCACCGCGCGGGAGTATTCGTCGTCGGGGCGGAAGCCCTTGCCCAGCAGCTCGCGGATGTAGGTGCCGTTATAGGTGAAGCTGAAGACGATCTGTGCGAGAAAAAGCGTCAGCACGCTGGCCGCGAACATTATTACGGCCCATTTCGCGTCTCCCCGGCAAATGGGGACGAGGAAGCCGAAAAAGAAGACCGTCCAGCTGAACCCTACCTTTGCCGAGCGCATCTGCCCGTCGTCGGCGATAAGTCTTACCATCATATTCTATTCCTCCGTATCTGTTTCTTTTTTATCATACCCGGCATTATGATTTACCGTTGATTTGCCTATTTACACGGTAAATATTAACACGTAACCTCATAAGAGGGGTATAATAAATTAACGATATCAAAGATTTTGGAAGGAGAAATTTTGCATGGCGTTATGGATAGTGCTGGGAGTAGCCGCCCTTATCGTGATATGGGGTATCGCGACATACAACGGACTTGTCAAGCTGAGGAATATGGCGCAGGAGGCCTGGAGCGGCATCGACGTCCAGCTCAAGCGGCGCACCGACCTGATACCGAACCTTGTGGAGACCGTTAAAGGTTATGCGGGGCACGAAAAGGGTACGCTGGACGACGTCACCCGCGCCCGGACGGCGGTGGTAAACGCCGGCGGCGACGCCGAGCAGAGAATCAAGGCGGAAAATATGCTGACTTCGACGCTGCGTTCGCTCTTTGCCGTCGCCGAGGCCTATCCGGATCTTAAGGCGAATACAAATTTCCTCCAGCTTCAGGGAGAACTTAGCAAGATCGAAGACGAGATTCAGATGTCGCGCCGCTATTACAACGGTTCCGCGCGTAATCTCAACAACGCCGTGCAGCAGTTTCCCGGTATGCTGATCGCCGGTCCGATGGGATTCTCCACGCTGCCCTATTATGAGGCGGACGAATCGGAGCGGACGACCCCCAAGGTTTCATTTTAACCGCGGCATAGCCGTTTTTACCTATCGAGGAGGAGGCAAATGAAAAAGACAAATACCTGTTTGCTGCTCATGCTTTGTGTCTTTATCTTCTCCGCCCTCCCGGCGGCGGCTGTCGAGAGCATTGAAAATTTCCGGAGTACGATCGCAATCCGTGAAGACAGCTCCCTTGAAGTAAAGGAGAAGCTGCTGGTAAACGTAGAAAATAAAAGCATCAAGCGCGGCATTATTCGCAGTTTCCCCATAAGCTATCGGGACAGGGACGGACGCTCGTTCGACGTCGGGTTCGATATAGATTCCGTAAAGCTTGACGGCGAGGATATTCATTATGAGGTGTCCTACGAGGGCGACTACGCCTATGTGCGGATAGGCGACCCCGATTCGATGATACCGCAGGGGCTCCATACCTTTACGATAAAATATACAACGACGCGCCAGGTGGGTTTCTTTGAGGAGTATGACGAGCTTTACTGGAACGTCACCGGCAACGCCTGGTCCTGGCCGATAATGGAGGCCTCCTGTATCGTCTCTCTGCCGCAAAAATACGCGAAGGAACCCTTCCGCTCGATAGAATGGTACGTCGGGGCCTACGGCAAGCGCGGCCGCAAAGAAGACGCGAAGCTCGCCGACAAAAATATGGTCGTCACGACGCATCCCCTTTTGCCCGGCGAGGGCCTTACCGTGGTCTACACATGGAAAAAGGGGCTTGTTTCGCCGCCTCCGTCGCCCTTCGGCGACGAGCGCACGCAGGGCTGGATCGCCTTGGCGACCCTCATCCTCTCTGGCGTATGGTTCGTTTTCGCGCTCGCAAGGCGGGGCGGAAAGGGGACGGCGCCAACGGTGATTCCCCGTTTCTACCCCCCGAAGGATTCCTCTCCGGCCTTTGTCCGCTATATAAAAGAGATGAAGATCGACCGCGCCTCGATGACGGCGAACATCATCGGGCTGGCGGTGAAGGGAGCGCTCAAGATAGAGGAGAGCGAGGAGCCTCCGTCGTTTCTTGGGCGCAAACATAGCACCTTCACGCTCTTGAAGAGAGATGACGGCGTGGAGCTGACGCGGGATGAAGAGGCGATGATGATGCGGCTCTTCCCCGGAAGCCGTGAGAGCATAACGCTCGAGCAGAAAAACGCCAAAGAACTCTCCGCCGCGAATGGCGGCCTGCGGCGCAGCATCTCCGGCCTCGGCCGCAGGCTGGTTTCAAAAAATACCGGCCTCTGCCTCACCGGCGCGCTGATCTTTATCGCGGGGCTGGCGTCGACGCTGCCCTTTACCGGCGACAGCCTTGAGACGACGGCGGCGTCCGGCATCTTTGGCGGCGCCGTGATAATGATCGCCCTCTCCAGAAATGTATCTCCGGGCGGCTCCTTCTTCACGAGAGTGAAGGAGATCGCCCTCTCGCTGTTTCCCGCCGTCGTCGCGGCCTTTGCCGCCTATATGATATTTGAGGAAGAGGAAACGGTCCTCTTGATAATCCTGCCCTTTATCGCGGCGGCGACGGTGACGGCGCTCATACGGCCCTTTGTCACCCGCCGCACGGACGAGGGCGAACGGCTCAACAGCGAAGTTGAGGGGCTGTATCTTTATATAGCCGTCGCGGAGAAAGACCGCTTGGAAATGCTGGGAGCGCCGGACGAAACACCGGAGCTGTTCGAGCGCCTCCTGCCCTATGCCATGGCGCTCGGGGCGGCTAAGACCTGGGGCGACCGTTTTTCGAAAGTGCTGGAAGAGGCGCAGTACACGCCGCGCTGGTACGCCGGACCCTCTCCCTATATTTTCATGGACCCCGGCGGTCTCGGTTCTTTCTCAAACGCGCTTGGCTCCAGCGTGGCCTCCGGTATGAAGCCCGAACAGGCCCCCAGCTCGTCCTCCGGGGCTGGCGGCGGCGGTTTCTCCGGCGGCGGCGGCGGTGGCGGCGGCGGTTCCGGCTGGTAAAACCGGCGCGAAGAAGCGCCGTATGCGTCATAAGCCGCCCCCTGAGCGTCCTGCGGCAGACGCATCCGCATGCCGCGGCAAAACTTGGATAATCTGACAATGTTCCCCGCCTAACGGCGGGGAACATTGCTTTGCGGCCGCCGTATGGAGAATCCGGCTTTTCGTTACTCAGGGACCGGCTTATTTAGCCTGCGGCGCTTCTTCGAGCAGGTTTTCCCGCTATCAGGCGAAAGCGTAAGCGCCGATTTCCTTTTTGTTGGATTACCACGATAAATTGGGGGTTGGCAAAGGTTTTGGGCTCCCTCTTTGAGGAAGCTGGATCGGCGAAGCCGAGACTGAGGAAGTGTTGCTTTGTTTGGCGCGGAAACCGCGCCAAACAAAGTCCACAGGAACCCATAAGGTCAAAACCAAAGTCAACTCTCCCCCACCCGCCTACGGCGGGAGCCCCCTCGGTGAGGGGGCCTTTAGAAAATAAAAGCAAAAATGTTATCATTATGATTGAACGCCAAACCCCAATTTGTCTTTTCCCTGCCGAAGAATAATTCAGCGTTTTCTGATTGGGGCGATAAGCGAGGCAAAAGGTCCGTGATTTTCGCCGCCGCGCTGGCCTCTCATACCATTCAGCCGGTATCTCCCGCAGATTTCAGCTATCAAAAGATAGGTTTATGCAGACAGATCGCGCGAAAACGCCCCGGGGCGGTGTAATGCCGGTCGCCGGGGCTCTGCTTCGTGCGGATATGGGCGCAGAATTATCTTGATAGTTTGGGCTGGCCGGGGGAAGATAGTTCCTTGAGCGCTTCGATAGTATAGTCTATCTCTTCCTCCGTGTTGAAGTATCCGGGGGAGAGGCGCAGCGCGCCCTCGGGGAAGGTTCCCAGCGTGCGGTGGGCCAGCGGCGAGCAGTGAAGGCCGGGGCGGCTCTCAATGCCGTATCTGTCGCTTAGGTCGCGTGCCAGCGTGCCGTTGTCTATCCCGTCGATGTTGAAGGCGTAGACGGGAAGTCTTGGCGCGCTGTCGTCTGCCGTGCCGAGGAGGCGCATTCCCTTTATTGAAAGCAGTCCCTCGCAGAGGCGTCTGCCAAGCTGTTCTTCCTTCGCGGCGATCTGTTCTATGCCGGTGCTTTCGAGCCACGCCAGCGCCGCGTCGAGTCCCGCCACTCCCGGGAGGTTCGGCGTGCCGGCCTCGAATTTGTCGGGCATGATGGAAGGCTGCGTCTCTTCGTGCGAGAGGCTTCCCGTGCCGCCTTCCATAAGCGGCGCGCATTTTTCGGCAAACTCCGGGTTCCAGACGATACCGCCGGTTCCCTGCGGTCCGAACAGCCCCTTGTGTCCCGTGAAGCAGAGGGCGGCCAGAGCCAGCCCCTGGGCGTTCACGGGCAGGACGCCTCCCGTTTGGGCGCAGTCCACGACAAGCGGCGTGCCGCGGCGGGCGCAGATTCCCGCGGCCTCTTCGAGGGGCTGGACCGAGCCGCATACATTGCTGCAGTGTGTCATAACGACGAGGTCCGTTTTTTCAAGCAGCGCCTCAGAGAGGGCCTTAAGCGGCAGATAACCGCGCATACTGCATTGCAGGACGTCTACAAGAACGCCGCGGTCCTGCAATTCGCGCAGGGGACGCAGGACGGAGTTGTGTTCCATCGAGGTGGTGACGACGCGCATTCCCGGCTTCAAAAATCCTTTGAGGACGACGTTCAGCGAGTGCGTGACGTTGGCGGTGATGGTCACATACTTGGGGTTGCCTTTGGCGTAGCCGCCGAAAAGCTTCGCGGCGCGGGTCCGTGCCGTGAAGACGATATCAAGGCTTTTAAGGTCGCGCTCCGAGGCGGAGCCGCGCGCGGCGTTGGCCCCCGCGTTCGTCATGAAATCAAAGACGGCCTGCGGGACCACCGGCGGCTTGGGCCAGGTGGTGGCCGCGTTGTTCATGTAGATGTGTCTCATATCAGCCGAGGATTATCGGTTTGTCCGCGCCGAACACCGCCTCGGATATCTCAAACATGTTTGAAATAGTGCCGATCGTAATCTGTTCCGTAATCCCGAAATGTTTCGTGCAGGTGCCGCAGATCAGAATCTTTGCTCCTAACGCTTCCAGCTCTTTTAAGGTGTCGAAGGTGGATGCCTCCGGCAGCGCCATCTTTACCCCCTCGTTCATCAGGGCGATCACCGCGGGCGGCGTGGCGGCCTTTGGCAGGGTTCCCAGGTAGGCCTTCATCAGCACCTCTCCCAGGCCCTCGGAGGGCGCGCCGATCTTGTCGGAGGTGAGGAGGATCGCGGTGCTTTGCGGGGTTTTTTGCGGCACCGCTGATTCTCCGCTCTTTTTGCCGGTTATGTATATTCCCTCCGCGCCGTCCTCGCGCGAGGCGGTATATCCGCGGCTTTCAAAGAATCGGGTCACATTTCCCGCCGCGACTTCGTTGTCTACACAGACGCGAATTGCCTCCGCGCCCTTGTCCGCCGCCTCTTTTACGAGCAGGACGGGTTTGGGGCACTCTTGTTTTCTGGCGTCGATTTCACTGAGCATGATTTTATCTCCTTTTTTTGAAGAACCGCCGGTTATATGCGCCGCGCGGCGGCTATATAACCAGCGGTTGATATGGCGGCTTCTTAAGGGGCGCGCCGTCTCTAGTTCTGCTTCTGCCGTTTCAGGTAGGCGATGAATCTCTCCACGATCTGCGGGTCCAGCCTCGTCCCGGCTTGCGCGCGCAGCCTCTCCACCACTTCGTCTTCGGTGGGGATGCGGCGTCCCGGCCAGGGGCGCGTCATCTCGTTCCAGGCGTCGACGACGGCAAAGATTCTTGCCGGCAGCGGTATCGCGCTTCCGGAAAGGCCCTGCGGGAAGCCGGTGCCGTCCCAGTTCTCATTCCACGCGTAGGGCAGCGCGGAGGCGGGGCGCAGGAGTTCTATCTCTTCCATGAAATCCCTTGATTTTATCGGATATTTCCGGTACTCGCGAAGTTCCGCCGGCGTGAGCGGAGAGGTCTTCGTGCGGATGGAGAAGGGCAGTGAAAGCATGCCCATGCGGCTGAAGAGCGCCCCCATATATATATAGATAAGTTCTTCTTCCTCAAGTCCGGCATCCTTCGCAAAGTCGCGTGTCTTCGCGGCGCATCTGGTGAGCGAGGCGCGGAACTTTTCGTCCCCCGGAGAGAAGGCCGTCGCGATGTCTTCAAGCGTCTTCATGCAGAGGCGTCTGCCGGCGTCCGCGAAGCGTTTGTAGACGGAGATCGTAATGTCGTCCGCCTTGTTTTTCTCTCCCTGCTTGAAGTCGAAGAAAGCCATAAAGTCGTTCAGCGTGCGCTGAATGCTCGCGATCTCGTCCCGCTTGCGGTCTATCGTGATGCTGTGCGCGTCGGCCGCCTCGTCGCGGATGGCCTCTATCTCGCGCTGCAGCCGCTTCATGCGGTTGGTCACCTGGCACTTCATAAAGATTCCGAAGAGGAAGACGACGAAGAGCGCGGCGACCGCAAGGACGAGGAACAGCATCTGCAGCTCGCGCTCGGCGCTCTTGATATCCACATTGGGGGCGATTCCTGAAATCCAGAAGGCGGGGGCGCCGGCGTGGTCGCGGACGAGTATCCGCCCCGTGATGAATGAATTCCGCGGGTCGTTGTTGAGGACGATATGCGGCAGCTCTTTGCCCTGGTCTTTCTTCAACACGGGTTCGATAGCGAATGTGAAATGGAGGTTGCTGGCGATCTTGTGGATCATTTTGGGGGAGAGGGCCATTGTTGCGATGAGGTAGCCCGCCTGCGAGCCGCCCTTGTCGGAGCGGCGTATGTGTTTGACGGCAAAGATGATCGGCTCTTCGCCCTTCATGACGATGCCGCTGGTGCCGTCGTCCGGGAGGTTTTTGAAAATCGCCTCGCCCTGATTGCTGAAGATCGCCTCGATCTCGCTCTCCGGCGTGGAGCTGTCGTCGGGGGCGCTGTAGTCGCGGGAGAATTTTATGCTGAGGTTGTTGTCGACGAATATCAGCGAGGAGACGCCGATCTCCGTGAGCACGGTGCGGTTGAGGTATATGTTCGGATAGTCGGGGTTGTTGCCCGTCATGTAGTCCCAGGCCTTGTCCGAGTAGGCCCAGTTGCCCGCTATGGCTGAAAGTGTGCGTACCTCTCCGCTCAAGGTCACGGACGTTCTCGAAAGGTCTCTGGTCATACGTTCCCTGTCAGTCTGCTCGGCTGACGTGATTAAGAAATTTGTAAACATTACGTCAAGTATCAGCAGTACTGACAGCAGTATTGTTCCGAGAAATAATTGTGTCTTACACCTGAGCGTCATCTGCACCCCTCCGGCAAAAATTGGATTAGCTAATTTATATCACTATATATTGTAGCAGAATTTCTTGGAAATAAGACAAAAAATAGCGTAAATAAGCTGCCGATAAATTGTGAAATCCCACAATTATAGGGTAAAATATTCAAGTGGCGTCAGTCGGCAAAAGAGACGCCCGCGGCAGACGCAGAGCGGATGCGCGCCGCACGGCGGAGGGATTTTTATTGATTTGCGATAAAGCTGTTGAATATATGAGGGAGCGGGCCGCCGTTCGCGGCGGCCTTCCCGTCGTCGCTCTGGGGGTCTGCCGGGAGGCGGCTTCCGCAGGCGGCCTTTCCCTGCGCGATACGGAGATCGCCGCGCTGCGCGGCGGGCTCTGCCCCTCGCGCTACGAGCGTACGATCGGCGTCCTGGGGCTTGAAGGGCAGGCGCGGCTGCTGGAGTCCTGCGCGGCGGTCGTCGGCTGCGGCGGGCTGGGGGGCTGGATCATCGAGATCTTAGCGCGCGCCGGAGTCGGAAGGCTTATCCTGGTCGACGGCGACGTTTTCGATGAGAACAACTTGAACCGGCAGCTCTACGCGACGGAGGAAAATATCGGCGAGCCGAAGGCCGCCGCCGCCGCCGCGCGGGTGGGGCGCGTCAATTCCAGCGTCTCCGTGGAGTGCCATGAGATATTCATCAACGAAGCGAACGGTTTAAATATCATCTCTCCCGCGGGGGTCGTGCTTGACGCGCTGGACAATAACGGCGGCCGCCGCGACGTGTTCGGCCTTTGCCGGAAGCTGGGCATTCCCTTCGTTCACGGGGCGGTGGCCGGGTTTTTCGGACAGGCGGCGGTGCTGCGCCCGCAGGACCGTCCGTTGTGGGAGAGCGCCGACACTCCCGACCGGGGCATAGAGCTCACGACGGGCAACCCTCCTTTTATACCTCCTTTTATCGCCTCGGTGCAGGCGGCGGAGGCGCTGAAAATTCTCGCGGGGCTTGAGGGACAGCTGGAGCGCACGCTGCTCTGGTTCGACCTTGGGCGCGGCGATATGCAGAGGCTGAGATTGAAATGAATAAAAAAACAAAGACTAAAATTGTCCTTGACGCGCACTTTGACATGCTGCTCGATGTGCTGACGTTGCGCCGAAGCGGCGGGCATGCCGTTCTTGAACGGCGTTTTTTACCGGGGCTTCGCGCCGCGGGAGTGAACGCGGTGGTCTGTTCGCTATTTATCCTCGATGAGCTGGTGCCCGAGGGGGCGCTGCGGAACGCTTTGGACCAGATAGCGGCGTTACGGGCCGATCTTGAGGAATCCCCCTCGTTTTCCCTCTGCCGCAGCGCCGGCGAATGCCGCGCGGCGGCGGCCGCGGGCAAGGTCGCCCTTTTCCTCTCCCTCGAAGGGGCGGAGCCGCTGGGGCGCGACATTCTGCTGCTGCGCGTATTTTACGAGCTTGGCGTGCGGCTGCTGGGGCTGGCGTGGTCACGGCGGAATTACGCCTGCGACGGCGTCTCTTTTGAGGCCGCCGCCCCCGCCTCGCAGCCGGGCTCGCTGACGGATTTCGGACGCGAGCTGGTGAACGAAGCCTGTCGCCTCGGGATGGTGATTGATGTGAGCCACCTGAACGACGCCGGTTTCCGCGAGGTCGCCCATATTCTGAAGGTTCCCTTCATCGCCTCGCACTCAAACTGCCGCGCGCTGGCCTCCTCCCCAAGGAATTTGGCCGACTGGCAGCTGACGGAGCTCGCCGCGGCGGGAGGCGTCGCCGGCATGAACGCCTACGGTCCTTTTGCGGCGGACGAACGTTCCGCAAGGACGCCCGCGGCGCTGCTTGCGCACCTCGATTATCTCGTCAGCCGCTGCGGCGCGGAACACGCCGGTCTGGGGCTCGACCTCTGCGCCTGCCTCTTATCTGTCAACGTCGGCTATATAGAGGCCGGCAATACGGATCTGTTTAAGGACCACGCCGACGCCGGCGAGAGGTTTATCAAAGCCGTCCGCGAAAGGTATGACGAAAAGGACGCGGACGCCATTCTGGGAGAAAACTTCATGCGTGTCTTTGAAAGGGTGATGGGCAGCTGATGGAGAGATATGGCTATCCCATCGTCGTTTACGAGGAGCGTTCCGGCGGCGTCCCGGTGTGGATTGGAAATTTCCCGGGACTCAACGGCTGTTGGGTCGAGGGCGTTTCAAAAGAAGAGGTGCTGGCGCGGGCGCCCTTCGTCCTTCACGAATTTGCCGCGGCCTGCCGGGAGCTCGAATGGCGGCTTCCGGAGCCCCCGGTCCTCTCTGCACTTGAAGAAGCGGGGGCGGGAGAGGTCTTTTCCATAGAAGAATCTGTGCCGGAAGGCGGGGAACGGTAGTTTGGAATCCGCGGTACACGATAAAAAAAATCTTTTGAAGTTTGTCGTCCCCTCTCTGCTGGGGATCTGGGTATTTCTCGTTCCCTTCCCGCTGCACGGGGAGATGAACACTCTGATCGGACACGTAAAAGAATTTATGATGGCGTCGATCGTAGGCTGGCAGCCGCTCATCGTCTCCGCGGTATCGCTTGCGGCGGCGCTTCTGGCTGTGATCGCCAAATTTGCCCGGCCCCGGTGGATAATGGAGGACCATATCCTTCATGAAAACCTTGTCGGGGGTCCCCTCTGGTTCATGGCGCGTATCTGCGCCCTGCCGATTGCGCTTTTCGTGCTTTTTGGCTCGCAGTATTATCTGGGGACGGGCGGACCGCTGGGGGTGTTTGCGGCGAAGGCTTCGTTCATCGTCAATAACCTGGCCCCGCGCCTCATCATGCTGGCCGTCGTTCTGGGAATATGGGCGCCGCTGATCATGGACTTCGGTCTCGTGCAGTTTATCTCCGTCTACGCGAGCCCGGTCATGCGCCCGCTCTTCCGTGTGCCGGGACGCGCGGCGATCGACTGCGTCGCCTCGTGGCTGGGAAGCAGTTCGATGGCGGTCGTCTTTACGGCGAAGATGTACGACGCCGGCTTTTACACGGACCGGGAGGCGGCGGCGATCGTCTGCGGCTTTTCCCTCGCGGGAATCTACAACATTTACGCGATCGCCGAGCTGTTCTACATGGAATACGCGATGCCGCAGATATTGTTCGTCGTCTATTGCACGATGATCCTGCTTGCCGCGGTGATGCCGCGAATCTGGCCGCTGTCGTCGATACCGGACGACTATTATAAGGGGCGCGACAACTACCACGCGCGGTCCGCGGGCGAGCGTCACGGACATTCGATGTTCGGCTGGGCGCTGCTGCGCGGAACGGCGCGCGCGCGCTGCATGAATGCGAAGCGGTATCTGCGCGAAAGCCTCGCGATCATCTACACGCTGCTTCTGAGCACCGTGCCGCTGATGATCACCTTTGGCACCCTCCTCGTGCTCGTCGCCGAGACGACGAGCATCGTGGAGATTCTGGCCGTGCCCGCGGCGACGGCGCTGGAGGCGCTGGGCGCGCTGGAGGCGCGGATCATCGCCTCGGCCACGGTCTTTTCCTTTGTCGATCAGTTCCTCGCCGTTACCTACGGCAGGCTCTTGCTCACCGAACAGGCCCGCTTTATCTGTATCTGCCTCTCGGTGACGGGGCTGATAAACCTGACGGAGGTCGGCCTGCACGTGTGGCACTCAAATATTCCCCTGCGCCTCTGGCAGATGACGGCGGTCTATGTGATGAGGATCATCCTGTCGATGTTCATTGTGATTCCCGCCGCGAAGATCATTTTTCCTTAAATAGGCATGGCGGCGGCTTTTGCGGCATAAAGAGGCCTTGCCGCTTGCCTAGGGCCTCAGGACTTTTTTATATCGGCCTTCGTGCCGTTTGTGATTCGCAGCAGCTCGTCTGGCGAGATGGGAAAAAAGGCGTGATCGGTGCCGGCCGCGGCCCACACCGCCTGATAGAGAAAAAGGTCCTCGTCGAGCAGCGTCGGCGGTTGCTGGGGGTAGCCCACGGGCGGCACTCCTCCCGGGCGGAACCCGGACCAGGCCGTGCAGGCTTCGCCGTCGGCGAACGATACGTGCGACGCCCCGAGAAGTTTCTTGATCTTTTTCGTATCCACGCGGTTGACGCCCGACATCAGCGCGAGCGCGAAGCTCTTTCCGTGGTTCACGCGCAGCAGGATACTCTTTAGGATCTCCTCTTCCGGCGCTCCGACCGCGGCGGAGGCGTCGGTCACGGTGAATATGGTGGCCTCTGTTTCCTTTATCTGTGACGCGCAGCCGCTCTCGCGCAGAAATTTCCGCACGGCGTCTACCGGATTGAATCCCTCATCTGGCATTGGTAGTTCCTCCCTCTCTCTTTTTCCCGGCGGCGAGTTTTTTCATCAGCGGGGGGCGTTCCAGCGCCTCCGCGAAGAAAGAGGCCCCGCCGGCCCGGCCCGCGTTGTCCGTGGCATTGTAGACCTCTATATTTTCCAGCACCGAACGTACATATTCGCGTGTCTGCGGATACGGAATTTCCTCTATCCATTCCACCCAGTCCCTGGCGGCCGGATTCCATCGCGATACCGACGCCGCGCCCGCGTTGTAGGCCGCGAGGGCCGGCGGGAGCTTGCCGGAAAATTTTGCCCGCAGGTGGGCCAAATGCGCCGCCCCCAGCATGATGTTGTGCGTCGGCTCGTATGGAGACAGCTCCCTGTTCTTAAGACGGGCGGCCGCCTCGCGCGCCGTGAAGGGCATCAGCTGCGTGAGTCCCACCGCCCCGGAGCGGCTTACAGCCCGTTCGTTGAATTTACTCTCCTGTCTTATCAGCCCGAGCAGGATGTTCTTGGCGACGCCCGTCTTCGCCGAAGCCACAGCCACCTCGCCGTCCCAGCGCCGCAGATATGCGGCGCTCGCGCAGGCCGAACGCACGGCGCGGGTGAGGATGGGGTACTTTCCCTCATAGGCCAGCACGAGGCTGTAAAAATCAAGCGGGTGGCGCAGCGCGAGCAGCGAGGCGGCAAGCGCGGCCTCTTCGTTTCTGCCGAGCCGTTCAAGGGCGCGGATCTTCCAGTAGGAGACGCGCGCCGGGCGCAGTTCGAAGGGGGCGGTGAGCGGATTTTTCGACCAGTGCCTCAGGGCCGCCACGGTATCGCCACGCTTCCATTCCGCCCAGCCGTCGCGCCAGTCGCTCGCGGCCTCGCGGTGCACGGCGCTGGAAATGGGTAAGAGGCAGGCCAAAAAGGCGCAGATAACGGCCGCGCGGAACGCGAACATTCTCCCTGCTCCGCGCTTTCGCTTGCGGTCGGGGAGGCTTTGCGCTATTTTAATGAAAATGACTTTTGCCCCGGAGGTAATTACGTGCATATAACTGCGGCTCCTCGTTACACAAATATAAGAAAGTATGCGGCAGAACGCCCATGAAGTCAAGAGAGGCCAAACTGCTTGCCGAGGCGGCGCACGCGGCCGCGGTCAAAGAGGTGCTGACGACGCCGAAGCCCGGCCTTGTCGACGCGGAGGGAACCGGCTGCCACCGCGATATGGACTGCGCGCTTTTTATAAGAAGCGCGCGGGCGATCGCCCCCTTCTGGGAGGCGCAGGCGCTGACCGGGCTTGCGGGGACGCCGCCCGCAAAGGCGATGCGGGAACTGCGGGCCGCGGGGGCGGCGATGGAGCGGGCGATGTTCGCGGCCACCGGCGGCATAAACACCCACAAGGGGCTGATCTATCTGATGTCGCTGCTGCTTTACGGGGCGGGGCATCTGCTTTCGTTGGGCGAGCCCCCGTCCGCGAAAGGGGCGGCGGAGGCGGCCTCGCGCGCCGTCGCCGGCGCCGTCGCGCGGGAGTTGAAGCCGCTCTTTGCAAACGGAGGGGAAAGGGCGCTCTCCAATGGAGAGAGACTCTTTGTGGAGCACGGCGTTACCGGCATTCGCGGCGAGGCGGAGGCGGCCTTTCCCTCCGTCGTCAAAAGCGGCCTTCCCGCGCTGCAAAGCGCCTTGGCGTCGGGGGCCTCGGAAAACGACGCGGGCCTCGCCGCGCTTCTGGCGGTCATGGCGGTCTGCGAGGACAGCAACGTGATACATCGGGCCGGCTACGATTACTGGAAGAACGTCTACCCGCGGCTTGTCAGAGAGGCTGCGGCGGACTTCGACCCGCGCCGCGCCGATTATCGCTCCCTGTACGCTTTAGAGGCGAAATTTCTGCCGCTGCGCGTGAGCCCCGGCGGCGCCGCCGATCTTCTAAGTTGTACATATTTTTTAAAAATTTTTACGAATGATATAATCTATTAGTTGTCATACTCTCAATATTGTTGTAATATAATTGGAACAAGTCTGGAAATTCAATCTAAAAATTCATCCGGAAAGGGAGCCTGAGAAAAATGAGTCTAGGTAATAGAATCAAATCACTTCGCAAGGCGCAGCACCTCACCCAGCAGAAACTTGCGGATAAAGTGGAAGTGAGCCGTATCTATGTTCAGGCGCTGGAGAGCAACCGCCGTCTTCCTTCAATGAAACTTCTTCAGAAACTCGCGCCGGCGCTCAACGTAGAGGTCACAGACCTCCTGATGGACTTTTCCGCCCCTGACAAGCCCGGACGCGTGCAGCTGGAATCCATGCTGGACAACGGCGAGCTGGAGATATGGTACCGCAGCAAAAAGCTATCGGAAAAAGAGCTCCGCCGGGTATACCGCGTTATCGAAGCCGCTCTTGACGACTGGGATGAAAAGGATGCTTCTGGAGAATAGCGCCGAAGCGTTCGCGGAAGAAAGTTTTGACGATTTTCCCTCCCCTCCGCTGACGATCCCGGAATGGGCGCGGCAGGAGGGGAGTCAATGGCAGCGGCTAGACGAATTTGATCTTCTGGCGAAGGCGGAAGAGCTCACGGGGCTCTCGCTCGATATCAAATACGAGTCTCTTCCGGCCGGCGTCTGGGGAATACATCTGGTGCGCGGCGAACGGGGCCGCATCTTGATCAATTCGCAGCTGCCCCTTTTCTGGCGGCGTTTCGCGATCTTCCATGAGCTTTACCATCTGCTCTATCACACGAAGGGCGCGCGCTTCTGGAAGCATACCTTCGTCTCGATGGAGAGCTTTGAAAACCGCGCCGACAGCTTCGCCTGGGCCGCCGTATGGCCCGAGTGGGAAGAAAACCAGTATTGCGACTGGCGCTGAGAGCGTGCCCCAGGGATGGATAAGTTAAAAAAGCTGCCGTTTTTTCTGCCCTTCGCGGGGTGTCGGGGACAGTGCGTCTACTGCAACCAGCGGGCGATAACCGGGGTGACGGAGATACCGACCCCGGAATATGTGCGTTCCGTCTTGAAAGACATCGCAGAGCCGCGCGAAATCTGTTACTTTGGCGGTTCCTTTTGCCGCTTTCCCAAAGAAAAGATCAAAGAATACCTCGACTGCGTAACGGAATATGCCCCCGCAGGTAGCGCCGTGCGTTTTTCAACATACCCCGGCGACCTGCGCGACGACGCGCTGCGCGCGCTGATAAAAAAATATCCCGTCTCGCGCGTCGAGCTTGGCGTTCCGACGCTGGACCCCGCGGTCCTCGCCGCTTGCCGCCGCGAGGCCAACCCCGAAAAAATATTTGCGGACATCTCCGTCCTGATGAAAGACTCGCTGCCGGTCGGCGTTCAGATGATGATCGGGCTGCCGGGACAGCGGCGGGAGAGCAGCCTGCGCGACCTTGCGCGTCTTGCGGCGCTTAAGGGGAAGGAGCGGTGGGAGCTGCGCCTCTACCCCTGCCTGGTGATAGCGGGCACCGAGCTCGCACGGCTCTGCCGCGAAGGGCGGTACGCCCCGCTTTCGGTGGAAGAGGCCGCGCTCTGGGGCGGGGAATTTATCGAGCTTGCGCTGGCGCTGGGTTTTGTGCCGATCAGAATCGGCCTGCAGGAGACCGCGTCGCTTTCCGCCGAGGTCGTAGCGGGGCCGCACCATCCGGCGCTTGGAGAGCTGATTCTCGCCGAGGCCGAGGCTCGGAGGCTTGCGAAGCTCGCCCCCCGCGGCCCGTGGCGCGTTTTGCGCCGCGACGTCTCAAAATTTTGCGGCCACGGAGGCTTCGGTATAAAACGCCTTGCAATACACACCGGAATGGCGGAAAATGAGGTTGCTGAACTTATAACCTATGAAGGCTGATATCCGGCGGCGCCGGGTATTTAAGATAAAAGGGAGCCGAGCGAATGAGAGAGACCGGAGATAGAGAAAAAATCATCAGATTGTTCAAACCCTTCGAGAACGGGGCCTTTCCCGTAAGGAACCGTTTCGTCAGGGCGGCGACGTACCTTGGCGCCTGCGACGACGCTACGGGCCGCGCCACGGCCGCCGCGATATCGCGTCAGGCGGAGACGGCGGCCGGCGGCGCCGGCACGGTGATCTCGGAGTTTGCCTATATCAGCCCCGAGGGCAAAGCGGCGCCGAAGCAGTGGGGAATCGACGGCGGCGACGCGGTGGCGGACGTCCGGCGGCTGGCCGCCGCCATTCACGGCGCGGGCTCAAAGCTCGTCGTGCAGATATGCCACGCGGGAGGCGCGCGCCGGTCGTCCTTCGCAAAAGGGCTGCCTGCCTATTCCCCCAGCGGCGGAAAATACCCGGGCAGCGATATCACGGCGAAAGCGATGACGGAAGAGGATATCGAAAAGGTCCGCCGCGATTTCGCGGCGGCGGCGAAGAGAGCCCAAGAGGGCGGGGCGGACGGCGTGGAGATACACGGAGCCCACGGATACCTGCTGACCCAGTTTCTCTCCCCTCTCCTCAACCGGCGGACCGACCGCTACGGCGGGAGCTTTGATAACCGTCTGCGGCTCGCGCGCGAGGTCTGCGCCGCGGTGCGCGAAGCCGTAGGCCCGGATTTTCCCGTATGGATCAAGCTGAGCGCCGCGGAGGGCGCCGAGGGAGGATACGGCCCGGACGAGGGGATAAAGGCGGCGGTCGCGCTGCTGCGCGACGGAGTGAACGTCGTCGAGGTCTCTTCCGGTACGAGCTACGCCGCCTCTGGCCACACCCCCAGCGTCGTCGGCGTCTCCGCGGGCGAGTCGGAGGCGCCGTTCGCCCCCTATGCCGCGGAAATTAAAGCGCTTGCGCCGGCGGGCGCCCTGGTGCTTCTTACCGGAGGCCTGCGTTCGCTTCCCGTGATGGCCGCGTTGCTGGAGGACGGGGTCGCCGACCTCTTTGGGCTGAGCCGTCCCTTCAACGCGGAGCCCGACCTGATAAACCGTTGGGCCGAGGATGACGCGAGGCCCTCTGCCTGTATATCCTGCAACGCCTGTTTTAAGACCGCCGCTTACGGCGTGATAGACTGTCCGATCATGCGTGACCGGCAGGAGGGAGAATGGGACCCTCTCTAACTACGAAGCCGCGCCTGTGATTTTGCATATAAGTCGGGAAATGAAGCGGGCGGCGGCTGCCGCCCATTTTATTGCGGCGGCAAGCGCCTCTTAGGCGCTCTTTTAAGCTGTTTTTCTATGAACCTGCATAAAACAAAGTAGACTGAGGTTGACAAGTCGATAAAAGCAAACTAAAATTCAGAAGAAGTATTGCACAAAACAAATTTATCAAAAACAAATGCTTTTAAGGAGTGTAATTAGATGGATAGCACGCAGTTACAAAACCTTTTGATGGAAAAAGCGCATACGATGCCGAACAAGGCGCGCCGCGTGGCGGAGTACCTCCTTGCCAACATGCGCGAGGCCTCCTTCCGTTCGATCGGCGACATCGCGGACGAACTCAAGGTGTCTAAGGCGCAGCTTGTCCGCGTCGCCCAGATGCTGGGATTTTCCGGATATGCGGAACTTAAAGCCTGTCTCCAGAAGACGATCCTCGAGCAGATCAACCCCGCGGCGCTGCTTGCGAGAGCGGTAAATTCAAGCGACGCCTTCCCCGACAGCGTCTTCAAGGCGGAGCACGCCAACCTTGACGATACGATGGCGCAGCTCACCCCCGCGGACACCGACCGTTTCAACGAGATCGTCAAGAACGCCGACAATATCTACTGCATAGGCTGGGGGATATCGTCGCTCGTCATGGAGCTCATGCAGATACGCCTGACGATCATGGGATGCCGCGCCTTCCTCTGCCGCCGCGGCGGCCTCTCGCTTTGGGAGCAGGTGCGCGGAGTCCGCGAGGGAGACGTCGTCATCGTCTGCGAACTCCCGAGCTACGCGGTCGAGGTGACGGAATCTGTGGAGATCGCCCACCGGAACGGCGCGAAGGTCATCACGATGACGGACAGCGCCGCCGCCCCCGTCTGCCGCTTCGCGGAGCTCCAGCTCAACGTTTCGGCCAACAGCCCGACCTTCGGCAGCAGCATCATCGGCCCGATCTTCCTTACGCACGTCCTCACCTCGTCGCTTGCGGTATCGCTCGGAGCCGAGGCGAAGAAATCCTTTGACGAACAGGCGAACTTCCTGCACGACGAGCGGATATTCCATCCCATATTCGGTTTGAAATATTAGAACGCCTTTTCGTCCGTATGGCATTTACAAAGAGGGCCCTTTCGTTTGAAAGAGCCCTCTTTTGATTTTCTGGCGCTCTGCCGGGGCGAAACGCCGCATGTTTATATGGAAGGGTTACGTTAAATAGGTCTTTAACACCTTCTTTAGATGCTCGAAGTTTATGGGCTTGGAGATGTGGTCGTTCATTCCGGCTTTCAGGGCTTTCGCGATATCCTCCGCGAAGGCGTTGGCCGTCACCGCGATGATCGGGATGACGCGCGCCTGCGGATGGCCGCTGCCGCGAATCGCGCGCGCCGCGGCGTAGCCGTCCATGAGCGGCATCTGCACGTCCATCAGGATCGCCTGATACGTTCCCGGCGCCGATTTCTCGAAGGCCGCCAGCGCCTCGAGGCCATTTTCCGCGCCGTCCACCTCAAGTCCGGATTCATGCAAAATGGTCCGCGCGATCTCCATATTCAGCTCGTTGTCCTCCGCCAGCAGCAGCCGCGCGCCGCTTTTCCAATTTACCGCCGCCCTACCGCCGTCTTCGCAGGGGGCGTTCTCTTCTTTCTTCGGAGACGAGGGGCGTAAAAACAGCGTGACGGTGAATTTGCTCCCGTGTCCCGGGCGGCTTTCTACCTCGATATTGCCGCCCATCGTGGCAATGATCCCCTGGGCGATCGGCATGCCGAGCCCCGTTCCGTGTATCCGGCGCACCGCGGCGCTGTCTTCCCGCGCGAAGGGGAGGAAGATCTTATCGACGAACTCCGGCGAAATGCCGATGCCGTCGTCCTCTACCGTGAAGACCAGGCAAATCCGTCCGTCGCCGCGCGAGGGGATCTCTTCGGCGCGGACGCTGATATGGCCGCCCGCCGGGGTGTATTTGACGGCGTTGGTCACAATGTTGAGGAGGGCCTGCCTGATCCTTCCGGCGTCGCCGACCAGGTCTTTGTGCGCCAGGCCGCCGCTTTCAAAACTGATGTGCAGCGCTTTTTCCGAAACGCTTGATTGAACGATGATTCCGATCTCGGTCAGCAGGGAACTGACGCGGAAGGGCTCCTCGAGCAGCTCCAGCTTTCCCTTTTCTATCTTGGACATGTCGAGAATCTCGTTTATCAGCTCCAGAAGGTGTTTGCTGGAGACGTTGATCTTATTCAGGCAGTCGGAGACCCGCGCGGCGTCGCCGGCATGCGCCGCCGCGATCGCGGACATGCCGACGATGGCGTTGATGGGCGTCCTGATGTCGTGCGACATCTGGGCCAGGAAGCTGCTTTTCGCCTCGTTCGCCGTTCTGGCCGCCTGATAGGCGGTTATCAGGGCAAGCTGGTTCCTCTCCTCCTGTTTCTTTTCCTCTTCGACGTTATGGGCTGCCAATATGACCTTTACCGGGGCGCCGTTCCGGCTCTCGGCGACAATCGTATGGACGCGCATCCAGCCGTAGCTGCCGTCGTAATCCCGGCGGTATTCGGTGGCGTAGATGGATTCTCCCCGGCTCACTCTGCCGCGGATCTCTTCCGCGGAGAGCTCGTGCAGGAAGCGCTCCTGGTCCTCTTTATAAATGAGCTGGTCGCTGTACGTCCGCATAAGAAGGCTGAAGCTGTTGTTCTCCCCGAGGTATTCCGCGATATCGCGGCGCTGCGTGAAGGTCTGGAAGGTCTCCTGCTGCAGGTCGATATAGTAAACGGAATGGTAGAATGACGAGAGCCCCTTTATGATGTTTCGCGCCTCGACGTAGAGTTCTTTCTGCTTCGCCTCTTCAATTTCCTTGAGCTTCTGCTCGTTTATATCCATATTTGCGAAGATGACGCCTTTGACCCGCCCCTCTTCCATTTCCGCGACGCTGAAACGCGAACGCGCCCAGCCGGTATGGCCGTCGGGGTAAATTCTTCTGAAATCGAGGTCATAAACGGGCTGCTCCGCCGAGAGGGTCCGCCGCAGAAACGCCGGCGAACCGGCGCGCCGCATCTTCTCCCGGTCTTCGCAAAATACCTGCTCTTCGATGAAATTCCGGTAGTAGGCGGATAGTTTGCCCCTGGAGGGCGGCTCGCCGGCTCCCGTGTGCTCCTCCCGCCAAATGACCTCTTCGATATCGTTGTCGAGGTCGAACAGGCGGACGGAATAATAGCACTGGCAGAGGTTGGAGAGGACCCGTTCGCGCCGCAGGGCCTCCTGTTTGTCGTCGACGTTGCGCGCCGTCATCAGAATCCGCCCCGTCGCCCGCTGGCCGAGGCGGGTGGAAAAATAGGTATAGTAATGCAGGCCGCCCTCTTTGTCCCACAGTCTGAAACCGCCCTCCCGGTAGCTTCTCTCCCGGTAGTTTTCCCAATTGAAGATCGCCTCAAACTCCGGTTGGTCGCTTTCCGGCATCATCGCGCGCATTTGCGCGCGAAAATCGTCGTAGGAGCCGCGCCGTCCCGGGTCCAAAAATTCGCCCGCATAGTGTATGCAGCTATATTCCATTTTCTGGGGGTCCATGCTCATAACGAGGGTATATATCTGCGACAGCGCGATCTGGGCCGTCACTTCGCTGAGCCGTTTTTCCACCGCCGCGTCCTGTCCGTCGAAAGCCGCGATGACCCAGGGGTGGTTGCTGGAGTATTGCGGCGAGGGGAGAAAGCTGATCCGCCGCCAGGCGCCGTCCGCGTTGCGGTAGAGGCGCTCCACCCGTTTTACCCCGCCGTCGATCGCCCGCTTGATGCGGGCCGAATCGGCCAGCTCCATAAGGGCGGGCCGGTATTCCCAAGCTGCGGCGGTCATGATGAAATATTCCAGCAGCTTGCCGTACTCGGTATAAGCGCCGGCCGTCTGTCGATACGCCTCCGGTATTTTCACCACCTTAAAAGAGCCGTCGCTCAGGTTGCAGAGGAGGATGCCGTCGTAGTTTTCTCCGAGCGTCTGAATGACGGCGGCGTGCTCCTGCTCGACCCGGTGCATATCCGTGATGTTCTGGTGGTAGCCGCGTAGGCAGACTCCGGCTTTATAGTTCCAGTCGCGGACGCCCCCGCAGCGCACATAGACCGTGCCCTCCAGCGGGTGGTTCCACGGATACTCCACTTCGGCCCTCTTATTTGAGATGAGCCTCTCGACGCAGCGCTGCACCGCCGGATAATAGTCCTTGTGTATGCGCGTGTACCAGGCCCGGTAACACTCTTCGGGCGAGGGCGCATAGTCCAGGCCCAGGAGCTCGAGCATGACGTCGTCGGCATACAGCCGCGCCTCCCGGCCCTCGTCGAGCTCTATCGCCCACAGCCCCGTCCTCGCTTCGCGAAGCACCTCCTGCACCTTCGAGATATCTTTGAAATGGTCCAGCATCATCCATCGTCTCCTTAAAGCGGTCTGTAATAATAGCGGGACGACAGCTTTATAAAAATACTAACATAAAGACGTGCAAAAAAATATGGGATAATGCGCGGATAAAGACCATCGCCGCGGGCGGAGGAGCCGCCTTCTTGCGGTCGTTTCCCCGGCGCTTACCTTTTCCAGGTCAGCGTGTCGAGCTTTTCCAGCGGGAAGTTGAGAAGCGTGTCGGCCTGGGGCGCTTTGCCGTCGGCAAGGCGGTTGAATTCCGTCAGCATACGCACGTAGGCAAGCCGCTTTTGGGGCGAGCTTTCGCCGTGCATTCCGGCCTTCAGCAGCACGGCGAGCTGTCTGTAGACCGAGGGGACGGGAACGAACGCCGGTCCCTCCGGCGTCAGCATGATCGTGTAGATGAAAGAATAGCTGTCCTTGCCGCTGTATTGCTTGTCAAGCATTCTGTAGAAAGGGGCCGCCGGGGCGATATAAATGCTCGTGCCCTTCGGGACTTCGATCTTTGCCGGCAGGGCGTGCCATCTCGTGTACTGGAAAGGCGTGGAGGCGATGAATACCCGCGGGGCCCAGGTGGTCATGCCGATCCAGAGGTGTACGCCCTCGCCCGCGAGATTTGTGAAGGAGAGCCGCCAAAGCAGATCGTTCTTCGAGTCTTGATCGACCTTTGAAATGACGGGGTCGCTTGAGATGAAGGACAGTCCGTCTAGCTGGTCGAGCTTTCTGGCTCCCGCGGGCGTCCTCAGCCACGCGGAGGTTATCGTCCCTTTGTCCTGTTCAAGGACGACGATGACCGGAAATTCAGGCACCTCCAACGTTCTGATGCTGATATTCCGGTCGCCGATCTCCGCTGCGGGCAGCAGGTAAAGGGCCAGGGCGGCGGCCATAAAGACGAGCGGCAGGAACCACATCGCGTGATTTCGCTTTCTTTTTGCCTCGCCGGGCCTGCCGCGGCCTCTCTTAGAGGGGATCAGATCTCTGATATCCATACCATCCCGTCCATCTCCGAAGCGGGCAGCTCTGCCAGCAGCGCGGCGACGCTCTTTTTCAGGATAGGGTGCGTCATATCGGGGGCGATCTCCGCAAGCGGTCTCAGTACAAAACCGCGTTCGTGCATACGCGGGTGCGGAATCGTGAGCTGGGGGGCCTCAAAGGATAGAGCGTCGAAGAAAATTATATCGATATCTATTTCGCGGGGTCCCCAGCGCTTTCCCGCAGAACGGCCGATCTCGGCTTCAATCTTCTTCAGAAGGCAGAGCAGCGCGGGCGGCTCCAGCTCGGTGCGGACGGCCATGCACATATTGAGAAAGAGCGGCTGGTCCGTCACGCCCCATGGTTTCGTCTCCCAGACGCGGCTCTTGGCCTCCGTCCGGATGCCGCAGCCCTCCAGCTTCGCGATCGCCCGCTTGAGGTTGTCCAGACGGTTGCCGAGATTCGATCCAAGGGCGATCATCACTCTGTGGTCAGACATATTTCGCTCCCCGTACCGCCTCTGTCATCATGATGGCCTCCTTGTTCTCCTTTACGTCATGGACGCGGATGATGTCCACGCCCTGCCAGCAGCATATAGAAGTAATGGCGACCGTGCCGCAGAGCCTGTCGGCGGCGCTTTTGGTATTCGTGGCCGCGCCGACTACGCCCTTGCGCGAGGCTCCGACCAGCAGCGGGTAGCCGAGAGATTTAAAGCTCTCGCAATGGCGCATCAGCAGCAGGTTCTGGTTGTAGTCCTTCGCGAACCCCACTCCGGGGTCGATGATAATGTTTTCCCGCGGAACGCCCAGCGCTTCGGCCTTTTGCGCCGCCTCCCGGAGGAAAGAGCAGACCTCGGAGAGGAGGTCGCGGTATCCGCACATCGTCTGCATGTCTCCCGGAGTGCCGCGCATGTGCATTACGACCAGCATCGCTCTGTATTCCGCGGCGGCGCGCGCGACATCCTCGTCGAACTGCAGCCCCGAGACGTCGTTGATAATATCGGCGCCCGCGGCGAGCGCGGCGCGCGCGACGGAGGCGCGCGTGGTGTCTATCGAAAGAGGCATCCGCGGCAGTTCGCGCCTTATGGCCGTGACCGCCGCCTCCATGCGCGAGAGCTCCTGTTCTTCCGGGACCCTTCCCGCGCCGGGGCGCGTCGACTCGGCGCCGAGGTCAAGGATGTCGGCCCCCTCTTCGGCCATGCGCAGCGCCCTCTTCACCGTTTCGTCCGTCCTGCCGCCGCTTCTGCTGCCGGAGAAAAAGGAGTCGTCGGTGAGGTTTATGATTCCCATCAGCAGCATCTTTTCGCCGAAGGCCAGCTCCGCGCCGCAGGGAAGCCTTCTCGCATAGGGCTTGGGCGGCGCGATCAGAGCGCGAATGGCGTCCGCGATGCTCTCAAGGCCCCACCACGGCATCCGTTTCAGCTTTTCCGCGAGGTGGCCGAGCTGTTTTGCGGTGCCGAAAATTATTACGTCGCTCGTTTTTACCCCGCAGGTGATGACCTGAGCGTGCACGGCGGCGTCTCCGCCGCGCGACAGCATCTCCTGTTTAATGATGCTCGCCGCGGGCGCGGGAACGTCGGTGACATATATCTGGAGCATCTCGCGGCGGTTCTCGAAATACGGCAGGGAATTTATGTCGCAGCCCGCCTTCGCGACGGCCCCGGACAGCTCCGCTTTATCTCCGAATCGGATCAGGTGGGCCGGCATCTTTAATCGAACTCCTGAATGATGGGCAGTCCGGCGAGATGTTCCGTAAAGTTGAGCCCCATGAGGCAATACCCGTGGAGGCTGTCGTAAGTCAGGAGGCTGTATGACGCCGTGTCGACGTGGAGCCGCCAGTAGCTGGGGCGCGCCACGCCGAGGGCTCCAGCCATGAGCGGTTTGAGCACGCCGCGGTGCGCCACGAGGGCGATATTGCCGCCGCGGTGTTCCGCGATGACCTGATTAAGCTCCGCGAGCGCGCGGTCACGGACCTCGTCGAGGGTCTCTCCGCCCTCGATTTTTAGCTCTTCCGGCTGGTCGAGCCATGTCTGCCACTTTTCCGGCTCTTCCACGGCCAGCTCGGCTTTTTTCCTGTTCTCCCACGGTCCGAGATGGATGTTGCAGAAGCCCTCGCGCGCCTCGTAGGGAAGCCCCAGCGCGTCGCCGAGGATTTTTGCCGTGGTCGTCGCGCGCGACAGCGGACTCGAATATATATATTCGATATTCTTGTCCTTCATCGCTTCCGCCAACGCATGCGCTTGCAGTACGCCGTTTTCGTTCAAGGGGAAATCCATGCACCCGCGAATGCGGTTCTCTTTGTTGCCGGCGCATTCGCCGTGACGGATAAGGTAAATAGCGGTCTTATCTTTTTCCAAATCTTTTCACTCCTGTTGCGGTTGCAGATCATGCAGAAATACCGGAAACGGGAGCAGCCCCTTTTAAAGTCTGCCAGTGAACGAACGGCGTATCCGATAGCCCAAACATCGGTTTATTATACAACAACAGCGGCGCGATGCGGCCTCCCGCGAATTTTCAGATTTTAGAAATATTACGGCCGGTTTCAAAAATAAATTTTTGACCTGTATTGACAAAAGCCTCTGTGACGATTATTATTTAGCTGTCGTTGAGGTGTTGGCACTCATAGATATTGAGTGCTAATAAGAGGCGGGATATTTTGGCGGGTGAAATGAAATGATCACTGAAAGACAATTGGAAGTCGTGCTCTCCGTGGTATATGAATATATAAAAAGCGGCGAAACCGTGGGTTCGCGCACGGTGTCCCGCCGCTATCTTACCGGGCGCAGCTCCGCTACGATCAGGAACGAAATGTCCGACCTGGAAGACATGGGCTTTCTCAAGCAGACGCACGCCTCCTCGGGCAGAATTCCCACAACTCAGGGATATAGACTATACGTCGATTCGGTACTTCAACGTGTAAATAGCGCCGGCCCCTCTGTAAAATTACTAAAAAAGATGATGGAACACCGGCAGGGGCTCGGGAGAGTGTTGGAATCAGCCTCCGAAATGCTGAGCCGCGTCTCCGACTATGTCGGGATCGCCGCCATTACGCCGCTTGACACGGTCCGCTTTCATCATGTGAGCTTTGTGCGGATGAACGAGCGTCGGGTGCTGCTTCTGGTGGTGCTCCAGGGAGGGCTCGTCCATCAGAAATTCATCGATATGCCGGTGGACATGCCGCAGGAGGAGCTCGACGAACTGGCCGCCAAGCTGAACTGTTTTTCAGGCTGTGCCTGGAGCGACATCAAATACTCTCTGAAGGCGAAGCTGACGGAAGAGATCAGCAGCTATCGCGAGGCATGCAGTCAGGCCCTGCTTGAGATAGACAAACTTCTCGGCGCTCCGAAGACGAAGATTTTTACGGGCTCGGTGAGCCAGATCATGAAGCTGCAGGATTTTCAGGACTTGGGGCGTATTCAGGCGCTCTGCTCCTTTATCGAAGAGGAGAGCAACATGACGGCGCTGGTCAACCGGTGTTCGCTGAATGAAATGAACATCATGATCGGCGATGAAAACGGGCTTCCCGGAATGGAAAGCTCGGCGCTCGTCGCCGCCACCGGAGAGGCCGGCGGGCAGAAGGCCGTCGTCGGCGTAATCGGCCCTGAGAGAATGGACTACGAAAAAGTAATAACCGCGATAGACGGAGTGCTGCGCAAGCTGGACTCCGAATCAGGCGAAAGAGGAGACTGAAGATATGGATGAGCAGAAAAAGCCGCATTGCGGCGAGCCGCAGATGAAAGAAGACCCGGAGCTTACCTGTGCGCAGCCGGCCGAAGAGGGCGCGCCGGAGCCGGAGTCCGGCGCGTGCGAGCCGCTGAAGGAAGAGATACGCAAACTGAAAGAAGAGGTCGCCAGAGGCCGGGCTGATTATTTCAACCTGCGCACCCGCATGGAGCGGGATCGCGAAAACAACGCGAAGCTGGCCGCCGAACAGGCGATAAATGAAATGCTGCCGGTATTCGAGAACCTTGAAAGGATCGCCGCGGCGGTGGAGGATAAAGAGAGCAGCCTCGCAAAGGGCATGGCGATGGTCATCAAACAGTTTGCGGACGGACTCGGCCGCCTGGGCCTCGAATTTATCTCGACGGAGGGAGAATTCGACCCCGCCCTCCACGAGGCGGTATATATGGAGCCGGTGGACGACGCCGCAAAAGACGGGCACATCACGGGAGCCATCTGCCGCGGCTACAAGCTCGCGGGGCGGGTGCTCAAGGCCCCTCAGGTAAGAGTCGGCAAGTACAACGGCTAAGTGCGAATGAGGCCTAAAGCCGATTAAGCAATAAAACGGAAGCAACAGAAAGGCAGCTATAGAAAAATAGATGCCGGATGATACAGATAAATAATCATTATTAAAAGGTGGAATGGATTATGGGAAAAGTTATTGGAATAGACCTTGGAACCACTAACAGCTGCGTGGCGGTAAAAGAGGGAGACAACGCCACGGTAATACCGAACCCCGAAGGACAGCGTACGACCCCCTCGGTCGTAGCCTTTACAAAAGACGGCGAGATCCTCGTCGGGCAGCTTGCGAAACGCCAGGCGATCGTCAACCCCGACCGCACGATAATTTCGATCAAGCGCGCGATGGGAAGCGATAAAACGGTGACCGTAGACGGCAAGAACTACACGCCGCAGCAGATATCGGCGATGATCCTGCAAAAACTTAAAAAGGACGCGGAAGAATACATCGGCGCCTCGGTGACGGATGCCGTCATCACCTGCCCGGCCTACTTCACGGACGCGCAGCGCCAGGCTACGAAAGACGCCGGGACCATCGCGGGACTCAACGTCCTGCGCATCATCAACGAACCGACGGCGGCTTGCCTCGCGTATGGCGTGAACCTTGAAAAGGGCGACCATAAGATCATGGTCTACGACCTCGGCGGCGGCACCTTCGACGTTTCGATCCTGGACGTTGGCGACGGCGTCTTCGAAGTCCTTTCCACAGCGGGTGACAACCTCTTGGGCGGCGACGACTGGGACAACGCCGTCGTGGAATGGCTTGCCGGGGAATTCAAAAAGAGCGACGGCATCGACCTTCTGAAAGACAAGATGGCCTCGCAGCGCCTCCGCGAAGCGGCGGAAAAGGCGAAGATAGAACTCTCCTCGATGCAGGAGACGACGGTCTCGCTCCCCTTCATCACCGCCGACGCGAACGGCCCGAAGCACCTTGAGCTCAAGCTGACCCGCGCGAAATTTGAAGACCTCACGCGCAGCCTGCTCGACAGGACGATCGCTCCCGTCAAGACGGCAATGAAGGACGCCGGCCTCGAACCCTCGCAGATCAACAAAATCCTCCTTGTCGGCGGCTCCACCCGTATGCCGATGGTACAGAAACTGGTGCAGGAGATCATGGGCAAAGAGCCGAGCAAGGGCATCAACCCCGACGAATGCGTCGCGATGGGCGCGGCCATTCAGGGCGCGATCCTCTCCGGCGAGCAGCAGGGCATCGTCCTCGTCGACGTTACGCCGCTTTCGCTCGGGCTGGAAACGCTCGGCGGCGTCTTTACGAAAATCATCGAAAAGAACACGGCGATCCCCGTCTCAAAGAGCCAGGTATTCACGACGGCGGCCGACAACCAGCCCCAGGTCGAAATTCACGTCCTGCAGGGCGAGCGCGCGATGGCGGGAGACAACGTTTCGCTGGGACGCTTCTTCCTTGACGGCATCAAACCGGCGCCGCGCGGAATCCCGCAGATAGAGGTCACCTTCGACATCGACGCCAACGGCATCGTCAACGTCACCGCCAAAGACAAGGCGACCGGCAAGGTGCAGAACATCACGATTCAGTCCTCGCGCCTCAGCGACGAGGAGATCGAAAAGATGCGCCGCGACGCCGAGATCAACGAAAGCGCCGACAAGAAGCGCAAAGAGCTCATCGAGGCGCGCAACGAGGCGGAGTCCGTCGTCTACCAGGCCGAAAAACTGGTGAAGGAATCCGGCTCCGCGGACGCGGCGGCCCAGGCGAAAGTCAACGACAGGATCGCCAAGGTCCGCGAGAAGATGAGCGGCGAAGACGCCGAGGCGATAAAGGCCGAGTCGAAACAGCTGATGGACGAGATGAACGTCCTTGCCCAGGCGGCCCAGAGCGCGGGCGCGGCGGCGGGAGCCGGCGCGCAGCAGACGCCGCCGGAGGAGGGGCCAGACGGCGAGACCGTAGAGGCCGAATTCCACGAGGAAGATAATTAATTCCATTAAAAATCATTAAAGCGCCCGCCGCGAGGCGAATCTCCGCGGCAGGCGCTTCTAAAATGAACTAACGCCGCACCGGCGGTTCAAAATTTTTTAACTAATCTTGACAAATAGCCGCACAGGTGTATAATCCTGTGCGGCAAATGGTAAAGGACGCGCGTTTCCGTGTATTCTGTGTTAAACGGTTTTTAAGGCGCGGCCAGACTTTAAATCTTATGGCGAGGTGAAGCGCTGATGGCTGCTCCCGGTAAAAAAGACTATTACGAAATATTGGGTGTTGGCCGGGGAGCATCGGCTGACGAAATAAAAAAGGCCTACCGTACCCTGACGCGGAAATACCATCCCGATGCGAACCCGGGCAACGCTGAGGCGGAGGCAAAATACAAAGAGATCAACGAGGCGAACGAAGTCTTGAGCGACCCGAAAAAACGGGCGCAGTACGACCAGTTCGGCTATGTGGGGGACATGCCGCCAGGCGGCTTCGGCGGCGCGGGCGGTTTCGGAGGCTTCGGCGGACAGGGACAGACGTTTACGCAGGAAGACCTCGGCGATATCTTCGGCGACCTCTTCGGGGCCGGCGGCTTCGGCGGAGGCCGCGGCCGGCGCGCCGCAAACCCGAACGCGCCGCGCCGGGGGGCGGACCTCGAGGCCACCGTCAAGATCACCCTTGAGGAAGCATACCGGGGGCTCAAGCGCAAGCTTGAGATTCCGCGCCTCGATACATGCAAACATTGCGGCGGCAGCGGCGCCGAGCCGGGCAGCAAGGTCGAGACCTGCCCCACCTGTCACGGCACAGGCCAGATGCACGAGGTGGTAAACACCCCCTTCGGGCAGATGCAGCAGACGGTTACCTGCACCACCTGTCACGGCAAGGGCAAGACCGTCGACAGAGTCTGCACCGAGTGCCGCGGAAAGGGACGCGTCAAGCGCGTCCAGAACGTGGAAGTCAAAATCCCGGCGGGCGTGGATACCGGCACGAGGCTCCGCGTCTCGAGCAAAGGCGAGGCGGGGGTCAACGGCGGCCCCGCGGGCGACCTCTTCATCCTCACGGAGGTGATGCCCGACAGCCGGTTCACGCGCAAGGGCGACGACCTCAATACGACGGTGGAAATATCATTCCCGCAGGCGGCGCTCGGCAGCGAGGTAAAAGTCGAAACCTTTGACGGCATGGAGAAGCTGGACATCCCGGCGGGAACGCAGGCCGGCTCGAAGCTGCGCATCCGCGGGCGCGGAATGCCGCGCCTTAAAGGCAAAGGCAGCGGCGACATGAACATTCTGGTGAAGGTCAAAGTTCCGAAGAGCCTCACCGCCAAAGAGCGCGAACTGCTGAAAGAACTCGCAAAAGAGGGCGGCCAGCAGGTAAACGCCTGAGGAATGAACAGATAAAGATAAATATCAAAAAGAGCTTTCCGCGGTAAATATGGAAAGCTCTTTTTTGTTGTTTGGAGAGGAGCTTTTTTTGTGCCGGACGCCAGCGAAACGTGCCGCGCCCTTTTTATGGACGTTTGGGCAGTGAGGAAAAAGGTTAAATAGCAAACGGTTACGGGCGGCGCTGTTGTTTAACCGCCGCCCATTTTGTCCAAAAATGAACTCTATCTGGCGTTCAATTCAAAAAATTTAATTAACTAAATTAACCAAGGCGGTTTTCCTTTACATTTCCCTGACATAACTATAAAATAAGTGAAGCGATCAGCTGATACACAATACAATATGGAGGTGCACTATATTGAGAAAAGTACTAGCTTTACTAGCTCTCATCATCGTCGTTTTCGCAGCCGGGGCCGCGTTCGCGGCCGAACCGATTAAGATCGGTTACCTCGCGGCGCTCACCGGGGACTACGCCGCCTACGGACAGACAGAAGTCAATATGGCCAAGATGGTAGTCAATGACATCAACAAAGCCGGCGGACTTCTCGGCCGTCCTATCGAACTGGTGGCTTACGACACCAAGACACGCAATGAAGACGCGGTCAACGCGGTACGCCGCATGATAGAGAATGACAAAGTCTGCGTCATCGTCGGAGCCAACTCCAGCGGCATCAACATCGCGACGGCGCCGATCGTAGACAAGGGCAAGACCCCGCAGATTTCGACAGTCGGCACGAACCCCCTCGTGACGGTCGACAACAAAGGCAAGGTTCGCCCCTATTCATTCCGTATCTGCTTCACCGACCCCTATCAGGGAGCTCTGGGCGCCGACCTCGCCTATACGGATCTCGGCAAGAAGAAAGCCGCCATCCTTTACAACGTCGGTTCCGACTATGCGCACGGACTTCGCGAGTTCTTTATTAAGAACTACGAAAAGCTCGGCGGCAAAATCGCGGCTGACGAAGGCTATCGTGAGACGGACGTTGACTTCCGCGCTCAGCTGACAAAGATCAAGAATTCCGGCGCCGACGTCCTCTTCCTGCCGGGTATGGGCAAAGACATGGCCCTCATCATCAAGCAGGCTAAGGAACTCGGAATGAACATCACGATCATCGGCGGCGACGGCTACGGCGAATTCATGAACGAGATCGCCGGCGACTCGATGAAGGGGACCTACTGGATCAACCATACCTACCTCGACGACCCCGGAATGAAGCCGATCTTCGCGCGTTACAAGAGAGAGTACAAAGACGACTGCAAAGAATTCGTCAACGGAACGATGGCTTACGACGCGATGCGCTGGGTAATGGACGCCATCAAGCGCGCCGGCAAGGCTGAGGGCACCGCGATCGCGAAGGCTCTCGAAGATACAAAGGGACTTAAGCTCACCCACGCCACCCTCACGATCGATCCCAAGGATCACAACCCCCTCAATAAGGCTGGGGTAATACTCAAGGTCGATGACAACCTCAAAACACAGTTCTACAAGAAGGTAGAGCCGAAATAAATCATTAACCGCACATTGCCCAGGGTCCGTTTTGCCGGACCTTGGGCATCTTTTCAAAAAAGGCCCATGAACTGGGCACCAGGAAAGGTTGAGGTGTTGTAATTTGGAGACCTTTATCCAGCAGTTGATTAACGGACTATCTCTCGGCTCTGTCTACGCGCTCATCGCAGTCGGCTATTCGTTGGTATATTCAGTACTTCTGTTTTCAAACTTCGCTCACGGCGGATTCCTTGTCATCGGCGGTTATATATGCTATTTCGCCCTCCGTTCCGGAGGCATGAATATCTGGCTGGCTTCTTTGGCGGCCCTCATCGGCGCGGGACTTTCGGCCATTGTGGTCGAGCGCCTCGCATACCGCCCCATCAGGGAACGCACGCCGATAACCCTTTATATGCTGATCGCCTCGATGGGGATGAGCATCGTAATCGAGAATATTTTCGTGGTTACTGTCGGCGGACGCTTTCGCGCCCTGCCTCCCGTGATCCCGACTGATCCGGTAAATTTCTTCGGTATCGCCACTACCAGCGCTTTTGACATTCTCTCGCTCGTGACGGCCGTCGTCTTCCTTGTCGGACTCCAGCTTTTCCTCGTAAAGACGAAGTGGGGGCTTGCGATACGCGCCGCCTCTTATAATCTGAAAACGGCGGGGCTCATGGGGGTGAACGTCAACCGTCTTATCGGCATCGTCTTCTTTGTCGCCGGACTTCTTGCCGGAGTCGGCGGCATCTTCCTCTCTGTCCGCTACACGCTCTATCCCCAGCTGGGGATGATCACCACCAAGGCCTTCGTCGCGGCGGTCATCGGCGGTCTCGGCTCGCTGCCGGGCGCGGTCGTCGGCAGCCTCATCCTCGGCCTGGCCGAGATGCTGACGGCGGGCTTCATCTCAAGCCAGTTCCGCGACCTCGTCGTCTTTGGCATTCTCATCATCACGCTGATAGTGCGCCCGACCGGACTCTTTGGCAAGTCCGTCGGCGAGAAAGTGTAGGGGGGCTCAACATGGAAGGTTATGCTGGAGGTATAATTACGCTGCTTGCCGTCAACTGCATAGCTGCCCTGGGGGTGTCGCTCTTTACAGGCTTCACGGGTATCTTCACGCTCGGACATGCCGGGTATATGGCCATCGGGGCCTACACCGCGGCGATACTTACAGTTGAATACGGCGTGCATTACATAGTCGCGATCGTGGCGGGCGGCGTGCTGGCCATGATATTCGCCTATTTGATCGGTCTGCCGACGCTTAAGCTCGTCGGCGACTATTACGCGATCGTCTCGCTCGGACTCGGCGAAGCGATACGCCTCGTCATCGAAAACTGGAACTCAGTTACAAGAGGAGCGCGCGGCTACCCGGGCATCGACGGTTTCACGACCATGCCGGTGGCGCTCATTTTCCTCGTTGTGATGACCGTGGGGATGTTCTTTCTCGTCTACAGCAGTTATGGCCGCGCCTTCAAGGCCTGCCGCGACGACTACGTCGCCGCCTCGCTGCTGGGGTTCAACACGCCCCATTTCCGCGTTCTGAGCCTCGCGATATCCGGCTTCTACTGCGGAGTTTCCGGCGCGCTGCTGGCGGGATTCATGTCATTTATACAGCCGGTTATGTTTGACATGGCGAAGTCGACGGAGCTTGTCTCCATCGTCGTCTTCGGCGGACTCGGCTCGATGAGCGGCTGCCTGATCGGCACGACGATCCTGACGCTCGTGACGGAGCTCTTCCGCCCGATATCGCAGTACCGTATGCTCATCTACGGGCTCGTGCTCGTACTTGTCATGGTCCTCCGTCCCGAGGGCATCATGGGCACGAACGAGCTGACCAAGGCATATATAAACAAACTTTTTTCAAGGAAGAAAAAGTCTGACGCCGCAGAGGAGGGAGCCCGCTGATGACTACCCCCGTACTTGAACTTAAAGATGTAAATAAGGCATTTGGCGGCGTGCAGGCCGTCCGTGATATGAGTTTCATGATCGGCAAAGGCGAACTTGCCGGGCTTATCGGTCCGAACGGCGCGGGAAAGACGACGATCTTCAACCTCGTCACCGGCGTCTATGACGTTACGAGCGGCGCGATAAGCTTCAAGGGGCAGAGCCTCAACAAGCTCAAGACCTTCCAGGTCATCCGCCTCGGCATCGCCCGTACCTTCCAGAACCTGCGCCTTTTCGCGGCCTCGACGGTGCTCGAGAACGTCATGACCGCGGCGCAGCAGCATTATCCGTACTCCTTCGCGGAGGCGGTCACTCATACCGGGCGCTGGAAGAAGATGGAGGCTCAGACCCGCGAAGAGAGCATGGAGCTTCTGAAGCGCGTCGGACTCGACAGCCGCGCAGACCAGGCCGCCGGCACTCTGCCGTACGGGCTTCAGCGCCGTCTGGAGATCGCCCGCGCCATATCGCTCAAGCCCGAGCTCTTGCTGCTGGACGAGCCGGCCGCCGGTATGAACGCGGAAGAGGTCGAGCAGCTCAACCACCTTATCACCAACATCCACAAAGATTTCAACCTTACAATTCTGCTCATCGAGCACCACATGGACATGGTCATGGCGATCTGTCCGCACATCGTCTGCATGAACTTCGGTGCGAAGATCGCCGAGGGGACGCCGGATGAGATACAGAATCATCCAGAAGTCCTCAAAGCCTACCTGGGAGAGGAGGAGTAGCTATGGAAGAGAGAACGCCCATCCTCTCCGTGAAGGACCTTGTGGTGAACTATGGTGCGATTCAGGCGCTCAAGGGAGCCTCGCTTGACGTCTACGCGGGCGAAATCGTCGCCGTCATCGGCGCCAACGGCGCCGGCAAGTCCACAATGATGAACGCCATTATGGGAAGCGTCCCGCGCGCCTCCGGGCAGATATTGCTGGAGGGCAAAGCGCTGCCGGCGAAGAGCTATCAGGTAGTTTCGGCCGGCGTCAGCCTGTCGCCGGAGGGACGTAAGGTATTCGCCCCGCTGACCGTCCTGGAGAACCTTGATATGGGAGCTTTTCCGCTGTCTGACAGAAGCCAGATAGAAAAACAAAAGGATGAGGTCTTTAACCTCTTCCCCCGTCTGCTCGAACGTAAAAATCAGTACGCGGGGACGCTCTCGGGCGGCGAGCAGCAGATGCTCGCAATCGGCCGCGCGCTGATGGCGAAGCCCCGCGTCCTTCTGCTTGACGAACCCTCGCTTGGCCTCGCGCCGATCATCATCAGCGAGATATTCAAAGAGCTTACCGAAATCAACAAACTGCTCGGCATGACGATCCTCATCGTCGAGCAGAACGCCAGAAAGGCTCTGCAGCTTTCGCACCGCGCCTACGTCATCCAGACCGGCAAGATCGTGATGGAAGGCCAATCGAACGATCTGCTGCACAATCCGGAGATCGAGGCGGCCTATCTCGGCGGCAAGAAGAAATAGACGCCGCTTGCGCGAGCGGCGGTTTAAAAACAGATCTGCAAAGGCGGCAGGGCTTTGGCTTATGGCTAAAGCCCTGCGCTGTTCCCGCCCCCCGGCGGCGCTCTTTCAGTACAAAATATTTTGACTTCACTATATATATAAGTATATAATCACCTGATATGGAACGCATGAAATGTGCGGCAAGTTGTGTTGTGCCGCCTGAAAGGTGGAAAATTATAGATGGGATTTCTGAATGGTGTAATAAAGGCGCTTGGCTTTGACCCGAACGACCGGGCGATCGCCAAGTATGAGAAAAGGACTGAGATAATCGATTCCTACGAGGCGGAGCTTGAAAAGCTTTCCGACGAGGACTTGGCGCAGTCCGCCGCGATATTCAAAGAGAGGCTTGACAACGGCGAATCTCTTGACGATATCCTGCCAGAGGTGTTCGCGCGGGTGCGCGAAGTCTCGAAGCGCACGCTGGGCCTGCGTCACTTTAAAGAGCAGCTTATCGGCGGTATGGCGCTTCACGACGGCAATATCGCCGAGATGAAGACGGGCGAGGGAAAGACGCTTGTCGCGACGCTTGCGGTGGCGCTCAACGCCATCGCTAAAAAGGGCGTCCACGTCATCACCGTGAACGATTACCTCGCCGCGCGCGACGCCGAATGGATGGGCCCCGTATATCGGGGAATGGGGCTGTCGGTGGGTGTGATTTCGCCCTTCATGCCCGAAGAGGAGCGCGCCGCCGCCTACCGCTGCGACATAACCTATGGTACGAACAGCGAGTTTGGCTTCGACTACCTGCGCGACAACATGGCGATTCAGAAGGAGCAGCAGGTACAGCGCGGCCACTTCTTCTGCATCGTGGACGAAGTCGACTCCATACTGATAGACGAGGCGAGAACGCCGCTGATAATTTCCGGCCCCTCTGAAGACGATACGGAACCCTACCGCGTCGCCGACGGCGTCGCCCGCGAACTCGCGAAAGGCGCCGATTTCGAGCTTGACGAAAAGGAGCGCAACCTCGCGCTCACCGAGGCCGGCATTGCCAAAGCCGAGCGCATTATGAAGCTGCCGAACCTCTTCACCGACTTCGCGAACTCCTCGCTCTCGCACAAGATCGTGCAGGCGCTGAAAGCGCACCATCTCTTCCAGCGCGACGTGCACTATGTCGTCAAGGACGGGGAGATCGTCATCGTCGATGAATTCACGGGCCGCCTGATGTTCGGCCGCCGCTATTCCGACGGGCTCCATCAGGCTATCGAGGCGAAAGAGCGGGTGAAGGTCGGCCGCGAGAATCAGACGCTGGCCACGATCACCCTGCAAAACTACTTCCGCATGTATAAAAAACTCGCGGGTATGACCGGCACCGCGCTGACGGAGGCGGAAGAGTTCAAAGAGATATACGGGCTTGAGGTCATCGTGGTTCCGACGCACCGGCCGATGATCCGCGCCGACCAGCCCGACGCCGTGTACAAGACGGCCGACGAAAAATACACCGCGGCGGCCGACGAAGTCGCCGAATTCCACGCCAAAGGGCAGCCGATCCTGATCGGCACGGCCTCCATCGAGCATTCGGAGCGGGTCAGCAAGCTGCTGCGCGTGCGCAAGATACCGCATAACGTCCTCAACGCCAAAGTTCACGATAAGGAAGCCTCGATCGTCGCTCAGGCGGGACGCCTCGGCGCGGTGACCGTCGCCACCAACATGGCGGGCCGCGGAACCGACATCGTCCTTGGCGGCAACCCTGAATTCCTCGCGCGCGAGGAGCTTGAGAAGCAGGAGATAGACCCGGCGGCGGAGCCTCAGCTTTACGCCGAGACCCTCGCCCGGTATAAGAAGGTCTGCGCCGAGGAGCATGACAAGGTGATCGAGACCGGCGGCCTGCGCATCATTGGCACCGAACGCCATGAGTCGCGCCGGATAGACAACCAGCTTCGCGGACGTTCGGGACGCCAGGGCGACCCCGGCGAGAGCCGCTTTTACATCGCCCTTGAGGACGACCTCATCCGCCTCTTCGGCGGCGACCGGATCTCCGGCATCATGGACAAACTCGGCATGGAGAAGGGCGAATCCATAGAGCATCCGCTGCTCTCCAAGGCGATCGAAAACGCCCAGAAAAAGGTCGAGGAGATGCATTTCGACATCCGCAAACAGCTCCTGTCCTACGACAATGTGATGAACCGCCAGCGCGAGGCCATCTACGGAGAGCGCGCGGAGATACTCGAAGACGAGGACATTATCGGGCGCACGCTGGGGGTGCTTGAAGACACGGCCCAGGCGCAGCTTGATAAAATCTTTGCCGACAAGAGCGCCGAGGAGCCGGACGTGAAATCTGTCAGCGTCCGCCTGAACGCTCTCTTCTGGCCCGGCATCGCCCGCCATCTTGACGGAGTGCAGGCGGAGGTCGAGCTTGAAGAGGCGCGCCCGAAGATCGTCGAAGAGATACGCGCGCGCTTCAACCAAAAGACGCAGGAACTCGGAGAGGCGCTCTCGGAACAGATATACAGATATATCTTCCTCGAGGTGCTCGATAAAAACTGGAAAGAGCACCTGCTTGCGATGGACGAGCTGCGCCGCGGCATCGGTCTGCGCGCCATCGGCCAGAAGGACCCGCTCATCGAGTATCAGTTTGAGTCGTTCAACCTCTTCCAGGAGATGCTGAACCAGGTGCGCGAGGGCATCACGGAATTTGCCCTGCGCGTCTCGGTCGTCACCAGAGAGCCTGAAAGGGAAGAGCGCAGTAAAAAATGGCGCGAAAGCCGCGACGCTTTGGACATTCCCGCGGCCACCGGCGGCACCTACAGCGACGAGATGGAAAACCCCGGCGCTCTGGCCACCGCCCACAAGACGCAGCCTATCGTAAACGAGATCAAAATCGGACGCAACGACCCCTGCCCCTGCGGCAGCGGCAAGAAATATAAACAATGCTGCGGAAAAAACAAATAAATTCGGGAGGCGCGAAATGACGGATAATTTCTTCAAAAAAGCCGTTCTCTTTATGGCCGTGCTGCTGCTTGTCTCCTCAAACGCCGCTTACGCGTGGAACAGCGGGGACGAAATCGCCCGCCTGAAAAAAGAGGTTCCGTCGCTGGAAACCTTCGGAGAGAACAGCGCGGTCGTCTGGCTCCGCAACAACGAATCACGGATGCTCGCGGACGGTTCGATGGAGACCCTGCGCTGCACCATCGTCATGATGGGGGAACGGGTGCCGGAGGATTGGAAGACGCTCCGTTATCCGGTGCCGGCGAACGGCTCGCTCGCCATTGAAGAGGCGGCTTGGTACAACACGATGACCGGCATGAAAGAGGGCTCTCTGCCGGTAACGGAGGAGAAGCTCGCCGGCGGGGCGGCGGCGAACGTCGTCACCGTGCCCGACGACACCGTCGGACGCGCCGTCGTCATCGTCGTCAGAGAAAAGCGCGCGGACCGCTACGGCGTGGACGAAACGATAAATATGGCCGGCAGCCTGCCGATCTGGGAACAGAACGTCAGCGTCGAGCTTCCCGACGGCATGGAAATATTCTGGATCGGCAGGGACATGAAAGAACCTGTCGTCACGAAGCAGAACAATATCCAGCGCTACCGCTGGCAGGTGATGAACCAGCTGCCGTGGCACGGGGAGGGCTTCGTCATCAATGAGCGCCCGATGCTCTCGTTCAGCTCGAAAAAGGGCGTAACGCAGAGCCTCCGCGTGCTGAACGAAACGGCGCGTTCGATGCCGTCCCTGCCTCTGCCCCTCTCGATGAAGGGCGACGCGGCGCGTTCCGGGGCGAGGCTGATCGAATGGGTCTGCGCTCCTGAACGCACGTTGAGCGGCTACCCGGAAAATTGGGTCCGCCCGGCGGAACAGATTCCTCCGGAAGGGCCGTGGACGCCGTGGGAACAGACGCTGCTGCTTAACAAGTGGCTCGCCTCCCAGGGCTGGACGGCGTCGCTCTGGTGGGAGGCGAAAATGCCGCTTGACGCCGCCGCTCCCGCCTCGACCACGCTCTTCGCCTATCCGATACTGGAGCTGAAACAAAGAGAGGGCGCGAAACCGTCGTATTTCAGAGCGGGACTCCCCTTCACCTTGGGGCGCGTGCCCTCGCTGGTCGCCGGCTCGGAGATCTACGGGCTGAAAAACGACGACGAATACGCGGCGAAAAAACTTCCGTCTGGCGCGTCCTCCGATAACCGTCTGGCGCTTCTGTGGCGGCTCAAACTCGACGAGCAGGGCAAAGCCGCGGGGACGCTTGACGTAACGGTGACCGGCGGCTGGAGCGACCTCTTCTCCGGCAACGCCGTGCCGTCCCTGAACAGGATAGGCGCGTTCCTCATGACGCGGATAAACTTCGCGATACCGGGCATGGAGGTCGTCCCGACGGCGGTCGAGCCGCTCGCGGCCGGCTATAAGCTTTCGTTCGGCGTAAAATGCGTTCCGGGGATCATTCACGGCGGCAGCATGCTGCTGCGGCTGCCGGGCGGCATTCCGCTTTTGGTCAGCGAGATGATCGGCAGGGAAAAACAATATACGCTGCGCTTCCCCTTCATCATCGACCAAAAAGTGCGGATGTCGATGCCGGGCGGATTCCGGATGCTGCAAACGCCGCCGCTCAAACAGCTGGGCACCGGCACGAAGGCGGTGCTCAAAGAGACGATCACGCACTGGCCGAAAAAGGCCGAGCTGCTCGCGGACAGCACCTGGGTAGTAAAAAGCCGTGAGATCGACGGCGCGCTGGCGCAGGTCCTCAGAGAAGAGCTCGCCGCCTCGCTGCGGTGGCCGGTGCTGGACCTGCCCTTTAGAAAATAAAGCTCCGCCGGGCAAAAACGGCCGAAAAAGCCTGTCGGCCGCCCGTTTGCCTGCGGCCGGGCCGTCTTATGATAATTTTGCGCGCAGAGCGCATACGAGATATTGTTAAACAAGTTTACAGATAAGGAGTGGTCGGATTTGCAGAACATGACAGACGAACTGAAGCTGGCGCTTGATACGGCGGTGAAAGCCGTAGCCGCCGAAAAAGACTACCAGATACCGGAGGGCTTCGTCGTGCGCCTTGAACGTCCCCGTCAGGAAGGGCACGGCGACTGGGCGACCAATATCGCGATGCAGCTCTCGAAGCCCTTTGGCTTAAAGCCGCGCGACCTTGCCGATGAGATTATCGCGAAACTGCCGAAAGATTCGGTGATAGAAAAGGCCGAAGTCGCGGGGCCCGGATTCATGAACTTCACCCTCTCCGCAGATTGGGTGACGGAGACGGTGAAAAACGCCATCGAAAAGGGCGACCGCTACGGCAGAGTCAACGTGGGCGCCGGACGCCGCGTTCAGGTAGAATTTGTCAGCGCCAACCCGACCGGGCCGCTGCACATGGGCCATGGCCGCGGCGCGGCGGTAGGCGATATAACGGCCGCGCTGCTGGACTTTGCCGGTTATGACGTGGAGCGCGAATATTACATAAACGACGCCGGCCTCCAGATGGAGCTGCTCGGCAAATCGGCTCAGGCCCGTTACTTTGAGGCGCTCGGACGCGCCGACGAAGCGCCGATGCCGGAGGACGGCTACCGCGGCGACTATATGTCGGATATCGCGAAGGTCTATGTGGAAAAATACGGCGATTCGCTCGCGCAGAAGCCGCTCGCCGAGACGCTGTCCTTCTTCTCCGAGGAGACCGGCAAGCTGGTCCTCGAGATGATAAAAAAGGACCTTGAGGACTTTGGCGTTAAATTCGACGTCTGGTTCTCGGAAAAATCGCTCTATGACGACGGCCTCGTGGAACCGGCGATGCAGGCGCTGAAAGACCGTGACTACGCTTATGAGGACGAAGGCGCTCTCTGGTTCCGCTCGACGATGTTCGGCGACGACAAAGACCGCGTCCTTATCCGCTCAAACGGAATGCCGACCTACTTCACCTCCGACGTCGCCTACCTGAAAAACAAATACGACCGCGGCTTTGAGAAAAACATCTACGTCTGGGGCGCCGACCATCACGGCTACGTGCCGCGCCTCCGGTCGGTGAACAAGGCCTTCGGCTTTCCCGACGGCGGCATCGATGTCCTGCTGATTCAGATGGTGAACCTTCTCCGCGACGGCAAGCCGGTGCAAATGTCAAAGCGCGCCGGTACGATCGTAACGCTGCGCGAAATCATGGACGAAGTCGGCCGCGACGCGGCCAGGCTCTTCTTCGTCATCCGCCGCTGCGACAGCACCGTGGATTTCGACCTCGAACTGGCCAAAAAAGCCTCCTCGGAGAATCCCGTATTCTACATCCAGTACGCGCACGCGCGTATATGCAGCATCAAACGCGAGCTGGAAGAGCGCGGCATCCCGCTGCCGTCGATGGAAGATTTTGACGTTTCACTGCTGACCGACCCCACGGAGACCAACCTCGCGAAGGCGGTCTCGCGTTTCCCCGAAGAGATAACGAAAGCCGCCGAAGAGACGGCGCCGCACCGCCTCGTCTACTACGCGACGGAGCTTGCCGAAGCCTTCCACGCCTTCTATAACGCGCAGCGCATCCTCGGCGTTGAGGAAAACGTGATGAAGAGCCGTATACTGCTCATGGAAGCGGCGCGCGTCACGCTGAAAAACGCCCTCGGCATCCTCGGGGTCTCCGCGCCCGAGAAGATGTAAGGGCAGCCTGCTGGTCCGGCCTCAGGGATGAACGCGCCGAAACTGCGCTGGGTGCTCTTCGGAGCGGCGGTAACCTTTCTCATCGCGGTGCTGCTCACCTCCTTCTTCAAGGAGATCAAGAAGATAGACGTGCTCGCCGCCGCGCTGGACAAGCGGATGGAGGAGCTGGTAAGCGAAGAGCGCCGGACGCAGAAGCTGAAGCAGGACATCCGCTACTACAGCACGCCGGAAGGCATCGCGCGCCTCGCCACCGAGCAGTTTAACCTGGTGCAGTCCGGCGACCGGATCTACAAAATAGAGATAACTTCAAAGGACGGCTTGCCATAGAGCCGTTCTTGAAGTACAATATAACAGTGTGTTTCCCTGCCTCTTTCAGAAGAAAGAGGCCAGAGTCCAAAGGGAGGAGGTGAAGTACGTGCGGTCTTACGAAATGGTTGTAATTTTTAAGGCTGATATTGAGGATCATAAGACAGTGTCCGAAGATACGGCCGAGATCGTGCGCGGTTTGGGAGCAGAGGTTGAGAAGATCGACCTTTGGGGCAAAAAGCGTTTTGCCTACCCCATCGACAAACAGCTAGAGGGTTTCTACACTCTCTACACGTTTAAGCTCGACCCCGCGCAGGTTAAGGAAATGGAACGTCTCCTTAGCCTCAAACCTTATGTTGTACGGCAGATGGTCGTCAACCTTGAGGAGAAGTAGACCTTATGTCTAAAGATTTCAACAAGGTTGTGCTGGTAGGCAGATTAACCCGCGATCCCGACGTCCGCTTTACGCCCAACAAGCAGAAAGTTGCCAGATTCAGTCTGGCGACGGGGCGGCAGTGGAAAAACAAGGTAACCGGCGAATTGCAAAGCCACACGGATTTCATACCGGTAACGGTGTGGGGGGCGCTTGCGGACATTTGCGAGCGTTATGTGAAAAAAGGCAGCCAGATACTGATAGAGGGACGTATCAGCACGCGGGATTACGACGACATCAAAACCGGGCAGCATAAGTGGGTCACGGAGGTCGTGGCAGAAAACATCATTCTCCTTGGTTCGCCGCGCAGAGGCGACGAACAGGGCGGTTATCAGCAGCAAAGTTACGGCGGAGGCCAGCAGCAGTCCGGTTACGGGCGCGCGCCGCAGCCGCAGTCAGACGCCATGGCGGCTCCCGATATGGGCAGCTTAAGAGGCGAGGCTGGCTTTGAGGATGATTTCCCGCTTGACTTTTCGGAGCTTGGAGGCCCTGAATCGTCGGGAGACGTAGAGATACCGTTCTAGTAGAAAGAGGTGGACAGGCAATGGAAAACGCATTCAACCGCAAGCGCCGCAAGCGCAGGCCGAAGGTATGCCATTTCTGCGTAGATAAAGTCGAGCATATCGATTACAAGGAAATTGACAAACTTAAGAAATATATAACGGAACGCAGCAAGATAATCCCCCGCCGCGTGACGGGTACATGTGCGAAGCATCAGCGTCAGCTGACGCGCGCGATCAAGCGCGCAAGGCTCATCGCGCTTCTGCCCTTTACATCCGACTAAAGGAAATCGGCGCGAATAAGCGCCGTATGCGTCATAAATCGGCCCCTGAGCGTCCTGCGGTAGACGCATCCGCATGCCGCGGCAATATGGATAATCTGAAAATGTTCCCCGCTTAACGGCGGGGAACATTTTCTTGCAATCGCCGTATGAAAATACGGCTTTCGGTACTCAGGGACCGACTTATTTAGCCTACGACACTTCTTCGCGCCGATTTTTCTGCTGTCAAGCAGTAGCGTAAACGCCGATTTATCTTCGGGCGAGGAAAAGATAAATTGGGGTTTGGCGTGCTAGTGACAAAAAACAATCTGCCGGTATTCCACGATTTTGGTTTGCGCCTTTAAAGCCTCCCTCGCGAGGGAGGTGGGCCGGCGACGGGTTTTCGCCGGGTCGGAGGGAGTGTTACTCTGTTAGGCGCGGTTTCCGCGCCTAACAGAGTCCACAGAAGGCCCTAAAGCAAAATTAAAACCAAGGTCAAAACTCCCTCAGTCTCGGCTTCGCCGATCCAGCTCCCTCAAAGAGGGCGCCTTTTTGATAGTCAAAAGACAGACGCTGCGGCATTTCCGTTAGCGTGCTACTTACAAAAAATAATCTGCTGGCAATGCAGTAGTGTAAATGCTGATTTCTTTTAGGAGAATAAAAGATAAATTAAAGACAGTATTTAATAATAAAACAATCTGTGAGTATTTAATGATTTTTGGTTTGCGCCTTAAAAGCCTCCCTCAGGTAGGCGGCCAGGGAGCCAAATCAGCGTTTTTCTGATTTGTGCGAATCGGCTGGTAGTTACATCAGAGGTGGGCCGGCGACGGGTTTTCGCCGGGTCGGAGGGAGTTTTGACGTTGACCTTAAGGTTTTCATAATTTAAAGAAGATAAAAACATCAAACCAAAGTCAAAACTCCCTCAGGCCCTACGGGCCAGCTCCCTCAGCGAGGGAGCCAAGATCAAAATCTAAGCAGAAACTGCCTAATTGACAGCAGATTGTTTTTTGTAACTAGCGCGTCAAACCCCCATTTATCCCTTACCCTATCGAAAATAAATCGGCCTTTATAAGCGGAGAACCAAAACGCCGGTTTTGTGTGATAAGTGAGATAGAAAATCTTTGACTTTCGTAATCGAACTTAATTTGTTCATCAATCGCTTGAGGGGCGTCAGGCGTGCCGGATGCTGACGGCTTTACCTTGGGAATACGGATAATCTGCGCAAGATATCGCCGCTTCTTCCAAAAAACCTTTTAACTGCTGTTATAATATGTGAGAGTTTAAAAGGGTCCTTAATTGACGGGGACTGGCGGAGGTTTGACGTGAAGGGTAAAGTTGTCTTTGAATGGTTTTTCTGGGTACTGCTGAGCATTGTGCTGTTTGCGGCGGGCATAGACGTCGCTTTCCTGTCGCCTTTCATCATTCTTGCCGCGCCCGCGCCGCTGATGATACTCGTATGCCGGCAGGGCGTGCGCGAGGGGTCGCTGGGCGCGCTTTTGGGGACGCTCTTCGTCTATGCGCTCATGGGGCCGGTATCGGCCTTCATGTATACCTGTGAATTCGGCCTGCTGGGGCTGGCGATGGGCATCCTGCTCGTCAAAGTGCGCAGCGGGGCGGACTATGTTATTTTTGCCGTCGCCGTCTCGGTGGCGGTGAAGATGCTGCTGATGGGAGTCTTTACCTACGCGGCGGGAGTCAACCCCTTCGCGATAACGCCAGAAGCGGCTCAGGGAATCGTTGCGACCCTCTCCTCCGTGTTATCGCAGGGCGGCGTCTCGCTATCGCCCGAAAGCGTAAAAAACTACGCGGAGGCGATGGCGCAGACCGTTTCACTGATGATGCCCTCGATGCTGATCCTCTTCGCGGCGGCAGACACCATGACGGGTTATGTGCTCACGCGGCTCTACTTCAGAAAGGCGGGCGGCGTGAAACTGCCCTCGCTGCCGCCGTTTGCCTATTGGCGGTTCCCCAAGAATATCTTCTGGGCGCTGCTTGCGGCGCTGATTCTCGATATGGCCTCTAAGGCTTTTCCCGACGAGGGGCTTTACCGGATGCTCTCGCTGAACCTCATGGAGGTGCTGCGGGGGATATTCCTTGTCGAGGGGCTCTCGCTGCTCTGGTATTTCATGAGCGCCTATAAAGTCAACCGGGCGGTCCGGGCGGCGCTGACGCTTTTCTGCGCCTTTTTCGCCCCGGTGTCCTACGTGCTCTCGATGGTGGGCATCTTTGATATCTGGTATGATCTGCGTAAGCGTATTAAATTAAGGAGGAAATAGAAATGAAAGTCATTTTAAAACAGGATGTCGCAAAGGTTGGCAAAAAGGGAGACCTGGTCGAGGTCTCGGACGGATACGGGCGTAACTTCCTTGTCGGACGCGGCCTTGGCGAAGAGGCGACGCCGGGAAAACTCCGCGAATATCAGGAGCTCCAGAAGACGCAGAAGGCGCGCGACGACAAGCGCCAGAAGGCCGCGGAAGAGACGAGGAAAAAGCTCGGCGGCAAGCTGGTATCCGTGAAAGTCAGCGCGGGCGAAGGCGGCAAACTCTTCGGCAGCGTCACCTCGGCGCAGGTCGCGGAGGCGCTTGCGGCGCAGTTCGCGACGGCGGTAGACAAGAAAGACATCAAGCTGGACGACTCCATCAAACAGGCCGGTTCATACACCTTCAGGATCAAGCTCTATCCCGGTGTCGAAGCCGAGATGACGCTCAAGGTGGAGACAGAGTAAACTTTGGAAAACAGCAGCGGCTTAGACAGAATACCGCCGTTCAACCTCGAAGCGGAGCGGTCCGTCCTCGGCTCGTGCCTTCTGGACTCAGAGGCGCTGACGGCCGTAATGGAGGGGCTCTCCGCCGAGGATTTTTACGATCCGCGCCACCGCCGGGCCTTTGAGGTGATGGAGGCGATGGCCGCGCGCAACATCGCCGTGGATTCCCTGACCTTCAGGGATGAGATAAAAAAACAGAGCCTTGAAGAACGGCTTGGCGGAATCTCCTTCATCGCCTCGCTGATGGAATCGGTGACGACGACGGCGAATATCGAATACCACATCGGCATCGTGCGCGACAAATCGATACACCGCGCGCTCATCGTCGTCGGCAGCGACATCTCGAAGCTGGGTTTCAGCGAGGACGTCGAGGTGGACGACGCGCTGGAGACCGCGGAACAGCGCGTCTTCGAGATCGCGCGCACGGGAAAGACCACCAACATTCGCTCCACGCGCGAAGTGCTGATCTCGGCGATGGCCGACATCGAAAAGCGCCTCGCCGGAGGCCTCGCCGTTACCGGCGTCCCCTCGGGATTCAAAGACTTTGACAGCATGTCCGCCGGCCTCCAGCCGGGCGGCCTTTACATACTCGCGGCGCGTCCCTCGATGGGAAAGACGGCCTTTGCGATCAACATCGCGCAGTACGCCGCGATGCAGGAGAATATCCCCGTCCTCGTCTTCAGCCTGGAAATGTCGGCGGAACAGATCGTGCAGAGAATGCTCTCCTCGGAGGCGAAGGTCAACCTGCGGGAGCTCTTTGAGACGAAGCGCCAGCAGAACGAACAATGGAAACGGCTGAAAGACGCCGCGGCGGCGATTGAAAAGAGCCCCGTGTTCATCGACGACAGCTCGCCGCTGAACACGATGGAGCTGCGCGGACGCTGCCGCCGTTTTTTCGCGAAACACGGCGAGGGGCGCGGGCTGATAGTCGTCGACTACTTGCAGCTGATGCACGCGGCGCGCCGGATAGAGAACCGCACCCAGGAGGTCTCCGAGATCTCGCGCACGCTCAAAAGCATCGCGCGCGAGTTCAAAGTGCCGGTGCTCGCGCTCTCCCAGCTGTCGCGCGACGTTGAAAAACGGGACAAGAAAAAACCGCAGCTCTCGGACCTGCGTGAAAGCGGCGCGATCGAGCAGGACGCCGACATGGTCATCTTCCTCTACCGCGAGGCCTACTACGCGCAGGAGAACGATACGAACGACGCGACGGCCGAAGTCATCATCGCGAAAAACCGCAACGGCCCCACCGGGAAAGTCGACCTCGTCTTCTTCCGCGAATACGCGCGGTTTGAGAACGGTTACAGCAGCGGATACTAAGCTGGCGCCCCCCTTTGAGGGGCGCGGCGAAAATGGGTGATTCCTGATGAAAATATCGAGCAAAAAGAAGACTACGGAGCAAAAAAGCTTAGGGACCTTGCTTGGCGCCGGTCCGGTGCCGCTGGTGCCGCGGTGGATTTTTTATCCGCTGATTTTTATCTCGCTTGCGCTGCCGAACCTGATTTTTTCGGGAGTGAGCTGGTTTGACACTCTGCATATCATGAAATGGGCCTGGACGATGGTGCCGGTTGCCCTGATATCGCTGATCGGAGGCTCCATTTTAGCGATTTACGGCGCGGAGCGCACGGGGTTTCGCCTCGACCTTTTCGGCGGCGTGTGGTTTTCTTTGCTGGCCTTTGTCTCGCTGCAGCCGTTGTGGACCGATATCTTCGCCCGTTCCACCTATATGAAGGAATGGTTCTTTTTCGCGACGCTGCTGGCCGTCTATATTTTCAGTTATAACCTTTTCACCGGCGAGAGGGCGCTGCGCTGTCTGCTGTGGCTCGCAAACCTCAACGCGGCGCTGAATATCGTCTTCGCCGAGCTTCTCATCCGGGAGATGAACGCTCCTTTCTGGTTCATCATGAACGTCCCCGGGAATTATATCGGCAATACGGGGCAGCAGGAGATGTTCGGCCTCTGGATGGCGATGGCCGCGATGAACGGTATTTTTCTCCACATGGTCTACTCTCAGCTTGCCGAGACGGAGCCTAAAAGGTATCGGAAGATAAGATGCGCCAATCTTTTTATGCTCGCCTTCAACGCGTGGGGGTTGTGGAATTCGACGACGCGCGCGGGGATGCTTTCGCTGATGACGGGGACGATCATCCTCTCTGTCATCATCTGGAACTGCAAGCCGCGGCGGCTGCTGAGGAGCGTCGGCTTTGCCTCGCTGCTGGTCGCCGTGATGCTGGTCGTCAATATCTGCATGGGCTATTTCGGCTGGAGCCGCGCCTACGCGCTGATAAACAAGACGTCGGATATGCTGCTGAACACGACGAATTTCGGCGCGCGCCGCGAAATCTGGATTACGAGCTGGAATGTCTTCAAGGAGCGCCCCTTCGCCGGCGTCGGCCTCGGCCATTATAAGTGGCATTATCTTGACGGCCAGCGCGAGGCGTTCAAGGAGCACCCCGAGCTGAAGTGGCAGTTCACTTACTGGGCCCACAGCGAATATTTGCAGTGGCTCGCGGAGTTCGGCGTCTTTGGCGCGCTGATTTTGCTTTCGGCGGCGCTTTGGTGGATCTGGAGCTTTGTCCGCGCGCTCTCGCAGAAGAAGGACCTCTCTTACGCCGCGATGTGGGGCTGCGCTTTCGTCTATCTGATCTGGTTCGACGCGATTTTCAGCCGCCCCTTTCACCGCATCGAGAACGTCATCTGGCTCTCGCTCGCCTTCGCGGTCGCCAACCGGCAGCTGCTGCCGCTTTCGGTCAAGTTCAGCGAAATCCGCCACGACGTCATCTACCGGCTGCTGGGATTTTTTATGGCGACGGTCGCCGTGATGGGGATGCTTTTCCTTTACTCCGGCTGCCGCGCCGATAAGTCTCTGCGCGCGGCCTCGATGACGACGAGCGCCTCGCTGCAGCGCTACCGGATCGACGAGGCGCGGCGGAGCCTGATGGGGATGGACGAGGCGAACGAGCAGCTCGCCTATCATCTGCTCGCCGTGGCGAACGCGACGAAGAAGCCGGAGGACCTCGCCGCGGGCATCGAGCAGCTTTACAGGAGCTTCAAGACCCGGCCGCAGGCAAAACAGCTTTTGGAGCTGGTAAATCTTGCGCAGCGCACGGGAAATCAGCGGCTGCTTTCCGAGCTTGCGGCGTATCTGCATCCCTCGGCCTATCGTCCCGTCTCGGGCGACGCGGGGCCGCTGTCAAAATAGTAATGAGGCGCGGCGCCCGCCGGGGATTTACTCTTATCGAGATAATGCTCGTCGTAGGGCTGGTCGGCATTATCGCGACCGCCGCCCTGGCGCCGCTTGTCTTCACGATTCGTTCGCTGGAGGAGGCTCAGATGCGGTGGGGGGCCTCCCACAATACCGCGGCGGCGGCGGAGAAGATATATTCCGATATTCGCCGCGTTATTCCCAACCCCGCTTTCTCGACGTTTAAGATCGTCCACAAGAGCGGCCTGTCGGCTCAGGCCGACGACCGCCTCGTTATCTGGAGCGCCGCTCCGAAGTACGAGGGAAAAAACGTCGGCGTGGTGGTCTATAAGGTCGTGACCAAGGGCGTTCTGAATAACGCGAAGCCGGGGCTTTATCGCTGGGTGCTGGTCAACGTGCCGTCGGTAAGCGTCGTATCGGGCGACTTGTCGGGAAATCCCTCAGAGCCGGAGACGCCGATGGAAGTGAACACCGACGGCCTCGACCCCAAAGAGGCGAAGCTCGTGCTCGCGGACGCCGTCGGGGTGAGTTTTTACGCCTGGCAGAATGATAAATGGGTGCAGGAGTATGACGGCAAGCTGCCCCGGCTGCTGAAAACCGAGATCATCACCAAAGACGGCGGCTATTCGCACACCGAGAGGTTCCCCCATGCGCCGGAGAAGTAGCGGCTTTATCCTCGTGTCGGTGCTGCTCTCCACGACGCTGCTCATCACGGCGGCGACGGCCTTCGCCTGGTTTGCGCGCACCGAGGCCCGCCGCGTGGGCACGCGGGAGAATATCTTGAAATTCCGCAGCGCCGCCGAGATCGCCGTCGGCGTGATCGGGCAGAAGATCGCGGCGGACGCCAATAAATACGACAGCCTCACCGAGCCGCTCTACGCGCCGGGGCAGCTGACGAAAATAGAAATTGGGGATTATGATGTTTCCGTAAAAATCACGCCGTTAAATGATAAAATATCCGTGAACGGACTCTTGCTTCCCGACGGCGTTACGATACGTTCGGAATACGAGCCCGCGTGGAACGCCATCTGGGAGGAACTGGAGCTGCCGCAGCTCGCGGCGGCGGTGATTGACTTTATCGATAAGGACAAGAACCAGAAGCTCGGCGGGGCGGAACGCGACGGCAATATCAACAGGCTTATATCGGATATCAACGAACTCAAGGCGATGCCGGAGATAGACGACCGGGTGCTGTGGGGCGCGAAAGACAAGCCGGGGGGACTTGCGAAATATTTTACCGTCCCCGGCGGGCAGAAGATAAACATCAACGTGGCGGCGCCGGAGATGATCGAAAAGCTCGACGACGGGCTTTCTCTGTCGCACGCGCAGAGTATTTCGGCGCAGCGGCTCATCTCGCCGCTTACGAGCCTGGAAGACCTGAAGCGCGTTCCGGGGTTCCCCGCGGCGCTCGCGACGAAGCTCGCCAACGTCATCGGCTTTGAGAGCACGCATTTCCTGCTCGAGGCAAGTCTCAGCGATAAGGCCGGCAATACGAGGAATTACAGAGTGATCGTGGAACGCGGCGGCAAAAGGTGCAGGATCGTGAGCTGGGAGGAGTAAACTCCTTCATCGCGCGCAGCCGGCAAGAGGGTTTTCCGTCAGAGAGGAATGATCGAAGCTGATAAAGGGTAGCGGGATAATGGAAAGGATTTCTTTGGCGGCAAAGCCCGCGAAGACTTCAAACAAAATAAAATTTTATCATCTGTCCTGTGAGAGAGGGGAGCTTCCGCTGGCCGGCGAGACTGAGGCCTATTTTATTCCCTTTCGCACGATCGCCGTTTTTCCCTTCTCCTTTCCCTTTGGGCGCAAGGTAAATCTGCGTAACGCAATCTCGCTCACATTCAGGCCGATTCTTGGCGAGCGGGAGGCGATGCTCTCTCTGGTGCCGCAGGTCACCGAGCAGAGGGCCGGCCTGACGCGCGGCGCGGCCTGGTTCGTCTCAAAGGATGAGATCGCGGAATATGAGGCGCTGTTGGGCGGCAAGAGCATCTTTCTGCCCGCTCCGGTAGCCTTTGCCTCCGAGGTCGGCGGCGACGGTCTCATCGTCTGGCGGGAGGGGGAGTCTTCCTGCGCCGTGTGGTTTGAGGATTATACGCCGCAGCTCTACCGCTATTTTCCGGATTCCGAGGGCGGCGCGGAGGAGCTGGCGCAGTGGATGCGCAGTTACGCCTCCTCGATCGGAAGAGAGATCGCGGCGGAGAACGTCCGCCTCTTTTACGCGGAAGACGTCTCGCGCGGCGAACTGCGGCGCGCCGCCCTCGCGACCTTTGCCGCCGCGCCGGGGCTCGCGCATCTGGACCTGTCCAACCGGGGAGCCACGATGGCCGAGCGGTACGAGGCTTTTTTCAATACCGCCTTTCGGGGCGTCAGGATCGCCTCGCTGGCGGGAGTCGCGTTTTTTCTTCTTTCGCTCGTTATGCTTATCCAGAACAAATATACGGCGGAATCTTTCGCCGCCGCGCCCTCCGAAGTGTACCGGCTCGCGATGGGCGAGGTCAGCCGCAGTCCGCTCGCGGCGATTACAAAGCGCCTGCGCCTCCTGACGGGCGGCGGCGTCCAGTTGACGCTGGAGGGGACGCTCGCGAACTTTGCCGCGGCCTGGAAGGCGCTGCCCGCCGGAACTGATATCAAAATAGACGCGATTCGCTACGGACGCGAGCGCACGGAGATAGAGGGCCAGGCTCCCCGGACGGATAATATCCAGCAGCTGCGCGACGCGCTCGCGAAGAACGGCTTCGCCGTCAAGCTCGGCGACGTACAGCAGATACCGGGCGGCGGCATGCGCTTTACGCTCAATCTGACGGAGGGGGGGCGCGAGAAATGATCTCGTTTGACGAACTGCGCGCGATGCCCGAGGCTAAACGGCTGCGGCGGGTGGCATTGGTCGCGGCGGCCATCTGGCTTGCCGCGCTGCTTTCGCTCTCCGCCGCGCTATCCGCGATGCGGGAGAACGAGGACCGGCTGGGCGACGCGGAGCGGATATTAAACGCGGCGATTACGGTGAAGTCTTACCCGCAGCAGGGAGCCGTCTCCGGAAAAGAGCCGCTTTCGGCGGTCTCGGAGATCATTGACAAACTCGGCCTCCAGAGCAAGGTGAATCAGCTCGCCTCCTCGCCCGCGGGGCTCGTGCTTCAGGTGAACCGGCTCTATCACGAGGAGCTGGGCAAGCTTGTGGAGGATATTCAGCGAAACGGCCTTTCGGTGAAGACCGCCGAGCTTCGCTCGCTGGCGGGTCAGAAGGACGGCCGGCTGATCAACGTGACGCTTACGATAGAGGGTGAGGGGCAATGAGGAAAGTTTTGCGCAATACGGCGGCCGCCGTTCTCGGATTGTTGTGCGGCCTGCTGATCTTCTTCCCTTGGCAGCCTCTGGCGGGGACCGCGGCTTCGACGGCGGCAAGCGTCGCGGCGGAAAACGGAATCTTCCTTACCGTCGCCGGTTCGGAGGTCTCCGGGCTCTTTTCAAAGAGCTTCACCTATCGGGGCGTGAACGCCGATTTTCCGGTATTCCGGTTCAGCGCCGGCGAAATTTCTATTACGCCCGCGATACTTTCTTCGCTTTTTTCGCCGACGAAGAGCTGCCGGCTCGCGATGGGGCGCGGCAGCGTCGTTCCCGTGACGCGTCAGGCCTTTGAATGGAACGGCGGCACGGCGGACGTCTCGCTCACGCCGCAGTCCCTGATGATAGAAAACATTGCCTTCACCGGCAAGACCGCCGTCACCGGCTTCGCGGAGCTTTCGCGCGAGACGGGAAAGCTCACGCGCGCGAAGATGCTGATTAAGGTGCCGGCGGAGCTGGACCGGGCCCTCGAGATGGCCGGCAAGATGGGGATGGCGCCGCTGACGAAGGTCAAGAGCGGAGAATGGAGGATTGAAAGATGAGCGCGATCGCCTCCATGAAGAAAAAGATCACAGAGCGTCTGAAATACGACGGCTCTTACGAACAGATGATAAAATTCTGCGCTTTCTTCCGTTCGCCCTTCGCGGGCCGGGGGGCGGCGGACAAGGCCGGCGCTTCGCGCATGCTGACGCCGGCGCTCTTCGTCTGCGGCCTCTTCGCGGGGCTTTGCCTCTGCTGGATGATAAAGGGCGCGCTGCTTTCCCTGCGTCTTGACGCCGATATGGCCGCCGCTTCGCGGGTCAACGGACGCGCGCCGTCGTTTGCGAACGCTAAAGGCGGCGGCGGTCTGAAAGATTTCACCGCCGCGAACCCCTTTAAGGCGGACTTGCCCGTCAAAGAGGACGCGGTCGCGCGCGCGGCGGCGATCGATTCCCTGACGCTTCAGGGAACGCTGCCGAACATCGGCGCGTGGATCACCGGCCCCGGCGGCACGGAGCTCTTTCTGAAGGGGCAGAATGTGAGCGGTTATACTCTCGCAAAGATAAAGTACGGAGAGGTCGTCTTAACCGACGGAAAGCAGGAGCATTCCCTCTATTTATTCCTCTCCGGCGGAACCGCGGCGGGTTCTCCGGCGCCGGCTTCGCCGTCGCGCGCGCAGCAGTCCGCTGCACCGAAGCTTGATTTTTCCGGCATCGAGCCGGCCGCCGAAGGGCAGGAGGGAGCGGTGCCGCGCGAGCTGGTAGACGCGCTGCTGATGAACCCCTACGACGAGCTGGGCAAACTGCGCATGACGCCGGCGTCCGACGGCTCCGGCATGCAGCTTGAGCGCATCGCGCCGGACAGCGTGTTCGCCCGTGTCGGCGTCGCGCAGGGGGACGTCATACAGGCGGTCAACGGCGTCACCATCTCGAATATGGCGGACGCCGCGAACGCCGTGAACTCGCTGATGGCGGGGACGCGTTTTGACGTTACGGTCCAGCGCAAGGGAAAGCCGCTTGAGCTCAAATATCAGGTGAAATAGCGGCGGTGCGGCGGCGGTGCGGCTTTACCCTCATAGAGGTGATGGTCACCGTCATGGTGCTTGCGCTGATGACGACGGCGGCGCTGAAGCTCGTGATCATGGCGCAGAACACCCTTTCCGCCGTGAAGGACAAGGAGAGCCTCATAAACGCCGCGCAGGCGGTGGAGGCGGGGATATCGACCGAGGAGCTCTCCGATTCGGGAACGAGCGGGGATTTAAAATGGGAGACGGCAGATAAAGAGACGGAGATGTTCGGCGAAGATTTCGGACGCCTCGACTTTGACAAAGGAACCTCCGGCGATACCGGCGAGGCCTTGCGGGTGAAATGGCGCGAGATCACTGTCGCCGATAAGAATAATCGAAAGATAACGCTTTACATCCCATCAAAGGAGGATGCCGAAGAAGACGTGACAGCGGGGCTGTCGGCGGATAAAAAGAGCGATAAAAGCGACGGGGGAAAGTGACGGGCGGCCCTGACCGCGCGCGGCGGAGGGCGTTTTCGTCCGCGCCGGGGCGCGGGAAGAGTTCTTGTGAACTTTATAGATCAGAGAGCAGCACGAATTAGGAGTGGTAAATGATGCACAGTAAGCAAAGATTTCTTTATACATTATTCCTGGCGGCGGCCATCTCTATCTCCGCCTGCGCCGCCCTCCCGGCCGCCGAGCCCGACCAGGAGGAGCTGAACCTGATCCAGGCGGCGCAGGAGATGCGCGCGGCCGGACGCGTGCAGCTCAACTTCAAAGACCTTGAGATGGCGAAGTTCATCCGCTTCATGTCGGAGCTGCTCGGCGAAAACATCCTTGTGAATCCCGGGGTGGCGGGCAAAGTCTCGGTAGTCTCGCCCAAGGCCGTCACGCTCAAAGAGGCGCGGCAGGTGATGCTCTCCGTGCTTGAGATGAACAACCTCTCGATACAGGATATGGAGGGCTATTCAAAGGTGGTGCCGCTCTCCAGCGGCGGAACGGCGAGCAATATGGTCGTCAAGGGCGACCAGAGCGTCGACCCGAGCGATACGATCATGGTGCAGCTGGTGCCCTTGAGCTATGTCAAGGCCGGTTATGTCGTCTCGCCGCTCAAGACGGCGATTCCGCAGATACAGGTCTCCCCGATCGGCAACGGCAGCTCCGTGCTGCTCGTCGGCAAGGCCGCGCTGCTCTCCCGCGCCGCGGGCGTCATCCGCGCCATCGACGCCCCCGACAGCATCAGGACGATCAAGGTCTGCCCGCTCCAGTACGCGAACGCGAAGCTATTGGAGACGCAGCTCAACGCGATCGCCAAAGACGCCTCCTCCAAGCTCGCGGGCATGGTCACGGTCTCCGACGAACGCACCAAGCGGATAATCATCGTCGGCAGCAGCCAGAACATCCGCGAGGCGGAGCGCATCATCAAATCCATCGACGTTCCCTCGCGCACCGAGAACTTCCACGTCTACCGGCTGAAAAACGCCGACGCGAAGACGGTGGCGGAGCAGCTCTCCCAGATACTCGCCGTCGCCGCGAAACTGTCGCCGGACCCCAAAGGGGCGATGCCCTCGACGGTCGTCCCCGACCTGCCGACGAACAGCCTCGTCTTCACCGCCTCGCAAGAGCAGTACAATTCCCTCAAAACGATACTCGAGCAGCTTGACACGCAGCCGAAGCAGGTGCTGCTGCGCGGCATGATCGCCGAGGTCAGCCTCAACAAGCTCAACAGCGCCGGCATCGACTGGGCCGCCTGGGGCGGCGACCTCTTCGGCAGCATGGTCGTCGCGGGCAATGTGCAGCTGGGAAATACCGCCGTCCCCTCCGACATCCAGCAGCTTTACCAGAGCCTGATTACAAAGGAAGAGCTTGTTGAAAGAGACGGAAGCACCTATTCCGTCACAAACACTCAGGGCGCCGGCCTTGCCTACGCCTACATAAAGCTGCTCAACAAATTTGACGCGATCAACATCCTCTCGATGCCGCGCCTCATGTGCACCGACAACCTCCAAAGTTCGCTCCAGGTGGGGCAGGTCATCCCGCAGCTCAAGGGCAGCCTCACAAACCAGACAAACACCAACTCGGTGACGAACAGCTACGAATACAAAGACGTCGGCCTCATCCTCACGGTGACGCCGCACATCCGAAGCGGCAACCTCGTCGCGCTTGAGATAGAGCAGCGTATTGAGGATCTGATGACGACGACGAACTCCGTCACGCCGATAACCTCCAAACGCGAGGTCAAAACCAGCGTCCTCGTCGCGAACGGCGAGACGGTCGTCATCGGCGGGCTCATCAAAGAAGCGGAGAAGGAGCTGAAAAACCGCGTGCCGCTCTTCTCCTACATCCCGCTGATCGGCAACCTCTTCAAATCACAGGAAAAACAGCGCGAAAAGGTCGATCTCATGATCTTCCTCACCCCCTACATCCTGGAGACGCCGCAGCACGCCTCAAAGATAACGAACGAAATCATCACCGACGGGCAGCGGCTCAGCGAAGCCGAGCGCATCCTGCTGCAGCGCAACAACGATGATTACCTGAAATCGACAAAACAGCAGGGCATCACGCGGGAAATGCTCGACCCGCACGGACAGCTCCCCGGCGCGGCCGCCTCCGGCGATGTGAAGCCGCAGGAAAAGGCTCCCGCAAATAGCGCGGATAAATAATAAAATGACGGGTAAGTCCTTAAAAGATCTGAACATCACGCCCGAAAACGTCCTTGAGCTCATCCCTTCGGGGGTGAGCCTTGACGCGCTGCGCGACAAATGCTTCGTCCCCATCGCGCGCGACGAACAGATCGTCACCTTCGCCGCCGCCGACCTCTCGTGCGTCGTTGAGACGCAGCTGCTCGCGGCCTCGATGGGGGCCAGCGCAAGCACGCTGCTCTTTCCGCCCGCCGAGATACAGAACCTCATCCGCGGCCTTTACGATATCAAGAGCGGCGTCGGGCAGGATACGCTGAACGCCATCGAAGAGGTGGACGACCTCTCCGAGCTCGCGCGCCAGGAGGTCATGAGCGACAGCGTCGACGCGCCGGTCGTGAAACTCGTCAACGGCATCCTCATGGAGTCGCTGCGCGAACGCGCGACGGACATCCATATCGAACCATACGAGGACCGCGTCGCCGTGCGTTACCGGGTAGACGGCGTGCTCTCGGATAAATATTCCCTCTCCAAAGGCCATCAGGCCCCTGTGACGAGCCGCATCAAGGTCATGGCCAACATGGACATCGCCGAGCGCTTCGTGCCGCAGGACGGGCGCATCGGCATCAGCCTTGGAGACCGCCTCGTGGATATCCGCGTCAGCTCGCTGCCGACGCAGCACGGCGAACGCCTTGTGCTGCGCCTGCTCGACAAGACGCGCGGCCTGCTCACTTTGGAGGATCTCGGCATGAAGGCCCACGAACGGGAGCGGATTGAAAACCTCATCCGCCGCCCCAACGGCATGATCCTCTTCACCGGTCCTACCGGCTCCGGCAAAAGCACGAGCCTTTACGCGATCCTTCAGGCCCTCGCGCGTCCGCAGGTGAACATCATCACTGTCGAAGACCCGATTGAATACGACCTGCCCGGCGTGGGGCAGGTGCAGGTGAACGAAAAGGCGGGGCTCACCTTCGCCAATACCCTGCGCTCGATACTGCGCCAGGACCCGGACATCATCATGATCGGAGAAATGCGCGACTTCGACACCGCGCATATCGGCATACAGGCCTCACTGACGGGACACCTGGTCTTCTCGACGCTGCACACGAACGATTCCATCAGCGCCGTCACTCGCCTTTCGGACATGGGAGTCGAGCCCTACCTCATCTCCGGCTCGCTGCTCGGCGTCGTCGCCCAGCGGCTTGTGCGCCGGGTCTGCCCGCACTGTAAAAAAGAGATTCCCACCTCCGGCGTCGTCCTCAAAAACGGCATCGAAAGAGCCTGGCGCGGCGCGGGCTGCGAGCTCTGCAACGGCACCGGCTACCACGGCCGCTTCGGCCTCTACGAACAGTTCGACGTCACGCCGGAAATACAGGATGCCATCGCCAGAAGCGCGCCGCTGCACGAACTCAAGAGCCTCGCGCGCGCCGGAGGCTTCGCCACCCTGCTGGAGCTTGGCTTGCAGGCCGTCCGCGAGGGAGAGACGACGCCCGAAGAGATGCTCCGCGTCGTCGGCGAGGTGTAGCGGATGCCGCTCTTTAAGGCCGAAGTCTACACTCTCGCGGGAGAAAAAAAACAGCTCCGCAAAGAGGCGGCGAGCGAAAACGACCTGCTGCGCGAACTGGGAGAAGAAAAATATGTGATCATCAGCGTGCGGGAGGAAAAGCCGCGCACCTGGTCCTTCGCCGGAAAGTCGCGGCGCAAAAACCTTACGCTCGAAGAGCAGCACCTTTTCTGCACCACCCTCTCCTCCTTCATGCGCAGCGGCCTCTCGATGACCGAGGTCTTGCGCCTGCTGCAAAAACAGACGCGCGACAAGAACCTCAGGCCGATATACACTCAACTGAGAGAATCGGTGGAGGGCGGACGCTCATTGGCCGGCTCGATGACGGCGCAGGGCGTCTTCCGCCCGAGCCTCATCGGCATGGTGGAATCCGGGGAAAAATCCGCTTCGCTTGCCGACATCCTGGAAAAGGCGGGAGAACTCATCCAGAACGAAATCTCGCTGCGCCGCAAGATTCAGTCGTCGCTGACCTATCCGGTGCTGATGCTCGTCGTCGGGCTCGGGGTCGTCGTTTTTCTCCTGAGCTTCGTCGTGCCGCGCCTTACGGCGCTCGTGGTGGAGTCGGGCGCCGAGCTGCCGTTTATAACAAAGATGCTCATCTTCGTCTCCGACGCCGTGCGCGTCGGTTTCCTGCCCTTCCTTGCCGTCGTGGCCCTGATCGTCTTCTGGATGCGCCGCAACAATAAAAAAATCACCCTGCACATGTTCCGCGACGTTCGCGACAACCTTACCTTCGCGCTGATCTTCAGCCAGACCGGCACGCTGCTGCGCGCCGGCATCCCGCTCGTGCAGGCGCTGAAATTGACGGAGCCGCTGGACCCCGTCAAAGGACGCCTGTCGACCGTCGCCGAACACATCCGCCAGGGCTACCGCTTTTCTCAGGCGCTCGAAAAAGAGGGCTCGTTCCCCGAAGAGATCGTAACGATAATCCGTGTCGGCGAAAGCGGCAGCAACCTGCCGGACGCCGCCGTGCGCCTCGGCTCCAGCTGCTGGGAATACGCCCAGTCCTCAATGCAGAAATGGGCCACCCTTGCCGAACCGATGATAATCCTTATAATGGGAGTACTGGTAGGCTTCGTCGTAGTGGCGGTGCTGCTGCCGATATTCGATTTGTCAAGTCTGGCGGGGAGGTAGGATGGTACCGAAAATCGTTTATTGGAATCAATAATTAACTTGCTAAAATGACGCTGAAGGTAACCAACTGCCGTAGGTATCGAGGTATCGCTTTTTATTGTTGGTGGCTGGAACGGAGGATTTTTACCTTCCTAGTTTGTCCTGTAGTTGGTATAATTGCTTTTGTTGTTGAATATCAAGAGCGAAACTGAAAATATAGGTGAGTGTCCGCATGCTAAATCTTTATGTCCCATATACCAGTTACAATGTACTTCTATCGATGGCAGTAGCGGCATCGTACCCAGATGACGACAATTTCATGTTGCTTGTCGGGTGGACTCAGAATTTAAAAGAAACCGCCGACGTTCTATCCAAGATATTTTTCAAAAATAATATGCGTTATGTTGCTCTTCAAAAGGCGAACATCGAGGATTCCAATATAAGAAATTTTTTCCTCAAAAAACGAAATTTAAAAACATTGGAACAGGAGATTAAGCAACTACCGTCTGTTGACAGGGTATTTTATATTCAAGAGTGGAATGTTTATACGACTTATGCGGTTCATATGGCGCAGAGGATGAATCCGTCAGTCAGTTTCAATTTTCTTGATGACGGTATATACACCTATGTTGAAACTGATAAGAAACGCAAAAACTGTCTTGAGAAAGCTGCGGATAGGCTTGTATATGGCGCATGGCATGTTAACTCCAATGTCCCTGGGGCGTTACGCAATGATTGTTCGGTATATGCATTGTTTCCTGAATTATTGCCTGGAATATATGAAGATAAAGAGAAAATAAAAATAAATATGAAACTGCTATTAGAACAAATAGATGACCATGCGTTAGCAGTACAAGCTCATACCTTAACAGAGTGCGATATAAACACAATAATTGCGACTGATTTCAATTCTTGTTATGCCAGTAATGAATATAAGAATATTATTTCTTCAATAATAACAGATTGCCATGAACGCAGTTTGAAAACGGCCATTAAGCGCCATCCTGCTGATGATGGACAGGTAGATTTTAACCCAATCGGACTTAAGACCCAAGAGCTTTTGTCATACATTCCTATAGAATTGTATTACCTACGTTTTCGTAAATCGTTAAAAAAAATTGTTGGCGGTCTCAGTACGGCATTACTTACTGCGCGCACTATGTTGCCAGATGCTGAAATAGAGTCTGTTGTTTCCAGAAAATATATGGAATGTGATGAAAACGCTGAAAAAATATTAAGGCTTTTTTCTCGGTTTGGCGTGAAAATAACGTTGGTTGAATAAACAATGTTTGTCTTTTGCTAGAATAAATCAATAAATACGGCTCTATTAGTTGAGTGGGCAAAGAGATATAAACAGCTAACTGTGATTTTGAGTATGTAGTACTATAAATGAATGTCAAGTTAATGTTAATAGATAGCAGAAAAATCATGATTTATGAAAGAAGTGTTTAATGGATGTATTTATTTAGAAATTGTGTGATACTTGCGTTTAATAAATTGTTCGGCGCAGAGTTTGATAGATTTCGGTTAGGTCAGCTATTTTTTATTTCTGCGGTTACATTTGGCTTGCTTTTTAGTGATACAACGAGAAAAATATTAATAATAAGTTCATTGTTTTGTTTAACTAAAACACAGATAAAAGAGAACTTTTATATTTCCTGGTCAACACAACAGAAAACGACCGGTTGTATATTGTTGTTTTTATGCTTATGGATTTTTTTTATACCATTATTCTTTGGAGTAGATCCGATACTGATACGGCTACAATCAACTGGTTGGGGCATTGAGCTTTTCGTATTTATGTGGGCGACTTTACTTTTTGCTAAAGACTTTTTTTTTATTGAAAATATCAAAAAATTCGCAATAATTACCTGCATCTCATATTCTGTTTTTGCCTTGTGTCAACGGTTTTCACTGGGATTTGTCATCGATTTCTCAAATTGGCCTATGAGCCTTGGGGCATGGAGTGTCGGTACAATTCTTTCCGTATTGTTGCCATGGATGTTATATGATGTAATAGTAGAAACATCAAGCAAGAAGACAATCTTTTTACTTTTTGCTCTTACTGTAACTTCAATAGTACTTTTTTTAACGCTTTATACTACCTTTTGGTTGGTACTGCTGATATATATGGCGATTGTTTTGTGTATTATGGGGTTATTTTTTAAAGACTATTTTCAAAAATTATTTTTTTTGATGATATTGTTATCTATAATAGTAATTGTCGCCCTATATTGTGCCTCTCATTTTTATAAAAATTTATATGATGGTCTATTTATACAGTTTAGCCAGTTATCATTGAGTGAGTTTAATGCGGAAAAATTTACGAATAGCCGTTATCATATTTGGGTAGAGGCTGTAAATTTTATAAACCTGCGTCCAATATTAGGATATGGTTGGGCCGAGTTTGCTGATTTTTCCGTCGAACAAAGGGGGCATACGCATTGTGCCTTCCTTCAGGCCGCTTGGACTGCAGGCTGGCCGGCAATGGTTTTACTCATATCGTTTTTAATGAATTTAACATATCGCTGTTTATCCTTAATGAAAAAACAAGGTAAATTACTTATTGTGCCCTTCGTAGTTTTATTGGTAATCCTTGCATATTTTGCTTGCGGTGCGTTAGACGATATGTTTAGGGCAACAAGGCGGATTGTGACTTTATATTGGGTAACTTTTATGTTGATGCTCACTCCATTGGTCGACTATAATGAAGCAGATAGTGATGCTAATCTATGACGGAGGTATATTATGACTTTTAAAATTTTGATAGGAAGTCCAGTGAAGCAAAAAGAGCATATTCTAAGAGAATTCCTCACGTCATTGGGAGAATTGAATATAACAGATTGTATCGTGGATTATTTTTTTGTTGACGACTGTGATGAGCAAACGCCTTCCGATATGTTATTAAAATTTAAACCGGGCGATGCAAGCGTATTTATAGTAAAAGCTACGTCAATAACTAAAAATGGCAGTAATTACGACTTGCATAATTGGGATTATAATATAATTGACAGAATTGCTGATTTAAAAAATTGGATAATAGATTTTGCCCGCCAGAAGGGCTACGATTATCTATTTCTGATCGATTCGGATATAGTGTTGCACACTGAAACTCTACAGCGTTTGTTGTTCTTGAAAAAAGATATCGTCTCTAATGTTTTTTGGACAAAAATATCCAAGTGGGACTATTACGAACCTCAAGTGTGGCTTATGGATCAGCGATGGTTTTTTGATCCTTCGGATACTAGAGCGAAGAGTAAAATATTTCGTACGGCGAAACATATGGAATTTATAGAAATGCTTAAGGAAAAGGGAACTTACAAGGTCGGCGGGCTAGGTGCTTGCACTTTAATTTCAAGAAAGGTCCTTATGGCTGGCGTTAATTTTTCTAAATTGTATAATATTTCATTTTGGGGAGAAGATAGAGCTTTTTGTATAAGAGCCGTAGCAGCTGGTTTTGAGTTGTATGTAGATACGTTTTATCCTGCATATCATATCTATAGAGAAAATTATCTTTCCGGTGTCTCGGATTTTAAAAAGAACGGATTCAGTTTTGAAAAAGAAATGGATAATCTGTCGATAGGGGATAAGTTGAAAAGATTATTCAGAACTGTAAAAATCGTGTTAAGGTGCAATTTATATCGTTGGCTATATAAAAAAGACTGAATCGTTATATTTATACGAGTTTTGGAAGAGGTATGATCACATGTATCCGCTAATAAGTGTAATCGTTCCGGTCTACAATATCAGGGACAGAGTTGGATTTATGGTCGATTCCCTTGTGAAGCAAGACTACAGCAGTTTAGAAATTGTCTTGGTCGACGACGCCTCCACTGATGGTTCTCTGTTAAATGCGAAAAAAATCGTGGCAGATAATGCGTTGCACAATGTTTTTGTTATCAGCCATGATAAAAATAAAGGTGTTTCTGCGGCGAGAAATACGGGACTTAGGGCGGCAAGAGGGGAGTATGTTGTTTTTGTGGACGGAGACGATATGGTGGAGGAGAGATTCGTCTCGGTTTTATATGAAACAATTTCGAAAAATAACAGCGACTTTGCCGCCTGCGGTTACAAAACCCTTGAAGTGAGAAATGGAACAGAGGTACAGCATTGTCTTTTGGTGCCCTCCAATATAAGCAATGAAGATATTCTTGCCGGGCGCATACTGAATAAAATAGAGATCTCGCATTGGGCAACATTGTTTAGAAAAGATTTTCTTATTAAAAATGACCTGTTCTATGAAGAAGGCTGCACCGCGGGCGAAGATATTGAATTCCTTATAAAAATGTTATGCCACAGTAAAAAAGCCTCTTTTTACGAAGGATGCCTATATATTTATGTTCAACACGAAAATATGGGATCTCGAAAAGAGATAAAGAAGAACGACAAGAAGATAGAGCGTTACCTGCACCATACAGAGGCGCATTTCAGAGAAGCTGAATATATTAAAAAATATACTGATAGTAAAAAATTATATAAGCTTGCGGAATATATGATTCTTCCACAGGCTTATTTAAGACTGCTGTCTGCATACGCAATGAAAAACGACAAAATAGCGTTTTACGAAACGTTAGAATCTAAAAGGGTAAGGTCTGTACTTTTGCAAAGTTACAAATCTTTCTGCAACAAGCCGGAGGTATTTCTAAGGGCCTGTGCCGTTTTATTATTGCCTAGTGTATACTATAAAAAATATCGCAATTATTTGAATGACTGATTTGGAGAGAGTTGATTGAAAAATGTCCCAAGACAGTAAGATTCATATCGCATTAGCCTTTTGCGACCCTAGAGGAACCTATTCCCGTCACGCGGCGGTTACGATGGCGTCAATATTTGCGAATACCGCAAAAGAAGTTTGCATATATATTATACATGACGATACGCTTACGAAGGCCAACAGAGAAAAATTAGAAATGCTGACTCTGTCATATAAACAGGAGATCAAGTTTGTCAATGTCGAAAATATGCTGGATGGAGACAGAATTGATTTGAGCAAACTGACGATAGACGGCGCGCGGGGGACGCTGTTTCGTCTCTTGCTTCCGGATATCGTGGACGTGGCTAAAATTATTTATCTTGATTGCGACATCGTTGTTAATATGGATATTTCTGAATTATGGGATGTTCCGATAAACGATTATGCCGTTGCGGCGGTGCGCGACGTTTGGTCTCTCGATTATTTGAACGGAACGCCGCTTCCGTGGCGTCTCGACAAGGCTTGGGAAATACTTGGCGTGGCGCGCGGCGAGTATTTCAACGCCGGTGTTTTATTATTAAATTTGGAAAAGCTTAGAAAGAAATACAACTTTTTAAAAGCTATAGAAGACTTTTATACAAGATATAGGAAATGTATCACTCTTGCCGATCAGGATTGCCTTAATCATATTTTTGCAAAAGACAAACTGCTGATAGATGAGAAGTTTAATCATATAAATACCGATGGGGTGGGTGAGAATGACCTTCGAGGTTCTATTTGGCATATGGCTGGGGGAGCGGCCAAACCCTGGGTTACCTGCACCCGCCCTTTGGTAGACGATCTCTATTGGCGTTATCTCAGGTTCACCCCATACTGCGAGAATGACAACGCCCTTATCCGGCTGATGCTTAACGACCTCTCTTCTCCATCATATACGCATCTTCACTCATCTGATTGTGTGAAACGCTTGAAAAAGCAGATTGCGGATAATATTTTCCGCGCGCATATATGGACGATCCCGCATATTCTAATGAAAAAAATTTGTGGCGGTGTGAAATGAAAGTCATAGAAATCTTACCGGAACTTGACATCGGCGGTGTCGAAAGACACGTCATAGATCTGGCAAACGAGCTTGCCGGGCGAGGACATGAAATTGCCGTAATATCAGCCGGAGGCAAGATGCGGTGCCAGCTTTCGCAGAAAGTTAGTCATCTCGAAATGCCGGTGCATAAAAAAAACCTTCTGACAGGCTGGCTTTGCGCGAGAAAAGTAACGGCTCTTGTAAGGAGCGAAAAGTACCAGCTCATTCATGCCCATTCAAGAGTGCCCGCCTGGATCGCGCGCTGGGCGTCACGGATGGCGCATATTCCCTACATTGTGACTGCGCACGTGGATTTTGGCAATAAATCACGCTGGATATACGCGCCATATCGCGACGCGGCGCGCGTAATATGCGTCAGCGAGGCGGTGCGCGAGGGAATGAAGAATTGTTTTTATGAGAATACACAGGTCGTATTGAACGGTCTGGACGAGCCAAAAGTCTCGTGGAAGCCGGAAAACCTTAAAGGGGTTGCAAAGCTGCTCTTTGTCGGGAGGTTATCTCCTGTAAAGGGCCTGCATGACGTATTGAAAGCCCTGCCTGACGATGGCTGCTGGACGTTGGATGTATTGGGAGATGGGCCGATGCGGCAGGAGTTGGAGGGAATCGTAAAAGAGCGAGGGTTTGGTGAAAAGGTAACATTTCATGGGTATTCCGACAAAGCGGATGATTTTATGGCGGCCTCATCCTGCCTGCTTTTTCCGTCATACACCGAAGGAATGCCTTTGACGCTGGCGAGGGCCGTGCAGATAGGGATCCCCGTTATCGCCTCTGATATACCGTCTGTGAGGGAAATGGCCGGGAGTTCGGAGCAGCTGCTTGAACCGGGAAATATAGAGCTTTGGCGGGACGCGCTCGGTGCGTTTCTCCTGACGCGGGATGCGAAATTAAAGATACCTCACGCGGCAGTGCCTACGCTTTCCAAGATGGTCGATGATGATGAAAAAATATACGAAGAAGTTATGGGGACGCAACATCACCCAAAGGAGAACTAAGCGATGCGTGTCTTGCATTATGTTGACGAGAACAATCTCACTTGGTGTGGGTCATGGATATCTTTGATTTGCAAATTGAAAGAATATGGCGTTGAGAATTGTATCGTATGCCGTCCTGGCGGTACTCTCTTAAAACGTTTACAAAGCAGCGGGCTGGCGGCGATTGAGTATAAGCCACTTTTGCCAGCACTTCCGCATACGGCCTATGGTTTTGCCTCCATTCTGGACCGGATCAAGCCTAGTGTGGTTCATACGCGGCTGTCGTCTGCCGCGCTGATCGGCGGTTGGTGGGGAAAACGTAGGAATATTCCGGTGGTTTCAACGGTCGATAAACACGCGAAGATGAAATATTATCGGAATGCTGATAGGATTTTGCCCTGCTCAAGGGCCGTTGCCAACCATATGCGTGAGCAGGGATGTCAGTTTGAGAAAATGGAGGTTGTCTATAACCCAATAGACTTGCCATACTACAAAGCGCTCCCGCAGATACGAAACTCCCTTAGAGAAAGGTATTCCGTATCACCTGATACAAAGGTGATTGTGGCCGGAGGCCGATTTGACGAAGGTAAAGGTTTTGAAAGCCTTGTAAAAGCCTACGCGCTGTTTCTCAATCGCGGCAATAAGGCGAAGCTGTGGCTTCTGGGCGATGGGCCGCATCGCGGTAAGATCGAGACTCTGATTGAGGAGCTTGGTCTTGATAATAATGTGATGCTGCCGGGGTATGTGGCAAATATCAGGGAATGGTTTTGGACGGCGGACCTTTTTGTTTCGCCATCCGAGCTGCCGGAGGGATTCAGCGTCGTGCTGCTGGAGGCGATGGCATGCGGGCTTCCTGCTGTGGTTACAAATATTGGCGGATCGCCGGAGATCGTTGTAAATGGTGTGAACGGTATGCTCTTTTCGCCAGGTAAAACCGAAGAACTGGCCGAAAAGCTTGGAGTACTTTTAAGAGATGCTGACAGATTGCGAGTATTGGCAAAGGAAGCAGAAAAAAGTGCCGGTACATTTGGTTTAGATACTATAGCGCAGCAGACATTGAAAGTATATCGTAATCTGGCCTCCGGTAGGAATGATGCTTCAATTGAGTAAGGTAAAGCGCGAGGTGATTCGGTTGGGCATGCAAGCGGTGATAAAATATCCTCGCTTATTTCCCGCGGCTTTTTCCAAACACCTCAAAATATTGTGGAACAATAATCAGCGCTGCTGTGCGGTGCAAGAATACACGGTGGGGGATGTTGTCGTAATGCCCGGTGATTTAGAGGTTGGTGTCCGGGTTCTTGATCTTTCATGCACGTCGGGCTTTGGCGAAACTGTACATCCTGACGTGCTGTACATCCCCGAAGGTTTTGGCAAAGAACGGTGGAAGTATGTGATGACGCTGACGCCGCTGCCCCGTGGAATAGAGTATTTTGAAAATCCTGAGTTTCTCGTAAGTCATAATGGAATTGATTGGCGGGTACCGGAAGGCGGAAGCTCTCCTGTCGTTGGAGCGCCTTATGATTGGGTCGGCTATAATTCGGACCCCTCCCTTTATTATGAGAACGGGATTGTTCGGATGATTTATCGCAGGACGGAATATCAAAAAAACGGGGCGATTGTCCGGTTGCTCGTAATGTATACCCAAGATGGGGTAGGATGGAGCGCCCCTTCCGTTATCATGGAAGAATATCATCATCGAAAAGATTTAGCCGTCCTGATGTCGCCCACTGTCGTAAAAAAAGATGGCGAATATCTGATGTGGTATGTGCAGGGAAGCGGCGGAACATTTTATGTTATCCGCGCGCAGAGCGAAGATTTATACCGATGGCATGACTTTGTCAGGGTAAAAATAGACGGATTGCCGGAAGGAACTGAACCGTGGCACGTTGATGTAATCAAAAAAGGCGAAGCGGAATTATTAATGACGCTATGCTATCAACATACCGGCAATTATAAATCTGACCGCGGCATCGCCTTTGCTTCCAGTACGGATGGCGGCTACCTCTGGAATTTCTCTGGAGAGCTTATGCTCCCCGGTGCAGCGGCTTTTTGTGAAAAAAGCCTATACAGAGGATCTGCCGTTTTTCCAGAAAACGGCAGACTCCTGTTATATTATTCTGGACAGGACAATTGTGATCATTGGTTCACCGCAATTAGGAGGATGACAATTTAGCAAAAAACCGCATGGGTGGCCTTTATGATAAGTTGGCCTCAAACCGCCATGCGTCGCGGCACATGTCCTCTACTGATCTTTTGGCTTTCCAGTCCAGCTCTTTTTCCGCTTTTTCCGTCTCCGCGTAGCAGACGGCGATGTCTCCTGCCCGCCGCGGCGTTATGCGGTAGGGGATTTTTAGTCCGTTGGCGCGCTCGAAGGCCGTTACAAGCTCGAGGACGGAGGTCCCCTTGCCGGTGCCGAGGTTATAAACGGATACTCCCTGATTCATCTTTTTAAGCGCCGCCACGTGTCCTTCCGCGAGGTCCATCACGTGGATATAGTCGCGCACGCCGGTGCCGTCCGGGGTGTCGTAGTCGTCGCCGAATACGCGCAGTTCTTTCAACTCGCCTTTGGCGACTTTTGTGATGTAGGGCATCAAATTATTCGGGATGCCGTTGGGCGCTTCGCCGATAAGCCCGCTCTCGTGCGCGCCCACCGGGTTGAAATAGCGCAGCAGGGCCACGGAGAATCCGGGGTTGGCCGCGGCGGTGTCGGAGAGTATTTTCTCGCTTATCACCTTCGTTTCGCCGTAGGGGTTCGTTGCCGGCAAAAGCGGCATCGTCTCCACAAACGGCGCTTTGTTGTCTCCGTATACCGTGGCGGAAGACGAAAAGACGAAATGCCCCACGCCGTGCGTCACGCAGGCCTTTGCCAGCTCGATGGTGCTCACCAGGTTGTTGTAATAATAGGCGAGCGGCTTTTCGACCGATTCGCCGACCGCCTTGAAGCCCGCGAAGTGGATGACGCCGTCGATCTTATTTTCACCGAAGATGCGCGAGACCGCCGCGCTTTCGGTTACGTCCGCTTCGTAGAAGGCGAAATCGCGTCCCGTTATTTTACGGATGCGCTCCAATGTTTGCGGCTTGCTGTTGGAAAAGTCGTCCGCGATGATCACGGAATAGCCCGCCTCCAGCAGCGCGACACAGGTATGTGAACCGATGAAGCCCGCCCCTCCCGTTACGAGAATCTTTGTCATCTTTTTCCTCCGTATGCGGTGTATTTAGAGATTCTTTCCCAACTCGTACGCCTCAAAGAGATATTTGCGCCCTTTTTCAGCCATGTCCGTTTGGGGATACATGTCCGCCGCGCAGATCATCCCGGCGACGGGCCAGTTTGTAAAGTCGCAGGCAAGGCGGAACGAGGACTTGAGCCCGTCAAAGCAGCTTATTTCCGTATCGCCGGCAGTAGCCAAAAGCACCGCCCGTTTTTCCTTCACGCTGACCTTGGAGTCCGCGGCGAAGAAGGGCAGCAGCCTGTCCCACACCGGTTTTATCTGCGCGCTCCATGAATAGAAGTAAAGGGGGGAGGTGAAGACGATTACCGCCGCCGCCGCGATGCCGTCGTATACCGCGGCCATGTCGTCCTGCTGGATACAGGGGGCGCCGGTGCTCCAGCATTTGCGGCAGTCGAGGCAGCCGTTTAATTTCTTACCGGCCAGGCGGATCTTGCGCACCTCATAGCCCTTCTCTTCCGCGCCCTTTGCCAGAGAGTCGGCAAGCTGTTCGCTGTTGCCATCTTTGCGCGGGCTTCCCAGCAGTATCGTCACCACTTTTTTATCGCTCATCGTGAATTCCTCCAAATCATGATCATATCCAACGTCTATTATATTATTATTGCCTGAAATAAGCTAATGCGGGGCTTCCGGTGTTACAATTTATAGCTAAGGTTGCGAGGCTCCATGTACGGCGGGCGTTCTTATTGAGGCCGCCGCTGGTGGAGCGGGATTTTTGCGGGTAAACAGCGCCGCGGCTACGTGGTAGAATAAAGCCGTATAAAAATAGGACTAGGAGGAATATGGATGTTACTGTGCCGTGATTTTAAATTTGATGCAGCACATAACCTTATACACTATCATGGTAAGTGTGAGCGTCTCCACGGCCACACCTACCATCTGCGGGTGACGCTGGCGGGCGAGCCGGACGCGGAGGGAATGATCTTCGACTTTGTCGAGCTCAAAAAGGCCGTCAACGAACTGGTGCTTTCAAAGCTTGATCATGCCTATATCAACGACATTTTGCCGCAGCCGACCGCGGAATATATCGCGATATGGATATTCAGGGAGCTTGACGGGCCGCTTTCCCGCGGCAACTGCCGGCTTCACGAGATACGGCTGTGGGAGACCGAGAGTTCCTTCGTCGTCTGCCGCCGTGAGGATATAAAAGATGCGTGACGTACAGAACGAAGCCGACCACCGGAAGATGGCGATAGACCGCGTCGGGATTCGCGACATTTCCTGGCCGATTTCGGTTCCCGACCGCACGAACGGCACGCAGGAGACGGTCGCCCAGGTGAGCCTTTCAGTCTCGCTGCCGCAGGATTACCGCGGCACGCACATGAGCCGCTTCATCGAGGTGCTTGGGGCGCAGGAAAAACGCGTTACCTTCCATAATATGGAGGGGCTTTTGCAGACGCTCAAAGAGCGTTTGAAGGCCCGCGACGCCCACGCCGTCTTTGAGTTCCCCTATTTCATCACGAAGAGCGCTCCCGTGAGCGGCGCGAAGGGACGCCTGCGCTGCGACGTTCGTTTTGACGCGGCGCTTTACGGCGACGATTTTGACCTGGTGACGACGGTGACTTCACCGATACAGACGCTCTGCCCCTGTTCAAAGGAGATATCCGAATTTGGGGCTCACAACCAGCGCGCGCACGCGGTGATGGAGGTGCGTCTCTCCGGCTTCGTCTGGCTCGAGGAGTTTGTGCGGATGGCCGACGACTGCGCCTCGGCGCCGATATACAGCCTGCTCAAGCGGGAAGATGAAAAATATGTGACGGAGCGCGCCTATTCAAATCCGCGCTTTGTCGAGGATTCCGTGCGCGAGCTCGCGCTCGCGATGCAGGCGGACGAGCGTGTGCAGTGGTACCGGGTGTCCGTAACGAGCCACGAAAGCATACATAATCACGATGCGTTCGCCGTGATAGAGAGGGATAAGCGTGGCGGCGGACAGCCGCGCGCGCTTGCCTGTCAGGGAAATTTATCAGGTTCGTCAAGGCGAACGGAGGACGGCATACGATGACATCAATAAAGAAAACTCTGCGGCGCGCCGTGCTGAACGACGGCGGCGTCGAGCGTGTAAAGCAGCGTCATCCGTGGATATTCCGCGGCAACCTGGTTCAGGCCCCCGTCTGCGCGCCGGGCGACATAATTTCCTTCACCGACAAAAGAGGGATGGTATTGGGCTGGGGGCTGTGGAGCGAAGGCGCGCTCTGTCTGCGCGTTCTCTCCTTCGGCGGCCATGAGCCGGATCAGATGGAGCTGCTGCGCCGCCGCGTCGAACGCGCGCTTGAGATACGCAAGTGCTGGTGCGCCGGAGAGGAATCGTTCCGCTGGGTGCACGGAGAGGGAGACCGGCTCCCCGGTATAACGGCGGACCTCTATGGGGACGTCCTTTCCTTGCAGCTCTCGGTGATGGGGTGGTACCGCCACGCCGAGGAGGTGGCGAAGATTTTCCGTAAGGTAAAGAAATTATCCGCCGTCATCCTGCGCAACGACACCAAGCACCTTGAAAAAGAGGGCATCCCGCGCGAGATCAAGCCGCTGCTCGGGGAAATGCCGCACGGCCCGCTCAAGGTAAAGATCGGCGGCAGCTGGGAGCTCGTCGATATTGCCGAGGGGCAGAAGACCGGCGCTTATCTGGACGTTCGCCGCGTACCCGCGCTGCTCGACCCGCTCTACAAAGACGCGCGGGTGATCGACTGTTTCTCGTATCAGGGACACTTCACCCTCCACGCCCTCCGCGGGGGAGCGGCGGAGGTCACGGCGATAGACCAGTCGCAGGCCGCGCTGGACCGCGCGAAGGAGAACATCTCCCTCAACGGCCTGCCGGAAGAAAAGGTAAAATTCCGCTGCGGCAACGCTTTTGATATAATGCGCGAGATCGACGCCGATCGCGCGCGGTATGACATCGTAATAATGGACCCCCCGCCCTTTTCGCCCGCGCGCGGACAGCTTGACTCCGCGCGGCGCGGATACAAAGAGCTGGCGGTGCGCGGCTTCCGCCGGCTCGAGGCCGGCGGACACCTCGTCTTCATGTCATGCAGCCACGCCTTCACGCGGGATATGCTGCTCGACACGCTGGGCGACGCGGCGAAAGACGCGGGCGCGGCCTGCCGCGTCGTGCGGGAGATACACCAGCCTCAGGACCATCCCGCGCTTCTCGGAGCGCCGGAGACGGATTACCTGAAAGGATTTGTCATAGGAGTAGAAGATTGATGATTAAAGAAACAAAGGCCGTTATATTTGATTTTGACATGACGCTGGCCGACAGCAGCTACGCGATACACCACTGCTCGAACCTGCTCGCGCGGAAGTTTGGGCTGAAAGAGGTCTCGCGCGAGGTGGTTCTCGCCGGAATCGGACTGCCGATCGAGGATTGCTGGCGTCTGTACTGGGGAGATTTTCAGGAGGAGTGGCTCGGCTATTACCGCGACGAATTCCGCGGCGTCGAGCAGACCGGCATCCGCCTCTTCCCCAACACCGTCGCGGCGCTTGAAAAACTGCGCGGCGCGGGGATCAAGACCGGCGTCGTCTCCAACCGGCGCTTCGCCCGCCGCGTGGTCGAGGCGACGAAACTCACGCCCTATATGGACGTCATCATCGGCCTTGAAGATGTGACGCGGGCGAAGCCGGACCCCGAGGCGCTCTTCAAAGCCATCGCCGCGTTGGGCGTCGACGCGCTGGGGACCGTCTACGTGGGCGACACGGACATCGACATGAAGACCTCCGTCGCCGCCGCAGTGCGCGGCATCGGCATGACCACGGGCCACTTTGGAGAAGAGGGACTCGCCTCCGCGGGCGCGTGGCGCGTGTGCTCCGACCTCAGCGAGATTCCGGGACTCTTCGGCCTGAAATAGGAAGGGCGAGATGGTCAGGCGCTATACGCCGGAGGGGAAAAAAAGAACTTTCCGTGTTACCTATTGGCTGGGCGTCCTCGTCATCGCCGTGCTTTGGATCTGGGCTTTCAAGTCCTACTTCGACCGCTATGAATACCTCCATCCGGAGATAACCTGGGCGGTGCCGGGAATAGACACCCAGATAATAAAAGTCAAAGGACTGCTCCTTTGGAAAGAAAGCGTCCTGCTCTCCCCGGCGGCGGGGACGCTCTCCTATCCGCTCGGCAAGGGCCCCGTGCGCGTGGCCCGGGGAGCGGTGGTCGCGCGCGTCGGCGGCCGCGAGGTAAAGGCCTATCAGCAGGGCTATTTTGTCGCGGGGAAAGACGGACAGGAATCAAAATGGCGCTACTCGTCGCTCTGGCCCGCCGACCGGCAGGAGTTTGCCGCCACGGTGAAGCTGCATTACCTTTCCGACAATACAGCCGCCATGCGGGGACAGATCGTGGGCAAGATCATCGAGCAGCCGCAGGAGCTGCGTTTCATCGGCTACATGCCGCTGCGGGGCGACGTTGAAGAGCAGATAAAACGCAAGAAACTGCGGGTGCGCATCGACAGCGAGGATACGGTATCCTCGGCGAAGATACGCGTCACGCAGAAGGCCGGAAACCTGACCAAGATCTACCTGACGATGCCGTGGTTTCCGCCCGAGTTCATCCTCTCCCGCAACTACACCCTGATCATCGACGCGGGGCAGACGGAGGGGGCGCTCGTGCCGCAGAGCGCGATAATCGAAAAAGGCGGCCGCACGGGAATCTATATGGTGCGCGGCGCGCGCGTCGTCTTCGTCCCTGTGGAAGGCAAAAAGCTCGCCAATAATAAATTTCTTGTGACAAAGGGCATAACCGTAGGCGACGCGGTCGTCGAAGAGGGCGCCGCCTCCCGTGAGGGAAGGATTCAGCTATGGTAGTGAACATCGGTGAAAATATTGCGCACATAAGGGAAGAGATGGCGCGGGCCGCGAAAAAAAGCGGACGCGGGCTCTCGGAGGTAAAGCTTATGGGGGTCACGAAATATCACCCCATCGAGATGATGACGGAGGCGGCAGCCAGCCTTGACCTGATCGGGGAAAACAAGGTGCAGGAGGCGGCGGGTAAACGCGCGCTCTGGCCCGCGGCGGTGAAAAGCTGCCCTTGGCACATGATCGGGCACCTGCAGCGCAACAAAATAAGGCGCGCTTTGGAGAATTTCGACCTTATAGAGAGCATTGACTCGCTCGAAACCGCGGTGGGGATAAACCGCGTGCTTTCCGAGGGAGAGCCGCGTTCCTTCCCCGTCTTCATCGAGGTGAACATGTCACGCGAGGCGGCAAAAAGCGGCGTCGCCCCCGAAGAGGCGGCGCGGCTGCTGGATGATATGATGAACGCCTGCCGGCTCGTCTCCGTAGAGGGACTGATGACCGTTGCCGAAGATACCGGAGACGAAAAGACCCTGCGCGAAACGTTCGGCGGGCTGCGGGAGCTGCGTGAAGCGCTGCGCCGCGCCTCGGGGCTGCCGCTGCCGGAACTCTCGATGGGTATGAGCGGCGATTTCACGGCCGCGATTGAAGAGGGCAGTACGATAGTGCGCGTGGGCAGCGCGATATTCGGCCCAAGAAACTACGGCTAGGGAGCCTTTGACCGAGGCGCCGTCCCGTTGGGCGGCCCGGCCGCCGGCTGGCAGAATTTATTTTTTCGATAAAGGAGCAGAGAAAATGTCTGAATTTTTGACCTCGCTTGATGTTGTGAACCAATCGTTCAAGAAAAGCCTCCGCGGATACGACGCGGCGGAGGTCGACGAATTCCTTGACCACGTGGCCGAGGCCCTGCAAAACTACAACCAGAAGAACAAGGAGCTGGAACGCGAGCTGGCCGCCAAGCAGGAAAGCCTGGCGGAATACGAGCGCATGAAAGACGTGCTCCACGAAGCGCTGCTGATGGCGCAGAAGAGCGCCGACGAACGGGTGAAGAGTGCGCGGGAGCAGGCGAATAAAATACTCTCCGACGCGCGCGAACAGGCGGACTCGATGTGCCGCGAGGCGGCGGCCGAAGCCGACCGTCTGCGCGCGGGAGTCGAACAGATACGCAATATCCGCGACATGTACGCGCAGGAATTCCGCGGCATCCTCGCGAAGTTCGACACGCAGCTCAACCAGGCGATGAGCTCTTCGCAGCTCTCGGGCGCTGTGGACAGCGTGCTTGAGGGCATGGAGAAACAGCCCGCGGACGAGCCGCAAGAGCTTCCCGCCGAACCGGAAAAAAAGACTGACCGCAAAGACTTTGAGGCGGCCTGCGGCATCCTCGGCGTCGACCCGCGCGACCTGATGAACGCGAACTAAGGCCGCGGCGGCCCATAAAAATACCGCGCCGGCAGCCTCTGGCGCGGCGTTCAAAGACGTGAGCAGTCTGCCTGACGAAACAGCTGAAAAACTGTCGCTGCCGCTCTCGGCGCTCAAAGGAGTGGGGCCGCGCCGCAGCGCCCTGCTGGAAAAACTGGGCCTGCGCTCGGTGGAAGATCTGCTGTTCTTCTTTCCCCGGCGCTACGAGGACCGGCGGAATATCAAAAAAATCGCGGAGCTTGTGCCTGGCGCTCCCGCCGTCGTTCGCGCCGCCGTGTGCGGCGTGGATGTCAGGCCGCTCCCCGGCCGCGGCCGGCGTCTGATCACCTGCCGCCTCTCTGACGGCAGCGGATACCTTGACGCCGTCTGGTTCAACCGCAAGGGGCTGGAACGCACGCTCGCGGAGGGCGCGCGGGTGGCGCTCTACGGCGCCCCCTCCCTGCGGACTTCCGTGTTTGAGATGACAGAGCCTGAATTTGAGCTCATAAAAGAAGAAGCGAACGCCGTCGTTCCCTTTACCGGAATCGTCCCGCTATATCCCTCCACGGAGGGACTGCCGCAAAAATGGTTCCGTGCCTTCGCCTGCGCCGCGGTGGAAAAATACCGCCGGCTGGCGGAGGAAGAACTGCCGCCCGCCATAATTAAACAAAACGGCCTCATGCCCATATCGCGGGCGATATATGAGATGCACATGCCGGAGACGCCCGAAAGCTGGAAAGAGGCCCGCCGCCGTTTTGCCTACGCGGAGCTCTTCACCCTCCAGCTCATCCTCGCCGCCTCGCGAAAGGAGCGCGCGGAGAGCGCCGCCGTTCCCTTAAAAAAGGGTCCGCTCTTGGCGGCGCTGATCGCGGCCCTCCCCTTTGCGCTGACCGCCCCGCAGCGCCGTGTGGTCGACGAAATATTTGCCGATGGGGCCTCCGGGAGGCCGATATCGCGTCTTCTTCAGGGAGACGTCGGGTCCGGCAAGACCTTAGTCGCCATCGCCTTCGCCGCGGGAGTCTGCGACAGCGGCGCCCAGTGCGCCATGCTCGCCCCGACGGAGGTGCTCGCAGAACAGCTCCACGCGCAGGCGGAAAAATATCTCACCCCGCTCGGCCTCGGCTGCGCGCTCATAAAATCACAGATGCCCGCGCAGGCGCGGCGCGCGGCGCTGGCCGGCACAGCAGACGGCTCCGCCGCAGTCGTCACCGGCACCCAGGCGCTGCTCTCCGATGAAGTAAAATTTAAGAACCTCGGCGCCGTCATCATTGACGAACAGCAGCGTTTCGGCGTGCGCCAGCGCGCGCGGCTTCTGAAAAACGGCGTTAGGCCGCACCTGCTGATGATGAGCGCCACCCCGATACCGCGGACGACGGCCCTCACCCTCTACGGCGATCTCGACCTGTCGGTGATCGAAGGCCGTCCGGCGGGCCGCGCGCCCGTCGAGACGAGGATCATCGGCAAAGACCAGCTCGCGAAGCTGCTGCGCTTCATTGCCGCAGAGATCCTGTCCGGCGGCCGCGTCTACTGGATCTGCCCGCGCGTCGAAGAAGAGGGGGCCTCAGAACTGCCGGCGGCCGTTAAACGTTTTGAATGGCTGACAAAAAAACTTCCTCCCGTGAAAATTGCGCTGATACACGGACAGATGGAGAGCCGCGAAAAAGAGGCGGCGCTGTCCGGCTTTCGCGGCGGGCAATCACAGCTGCTGGTGGGGACCACCGTTCTTGAAGTCGGCGTCGACGTTCCTGAAGCGACGGTGATTGTGATTGAGTCGCCCGAGCGGTACGGTCTCTCGCAGCTCCACCAGCTGCGCGGCCGGGTCGGACGCGGCGCGCGGCGCGGCCTCTGCGTTCTGCTCTCCCTGCATCCCGAAGACGCGGCGCGGCTGCATGTCTTTGCCTCGACCAACGACGGCTTTGAGATCGCGAAGGCCGATCTGGAACAGCGCGGCGCGGGAGAGATCGCCGGCACGGCGCAGCACGGCCTCGCGCGCTTTCAGGTCGCCGACCTGCGGCGAGACTGCCTTCTCGCGGAGACCGCGCGGGAGGACGCGCGGGAATTTCTTGAAAAAGAGGGCACAGACGCGCTGCCGCCAGCCCTGCGCGCAAAAATCAGCGCCGCAGGCGCGGAAGAGCTATCCTGAAATAAAATATCTCAAAAAACGCCGAAAACAAAAAAATCCGCTTGTAAAAGACAGCCGGCCGGCACACTGTTATTTATAACGGCGCGGATAAAGCCCAACCCATGCCGCCGCCGCTTTTACGCCTCTGCGGGGGCGGCCTTTCCGGCGTTTGCCCTGCCCGCCCGCGCTCTGCCTATCGATACCACACGTCCGCCCGGATAGTATAAAACGCCGCAAGACGAGACCGGCAAACGGCAAAACATTTCGTTCATTACGTTCTTTGGGGGCGATACGCGCCCCTCTTGCCGTGAAAGAGGCTTGCGCGAGGAAAAAATAAAAGGTTTGTCCGAGGGCTTTGAACCTACCTCTTGTGAAAGAGGCGTTTTTTATGTACAATACCTGACGTTGGCATAAAATTCATTATTGATTTCATCTGATACAATTTTACGTCTGACAACAACACTTGACATGGACCATGACAAAAGAATAATGAGGTGAAGGAAAATGGAATTTACCACAGCTGTACTATGTATAATCACCGGGCTCGCCGTCGGCGCGCTGGGCGGTTTTACATATCACAAAAAAAGTGAAGAAAAAAAATTCAGAGGAGCCCTTTCAGAGTCGGAACGTATCATCCAAGAGGCCACTAAAAAGGCCGAGGTCGCGAAGCGCGACATCCTTGCCGAGGGCAAGGAAGAGATACACAGACTGAGACAGGAGCTCGACCGCGACACAAAGGAACGGCGCGGCGAACTTCAGCGTTCCGAGCGCAGGCTCGAACAGAAGGAAGAAAATCTCGACAAAAAAATCGAGAACATCAGCCGCAAAGAAGAAGAACTCAAGAACCGCAACGAACATGTGCAGGAAAAGCTGAACAGGCTCTCCGCGCAGGAACAGGAACTCATCGCGAAGCTGGAACAGATTGCCCAGCTGACGCGCGAAGAGGCGCGCGACCAGCTCCTCGCCGAGGTGGAGTCCGACGCGAACCATCTTATCGGGCTGCGTCTCAAGGAGCTTGAAGAGCGCGCGAAGCGCGACGCCGACCGCAAGGCGCAGGAGGTGATCGCGACAGCCATCCAGCGCTGCAGCGTAGAATTTGCCTCCGACGTGGTAGTAAGCGTCGTGAACCTTCCCTCCGATGAGATGAAGGGACGCATCATCGGACGCGAAGGCCGCAACATCAGAACTTTTGAAACGCTCACTGGCGTAGACCTCATCGTTGACGATACCCCCGAGGCCGTCACGCTGAGCAGCTTCGATCCTGTGCGCCGCGAAGTGGCCCGCCTTTCGCTTGAGAGGCTGGTCGTCGACGGCAGGATTCACCCCGCCCGTATAGAGGAAATAATAGAGCGGGCGGAGAAAGACGTTCAGATCCAGATCCTCGAGACCGCCGAAGAGGCGCTTCTCGAAACAGGCATCAAAAACATGCACGGAGAACTGGCAAAGATAATCGGACAACTGCGTTACCGCACCAGCTACGGACAGAACGCCCTCGCCCACAGCCTTGAAGTGGCGCATCTTTCGGGCGTGATGGCGGCGGAGCTGGGACTCGATGAATTGAAGGCCCGCAGAGCAGGGCTTTTACATGATATAGGCAAGGCTGTTGACCACCAGGTAGAGGGCACGCACGCGAAAATCGGCGCGGACCTCGCGAAACGTTACGGCGAGAGCCCCGACATCGTGAACGCGATCGCCTCTCACCATGAAGACGAAGAACCGCTGACGATCTACGCCGTGCTCGTGGCGGCGGCGGACGCCGTCTCCGCTTCGCGCCCCGGCGCGCGGCGCGAGAGCCTCGACGCCTACGTGAAACGCCTTGAAAAGCTTGAAGAGGTCGCCAAGACCTTCTCCGGCGTCAGCAAGGCCTTCGCGATCCAGGCCGGACGCGAGGTGCGCGTGGCGGTGGCTCCCACCGTGACCGACGACGGCGAAATGCAGAAGCTCGCCTACGATATCGCGCGCAAGATCGAAGAAGAACTCAGATACCCCGGACAGATAAAGGTCACTTTGATCAGGGAGACCCGCGCCGTGGAGTATGCGAAATAGGCTCTGAGCATGCGCATACTTTTTATCGGCGACATCATGGGGCGTCCGGGCCGCGAAGCGGCGGCGCGGGAGATTCCCAAACTCCGGGAAGAATACGGCGGCTTTGATTTCATCATCGCCAACGGAGAAAACAGCGCTGGCGGCTTCGGCCTCACCGAAAAGGTCATGAGAGAGCTCTTCGCGGCCGGCATCGACATCCTGACGAACGGCAACCACGTCTGGGACAAAAAAGATTTTATTCCGTTCCTGGACAGTGAGAAGGCCGTCCTGCGCCCCGCGAACCATCCGCAGGGCACGCGCGGACGCGGCTATGCCGTTTATGAGAAAGAGGGCGAAAGGCTCGCCGTCCTCTGCCTGCAGGGCCGCACCTTCATGCCGCCTCTCGATTGCCCGTTTCAGACGGCCGAGAGAATCGTCTCCGAATGCCCCGTGCCGTCGATATTCGTCGACATCCACGCGGAGGCGACATCCGAAAAGCGGGCGCTCGGCGTGTACCTTGACGGAAAGGTATCCGCCGTCGTGGGGACGCACACGCACGTCCAGACCGCCGACGAGGAGATTATGCCGGGAGGCACCGCCTTTCTCTCCGACGCCGGGATGACCGGCGGCCACGGAGGGGTAATCGGCATGACGGCGGAGTCGGTGCTCCCGAAATTTCTTACCGGGACGCCCTGTAAATTCGAGGTCTCCGACCGCGGCGTAAAGTTTCAGGGAGCCGTCGTCGAGATAGATTCCGAGACGGGGCGCTCCCTCGACATCCGCAGGATAAACAGGGCGGTAACTCAATAACAAAAATAAACCACGCGCACGATGTAAAATGCGCGTGGTTTATTTTTTTATCTCTCGTCACGGGCAAAACGGATTTTTTGAACAAATAACAAAGCGCTTAAAAGTAAAGGCTTTTGCATAAAAGGGTAAATAAACAAAAGAAAGACATTAAATAAATTTGTCTGACATTTGTTTTGAAAATCAATTTGTGTTATATAGATAAAGCCGAAAAAAATTGGACTTATAAATTAAATTCAGAAGTCGGCACACCTTTGAGAGGAGAGGGTTTTTGTGGCAGGAAATTCAGAAAACAGGGAGCAGTGGGGGAGTAAGTTCGGCTTCATCATGGCCGCCGCCGGCTCCGCCGTGGGATTGGGGAACATCTGGCGTTTCCCGTATATTACCGGTAAATACGGCGGCGGGGCGTTCGTTATCGTCTACCTTGCCATCGTCATCATTATCGGCTCGTCGCTCATGCTCGCGGAGTTCGCGATGGGACGCCGGGCGAAGCTTGACTCCGTGGGAACGTTTAAAAAACTCGGCGGCGGCGCTTGGCCGATAGTCGGATGGATGGGCTTTTTCTGCGGCTTTGTCATTCTTTCATACTACGCGGTAATCGCCGGCTGGACGCTGGCTTATATGTTCAAATCTTTCGGAGGGCTGATGGAGGCCGCGGCCGCCGGTAAAGCGGCGGACGTCTTCGGCGCCTTCGTCTCCGACCCCGTGCAGGCGATCGCCTATCACGGCGTCGTCATGGCGCTCGTTATCGCCGTCGTCTACCGCGGCATCAGCGGCGGCATCGAGAAGAGCTGCAAGATCCTGATGCCCGCGCTGTTTGTGATCCTGCTGCTGCTCATCGTCCGCTCAGTGACCCTGCCGGGATCGACGGAAGGGCTGCGTTTTTACCTGCTGCCGGATTTCTCGAAGCTCTCCTTTGAGGGTGTGCTGGCCGCCGTCGGGCAGGGATTCTATTCTCTCTCCCTCGCGATGGGCATCATCATCACCTATGGCAGCTACCTCGGCAAGGGCGAGTACATGCCGAAGATGACGCGCACCATCGTCCTGCTGGACACTTCGGTCGCGATCATGGCGGGCCTCGTCATCTTCCCGGCGGTCTTCGCCTTCGGCGTCGACGCGGGAGCCGGCCCCGGACTGACATTCGTCACCCTGCCGATAGTCTTCGCGAAGATGCCGATGGGAGCCTTCTTCTCCTTCGCCTTCTTCGCGCTGCTCTTTATCGCCGCCATCACCTCGGCCTTCTCTCTGCTTGAGGTCGTCGTCACCTTCGCGATAGACGAGCTTAAATGGTCGCGCGCGAAGGCCGCGATCGTCATGGGAATCGCAATCGCGCTGCTGGGCGTGCCTTCGGCTCTCTCCGTCGGCGGACACTTCCCGCAGATATGCGGCAAGGACTTCCTCGACGCGATGGACTTCATCACCAATAACGCCGTTATGCCTGTGGGCGGTATGCTTACCTCCTTCTTCGTCGGCTGGATTTGGACGAAAGGGGCAAAGGAAGAGGTTACGAACTACGGCGAGCACGACTTCCCTTATTACAACGCCTGGCTGTGGATATGCCGCGTGGTCGCTCCCGTATTCATCGCGTTGATCTTTGTCACCGGCCTTAAATGGTAGCGGTGCCGCGCGATTAGTCTTAAAGATAAAAAAAGCGTCTCTTTTGTTCAAAAAGAGACGCTTTTTTTATGCCGTAGTATAAAAAACCTGAAAAAGTTGGTGCGAAATATCACAAACACCGTCGCGGGCTGTTGACAAGAAATTGCCTCTTGATATACTAAAGCCAAGCTGAATGAAAGCGGCAAGAGAGACCCGTCCATGTAATAACAGGGGCGCCGAAGGGGCAAGACCGCGCAGGTTGAAACTCTCAGGCATAAGGATTGCCGCCGGACAGCACTCTGGACACGTCAAAACAGGCGAGGACGAAAACAGAGGATATTAGCCAGAAAGGCGGTGTCCTATGGGTTTGTTCTCGTATTCTTATGTCTGCATCTCCAATAACCCCAATCTCAAAGGTCATGTACAGTCGCTCGATTATCTGGACGGCGGCGCGCTGGACGTTTTATACGCCGGACGCGACCTGATCCACCTCGGTTGGGAGCTGCTTGCCAATCCCCTCTACGGCAACTTCAAACCGAATCAGCAGCCATACCGTTCCCTGATCCTCAAAAAGGACTGTTCGCGGGGCGGAGCCATCGACCTCCAGTCTTTAGACCTTATTGAGAACGCGATCAGGGTCTTTGAGAGTTCGCCGAAGCTTATGCGGCCAGGGGAGCTCACGGAGAGGATTGATAATGACTTCCGTTATCTTGACTTCATCCTCCTGGAAGAGACCTTCCACCAGTATTCGGTCTTGACGCCTCCGGAAAGACGATATCCGGAAGCGGTAAACAGATAGACATTCACAGCGCGCTATTTCCCTCAAAAATCATTCAAGGAGGATCATTATGAAACTCGAACTGCAGAAGGCAAAAGTTAAGAACATCGCATGGGGCGACAAAACCGCCCTTCTTGCCGACGGCACCCTTCAGATCAACAAAGAAGAGTTCCTCGCAGCGGCAGCGGACGCAGAACATTTTAAGACCCTGAACGCCGACCTCGCGCGTCCCGGCGAATCGGTTCGTATCTGCCCCGTCAAAGACGCCATCCAGCCCCGTTACAAGACGGAGGGCGCGGGCCAGGTATTCCCCGGCATGCTCAGCGGCGTGGAGACGGTTGGCAACGGAAAGACCTTCGTCCTTGACGGCGCGGCCGTCGTCACCTGCGGACGCATCGTCGGATTCCAGGAAGGCATCGTCGACATGAGCGGCGAGGGCGCGAAATACACCCCCTTCTCCAAGACGATGAACGCCGTGCTCGTGTTCGAACCCGTCGAAGGCATCGAACCCCACGAATATGAAAAGGCCTGCCGCTTGGCCGGCTTCCGCGCCGCGCTCTACGTCGCCGAAGCCGCCTGGAAGGCCGGCGCCGCCGTGGACGAGACCCAGTCCTACGAGCTCCCCGCCTTCGCGGAAGCCATGAAGGCCTATCCCGGACTCCCGAAGGTCGCCTATATCTACATGCTCCAGACGCAGGGCCTTCTCCACGACACCTACGTCTACGGCGTAGACGCGAAGAGGATCATCCCCTCGCTGATTCATCCCAACGAGACCATGGACGGCGCGATCGTCTCCGGCAACTGCGTCTCGGCCTGCGACAAGAACAGCACCTATGTTCATCAGAACAACCCCGTCATCCGCAGCCTCTACGCGCGTCACGGGGTAGACATCAACTTCATCGGCGTCATCATCACCAATGAGAACGTCACGCTGATGGACAAGCAGCGCAGCTCCTCCTACGCGGTGAAGCTCGCCTCGATGCTCGGCGTCGACGGCGTCGTCATCAGCGAAGAGGGCTTCGGCAACCCCGACGCCGACCTGATCATGAACTGCCGCAAGGCGGAGCAGGCCGGTATCAGGACCGCGCTCATCACCGACGAGTACGCGGGCCGCGACGGCGCGAGCCAGTCGCTCGCCGACGCCACGAAAGAGGCCGACGCGGTGGTAACGGCGGGCAACGCGAATATGATCGTCGTACTGCCCCCGCAGGAAAAACTCATCGGCTTTACGGACTACACCGACGTTATCGCCGGCGGTTTCGACGGTTCGCTCAGACCCGACGGATCGATCGAGGTCGAGCTGCAGGCTATCACTGGCGCCACATGTGAGCTGGGCTTCAACCCCCTCAGCGCCAAAACCTGGTAGGAGGACGAAAGACAATGACAAAGAAGAGGATCGTACACTACATAAACCAGTTCTTTGCCGGTATCGGCGGAGAAGAAAAGGCTGACGTAAAGCCCGAGTCACGCCCCGGCGTGGTCGGACCCGGCATGGCGCTTGCCAAAGAGCTTGGCGACGCCGCCGAAGTCGTCGGCACGGTAATCTGCGGCGACGGCTACTACGCGGAAAACATGGAATCGGCGACGGAAGAGATACTCAAGCTCATCTCCGCCTTCCAGCCTGACGCGGTCGTCACCGGCCCCGCCTTCAACGCCGGACGTTACGGCACCGCCGCCGGCGGCGTCGCCGACGCGGTACAGAAGAAGCTCGGCATCCCCGCGATCTCCGGCATGTACGAGGAGAACCCCGGAGCCGACATGTTCAAAAAATCCGTCTTCATCGTTCCGACGGCGGACAGCGCGCGCGGCATCAAGACGGCCGTTCCCGCGATGGCGAAGCTCGTCCTCAAAGTTCTGGAGACGGAAGGCAACCCCGGCTCGCCCGAAGAGGCCGGCTACATGACCCGCGGCGTGCGCGTCAACTTCTTCCAGGACAAGCCCGGAGCCGACCGCGCCGTTGAGATGCTCGTCAAGAAGCTCAAGGGCGAAGAATTCACGACAGAATATCCGATGCCCAGCTTTGACCGCGTCGCCCCCGGCGAAGCCATCAAAGACCTTAAAAACGCGACGATCGCGCTCGTCACCTCCGGCGGCATCGTGCCGAAGGGCAACCCCGACCATATCGAATCCTCAAGCGCGATGAAGTTCGGCACCTACGACATCGAGGGCGTACAGACGGCGGACGGCGAGCATTACGCGACGGCGCACGGCGGATATGACCCGACCTACGCGAACGCCGACCCGAACAGAGTCCTTCCCGTCGACGTGCTCCGCGAGATGGAAAAAGAGGGCGTCTTCAAGAAGCTTTACAGATACTTCTCCACGACGGTCGGCAACGGCACCTCGATCGCCAACGCGAAGAAGTTCGGCACCGCCATCGGCGAACAGCTCAAAAAAGACGGAGTTGACGCCGTGATCCTCACCTCCACTTGAGGAACCTGCACTCGTTGCGGTGCAACGATGGTCAAAGCAATTGAAGCCTTTGGTATTCCCGTGGTACATATCTGCACGATCGTCCCCATCTCCCAGACGGTTGGCGCCAACCGCATAGTACCTGCGGTCGCCATCCCCTATCCCCTCGGCGACGTCAACAAGAATCCCGCGGAGGAGAAGCATATCCGCCGCGCGATCCTGGAGAAAGCGATGAAGGCCCTCCAGACGCCGATATCGGAGCAGACAGTATTTTAAAATCAAGCGATAAAAAAATGAGGGACGGCTTTCTCGCGTCCCTCATTTTTTATGCCCGCGTTTCAGCGCGCGTATTCCTTGCGCTGTTTTTGCTATTTTTACGGTAAAAAAATAAAACATCTTTTTCTTCTTTTGAGTAGACTGATTTTACCGGCGTTTTTACAGGCGGGCCGGGCGTTCATAAAGAGACGCTGTCAGTAAGGGGTGTGGGGATGTTGGCGCTTTGCTATTATAACGGAAGGTTCTCATCTATATCGGAATGCGCGCTGCCATTGACGGACATGGCGGTCCAGCGCGGCGTCGGGGTCTTTGAGTCGATTAGAGTCTATGACGGCTTGCCGTTCGCGCTGCGGCGGCATATCGAAAGGCTCGCGGAGAGCGCCGCCGGAGCGGGGATTATGGCGGCGTCTGTTATTGAAAAACTTCCGGCGGTCATCCGCGAAGGGCTGGCGCGTCCGGAGAACAAAAGCTTTGACGGCCTCGTCAAGCCTTATATCACCGGCGGCGACGTGAACGACGGCGGACGTTTTCCCGCGCCGCGCTTTTTTGCCGTCTTTGACGAGGTGCACAAGCTGACGGAAGCGGAGCGGCAAAGCGGAATCGTCCTGGAGCCGAACCGCGTCTCGCGTCCCTTCCCGCTCATCAAGAGTACGAATTACCTCCCCGCCTTTGTTCCTCTTGCAAAGGCTCCGGCGGGAGTTTTTGAGACGCTTTACATCACCGACGACGGTGAAATCACCGAGGCGATGAGCAGCAATTTCTTCATCTGCAAGGAGGGCCGGATAATCACGGCTCCGGCGGGCCGCGTGCTCGCGGGGGTGACGCGCGAAATCGTCCTCGCCCTTGCGCGGGAGAGCGGCTATCAGGTGGAGGAGCGCTGCCCGCGCGAAAGCGAGCTGGCCGAGGCGGACGAAGCCTTTGTCACGGGCACGGTCAAAGAGCTGCGCTCCGTCGTGCGCGTAGGCGCGCGTCAGATCGGCAATGGCCGCCCGGGGCCGACAGCCCGGGAGCTGCACCGCCTCTTTGTTGAAAATCGGGGCCGCTGGCTGGAAAAGCCCGAAAAATAGCGGCCCCCTGCCGTTGTTTTTCTTCCTCATAAATCCTTCTGTCAGCTCGTCCCGCCGGCTTGCGGTTTTCAAGCGGCGGGACGAGCTGTTTTTATCAGGCGCGCCCCGCAAAGCCCGGTGAAAAACGTCCGGCCGCTGATGGCCCTTACCCGTAAAGGCGGGAAATGGCCGTCAGCGGCGTCCCCGCCGCTTTTTTAAGATATGGTATACAGTAACGGCAGATTCATTTATTAACTTTTACCTGACGCGGCATACATATGTAAAGCATAAATATCGAAAATTACGTAATATCTTTATTTCACAACTGGTGGGCCCCACGCCCCGTCCAAGCGGGCGTAAACGCTGTAAATCCTGTCGTACTAAGGAAAACCGGGCATGTAAAAACAACCTTCCTTCATGAGAGCGCCAGCGGGTCCGGTAATTTAATGCGCCGATTTTGGTATTTTTATGGCAATAACCAAAAACATGATTTTCCTCTTATTTTGTATACTGAACACAGGTTGTAGTAGAAAAAGCTTTTTGCTCCGCCGTGACCGGTCAAAAGTATTTAAGTGGCGAAAAGCCTTTTATTAGGCGCAAAAATTTAGTCCGAGCATGTTACAGGCGTTTATGAAAAATATGAGGAGTGTGAAAAAATTGGAGCATATGAAGAAACTGAGAATAGGTAATTTTCATGTCAAGGATATCGTCTTTGGCGAAAAAACCTCATTCAAAAATGGTGTGCTCACCGTTAACAAGGAAGAGGCGATCGCTTCCCTGGACCCGGATCGCGAACTGAAGAACATTGAACTATATATCGTCCACCCCGGCGATAAGACGCGAATCCTGCCCTGCAAGGTTGGCCTGGAGCCGCGTTTCCGTCCTGACGGCCGCGCCACTTTCCCCGGCGTAACCGGCGGCCTGACGATTGAGAGCTGCGGCGACGGCGACCTCTACGCGATGAAGGGCATCAGCGTCATCGCCTGCGGCAAGTACTCACAGGCGGCGGAAGGCATGCTTGATATGAGCGGCCCGGGCGCGGAGCACTCCATGTTTGCTAAAATGGTCAACTTGGTGGTATATGCGGAACTGGTCAACCCGACCAAACTGGATCAGCCCTTCAGGAACGAAGCGCCTCTGAAGATGGCCGCCCACTATCTGGCGGATTATGTGGCGACCTCCCTTAAAGGACAGGAGCCGGAAGACTGGGAATGCTACGAGCTCGAGCCCGGCGCCGCCGAAGCGGAAAAGAAGGGGCTGCCGAGAGTCGCCCTCTTCCTGCAGATCAAGGCCCAGGTCGGTAAAGATAAATTTTTCAACGAGAGAATCTTCGGCATCGACTGCGAAAACATGCTGCCGTTCCTTGTTCATCCGAACGCGGTGTTCGACGGCGAAATCACCAACATGGGCGGGCTGTACGGCGAAGGCTACTGCACCTACAGCTATCAGAACCAGCCGGTGGTCAAGCGTCTCTATCAGGAGCACGGCAAGACCGTCAACTTTGTGGGCGTGATTCCCTTTGCCGTCGACGTGCCCAACCACTTCAAGCAGGCCGTAAAGGTCGCGGGCGGCGAGCTCGCCTCCATGCTGAAGCTGGACGGCGCGATCATCTCCTCCGTCGCCGGCGGCAGCAACTATGACGTCGACTTCTTCTTTATGTGCTCCGAACTCGAACATCGCGGCATTAAGACCGTCGGCCTGACGCCGGAACACAGCGGCAAGTCGATGCTCGATCCCATCGCCGACGCGATCGTCTCTGTCGGCGACTCCGGCACGGTCTTTGAGTTCCCCCCCATGGAGAACGTGATCGGCGACCTTGCTTCCGTGACGCGCGACTTCTATCACGCCGCCTGGACCGCCCATGAAAAGTACGGCCCCAGCCTGCGTCCGGACGGTTCTTTGATCGTCAACGGCTGCATGATCGTTGACAGCACCAACAACGCGGGCTTCACGACGAAGACCGTGAAGGATTATTAAAGAATATCTTCAGAAGGAGGATAGCAAAATGAAAAAAGCAATATTTTACATCAACCAGTTCTTTGGCGGCGTAGGCGGAGAAAATGACGCCGACTTTGAGCCTGTTATCAAAGAAGGAGCCGTAGGGCCGGCGCTGGGCCTGCAGGCGGAGTTAAAAGACGTAAAAATCACGCATACCGTGATCTGCGGCGACAACTTCATGGCCAGCCATAAAGAAGAGGCGCTCAAGCGCGTCGCGGAATTTCTCGCGGGCAAGGAATTCGACCTCCTCCTCGCGGGACCGGCGTTCAGCTCTGGACGTTACGGCGTCTGCTGCGGCGAAATGTGCAAATTCGCGCATGATACATATGGTGTGCCCGCCGTTACGAGCATGAACGAAGAAAACCCCGGCGTCGCGCTCTTCATGGAAGAGCCTTTCTACATCATGAAGGGCAGCCGCAGCGCGGCCAAGATGCGCCAGGATTTAAGCGCCATGGCGGCGCTTGCCAACAAGATCGTAGCCGGTGAAGAGATCCTCTGGGCGGATGCCGAAGGGTATTTCTCCCACGGTCTCAGGAAAGAGGTCTTCGCTGATAAATCCGCGGCGGACCGTTCGGTGGACATGCTTCTGGACAAGCTCGCCGGCAGGCCCTTCGTGACGGAGCTGAAGATCGAACCGCGCGACAACGTCGTCCCGTCGAAGGCGATCGAAGACCTGAGCAAGGCGAAGGTGGCCTTTATCTGCACCGGCGGCATGGTGCCCCTCGGCAACCCCGACCGTATCCCCGGCGGCACCTGCTCGATCTGGAAGACCTACGATATTTCCGACAAAAAGGTTCTGAAGCAGGGAGATTTCTACAGCGTCCACTGCGGCATCAATACGGACTTCGTCAACGCCAATCCCGAAGTAATGTTCCCGCTGTCCTCGCTCAGAGAGTTTGAAAACAGCGGCGAGCTCGGCAAGCTTGACGATAAATTCTACTCCACCACCGGCAACCTCGCCACCCTTAAGGACGGCCGCCGGATGGGCGCGGAGATCGCGGAAGCTCTCAAAGCCGAGGCGGTAGACGGCGCGATCCTGGTCAGCACCTGAGGCAGCTGCACTCGTTGCGGCGCAACGATGGTAAAAGAAATAGACCGCGCGGGAATTCCTATCGTTCACATCACCAACCTTACGCCTGTCGCCAAGGTAACGGGCAGCAACCGTATCATCCCGGGAATCGGGCTTGTTTCTCCGTGCAGCGACGTGCTGCTTTCGGCGGAAGACCAGAAAATCATGCAGAAGAAGTTCATGGAACGCGCGCTTAAGGCGATCTCTACGGATATCACGGAGCAGACGTTCTTCTAAGAGAATTAGCGGGGCCTTGTCTTGTGACGGGGCCCCGTTTTCCGCTGCCGAGAGCGGCGCCGCTTTTTCTGAAAATGACAATAAGAGAGTAATTCCTTTCGATATAGAGAAATGATGGGAGCTTTTGTGTATGAAAAGTGCAGGCAAAGAAGTAATACGCCATAAAAATCCGACGGTAATGATTGCGCTTATCCCAGTTGTGTTTCTGTTAGTTTTGTTGTTGCTGACTCTGTTTGTATGGAAGGGACAGCCGCAAATACCGCTTATCCTTGCCGCGATGGTGACTTCCATAGTCGGTTATTACTTGGGCTTCTCATGGTCCGAGATCGAGGGCTACATGATTCAGACGCTGACGAAATCGTTCCAGGCGTGTCTGATTCTGCTGGCGGTCGGCATGCTCATCGGCATCTGGCTCCTCTCGGGGACGGTTCCGACCATGATCTATTACGGGCTGGAGTTTTTAAATCCTAAATATTTCTTGGTAATCGCGACGATTATCTGCTGTATCGTCTCCGTCGCCACCGGCAGTTCCTGGACGACGGCGGGCACAGTGGGCGTGGCGTTTACCGGTATCGGCGCGGGGCTCGGCATTCCCCCGGCAATGGTCGCCGGCGCGATTGTTTCCGGCGCGTACTTTGGCGATAAAATGTCGCCGCTGTCCGATACGACGAATTTAGCGCCCGCCATGGCTGAATGCAACCTCTTCGACCACATCCAGCACATGCTTTACACCACCGGTCCGACCATGGTCATCGCCCTGATCCTGTACTTTATCTTGGGGCTGCGCTATGGCGGCGGCGCCGTCGACACCGCGCAGATCGACGAAATTTTGGCGGCGATCGAGGGATCGTATAACATCAATATATTGCTGCTGCTTCCCCCCGTGCTGGTCGTCCTTATGGTCGTGAAAAAGATTCCGGCGATTCCCGGGCTTTTTGGCGGCATCATGCTGGGGGTCGTCTTCTACTTTGTGTTCCAAAAGGGCGACGCTTCGATGATGGAGGCCGCAGGCAAGGCCATGTACGCGCTCCATTACGGCACCGTATCCGAAACGGGCCAGCCGCTGGTCGACAAGCTGTTTACGCGCGGCGGCTATAACTCCATGATGTGGACCATCTCCCTTATCATCGCGTCTATGTGCTTTGGCGGCGCCATGGAAGTGACGGGCTGCCTTCAGACGCTGACGACCTCGCTGCTGAAATTTGTTAAAAGCACGGGCGGCCTGGTGCTGGCTACGATCTGCTCCTGCCTGTTCGTGGACGTCATCTCGGGCTCCCAGTATCTGTCGATCGTAATCCCCGGCCGGATGTACCGGCTTGAATTCCGGAAAAGGGGCCTGCATCCCAAAAACCTCTCCCGCTGCCTTGAAGACGCGGGGACGCTCGCTTCGCCTCTGATTCCGTGGAACACGGGCGGCGCCTTTATGTATCAGACATTGGGCGTCAATCCCTTCGTATTCCTGCCGTACGCTTTCCTCAACATAATCAACCCGCTAGTCTCAATCTTCTACGGATTCACGGGCATTACGATGGAAAAGCTGCCGCCGGAAGAGCTGGCGAAGATAGACCAGGAGATCAAAGAAGCGGCGGAAAGAGAAAAGGCGGAGGCAAGGGCTTAACTCGGAACCGCGCAGGATAAATCCGGGGAGGCGTTTCAGATTGAAAACGCCTTCCCCGGTAGCATTCAGCCGGCGGCCGGGAAAAAGTGATACTAAACGTGCCAGCAGTAAGGAGGCGATATAGAAAAGACCGGTATATTTATTGATTGCTGCGTGTTGGTAGAGTCACCTTCTTACACGAACGGTGCGTAAGAAGATAACTCTGAGGGTAACACCGGAGAACAAGGAGGAATAAGTATGTCTCGTTCAAAAATTAGTATCGTAGCCGCGTTTATTTTTTGTTTAAGTGTTGTTTTGTTCAGCTGTAACGCCGTAGCCGCCGCGCCGGCTTATCCTAAATTTGTCAAAATCGGCACAGGTTTCCCGGGAGGCATCTGGTATCCCGCGTCCGCCATTCTCGCGTCAAAGCTGGAAGCCGCTTTGAAAAAAGCCGGTATCAACGCTCCCTGCTCCGTCCAGTCCACCGGCGGCGCCTTTAACGTCTCCGCCGTGAACGAAGGCAAGGAAATGGTGCTTACGCTGACCACCGCGCAGAACCAGTACCTCGCCTATAAGGGGATGGCTCCCTACGAAAAGCCGCTGACGAATCTGCGTCTGGTCGGCACTCAGGAATTGATGCTCGCCCAGCTGATCGTACCGGAAAAATCAGATATCAAGAACCTTGCCCAGCTGAAAAATAAGAAGGTCAACGGCGGCAAGCTCGCGTCAACGGACAGAATGATGATCGAGTCGCTCCTTAAAGCCTACGGCATGTCCTTCAACGATATTAAAGCCGCGGGCGGCGAGGTCATGGCCCTTGGCTGGGACGACGCCTCCACGATGATGCAGGACGGCCACATGGACTTCATCGGCACATACGGCGGGCTGATGCCGAGCATCGTCAACCTGATCGTCCAGCCCGGCGTCAGATTCCTGAGCATCGACGACGCCCATGCCGACAAGGTGCTGGCGGACCCCTCGATGACCGGTTATGTGAAGGCCACCATGCAGCCGAATACCTATGACAAACAGAATTATGCCGTCAAGACCATCGCCATCCCCACCACGATCGTCTGCAACGCCGACCTTCCGGAAGATTTCGTCTATATCGTTACCAAGACCATCTACGAGTCCGGCTACTACAAGGATTCTTTTAAAGCCACGGAAGCAAGGGGCTGGCCCAAGATATGCAACCCGCAGGACCTTGCCAAGGTAGCCAACATCCCTCTTCACCCGGGCGCGTTAAAGTACCTTAAAGAAAAGGGCATCAAAGCGAAATAAACGACCTCTTTTGTTAAACGACCGGCGGGGAAGCGGCTTTCGCCTTGCGAAACCGTTTTTCCCGCGGCCCGGCGTCTTTTTGATGTAACAGAATATGTTTTTAAAGGAGGACCTGAAATAAATGACCCAAGCTGAAGAAACTCGTCCGCTGACTGCCATTAGCTGCCTGCTTGAAGCCAAGAAATTTGGCCCCAGGGAGATATTGGCTTTTATCATCGTAGGCTTATCCTTTGCCTTCATCGCATTCCACCTGTATGCCGGAATGTTCGGCCATCCCGAGGCGCATTTTTACAGATCCCTGCATTTAACCGGCGTGTTGGTGCTGTGCTTCATCTTCTACCCGCTCAGCCGTAAAACGTGGAGCGACAAGCCAAATTTCTGGACTCTTGTCGACATTGTGTGTATTTTGCTAAGCCTGGCATTGGAGATATATTACCTTTGGGACGTCGAAGCCTTCGAATTACGGCAGGTTATATCCCCCAACACGACGGACATCTGTATGGGCATCATCCTCTGGCTTCTGGTTTTAGAGGCCACCCGGCGCGCGCTGGGGCTTCCCATGGTACTTATCGCGATCTTCTTTACCTTTCAGGCGCTGTACAGCGAACAGATGTTCTGGATTTTTTACGGACCGAGCACGAGCCTGAAATCACTGGTTCTGGATATGTACATGCAGGAAGGCGGCATCTTCGGCATGCCTCTTGGCACGATCGCCTCCTTTGTGGTCCTGTTCTTGATATTCGGCGCGTTCATGGAGGAGACCGGCACCGGGCGCACCTTTACTGACCTGGCCCTGGGCGCCTTCGGCGCGAAGGTCGGCGGCCCCGCCAAAGCGGCGGTGGTGGGCAGCGCCTTCTTCGGCATGCTCTCCGGCAGCTCCTGCGCCAATGTTACGACTACCGGCACCTTCACGATTCCGTTGATGAAAAGAGTCGGCTACGAGAGCACGTATGCCGGCGGCGTGGAGGCCTGCGCCTCCACGGGCGGCATGTTCACGCCGCCGATTATGGGCGCGACCGCGTTTGTGGTGGCCGCCTATTTGGGCCTTTCCTATGTGACGGTGGCGATGGCCGCCGCCATCCCCGCGCTGTGCTACTATTTCGCGCTTTTTGCCGCCGTGGACTTCCATGCCCGGAAGTCAAAAATCCCGCCTCTGAAAAAAGAGGAGATGCCGGTCGTGAAAGACGTTCTGAAGAATGGCGCGCACCTGCTGATTCCCATCGGCCTGCTGGTCTATTTCCTGGTTTCCGGCTACACGGCGACCACGGCCTGTTTCTGGTCGATAGTCGGCCTGTTCATCGTCAGCTTCATGAAAAAGAGCAGCCGCCCCGGCGCGGAGAACATCCTCTCCGTCTGTGAAGCGGCGGCTAAGGCGACGGTCGTCACGGCGATGGCCTGCGCCGCGGCGGGAATCATCGTCAGCTCTTCGACGCTGTCCGGCGTCGGGCTGAAATTGGGAACGCAGATCGTCAGCATTTCCGGCGGGCATCTGTGGCTGGCCCTGCTTCTGGCGGCGGTTCTGGCCGTTATCTTGGGAATGGGGCTGACCACCACCGCGGTCTATATCATCATGGTCGTAACGGTCATCCCTCCCATCATGCAGATGGGCGTTCCCGCTTTGGCGGCCCACATGTATGCGCTCTTCTGGGGCGTGCTTTCCAATATCATACCGCCGGTGGCGATCGCCTCCTTCACCGCGGCCGGCATCGCCAAGGCCGGGCCGATGAAGACGGCGGTCAAGGGATTCTGCATCGGCTTCCCGGGACTGCTGGTCTTTGCCACCTTTGTGTATAACCCCGGATTGATCATGATCGGCAGCGCGACGGACATCATCATCAACAGCGTCGGGTGTCTGGTCGCGGTAATCTGTTTCGCGGCGGTTGTGGAGGGGTACGCGTTCACAAAGATCAATATCGTTATCAGGACCGTCTTGTTCGTCTGCTCGCTGATGTCGCTAAGCCCGCGCTGGGATCTGACCTTTGCGGGAATGTTTGTCGGCGTTGCGATTCTGACGTTGAATTATCTTGCCTCTAAAAAAGAAAATCAGAATTTTCTACAGAATAGCAAGCAGGAGGCGTAAGTATAGGCTATGGAAAGAAAATATATCAGATGGCTGTTTTTGATCGCTTTTGTGGCTTTCGCGGTGCTGATGAAACACTTGCGCCTGATGAATACGCACGTTGCCCTGTTCATTATTCTCTGGCTGCTGGCCTCGTATGCCACCGTATTCGGCGTGGTGTATTTCCGCGATAAGAATGCGGTGATCGAGGCGGATTCTATCAGCGCGGAAGAATCGAGGATCGACGTCGGCCTCGAATAGGCGGCCGGCGGCGCGATTCACAAAGCTCTGGAACCGACATTGCGGGCGTTTAACGCACCTTGAAAAAACAATAATAATTGGCAAAAACAGAAATACCTTGGCATTACGCCAGACAGGTTTTTCAAGCGCTGGCGGCGCGGCGCTCGGAAAACCCGCAAGCGGCGGCAGGAGCGCCTTCCCTTTGGCGGAAGGACTCCTGCCAAACGGCTTGCCGGCATTACCGCGCTCTATCAATTATTGGGATTAGGCGGTAAGATACAATCAATAAAAAGTCTCTGAAGGGAGTGTCGCGATGTTCATTATTTTTCGTACTCAACAGTGGAACTTGCTCAACCTGCATTTTCACAAAGGAATGGAAATCCTGCTGACGCTCTCCGACGGAGGAAAAATGTACATTAACAACACGGTATATCCGATCAGGCGGGGCTCCCTCTTTGTCATGAACAGCATGGATTTTCACCGCAGCGAGGGCGCCAGCGTCGCTCAGCCGTATCAGTTCTGCGCGGTCGATTTCGCCGCGGATGAGGTGAGCGGCATGTCAGACGCGAATTTCGACCTGACCGCCTGTTTTACGGACCACCGCAATTTCAATCACCGCTATCAGCTTGACGAAGAGCAGCTGGAGAAACTGATGAAGCAGCTTCACCGGCTGGAGTACTATCTGGCCCCGAAGTGCGCCGTCTACGGAAAAGAGGTCTACGGCAAGATCTGCCTGGCCGAGATACTCATCTACATCAACGGTCTATACAAGTCGGCCGAAAACGAGGCTTTGCCTCCGCGCAGCAAGAAGCCGCTGGACAGGGTATTGCCCGTCGTCCAGTACATTCAGGAGCATTACGCCGAGGACCTGTCTTTAGAAAACCTTGCCGGCGCCTTCTTCATCAGCAAGTCGCAGCTGTGACGCACCTTCAAAAACGTGACGGGTATCACGTTGAGGGCATACATCACCAACATGAGGGTCTTTAAGGCGAAGAAATTCCTGCGCGAGGGCTACAATGTAAGCCTCGCGGGGGAGATGGTGGGATTTCGAAGCACAAGCCACTTTATCAGCACGTTCACCAAGCTCGAGGGGGTCTCCCCCAAACGCTACTCGAAAATTTCCACGTCCTCGAATGAATTTGAATGGCGTCCGCCGGAACAATGAGGCGCGGGGCAGCGGGGCGGTTTTTTGCCGCCCGCCTTACGGCGGCGGACCTGAGCGCCGGAGATTGAGTGACAAGGGATTGGCCGAGCTTCTTCGGCCAATTTTTAATAGATGTTTTACGCCGCATAAAGCGGCCAGATAACATACTTATTCCGCAAGGAGGATGAAAAATGCCGATATTGCTCGACGAACAACGGAACTACCCTCTTCCGGCAATGCACAAAGTCCGGCAGAGCTTTCCCCGGCCGCGGCTTGAAAACATTGAAGCGTGCATAGAACGGGAACTTACGAAAGAGGATATCTCAGGAAAAATCAAGCCCGGCGCGAAGATAGCCGTCGCGGTGGGCAGCCGCGGCATCAAAAATCTCGCCCTGATCGTGAAAGAGGTCATCGCGCAGATCAAAAAGCAGGGCGGCGAGCCGTTTATCATCTCCGCGATGGGCAGCCACGGCGGAGGAACGCCGGAGGGACAGCGGGAGGTGCTCGCCTCTTACGGCGTCACGGAAGAGAAGATGGGCGTCGAGATCGTCACCTCGGTGGACGTGGTCCCCATCGGCCGCACCTCGGGCGGCATAAACATATACTTCGACTCCGTGGCGCTCGGCGCGGACCTTGTCGTGCCCATCAACAGAGTCAAGCTGCATACGGATTTCGTCGGCGACATCCAGAGCGGCCTCTGCAAAATGCTGGTCATCGGGCTGGGCAATCAGGTCGGCTGCAGCTCGGTGCACGAGGCGGATTTTGATAATTTCGCCGACATCCTGATCGAGGCCGCTCAGATGATCATGGCGCGCGCCCGCGTGGGGTTCGGCGTGGCGATCCTTGAAAACGCCTATGACGAAACCGCGATGGTCGAGGCGGTCTCCGCCGAAAAGATCGTCGCGCGCGAAAAAGAGCTGGTAAAGATCGCCAAAGGCAATATGCCTACCTTGATGGTCCCCGACATCGACGTCCTGATTGTCGAGGAGATCGGCAAGAATATCTCCGGCTCGGGCTTCGACCCCAACATTCTCGGCAAGAGTTTTCTGCTCAAAAAATTCGTGCTTCCGGTCCCGGAGATCAAACGCATGGTGCTGTTCGACGTCACGGATGAATCGCACGGCAACGCCGTCGGCGTGGGGATTTTTGACGTCATCACGCGCAAGGTCCTGAACAAGCTGGACCTGCCGCTGATGTACGCCAACGCGCTGGCCGTCAAGTCTCCGGAAGGCTCAAAGATTCCCATCACCGCCGACTCGGAGGAGGAGGCGCTGCGCTTTGCGATCCAGTTGGCGCGCGGCGCGGACAGGGACCGGCTTAAGATCGTGAAGATCAAAAATACGCTCGAGCTCGGCGAGATAGAGGTCTCCGACGCGCTTCTCGAGCATGTGGCCGCTCACGATAAACTGACGCTTGTCTAGCCGGTTCCGCAATCGAAGCCGGCTGGATAGTAAATGAATAAAAATCATAAAGGTGGTTATGTCATGCAGGACATGAAAAAGATAGTCGTTTTGGATGGTTACACGGTACATTCGGTTGATTTGAACTGGGACGCGCTCGGCGCTTTGGGAGAGCTGACCGTCTATGACCGCACGTCGCAGACGGACGAGCAGGAAGTTATAGACCGTATCGGCGACGCGGAGCTGGTCTACACGAAAAAGGTGCCGATCACGAAAAATATTATCGACGCCTGCCCGAGCGTAAAGTTTATCAACATGCTGGCGACCGGTTACAATATCATCGACGTCGCCTACGCGAAGAAAAAGGGCATTCCCGTCGCCAATATCCCGACATACGGCACCGCGGCGGTGAGCCAGTACGCGATCGCCCTGATGCTCGAAGCCTGCCTGCACGTGGGACATCACAGCGCGACGGTGCATGAGGGCAAATGGGAAAATAATATCGACTGGTGCTATTGGGACTACCCGCTGATCGAACTGGACGGAAAGACCTTGGGCATTTTGGGCCTCGGCAAAATCGGCGTCCACACCGCCGCGACCGCCGGCGCCCTCGGCATGAAGGTCCTGGCCTACGACCCCTATCCCACGAACGCCGGACGCGCGGTCGCGGATTACGTTGAATTTGAAACGCTGCTCGCCTCGTCTGACATCATCGCGATGCACATGCCGCTCAATTCATTCAGCAAAGGGCTTATCAACAAGAGCAACATCGAAAAAATGAAGGACGGCGTGATCATCGTCAACAACAGCCGCGGGCAGGTAGTGGTGGAGCAGGACTTGGCGGACGCGCTGAACTCGGGAAAAGTCGCCGCCGCCGCCGTCGACGTCGTCTCCTCGGAGCCGATCACCAAGGACAACCCCCTGCTTCACGCCAAGAACTGCATCATTACGCCGCACATCTCCTGGGCCTCGAAGGAATGCCGCCAGAGGATCATCGACTGCGCCGTCGCCAACGCGAAGGCCTATATCGCCGGCGAGTGCCTGAACATCGTCAATAAATAAGCTTTCATATCTTGCCATAATCGCATCCTCCCAAATTGCACCCTCCCGTTATGGCGAATATGTCGTATGAAATAACGTAGATTTATGCGGGCCGTGATAACGCTCACGGTCCGCGGCTCAAGGGGGAACTTGAAATGACAGGAAACAAAATTAATTTGGACGAAGTTCTTAAAAAATATGAAGATTTGAAAAAACGCGGCCTGAAACTGGACATGTCCAGGGGCAAGCCGGAGACGGCCCAGCTTGATCTCTCTATCCCGATGCTCCATGTGCTGGATGATAATAATTTCATCAGCGAAAATGGGATGGACGTTCGCAATTACGGCGAATTCAAGGGGATACCGGAGGTGCGCCGCCTTTTGGCCGAGATCCTCGGCGTGCCGATGGAGCAGGTTTTAGCCGGCGGTAGCTCGAGCATCAACATGATCTCCGACGCGCTCAGAAGATGTTTTATCAACGGCCCGATGCCGGGATTTACGCCGTGGGCAAAGCTCGGCAAGGTGAAATTCATCTGCCCCGTCCCCGGCTATGACTGGCACTTCCATCTCTGCGACACCTATGGAATCGAGCTGCTCCCGGTGGAGATCCGCGAGGACGGACCCGATATGGACGAGGTCGAGAGGCTGGCGAAGGACCCGGACGTGCGCGGGATGATCTGCGTGCCGATGTATTCCAACCCCACCGGCTTTACCTATTCCGACGCGACGGTCGAGCGCCTTGCCGCGATGGAGACGGCGGCTCCGGACTTCCGTCTGATCTGGGACAACGCCTACTGCATGCACCACCTCTACGACGACGACCGGGATTCGCTCGCCAACATCTATGACGCCTGCGCCAAACACGGGACGGAAGACCGCGTCCTCATGTTCACCTCCACCTCCAAGATCACCTTTGCCGGCGGCGGGGTCTGCGCGATGGCGGCGAGCCCCGCGAATATCGCGTACGCGGCCGACCTCATCCGCTATCAGCTTGTCTGTTACGACAAGGTTAACCAGCTGCGCCACACGCGCTTTTTGCCCGACAAAAAGGCCGTGGAAGAGCACATGAAAAAGCACGCGAATATCGTGCGCCCGAAATTTGAGCTTGTGCTGGGCGAGCTGGAACGCGAGCTCGGGGGGCTGGGAATTGCCAGCTGGAGCAAGCCGAAGGGCGGCTATTTTATCTGCTTCGCGGCGCAGAAGGGCTGCGCGAAAAAGATAATCCGCCTCTGTGAGGAGGCCGGCGTAAAGCTGACGCCCGCCGGCGCGACCTACCCGCACGGCGCCGACCCGCAGGACAGCATCATCCGGATCGCGCCCACCTATCCGCCTCTGGAAGAGCTGCGGCAGGCGCTGGCGGTCTTCACCACGGCGGTCAAGCTGGCGGCCGCCGAGAAGGCGTAGCTTACGCGGGCGCGGAAGGGAAGAAAAATGGACCGCATAGGGGGCATACCGGAAGGAGAAACGACGCACGGCGAGGAAATGTCGCTGCCGCTGCTGCGTTTTGAAGACAGATTTCCCTGCTGGGACGAAGAGACGTTCTTGCTTGCCGGAGAAGCCCCCTCTGCCCTGGGCGCGCTGGCGGCAAAAGGGCTGCTTCGGCAAGCCGGCGGCGGCTACGTGCTGACGCCCGCGGGAGACCGGGAGCGCCTGAAATGCGCCGAGCGCCTCCAGATTCCCGCCTTTGCCGCGATCGAGCCCTTCGATCCCGCGGAATCGCTCTGGAACAACAGGCTTTGCCAGCTTATGCGGCGCGCCGTTAGCGGACGGCTTGGCGGCGGGGAGTATTCTTTAAACGAAAAGCTCCCCATACTTCCCGGGCTCTCAAGCGGCGAGCTGTGGCTGCGCGACGGGGACGGGCGCGTTAAGTACCGGTGGGCGGAGCATCCGCTGATAAAATCGTTTCTGGCGCGGTTTCCCCGGCACGACGCCGCCGCGCGGCAGAGCGCGGCTTTCGGCGACGCCGCGATGTGGCGGTGGGCGGAGGCGGCGGGGGCGAGTTTCCGCGTCCAGAGCTTCAATCTGGTCGTGAGAAGCCGCGACGGCCGCGAGCCCCGGCGTGAAACGCCGCATCTGCCTGCGGACGTTTTTTACATGAAGGACGCGAACCGCCTCTTCTTTCTGCGTACCTCCGGCAAGAACCCCGCGGAGATATACGACGCTATCGGACTGCTGCACCTCTTTATGCTCGGACAGCGCCGCGTCTATCTCCCCGGCCTCGCCGACGCCGATTCGCGCGGGCAGGAAAACTGGACGGCGCTCGTGCTGGCGGCTGACAGTGAAGAAGAGCTGACCGCGCTCCGCGAACGTTATTCGTTCGACGGGAAAAATCTGATCGAACCGGCGAACCCGTTATTCATCATCGGTACGAGCGTCGAGCGCCTCCGTAAGCAGGACAAGCCGGAGGATGATATCTATGGCTGGCTCAGCGGCAGAAGCGTTCGTATAGCGGCCCCCGCCCCGCAAAACCGCTCGCGGAGCAAGGCCGAATACGACGACATAGCCTACCAAAGCGAACCGCGGCGCGAAAGCGCGCGCAGCGAGGCCGATTCCCGCGGCCGGCTTCTGGGGGCCGCGGCGCGTTCCGCGCGCGGGCCTTATGCGCCGGCGCCATAATTAGATAGGGCGACAGCCGGGCGCGCAGCGCCCGCTTTAGCATAAATCACAAATAGGAGGTATCTTGTCCATGGGTAAATTAAGCGGTAAGAAACTTCTCCTGCTTGGTGAAAGAGACGGCGTGCCTGGGCCCGCGATGGAAGCGTGCCTTAAGGATTCCGGAGCGGAAATCGTCTTTTCCGCAACGGAATGCTTTGTCTGAACCGCGGCAGGAGCAATGGACTTGCAAAATCAGCAGCGCATCAAAGACGCGGCTGAAAAATTCGGAGCCGGGAACTGTGTAGTAGTATTAGGTTCTTCAGACGCGGAAGGCGCGGAAATCTACGCCGAAACCGTCACAAACGGCGACCCGACCTTCGCAGGTCCGCTTGCTGGAGTCCCGTTGGGACTTCCCGTATATCACGTATTCGATGAGGCCATTCGCTCAGAGTGCGACCCGGCGC
>JAEXGR010000045.1 GCA_023450745.1 Synergistota bacterium
CTCGAGATGAAAGGAATTGTTAGTTGTTTCTTATGTCGCTTTGTCAGATTAAACGCAATAACTTCATTCGTCAGATTGAATGCAACACTGATCTTCGAAAGGGACGCTTTTACTTTGAAGATTAACACTTTTTTTATTCCTGCTGCGAAACTGGCCGACTCGCACAAAATCAGAGATTTTGGCTCCCTGGCCATCCGGCACCATTCTCTAAAAACCCTCAAGAGGTTAGTTGTAAGACTGGCCTCTTTTTTATTTTTACGGAGAAACTGGCCGACTCGCACAAAATCAGAGATTTTGGCTCCCTGGTCATCCGGCACCATCTTGGGGAAATTTCTATAGGGAATGAAGAGCCGCCCTGGGGAGAGATGAACGACTTATCCGTGAACGCTTGACTTAGAGTGAACTCCAAGTATTAGTCTATGGGACATAAAGCGAAAGCAAATAATATTTCTGCTAAATGGAGGATATAAAAAATGAGTTTTACCATGTATGTGCCGACTAAGACGCTCTTCGGGGCGGGAATGCTGGGGAAACTGCACGAACAGCGTCTGCCCGGCAAGAAGGCGCTGCTTGTCGTCTCCAACGGAAAGTCAACGAAGGCCAACGGATATCTCGCGCGGGTAGAGAATGAGCTGAAGCTCGCGGGCGTGGAATGGGCGCTCTTTGACAGGGTAGAGCCTAATCCGCTGCGTTCCACCGTCATGGAGGGGGCCGCGGCGGCGCGTGAGAACGGCTGTGATTTTATCCTCGCGCTCGGCGGCGGCAGCCCGATGGACGCCTCGAAGGGCATCGCCGCGATGGCGGTGAACGAGGGCGACCTCTGGGATTACATCGGCTCGGGCAGCGGCAAGGGACGCCCGCTCGTAAACAGGTCGCTGCCGATCGTGGCGGTCACGACGACGGCGGGCACCGGCTCTGAGACGGACCCCGGCGGCGTCATCACGAACGAAGAGATGCACGAGAAGAGCGCGATCCTTGACGAGAGCCTCTTTCCCGTGCTGGCGATCGTCGATCCGGAGCTGATGACCTCCGTGCCGCCGCAGTTCACGGCCTATCAGGGGTTTGACGCGCTCTTCCACAGCGTAGAGGCTTATATCGCGGGTACGGCGAACTTCATGAGCGACATGTTCGCGCTCGCGGCGATCGAGAACGTGGCCCGTTATCTCACGCGCGCGGTGCGCGACGGCAAGGACTTAGAGGCGCGCGAGCACGTCGCCTTCGGCAATTACGCCTCCGGCTTCGTCATGTGCGTCGGAAGCTGCGCGAGCGAGCATTCGCTGGAGCACGCGATGTCCGCCTATCACCAGGAGCTGCCGCACGGCGCGGGGCTCATCATGATCAGCCGGGTCTACTACAAACACTTTATCGACCGTCATGTCTGCGACGAGCGCTTCATCCGCATGGCGAAGGCGATGGGGATGGCGGACGCCTCCGAGCCGGCGGACTTTCTCAAGGCGCTGACGAAGCTGCAGGAAGAGTGCGGCGTGGCTGATCTCAAAATGTCCGATTACGGCATTAAGCCCGGAGATTTTGAAGCTCTCGCCAAGAACGCGATGGATACGATGGGCTTCCTCTTCCAGTGCGACAGAGAGCCGCTGAGCGTCGAGGACTGCGTGGCGATCTACGCGGCCTCGTATAAATAGGGACGCCTCAATTTTCCCTTAGGGACCAGCCGCCCAAACGTTCCTCGCGTGAGGGGCGTTTCGGCGGCGCGGGAGAATAGGGGACGGTGTGAGAAGAATCGGAGGAATGACATACATGAAGGAGAACAGATCGGCGGATAATGACGGCGGCCTCGGCAACGGCGCGGTTTTTCCCAAGGGCGGCCCGCTGCCGGAGGTCTTCGCGAAAAATTTTACCGGGCAGGCTTATCTGGAGATGCTCGTGCCGGGCGGCAATGAGTTCAACTGCCCTATCGGCAACGTGACCTTCGAGCCCGGATGCCGCAATAACTGGCACCGGCACCCCGGCGGGCAGATCTTGCTGGTAACCGCCGGGCGCGGCTGGTACTGCGAGTGGGGCAAAGAGGCGCGCGCGCTTCGCGCGGGCGACGTCGTGACGATCCCCGCGAATGTAAAGCACTGGCACGGCGCGGCGCGTGACAGCTGGTTCGCCCACCTTTCGGTGGAGACCAACTGCCAGGCCGGTCCCGCCGAATGGCTTGAGCCGGTGAGCGGCCGAGATTATGACAAGCTGAAATAACAGTTCCGGCAAACGGCGCGTGAATATAATTTATAAGGGGCTTGACTTAGAGCCAGCTTTAAGGCATACCATGTTTACAGGTGAAAGGGTAATTTTTTATCACAAAAAATTCAGGAGGAAAAGAAAGATTATGAAAACGGCATTTACAATGGTTCTGACAATGGCGGCGCTCTTTGGTTTTGTGGCATACGGCGAGGCGGCTTCCGCGCTGGCGGGCAAAAAGCCCCTGATCGTCTTCTATTCATGGGGCGGCAATACGCGCGAGGTGGCAAATCAGATACAGCGGCTGACGGGAGGCGACCTCTTTGAAGTCGTGCCGGCGAACGCCTATCCGAAAGAATACCGCGCGACTACGGAGCAGGCGAAAAAGGAACTCAACGCCGGCGCGCGCCCCGCGCTGAAGACCGCGAAGCTTCCAAACCTCGCCGCTTATGATACGGTGATCATCGCCCACCCGAACTGGTGGGGGACGATGCCCACGCCCGTAATGACGCTGCTGGAGGCGAACGACCTCTCCGGCAAGAAACTCGCGCAGGTCGTGACGCATGAGGGAAGCGGCGTGGGACGCAGCGGCGGCGACCTAAAGCGGCTCTGCCCGAAGTCGACGGTCCTCGACCCGACGGCGATCCGCGGCGGCAGCGTGAAAAGCGCGCAGGGCGATATCGAGAGCTGGCTGAAAGAGATCGGCATCCTCAAATAAAATGACGTCGGAGGAAGCGCCCGCCGGTTGACGGCGCGGCGTTCCTTCCATGTTGCGACAACCTAAATCTTCTAGTTGAAGGAGCAGTGAAATGAAAAAACTGGGATTTGGCTTCATGCGCCTCCCGCTGACCGACGGTGACGACGTAAAGAGCGTTGACAAAGAGATGCTGAAAAAAATGGTGGACGCCTTTCTGGAGAGGGGGTTCACCTACTTCGACACGGCCTATATGTACCACGACCATACAAGCGAATCCGTGCTGCGCGAGGTGCTCGTGGAGCGCCACCCGCGCGAAGCCTTTACGGTGGCGACGAAGCTGCCGCTGATGTTCCTGGAAAAGGAGGGCGACCAGGAGCGGATCTTCGACGAACAGCTCAAAAAGTGCGGCGTCGATTACTTTGACTACTACCTCCTGCACAACGTCAACGTCCAGAACTATGAGAAGGCGGTGAAGTTCGGCAGCTTCGCCTTTATCGAGAGAATGAAGGAGCGGGGGCTGATAAGGCACATCGGCTTTTCCTACCACGACGACGCCGCGCTGCTGGAACGCGTGCTCACGGAACATCCCGAGGCGGATTTCGTCCAGCTCCAGCTCAACTATCTTGACTGGGACAATGAGAGCATTCAGTCGCGCGAATGTTATGAGACGGCGCGCCGGCACGGCAAGCCGGTCGTGGTGATGGAGCCGGTAAAGGGCGGTTCGCTGGCCGAGATCCCCGAAAGCGCGAAAGAGGCGTTTCGGAGCTACAACCCCGAAATGTCCGCCGCCTCCTGGGCGGTGCGCTTCGCGGCAAGCCTTGACGGCGTGATGGTGGTGCTCAGCGGTATGTCCCACTTAGACCAGCTTCTGGACAACGTCGGCTACATGGCGGACTTCCGGCCGCTCTCGCCGGCGGAAGCGGCGGTACTGGCCGGCGCGAAGAAGATCATCTCCGACTCCAAGGCGATACAGTGCACCGCCTGCCGCTACTGCGTCGAAGGCTGTCCCGCGGGAATCCCGATCCCGGAATTTTTCGCGCTTTACAACGCCGAAAAACAGTCGAAGGCGGGAATCTTCTCCACCCAGAGCGTCTATTACGAAAACATCACCAAAACGCGCTCCAAGGCCTCCGGCTGCGTGGCGTGCGGACAGTGCGAACGAGCCTGCCCGCAGCACATAAAGATCATTGACTGCCTCAAAGAGGTGGCGAAAACGTTCGAGGCCGCTGAATAGCGGTCCTGTCCGTCCCGGTTACGGGGACGAGGGGCCGCCCTGCAAGGTAATGTTTCTCAAGCCGCGGGCTTTCCACGAATAAAACGACAGCCGCGCCGCCGGAGTCTTTTTCCGGCCGGCGCGGCTGTCGCTGTCTGCGGCGGGGCTCTTAAACCCCCGCGTTGACGAAGATCGTCTCTTTGTCCACTTTCTTTAGGAAATTCTCGTCCCAGTCCTCTTTGGCGACGTCTTCCACCGATACGGAGATTACCCTCTTATCGACGCCGAGCACCTCCTGCACGGCCTCCTGGAGCTTCTTCGCGAGCGCCATCTTCTTTTCGTCGTCCCTTCCGGGATACATCATCACGGCGATATGCGGCATGTAAAAATTCCTCCTTAAAAAATTTATGTCTGCGGGGCATGACAAGATATTACATCCTGAAGCCCGCTCGAAGTCAAGAGGGCAGCCGGCGCGCGGCGGGGCGACAGTATTTACTTTTTGTGGCGCAAGAAAAACCTGTGGGTTAAGAGAGGTCTTGAGCATCGCCTTTTTCTTGCCTTCCGACCCGGCGGAAAACCGCCGCCGGTCCACCTTCCTCAAAGAGGAAGGCAAAAAGATAAAGACCGGCTCAGCACTAGGTTTATACTCCTTAGCCGCCGGCCTTGTTTTCAGCTCCCCGGCGAGAGGGCGCCGGCCGCAGGCCGGCGGAGGAGTTGCGACCTCCATCAACAGTACAGGCACGCTTGTCTTTAGCGATATGCGAAGTAAAAACCAGAAGCAAGGTAAATTCAACATCAAAGACCAGCCCTATACAGGCGTTACTTGATATTTTTATCCGCTTCTCAAAGTAAATGCTGTTGCCCTGCGGCGCGCGGCCGGTCATGTTTTTGGGGATTATAAAAATTTGACGGAACGCCCTCAGCAAAGTTTAAAGTTCTTTAACTTTGCGCATCCGCCGCGTTTGACGCAGCGAACCGCCAGGTCTCCGCCGCCCGGCGAGACGGCGGCTATGTGTTCTCCCGCGGAAAGGGCGGCGGCGGTCATGGGACAGATTAAAACAGAACACCGTGCGCCGCATATTTCAAGAACCTGTTTCAGGAAAGGAAGGGTGAACTGATCTGTCAGCAGCTTACTGTATTTGGGGCCAAGGATGTTGGCGCTGCCGGCAGGGTCGGAATAAGAGAGATATTCTATTCCGGCGTCGCACAGCGTTCCCGTAAAGCGCGAGAGCGCCGCCCGCAGGCGCTCCAGGCTTGCGGCGACCGTATCGGGGTCTTTCCGCCAGCATTTGAAGAGCGCGGAAAGCGGCATCAGACAACTGAAGATGGAGAGCGGCCCGCTGATCTGATAGACGACGCGCCGCCCTTCGCCTTTTAAGACGGAACATGCCTTTATCAGGTTGGAGGCGTCAGGCGCTAGAGAGATATCGATCAACGGCAACGCGCCGGGGCCGCTCAGCGTATACGCGCCGGCCCGCGGCCCGGCGGTTTCGTCAGCCGGCCTGATGTCGGCGCCCATTGCCTTTGCCTCTACCGTATGGCAGAAGGGGAGCAGCGCGAAGTCCCGTTTTCCCAATCGGCTGGCGGTTGTTGAAATAGCGCAGATATTTTCTACGCTCGCGTAGATATCTTCTGGCGGTATCCCCAGTGAGCCGATAAGGTCCGGGGAGATCATTTCCTGGTTTTCAGGGTCGCAGGTAAATTGGGAAAACAGGTTCACGAAAAGATGTTCCTTTCTCAAAAATTCAGGCATTTTACAAACAACGCCTCATAGCCGTCTTTTGTGGAAAGCTCGATATAGCGGGCGTTCTTTGCCAGCTCCTCGCAGCGGCGGTTTTCTTCGGGAGAGAGCAGGCAGATGGCGGCGCCGGACTTCGAGGTGTTGCCGGCGTAGGTGATTTTGTCTTTCCATGATTCCGGCAGTATGCCGCAGCCGACCAGAGACTCCGCCGTAAGGTGCGCGCCGAACTGCCCCGCCACGATCACGCTGCCGATGTCCTCTTCCGTGCGGCCGGACGCCTCAAGCAGAGCGAGTATTCCCGAAAGGATCGCGCCTTTGGCCAGCTGTACCTGCCGGATGTCCTTTTGAGTAAGATATATGTCATGCTCCTGATCCAGAACGACATATTTGCCCCCCGCGCCCCGGCGGACGAGAGGATGGTCGGTAAAACGCCCGCTGGAAGAGATGACTCCGCCGCGCAGCATCGCCGCAATGGCGGAAATCAGCCCGCTGCCGCAGATGCCGCTGGGCGCCGTACCGCGGATCGTTTGGCAGGCGAAGGCGCCGTCAACGATAGAGACCGCCTCGATCGCGCCGTCGGAAGCCCTCGTCCCGCAGCTGATATTCATTCCCTCAAGCGCCGGTCCTGCCGCGCAGGAGCAGCAATGGATCATGCCGTCTCCCGCCAGCACGATTTCGCCGTTGGTTCCGATATCCAGTAAAAGGGTAAGCGGTCCCTCCGGGCTGATGCCGCACGCGACGATGCCGGCGGTAATATCTCCGCCGACATAAGAGGCGATGGCAGGCAGGCAGGCGACTGTGGCGGACGGCAGCGCTAGGCCGAGTTCTTCGGAGGCGAGGGTGAGCGGCCCGGTAAAGGCCGGCAGGTAGGGAGCGGCGGCCAGACTTGACGGGTCGCGCCCCGCTAAAAGGTGGATCATCGTCGTATTGCCCGCCACGACGATACCGCGGAGGTCTTCCCCGCCGATATCAGTCCGCCGCAGCAGCTGAGTCACTAAATTATTTATGTCGCCGCATATTTTCCGCCGCAGCTGTTCCAGCCCCTGCGGTTCGTCCGCCGCGTGGCAGATCCGTGAGATGACGTCCTGCCCGTAGGCCTTCTGGCTGTTCAGGCATGAAAGCGCGCGGAGTTCCCTTCCCGACGAAAGGTCATACAGCGCGGCGACGACCGTCGTGGTTCCGATATCGATGGCCGCGCCATAACCGTCCCGCGGGACGAAAGAGAATTTCTTCATATACCCGTCGGAGACGATATCGCTTACCTCCGCGGTCCGGGGCAGGATGACCTCCTCGTTACGGCTGACAGAATGATGGCACGCAAGCACGCTTGCGCCGCTTACGGTCACCCGACATTTTCCGCAGGTCCCCTTGCCGCCGCAGGGCGCTTCAAGCAGCCCTTTATCGGCCAATATGCGATAAAGGTTGCCGCCCTCTTCGCATGTCAATGACGCTCCCAGCTGCGGCAGATAAAGTTCAGGCATAAGCGTTGTCCCCGAGCTCCCGCGCAGTGTTTACCATCGCCCGTATATTGGCGAGAGGCGTTTCCAGAGACAGGCCGCAGGCCGGCGCGATGATGTTCATTCCCTGACGGAAGGCGGTCTTTGTCAATTCTTTTATCTTTTCATCCGACATCACGCATAAGGCGTGCGTGCTGACATTGCCCATGACGGCTTTTCCGGTCAGACGACGTTTAACCTCGAGGGGGTTCACCATGGCGTCAAAGCTGAAAGCGTCGCAGTGAAGCAGGTCGAGGAACGGGTATACGCTGTGCAGCCGGCCGCAGATATGCACGATCTTTGTCGGTGCGGGTATTGCGTCGAGGAGACGGTTTATATAGGTCACGGTATATTCCTGAAAGCGTTTTGCGCCAAGAATCTCTCCTGTCCCGCTGGGTTCGGATATGCAGATGACATCGGCGCCGGCGGCAACCTGGGCGCGGCCAAAAGTTATGAGGCTGTCAGATACCGCCTCTAACAGGCGATGGCACGACTCTGGCTTTTTATGAAGCTCTGCCAGAAAAGTACTCATATCCACCAGCGTACCGGCGACGCTGACCGGCCCTGTCAGGTTACCGATGACGGGGACATTCTTCTCCGCGGCTTTCAATATCCGTATCGCCGCCAATACTGCGGCGGGTCTGCCGATGGCGACGTCAAACGGCTTCAGCCTGTCCGCTTCCTCCGCGGAGGAGAGGCAGGCGGAGACGACATGGGGTTCCACCTCTTCATCCCCCATGTCGACGCTTGCGCCCAGCGCTTCGGCCTCCACGGTCATACAGAAGGGGACGCCGAAGTTTTCAAAGCCGCCGTTATGATAAACAGCCTGCGTCAGCGAAGCCATCTTGACGGGGTCGCGGTGCGACTCCGGCCAGGCAAAACCGCTCTCGCGCATGACCTCTGAAACTACCATGTTCATCATCCCGCCTGGGCATATGCATGGCGCGCGGTCTACGGCCGAAAGATGCGCCGCCGCGTAGAGCCGTTCTAAGGGCGTCACCCCGCAAGCTCCTCCGTTACGAGTCTGTTGACCAGCCGGACCGCGTCGGCGGCGGTTGCGGAGTAGCCGTCGGCGCCGATTTTGCTGGCGAATGACGAGGAGATCGGCGCGCCGCCTACGATAACGCGTACCTGATCGCGGATTCCCGCCTGAGAGAGGAGGTCGATTACCTTTTTCATGTTTTTCATTGACGTTGACATCAGAGTGGACAGTCCCAGGACCCGCGCGCCTTCGTCCCTTACGGCGGAGACGAATTTTTCTACCGGCACGTCCCGTCCGAGATCGATCATTTCATACCCCGCGGATTCCAGCATGATTTTTACCAAATTTTTCCCGATATCATGAGTGTCGCCCTGTACTACGCCGATTACGACCTTGCACTTCCCGTCACTCTGGTTTTTCGGAAGCAAGGGGCGCAGGACATCCAGGCCGTTGTACATGGCGGAGGAGCAGATGAGAAGGTCAGGAATAAAATATTCTTCCTGCTCATAAAGGTCGGACGCCTTATTCATGCCGTCCACCAGGCCAAGCAGTATGCCGTCCAGCGGGTCAAAACCCGCCTGGACATATTCTTTTGCGATATTGACGACCTCTTCTTCTTCCATTTCAAGAACGCAGCGGGAAAGTTCCGCCAGAAGTTCATCTTTGGCTTTTGCCATCTCAGAGTTACACCCTTTCTTCGTCCGGCATTTGTTCCCGGCAGGCGGCGATCATATCTTTGACATGGTCGGGCGATACCGGGTAGCCGACTTCACGGACCGTGTCCATCATTGCCTGAATATTTTCCAGCGGCGTATCGACGGGAAGGCTGCATCCAGACATGACGACATATCCCCTGGGATTGTCATATCCGTCTAAAACGCACTCCAGAGTCTTCAGCCTTACATCCAGCGTTGTGCCTGAATACATGATCCCTCCCGGGTCGACATTGCCAAGAATCTTGGTCTGTTCTCCGACCGTCTGCTTGCAGCCGGCGATGCTGGCGACATTGTCGATGCTCAATCCTGCGATGCCAAGGTCGGCTAAGTCTTTCCAAATTTTATTTGTTTGTCCGCATACGTGGATGACCACCCCTTTGCCGCGGCCTTTGATAAAATCGACCAGCCCTCTTAAGTAAGGCAGAGAGAACTCCCGGAAATCCTTGGGGCTGATAACGGTGCACGAGGACATCGGTTCGGAGATGGTCGGCGTGAGGCCGATATCCATCGCGGCGGCGGCGTAGGCCTTTACCGTCTCCAGCGATACGCGGCAGAGGCGGTGAACCGATTCCGGATCTTTTTTCAGCATGTTCAGAGTTTTATCCACGCCCATGAGAAAGAACGCGTTGGTAAAGGCCCCGACTACGCCGCAGGAGCAGCCGATCTCGCCGCCGACTTCATCGAGCAGGTATTTCATCGCTTCCAGCTGCACGGGAAGCCGGCCGTCTTTATACGGGTTGGCCGGCCGCAGCGTATCGATCAGGCTTACGTCGCATATTGCCGGCTGTTCCAGGTCCGCCGTTTCGTCTTCCGGGAATTTGACCTTTGCTCCCATCGCCTCCGCCCAGGGGAAGAGGTCGGTGAAGATACGGATGCTGTCATAGCCAAACCGGCGATAAGAGGCTACCTGAGCCTGGGCGAGAATCTTGGGGTCGTTATTAAACTGAGATATCTTACAGCCGTAGATACGCGCCACGCCGTTTGCCACATTGGGGTTGCACGGCAGCCGGTCGGCTTTAAGTCCCTTGGCGATTGCCGCGCCGCGTTCGGCGGGGGTCATCTGATCCAACATAAAAAATCCTCCTTTAGTCAGTTTAAAGAAATATTATGGTACAGCCCTTTACGCGGCCTGATACGCTTAGTTGTTGGTGGTCCAGTGCAGGATGCGCCCTTTGACCAGATCGAACGCGTAAAGGATGATCAGCAGGACGATCGCCATAAACACGAACCCTACCGCGACCAGGTCGAAACGCCCAAAATCCGAATAGTACTGAATGAAGTATCCCATCCCCGAGGTAACGCCGAACATCTCCGCCACGGCCAGCAGCATAAAAGCAAGCTTGAGCGCGATCGTGCAGCCGGTGAGGATCGCCGGCGAGGCCGCGGGCAGGACGATGCGGAACAGACGCTGGAAGGGAGGGATCTCCAAGGTCGCCGCGTTTTCCAGATAGCGCTTGTCAATGGTCATGACCGCGGTGATGGTCGAGCCTAAAATGATCCAGAAGCACCCCAGGAAAATTATAAAGATTGAGGCGATCCGGAAAGAGGGAAACAGGTTTATCGCATACGGGGTCAGCAGCGTGACCGGGATGGCGCTGAAAGCGTTGATATAGGGCGTCAGATTTCTGCGTATCAGTTTTTTGGCGCCAATGAGCGCGCCCAGCCCGATCCCGAATATCAGCGCCAGCATATACGCCCATACCAGCAGCGAGAGAGAACTCCACAAGCCGTCCATCAGCTGCCCGAAATATTCTACGAAGAGCGGCGGTATTGTGGTGATACTGTGGAACAGAAAGGGGTTGAGCACGTGGAAAACATCCGTCAGCAGGACATATCCGGCAAGCACCCCGATAAAAATGAGCGTGACTCCCAATCTATCTTTAATAAAACGCATCGATAGCTTCACAACCTTTCTAAAAATGAATCAGAGCTGCGCGGCAAGATTTCATTCAAAACACGTAAAATCCCGGAGCCGGAAGAGGGGCGTCCGGCTCCAGGATAGTCTGTCCGCAGAAATTTTACAGATTGTTCGCGTTGAACTGCTCCATCTTATCCTTGAAGAACTGGCTGTCGGGATAATCTTTGATGAGGGATTCCAGCGCCCTCTTGTATATGGAGGAGTTCATATGTTCCTCAATTTTTACTTTGCCGACTGTCAGATAGCCGAAGTTGGCCATCTTGCGCCACATCTTTTCCACGCTCTTCGTAAAGGGGTCCGTATCGTATTTCATGTGCGGGCTGAGCACGAAGCTATCCGCGGTCTCTTTTTTCAGGTCCAGGTTTTCTACTACGAGGTCTGATACCTCGTTCATGTGTGTCTGCATGTACTCTTCGGCGCGCAGGTATGAACGCAGCAGGCGGTAGATGGTCTCCTCATTGCCCTTCAGATAGGTATTGGTGCAGACCATTCGGCAGCATGAATGGTTGGGCCAGAGTTCATCGGGCCACATCTTTACCTCTAAACCCAGGTCCCTTGCCTGTATCTGATAACCGGTCGCGGTGGCGCCAAAGTCTACCTCGCCGTTGGCAACGGCCTGAAGCACGTCGGTATTTTTCTTATATTCAAAGAACTTGATCATATTGGGGTCGTTCTTGTCGCCGACGATGGTGCCGCCCCCGTAGGTAAAAGGATAGCCGGCGTCGTAGAGGATTCCCTTAAGGACGATATCGGGGGTGCCGCCGCGCGTGATGCCGATCCGCTTCCCCTTAAGGCTTTCCAGTCCGGTGTATTCCGTTCCCGGCTTGCCGTAGACGGGGGTCTCGCCGATGATCATATATCCTCCGAAGAGGTTGAAGTCCTGACCGTTGGCGATATAGATCAGCGGGCCGCCGGTGCCATAGGTGGAGAGCACGTCTACCTGATCGGCCATCAAAGCGGAGGCGGCGTCGGAGAGGTTGCTCAGCCAGACCATTTCGACGTCGACGCCTTCCTCTTTATTAAAGCCGTGCTTGTTGGCGATGAACTGAAACACCTGCCCCGAGGTGGGCTGGGCTGCCACGCGGACCTTACGGACGTCGGAGGGGGTATTGTGGGCTACGGTGTCGCTGCCGCTTTTCATAAACAGGGCCGCTGCTGCGACAAGCACGACAGCGCCAATGATGAGTACCTTCTTATTCATTTTTCAGATGATCTCCTTATTCTTCATTTTTTATGACAAACGCGTAATATTTTCTATACCGCCAGCTTTAACGGCTGCGGTTCGGCCGGTTCCTCTGACGCCCTTTCGTTGGCGTCGGTGTATATCAGGCTGATAAGGTGATTGCGCAAATCCGCGATCTGAGGGTTCGTGTACATGTTTTTGCGAGTCGGGTGATTTTCCCTAGCGAAAGAATGGTGGTACATGATATTGGCCGGCGACTGACTTAGCACGTAGATATCCGTCGCCAGCAGCAGTGCCTCGTCAACCTCATGAGTTACGAAGAAAACCGTTTTGCGGTTATCCCTTTCCTGCTGCCACAGCTTGAGAACCAGGTCCTGCAATTTGGCCTTGGTCACCGCGTCCAGCGAACCAAAAGGTTCGTCCATCAATAAAATCGGCGGGTCGATGGCAAAGGCCCTCGCGATACCGCAGCGCTGTTTCTGTCCTCCGGACAGTTCCCCCGGCAGTTTGTCATACAGCGATTTGTCCATGCCGACGTTGTTCATCCAATGGAGGGCCAGCTCTTTGTGTTCTTCTTTTTTCATTTCCGGGTAACGGCGCTCCAAGGCGATTGTGATGTTTTCTCCGGCCGTCATCCAAGGGAAGAGGCCATAGTCCTGAAAGACCATGCCGCGCTGAAGTCCCGCGCCTCTGACTGGTTCCCCGTCAACAAGGATGCTGCCGCCGCTGGGGGATTCCAACCCGGCCAGCAAACGCAGCAGAGTGCTTTTGCCGCATCCTGACTGTCCCAGCAGGCAGACGAAATCTCCCGACTGCACATCCATGTCGATGTCGTTTAAGATGACGTCGCTGCTGCCGTCGTATGAAAATTTGAGATGGTTTACGCTTACATTAAGCATATGGTCGATCCCTTCAATCTTGATTGGTGATGCTACGGCGCCCCGCGCCGTAAGCCAAACGATGTTTTTGAAAAAATGCGCCGCCGCCGAAAGAGGCGGTAAGAATGAGAACCGGTGTCTTTGCGGTTAACAGACGCAAAAATGGCTGGGGGTTGCCACAGGAGAGCGCCCCGCTTTTATGGCTGCCATAAAAATAAATATTCACGAACTATTACGCTCCCGGAGGCATCGGCGACGTCATAGCATAAGACCATGAACAGCCTGATACTGCGACAGGCCGTTTTCATCGCCGCGATTAAAACAGAGACGCGCCAACCCAAGCCTTATGAACTATAAGGCTTAAAGCGCGGCAAAACTATAACTGCTCCCGCCGGGGGAGGAAAATTTATCTTTACGGAAAGTCTCGCTATGCGGTCAGAGGGGGCTGCGCAGGAGACTTTATAAAAGCCCGCGCCACAGGCTTGCCGACGTTACGTCACATAAATGTCTCCTCCTTCCATAGCCCATTCATCATAAGTTAATGAACTCAAAATGTTATCTTTTGCATATAATATCCGGATATTATCGTAAAAACAACCCCTTGATCATAGTTTTTTATTCTGGCGAATAAATAACCGTTGTTTTAGCAAGGGAAATCGTCGCGGGGAAAGACAGCCGCTGTTTGAAAAACGGCCGCAAGAGTGAAATCCTCCGGGCATGCCACCAGGCCGCAGCCGGCTGCTTGAAGCGCCGGCTGCGGTCGGGTGGCCGATAGAAAAAGGTGTTTTCTCGCGGTTTGCCGTGCGGCCGGTTGCGATGGTCCGAGTTCGCCGAAGCGGCGTTTTTTCGGCGCTATCGCCGCTGCTTGAACATGCGGGCCAGCGCTTCGGCATCCCCGCTTCTGATGGCGGGCAGGAGCGGCTTGAGCTGTGCGTATGGCAAGTCCCACCAGCGGACGGCCTCTAAAATCGCTATCGTCTCGCGCGTGAATCGTTTCCTGATCGGTTTTGCCGGCACGCCTCCCACGATCGTGTATGGTTCGACGTCCTTTGTGACGACGGCCCTCGCGCCGATGATCGCGCCGTCGCCGATGCGGACGCCGGACATGACGGCCGCCTCGTAACCGAGCCAGACGTCGCTGCCGACTGTGATATCGCCTCTGCGGTCCCATGCCGTCCCGATCTCCGAGAGCGGCAGCCCCCACTCCTCGTAAAAAATGGGGAACGGATAGGTCGCAAGCGACGCCAGCGTGTAATTTGCGCTGGTGAAGAGAAACTTCGCCCCGCAGGCGATAGAGCAGAACTTTCCGATAACCAAACGGTCGCCGTTTATCGGGTAGTGATAGAGGACGTTATTTTTTTCAAAATCAACGGGGTCGTTTACAAAGTCGTTGTAGATCGTGTACGCGCCCACCGAGATATTTTCGTTTTTAACGACGGCGTCCAGATAGACCGTCTGTCTGTCGCCGGTGCGCGGATATATTTTTTTTGCCGGAATAGTCATCGTTCATCCTCCTGAATTTTATTGTTTGCGGCGCTATTCCGGCGGCGGCAATGCAGCGTTTCATTTGTTATCCCCGGCTCTCTTTTGTTGTATTTATCCTGCGGCGCCGCGCCTGCCATATCGGCTGCGCGGCTGTCGTAATTTTAGTATTTTTGTCCGTGTATGTAAAACGCCGCCCGCGCGGCGAAGCGAAGCCCGCGCCGGGCGCGGGAATGGGCAAAAAACGAAGAGCAATGTGTCTGTCGGCGGCGAAGGGCGGCCGCTAAAATGATAACAAAGAAAAGGGATTTTTTAGAAAAAAGATTCTAAAACTAAGAACAGGAGGAAAATTTTATGGACAGGCGAAGCTTTATAAAGACCTCTCTGCTTACGGCGGGGACGGTTCTGATCGGGGAAAAAACCGCCCCCGCGGCGGAAAAGGCCGCCGGCGTTCCGTTTATCGCCCTTAACAATGGGGCGCGCATTCCGCAGCTGCGTAAGCGTCAAACCTCCAGTACCTGTTAACAGCAGGCGTAATCCTCTAAACTCCCCTCATCAGGAACCACATGCATAGAGGGGAGTTTTACAATGATCGACTGCGAAGGCAAAGAGATTTACATCATCTGCGGAGCTACGGACATGCGCAAAGGGATCAATGGATTGGCTACTATTGCCTCTCTTCATCTGGCCGGCAGCTCTTTTGAGTCCGCGATGTTCATATT
>JAEXGR010000078.1 GCA_023450745.1 Synergistota bacterium
GCGAGGACACTCAGGGACCGGCTTATGACGCATACGGTGCTTATTCGCACCGATTTTTACATGCCCATGTAAGCCCTGCGCACCTCATCCGAATCGAGGAGCTCCTGCGAGGTGCCTTTGTGGACGACGCGCCCCGTCTGAAGGACGTAGCCGCGGTCGGCGATCTCCAGCGCCTCCTGCACCATCTGTTCGACGAGCAGGATGGTGACGCCGCGTTTCCGTATCTCGACGACGGTCTCAAAGACTCTCTCCACCAGGCTGGGCTGGAGGCCGAGCGAGAGTTCGTCGAGCATGATCAGCTTCGGACGGGACATCAGGCCGCGCGCGATGGCGCACATCTGCTGCTCGCCGCCGCTCATCGTCTCGGCGGTCTGGTTGGAGCGGCTCTTGAGAATCGGGAAGAGCTCGTACATCTCCTCGAGGCGCTCCGCGACGCAGTCCCCGCCGCCGCTGGAAAAGGCCCCGAGCTCCAGGTTTTCGCGCACGGTGAGCTTCGCGAAGAGCTTGCGCCCCTCGGGAACGTAGCTGAGCCCCTGCTTGATGCTTCTGGAGGCCGGCATTTTTGTGATATCGCTGCCGTCGAAAGATATCGAACCGGCGGTCGGGTGCATCAGCCCCGCGATCGTGCGCATCATCGTCGACTTGCCCGCGCCGTTCGCGCCGAGGATGGCCACGACCTCCCCCTCGTTCACATGCAGCGAGATGCCGTGAATGACGGGGACGTGGTCGTAAGCGCAGTGTATATCTTTAACTTCAAGCATCGCCGTCATTGTTTTACCTCCGCGTGTTCGTTGAGTCTTTTGCTGAATTTTTCGCCAAAGTAGGCGGTGATGACGACCGGATCGTTGACGATCGCCGCCGGCGCGCCTTCGGCGATCTTTTTGCCGCTCGCCAAGACGACGATCTTGTCGGCGATCGGCATGATCGCCTCCATGATGTGTTCGACCATAAGAATGGTGACGCCCTCCTGGCGCAGGCGGACGATGACGTCCACCATCTCGCGGACCTCCGTGGAGGTGAGTCCCGCCACCGCCTCATCGAGCAGCAGCAGCTCGGGCTCGGTGGCAAGGGCGCGCGCGACTTCCAGCCGTTTTTTGTTGCCGATCGTCAGCCCTCCCGCGAGGCGGCCCCGGTGCTCGCTGAGGAAGCAGAGCTCCAGGCAGCGCCCGGCGATCTCTTTGGCCTTGGCGCTGTCGCCCGTGCGCATGTAAGCGCCGACGAGGACGTTTTCAAAGACGGTCATCTCCTTGAGCGGGCGCACCACCTGGAAGGTGCGCGCGACGCCGCGGCGCGCCATCTTGTAGGCCGGCAGGTCGGTCACGTCCTCGCCTTTGAAGAAGACCTTTCCCGAGGTGGGGGTGTATAGTCCCGCGACGCAGTTGAAAAGGGTCGTCTTGCCGGCGCCGTTGGGGCCGATGAGCCCGACGATCGTCCCCTTCTCGACATCGAAGGAGACGTCGCTGTTCGCGAGCAGCGAGCCGAATTTCATAGTCAGGTCTCTAACTTCGAGCAGAGCCATCAGCACTTTCCCTCCTCTCTATGATCCGTGTCGGAACCCTTGATGAAATACGAGAGCAGCCCCATGATGCCGCGCGGCTCTTTGATCATCACGATGATGATGATGACGCCGAAGATGATCAGGTCGATGCCCGCGCCGAGGTGCGAGAGATAGGCCCGCGTGTATTCCTGAAGCGGTATCAGCACCAGCGCGCCGAGGAATGGCCCCCAGAAGGTGCCGATGCCGCCTAAGATGGTGATCAGCACGAATTTCATCGACATGTCCAGAGACATAACCATCGGCGGGTCAACACGGTAGTTGTACTGGGCGAAGAAGGCGCCGCAGAGCGCCGCGAGCGCCGCGGAGAGGGCCATCGCGCCGAGCTTGACGACGGTGCTGTTGACGCCGAGCGACTCCGCCGTCTCCTGACCCTCGCGCACGGCGAGCAGGTAGTAGCCCATGCGGTTTCTCTCAATCCAGCGCACGACGCCGTAGACGAGGACGAAGATCGCGAGCGCCCCGAGGTAGTAGCCGGTCTTGGTGTCCGACCAGGAGAAGTTTTTCCAGCCGTCGGGCAGTATCGGGTAATCAAGCCCGAGAGCGCCGCCCACCGCGTCCCAGATCATGAAGAGGCGGTTGAAGATCTCGACGATGGCGAAGGTCGCGATGGCGAAGTAGTGGCCCTTGAGGCGGAAGCAGGGATAGCTGATGAGGATGGAGACGACAGCCGCCGCGAGCATCCCCAGCGGCGCGCCGTACCAGGGCAGCGACTCGAAGGTCACCACCGCGAGGCCCGCGCCGTAAGCGCCGATCCCGAAGAATACCGAGTGTCCGAAGGAGACCTGGCCGCCGTAGCCGCTGATGATGTTCCAGGACTGCGCCATCGAGGCGTAGAGCAGGACCATCGTCGCCACGTGGCCGAAGAAGGAGCCGCCGATCACCCCGGGGATGCAGGGCAGAATCAGCGCCGCGGCGATAAATCCATACCAGAGCCGGTCTTTTTTGTTCAGCCGCATCACCGTCACCACCCGAAGAGGCCCTTGGGGCGCACTAGTATGACGATCAGATAGATCGCGAAGACGGCGACGTATTTCAAGACCGCGGCGACGTAGAAGCCGGTGAAGGACTCGACCAGGCCGATGAGCAGCGCCGCGAAGAGCGCGCCGGGAATGCTGCCGAAGCCGCCGAGCGCGACGACGACGAAGGCGATGAGGCTGAAGAGGCCGCCGACTTCGGGATGGACCGCGAGGTAGGTGGTCATCAGCCCGCCCGCGACGCCGACACAGGCCCCGCCGAGGCCAAAGACGAGCAGATAGATCTTTTCCGTGTCGATGCCCATGAGCTCCGCCGCCTCTTTGTCCATCGCGGTGGCCTGAATCGCCCAGCCGAGCCTGGTCTTCTTTATAAGCCAGTAGACGGCGGCGAGCACCGCGAGGGCGAAGACGCCCGTGACAAGCTGGGGAACGGAGACGATGGCGCCGCCGACCTCAAAGGTCTTTCCGTCGAGGATGGTGCCGGAGAGCAGACGGAAGTTCGGCGAGAAGCGGTTCATGCAGAAATTTTTCAGGAGCATCGAGAGGCCGAAGGTGGCGAGCAGCGGCGCCATCGCCGCCTTGCCGAGGCTTCTTTTGATGATCCATTTGTAAGTGAGCCCTCCCAAAAGGAAGAGGAAAATTCCGGCCGCGACCCAGGTGAACAGCGGGTCAATTCCGAGTATAAAGCCCATCCAGTAGCAGATGTACATCGCCACCATGAGAAACTCTCCGTGGGCAAAGTTGATAACGTCCATGACGCCCCATATCATGCTGAGGCCGGCGGCGACCAGCGCGTAAAGCAGCCCGCTCAGGATGCCGTCGATCAGGACCTGCAGAAAATTGCTCATGCAATGACCTCCTTGAAAAAAGGCGGGGCATTCGTGACAAATGCCCCGCCGAAAGGCTATGAAAAGTTTTTTTGAATCACACGCATCCCTTTATTGATCGGGATGCCGGCCGGAGGCGAGCCGCGCAGCGGACTGGCTCCCGGCCGGCGATGCGCCTTACCTCTTGCCCCAGGGGACCATTGGGAATATCGGTTCGGAGTCTTTATACTTGAGCGGGAAGACGGTGTTGTATTTCTGTTCGTTAAGCTGCGTGATGACGGAGAGGGCCTTGACGTTCTGCCCGTCGGGGCCGAACTTGACGGAGCCGCTCAGCGACATGACGGAGGGGAAATCCTCGGTCTGGATTATCTTGAGGACCTTTTCCGTATCGGGGCCGCCGGCCTTCTCGATCGCCTGCGCGAGGACCATCAGCATGACCGCTTCCTGGATGGAGTCGCTGTCGAAGGGCTGGTTGCTCCGCGGCGTGTAGTATTTGTCCTGAATTTTTATCGCTTCGGGCATGAATTTCTTCGCGAGCTCCGGCGAGTAGCCCATGCCGCCCATGAAGTAGTTTCCGTCAGAGCCGAGTTCCTTCTGGACCGCGGGATTCTGATAGCCGGTGCAGTAGTTGAGGGCGATCTTCGGGAGCCAGTTGACCTGCTTCATCGTGCGGACCCACAGAGAGTAGTCGCCGCCGAGAGCCGCGCCGAATACCGCGTCGGGGTTGGCTGACTTGAGCTTCTGGACTTCGCTGTTGAGGTTCGTCGCGCCGTTGTTGAAGGGGACGTCGGCGACCACTTTGAGGTCGATCTTCTTGGCGGCCTTACGCGCCTCGTCGGCGGCGTGCTTGCCGAATTCCGTGTTTTCGTAGATAAGGCCGAGGGTCTTGATGCCGGCCTTCTTTTCCTTATTAAGGTACGCGATGTAATCGACGAATTCCACCGATTCGATGGCGTCGGTCGGGGCGTGGCGGAAGAAATACTTGTAGCCCCGCTCCGTCAGCGCCGCGGAGCTCGAACAGCCGCACATGAAGATCTTCTTCGCGCGTTCGGCGACGGCGCTGGCCGGCTTGGTGGCGGCGCTGTTGTAGCATCCGATGATCGCGAAGACCTTCTCCTGGTTATAGAGGCGTTCGGCTTCGGACTTGGCGACGTCGGGCTTGCCCTGATGGTCCGCGGGCACTACCTTGATGACGTATTTTCCGCCGAGAAGTCCCTCGCCGGCGGCAAGGGGCGCTTTAATGTCAGGGTTTTTCTTGTTGATGACGTCGGCCGCCGCGAGGACGGAGTTAACGCAGTTCTGTCCCGAGACGGCCGCGGGGCCGGTCAGCGGGAAGAGGGCGCCTATTTTGATCTCTTCGGCGGCAAAAGCCGCGGTCGACGCAAAGAGAGCGGTGCAAAGAACGAACATCACGGTAACGATAGTACGCTTACTCAGTTTCATGATTACATCTACCTCCCTTTTCTAGGACCAAACATTTAGTCCTGCACAATATTATACTGTTTTTTGATGCATAGTCAATTTTTTGTCTTTAATTTTTCTGAACTGCCACATCATTGACATTTAATAATATGAGCGTTATATTCTTAACATCACCGTGGACAATTCCACACAATAAAATTAAATAAACATCTCAAGGAGGATGTTATTCAATGATTTTTCATGCAGAGGCCGTAATCACCCCGCGCGAGGGAGTTCTGGACACACAGGGCAAGGCGGTAGAGAAGACGCTGACTCACCTCGGCTACGCGGGCCTTGGCGAAGTGCGCGTCGGACGCATCGTGACGATGCAGCTCGAGGCCGCCGACGGCGACGCGGCGGCGGAAGCTGTGAAAAATATGTGTCAGGACCTTCTGGCCAACGACCTGATAGAGACCTACGAAATATCGGTGCGGGAAGCTTAACGATGAGAACCGCCGTTGTCGTTTTTCCCGGGAGCAACTGCGACCGCGACGTTCAGCGCGCCGTCGCCGAAACATTAAAGACGCCAGTGGATATGGTCTGGCACGAAGAGCGTGAATTCGCCTCCGAGCCGGACCTCGTCATTCTCCCCGGAGGCTTTTCCTACGGGGATTATCTGCGTTCGGGCGCGATGGCCGCGCGCTCGCCGATCATCGAAGCGGTGAGGCGGCACGCGGAGGCCGGAAAACTGCTGCTCGGCATCTGCAACGGTTTTCAGGTGCTGACGGAGGCCAAGCTCCTCCCCGGCGCGCTGCTGGCGAACACCAGCACCACGTTCATCTGCAAAAAATGCTGGATGCGCGTCGAGCGGACGGACAACCCCTTCACCTCCGGCTTCAAAAAGGGCGACATCGTCCAGTATCCGATCGCGCACCACGAGGGACTTTACTTCCTGCCGCCGGCGGAGCTCCGCGAGCTTGAAGAGGCCGGGCGGGTAGTTTTCCGTTACGCGGACCCGCAGACGGGCGCGGCGGGAGCCGAATACGCGCCCAACGGCGCGCTGAACGGCATCGCCGGCATCTGCAATAAAGAGGGAAACATCCTCGGCCTCATGCCGCACCCTGAGCGCTCGACGGTCGCGCATCTCAACGGCGGCGCCGACGGCGGAGATTTCTGGCGTTCGATCGCACAAGACTTTGCAAAGAGGGGTGCACTCTAATGGGCTTTCGTGAAGTAGGACTCTCAGAGTCGGAATATAAAAGGATAATAGAGCTGCTCGGCCGCGAGCCGAACGACCTCGAGCTCGAGCTCATCGGCGTCATGTGGTCCGAGCATTGCAGCTATAAATCGACGCGCCCGCTGCTGCGCACCTTCCCCTCCAAGGGAAAATACGTGCTCCAGGGACAGGGCGAAAACGCCGGCGTCGTCGATATGGGCGAGGGCTGGGGCTTCGCCTTCAAGGTCGAAAGCCACAACCACCCCTCCGCGGTCGCGCCCTTTCAGGGAGCGGCGACGGGGGTCGGCGGCATAATCCGCGACATCATCGCGATGGGCGCGCGCCCTTCCGTCTCGATGGACGGGCTTTTCTTCGGCGACGCCTCGCTGCGCAAGACGCAGAACCTCGCGAAGGGGATCGTCGAGGGCATCGGCGCTTACGGCAACGCGGTAGGCGTGCCCATTGTCGGCGGCAAGACCTTCTACTCCCCCTGCTACAATGACAACCCGCTCGTCAACGCCTTTAGCGCCGGCTTCGTGCGCCTCGACAAGATGGCGAGCTCCCAGACGGCGAAGCCGGGAGACTACGCGGTGCTGCTCGGTTCGAAGACGGGCCGCGACGGCATCGCCGGCGCCTCCTTCGCCTCGCGCGAACTGGACGAAGACTCCAAAGCCAGCAAGCCGCAGATCCAGATCGGCGACCCCTTTGAAGAAAAGCTCCTCATCGAGTGCTGCATGGACCTTCTGGACAAGGACCTCATCGCCTCGATGCAGGACATGGGAGCCGCGGGAATCCTTTCGTCGTCCAGCGAGATCGCCCACAAGAGCGGCTGCGGCATCGACATTCAGGTAGAAAAAATCCCCCTGCGCGAAGCCGACATGCTGCCCTGGGAGATCTTCCTCTCCGAATCGCAGGAGCGCATGCTCCTCATCGTCGAAGAGGAAAAGCTCGAGCCGGTCTTCGCGATGGCCAGGCACTACGGCCTCGACTGCGCGATCGTCGGCACGATGACGGACAGCAAACGCTACCGCGTTTACAAAAACGGCGCGCTCGAAGCGGAGCTGCCGACCTCGATCCTCGGAGACACGCCCGAGGTGCTCTGGCCCTCCGAAGAGCCGAAAGACCTCCCCGCGCGGCAGGCGATCGAGCTGTCCAAGCTCGCGAGCGCCGACCCGGCGAAGGACCTCCTGGAAATGCTCTCCTGCCCCAACGGCCGCCGCAAGAACGCCATCTGGGAGCAGTACGACTCGATGGTCCAGCTCCACACGATCGCGGGCCCCGGCGAACCGGCGGCGATCGTCGAAGTTCCCGGCACGCGCCGCGCCTGCGTCCTGACGATGGAGGCCGAGCCCTACAAGTGCTGGACCGACCCCTATACGGGAGCCTCGGAGGCGATGGCGCTCTCGCTGCGCGGCCTCTGGCTCACGGGCGCGGACGCGCTCGGCATGACGAACTGCCTCAACTTCGCCTCGCCCGAAGCGCCGGAAAAATTCTACGAACTTAAAGAATCGCTGCGCGGCCTCGCCGATACCTGCCGCGACCTTGACTGCCCCGTCGTCTCGGGCAACGTCAGCCTCTACAACGAAACGGCGACGGACCGCATCTATCCGACGCCGCTCGTCGTCACCGCCGGCCTCGTCGTCGACCGCGACAAAATGATCCGCGCGGGACGGACGGCGGAGGGCGACTTCATCTACATGGTCGGCGCGCCCGAGGGCTCGCTGGGCGCGACGCGCTACCAGCAGGCGAAGGACGGCAGGCCGCTCGGCAAGACGGCCGCCCCCGACCACGAGGCCGAAAAGGCCTTCCGCGAACGCGCGCTGGAGACGGCGCGGCGGCAGCTTGCCGATTCCGGACGCGTCGTCGCCGGCGGCGGCCTCGCGGCGGCCCTCGCGAACGAGGCGATCGCCTCCGGCCTGGGCATGGAGGTAGCGCTCGCCCCCCAGAGCACCGTCGAGGCGCTCCTCTTCTCCGAGGGCGGCGCGCGCGCCGTTTACGCGGTGGCTCCCGATAAGGCCGCGGCCTTTGAAGAGGCCTGGAAAGGCTTCCCCTGCGTCAAGGCGGGCAAAGCCGGAGGGAAAGACTTCTGCTGGCGGGACGTTTTCACGCTGTCCCTTGAAGAGCTCAAAAGGGCCTTCACGGAGGAAAAATAGCCGATGTGCGGCGTATTCGGGGCGTACAGTCAGAGCGGTTCCGCCGTACTTGAGGACATCTACCTCGGACTTTGCGCCCTTCAGCACCGGGGCCAGCTCTCGGCGGGCGTCGCCTGGATCGACGGCGGTTCCGTGCATATCAAGAAAGGACTGGGCCTCGTCCACGAGGCCCTTTCACAGAGCGAACTGGCGAAGATAGAGGCGCACACGGCCATCGGCCATGTGCGCTACGCCACCGCGGGCGGCACGCGCCCCGAGAACAGCCAGCCCCTCGGCGCGAATTACGCGCAGGGGCCGATTGCGATCGCGCATAACGGCAACCTGACAAACGCCGTGGCGCTCTCAAGCTATCTCGCGAACCGCGGGGCAATTTTCCAGACCTCCTGCGACACGGAGACGATCATCCAGCTGATGGCCCACCAGCCGGGCACGGTCCAGCTCGAAGCGCTGGAGACCGCCCTGTCAAAGATCAAGGGCGCCTACAGCGTAGCCGTCCTGCTCAACGACTGCCTGATCGCGGCGCGCGACCCCTGGGGCTTCCGCCCGCTGGCGCTCGGCCGCCGCGGAGACGCCTACTTCGTCGCCTCGGAATCATGCGCGCTGGACATCATCGGCGCGGAGTTCGTCCGCGACGTCGAACCCGGCGAAATCCTCGTCATCGACAGGCGCGGCACCATCTCGCGCAAACTGCCAAAACAGGCGACGCGCCACCACCGCTGCTCCTTCGAATACGTCTACTTCGCGCGTCCCGACAGCGTGATCGACGGGCGCTCCGTCTACAGCGCGAGAAAAAAGCTCGGCGCCTGCCTCGCGAAGCGCGGCGGCTGCCCCGCAAACGCGGTCGTGGCGGGAATGCCCGACAGCGGCACGATAGCGGCGCTCGGCCTCGCCGAAGAGGCGGGAGTCTGCTTTGAGTCGGGCGTCGTCCGCAACCGTTACGTCGGCCGCACCTTCATCCAGCCGACCCAGCGCGTGCGCGACGCGGGCGTCAAGATAAAACTCAATCCGCAGCCGGGGATCTTTGAGGGCAAAGAGGCGGTCATCGTCGACGACTCGCTGGTCCGCGGCACCACCGCCGGACGCATCGTCTCGATGATCCGCGAGAGCGGCGCGGAAAAGGTGCACATGCGCATCGCGTCCCCGCCCGTCTGCTATCCCTGCTATTACGGCATCGACACCCCGAGCTCCGAGGAGCTCGTCGCGGCGCAGATGGACGTCCCCGAGCTCTGCCGAAAGATCGGCGCGGACTCGCTGGAATACATCAGCTGTGACGACCTCTGCGAGGCGATCGGCCTGCCGCGCGGCGAGCTCTGCACGGCCTGCTTCGACGGCAACTACTTGGAAGAAGAAGACGACCAGACGCTGCTGGAAGTCTAAAACACGAAAGAACGGCAGCAAATACTGCCCAAAAAATATAAAAATCTGTGGAGGCGCATCAAAAATGAATCTGACAAAGAAAGATTTTATCTACGAAGGCAAGGCGAAGAGGCTCTACACCACCGAGGACCCGAACTACGTGATCGTCGAATATAAGGACAGCTTCACCGCCTTCAACGGCCTGAAAAAGGCGACGATGAGCGGCAAGGGCGTGCTCAACAACAAGATCTCCTCGAAGCTCTTCCAGCTGCTCGCCGACAACGGCGTCGAATCCCACTTCGTCGAACAGATAGACGAAACTAACCAGATCGTCAAGCGCGTCAAGATCGTGCCGCTTGAGGTCATCGTCCGCAACATCACCACCGGCTCGCTCTGCAAACGCCTCGGCGTCGAAGAGGGCAAGGTGCTCCCCCGCCCGCTCTTCGAGATGTGCTACAAAGACGACGCGCTCGGCGACCCCTTCATCATCGAAGACCACGCGCTGCTCTTCGGCTGGGCCACGAAGGAAGAGCTCGACAAGATTAAGTCCATCTCGCTGCGCGTCAACGAGATCCTCAAGGATTATTTCGCGCAGAAGGGCGTCGTGCTCGTCGACTTCAAGCTTGAGTTCGGCAAAGACATGCAGGGCAGCCTCATCCTGGCCGACGAGATATCGCCCGACACCTGCCGCTTCTGGGACAGCTCGACGGGCGACCACCTCGACAAGGACCGCTTCCGCAAAGACCTCGGAGACGTCCTCGGAGCATACGAAGAGATCTGGAAGAGAATTTCCGCATAAAGGGCCATGAGCGGAATCTTTGGCGCTTACAGCACCTTAAACAAACCAGTCCTTGAAGAGGTCTATCTGGGCCTCTACGCGCTTCAGCACCGCGGGCAGGAGTCGGCGGGCATCGCCTGGGCCGAGAACGGCCACGTCGCCTCCGTGCGCGGCATGGGGCTGCTCCATAACGCGATAGACCAGCAGCGCCTCGCGGACGAGAACGCGAACTGCGCAATCGGGCACGTGCGCTATGTGCCCTTGGAAAGCTCACAGCTTCAGAACGTCCTGCCGATCTGCGCGAATTACGCGCGCGGCCCCGTCGCCATCGCGCACGACGGGCTCGTCACGAACCTCGCGGAGCTTACGCGCCAGCTGGAGCAGCGCGGCGCGATCTTCCAGTCCGCCACGAACTCCGAGGCCATCCTGCACATGATGGCCCAGAAATCGCACATGCAGCCAATCGACGCGCTCGTCGACGCCCTCAAGAAGCTTGAAGGCTCCTACGCCATCGCCGTGCTGCTGGAGGATTCGCTCGTCGCGGCCCGCGACCCCTACGGCTTCAAGCCGCTCGTCATCGGCGAACGCGACGGCACCTATTACGCCGCCTCGGAATCCTGCGCGCTGGACATCGTCGGCGCGAAGCTGCTGCGCGACGTGGAGCCCGGAGAGATCGTCGTAATCGGCGCGAAGGGCATGAAGAGCCTTCGCGTCCGCCAGGAGCGGTGCGGACGCTGCATGCACTGCTCGTTTGAGTACGTCTATACCGCGCGCCCCGACAGCATCATCGACGGACGCTCCGTCTACGAGGCGAGAAAAGAGATGGGACGCCGCCTGGCCCGCAAATCGCCCTGCGGCGACGCGGACCTCGTCGCGGGAATGCCCGACAGCGGCACGATCTCGGCAATCGGCTACGCGCAGGCGGCGGAGGCCCCCTTCGAGATGGGGGTCGTCCGCAACCGCTACGTCGGGCGCACCTTTATCCAGCCCACCCAGAAGGTACGCGAGCTCGGCGTAAAGATAAAGCTCAACCCCATCGCCGAGATATTCAAAGACAAGAGAGCCGTCATCGTCGACGATTCAATCGTGCGGGGAACGACCGCCGAACGCATCGTCTCGATGATACGCAACTGCGGCGCGGCGGAGGTACACCTTCGTATCGCCTCGCCGCCGGTGCTCCATCCCTGCCGTTACGGTATCGACACGCGGAAAGAGAAGACTCTCGCCGCGGTACGCATGACGCTTGATGAACTCTGCAAAAAGGTCGGGGCCGATTCGCTCGATTACCTGACGGAAGAGGACCTGATAGCGGCGATAGGCTTGCCGGAGGATAAGCTCTGCACCGCCTGCTTCACCGGCAAATATCTGGAAGGATAGGAGAAAAAGAGCCGATGAGTAAGCTCAGTTACGAAAAATCTGGAGTCAGCATAACCGGCGGCGACGCCTGGGTCGAGACCATCAAAGGGCTGCTTGCGAAGCGCCCCAAAGATAAAAACTGCGTGGGCGGCGTCGGCGGCTTCGCCGGCCTCTACCGGATCGGCGGAGGCCAGTGCCTCGCCGCCTGCTGCGACGGCGTGGGAACCAAGCTCGAACTGGCCAAAGCCGCCGGCCTGTACCGCGGGCTCGGCCAGGACCTGGTGGCGATGAACGTCAACGACCTCGTCACGGTCGGCGCGAGGCCGCTCTTTTTCCTCGATTACGCCGCCTGCGGCAAACTCGACGAAAAGATTCTGAAAGAGATCGTGGAGGGCGTCATCGACGCCTGCGACGAAAGCCTCTGCACGCTGCTCGGCGGCGAGACGGCGGAGATGCCCGGCGTCTACGGGGCCGACGGCTTCGACCTCGCCGGCTTCTCGGTGGGCATCGTCGACGAGGACAAGATCATCGACGGCAGCGACATTCAGGAAGGCAACCTGATCGTCGGCCTCCCCAGCTCGGGAGTCCACAGCAACGGCTTCAGCCTCGTGCGCAGCGCGCTCGGAAAAGAGGGGCTGGACATCCCCCTCGACAGCACGCCCGCGGGCTGGAAGGAGAGCGTCGCCTCCGCGGCGATGCGCCCGACGAAGCTCTACGTCAAGGCGGCGCTCGCCGCGATCGGGACGGGCGCGGTGCGCGGCATGGCCCATATAACGGGCGGCGGCATGTACGGCAACATCATCCGCGTCATTCCGAAGCACCTCGACATCGCGATAGACTTCAAATCATGGAAACGCCCCGCGATCTTCGACCTGATCCAGAGCGCGGGCATTGACGAAGAAGAGATGCAGCGGGTCTTCAACCTCGGCATCGGCTTCGTCTTCATCATCGGCGCAGACGGGCTGAAAACGCTTGAAGAGGCGCTGGCGCCGCTCGGAGAGAAGCCCGCCGTCATCGGCGAGGTCATTAAATGTACATCCCGCGGATAGCGATCCTCATCTCGGGAACGGGAACGAACATGGAGGCCCTTCTAAAGGCCTCCATCACCGGCGAACTGCCCGCGCAGGTCTCCTTTGTGGGCAGCGACAGGCTGGAAGCCAGGGGGCTCGCGACGGCGGCGGCTTTAGGCGCGCCGACACGGGTCTTTTTCTACAAACGCGACGGGCGCGAGGCGGCGGAAGAGGCCATCGCCCGGGCGATAAAAGAGACGTGCAGCGACTGGATCGTCCTCGCCGGCTTCATGCGCGTGCTGTCGCCGGCATTCGTGCGCCGCTTCAATGGACGGATCGTCAACATCCACCCGGCGCTGCTGCCGGCCTTCCCCGGAGCCCACGGCATCCTCGACGCCTGGAACGCCGGCGTGCCGGAGACGGGCGTCACCGTCCACCTCGTCGACGAGGAGGTCGACCACGGCCCCATCCTCGCGCAGGAGAGGGTCCGGCGCGCGCCCGACGACACGCTCGAGAGCCTGGAGGCCAAGATACACGCGGTCGAACATCAGCTCTACAAACGCGCTCTGAAAGAATTTCTGGAAGCACATCCGATAGATATCGATCAATGGGAGGGTGAACATGATGGGAAAAATGGAAACTAGAAAGGCGCTTATCTCCGTCTGGGACAAGACGGGCGTACTCGAACTGGCAAAAGGGCTCGCGGCCCACGGCTACGAGATCGTCTCAAGCTCAGGCACGGCGAAGCACCTCGAAGAGGGCGGCGTTAAAGTCACCGAGGTCGTAGACCTCACGGGACTTCCCGCGATACTCGGCGGCAGGGTAAAGACCCTGCACCCCACGATCATGGGCGGCATCTTAGCCAGGCGCGGGCTCGCGCAGGACGAAGAGGACCGGGAAAAGTTCGGCATTCCGCTCATCGACGTCGTCGTCTGCACGCTCTACCCATTTGAAGAGACGGCGAAAAGCGGCGCGGAGCTCGACAAACTTATAGAAAAGATCGACATCGGCGGCGTATCGCTCATCCGCGCCGCCGCGAAAAACTATTACCACGTCGCGGTCGTCACCGAGATCGCCGACTACGCGCGCGTCCTCGACGAACTTGAGAAGAAGCAGGAATTTACGCTGGAATTCAAGCAGGAGCTCGCGCTCAAAGCCTTCCGCGGCACCGCCTCCTACGACGCCATCATCTATCGCGGCCTCTGCCGCGAGCTCGGCGCAGCCGACGAGGTGGAGGGCGACAAGGTGCTGCCGCTGCGCAGGGAGCAGAAGCTCCGCTACGGTGAAAACCCGCACCAGCAGGCGGCGCTCTTCATGCCGCCGCTCGAGAACCTCCCCTTTGAGCAGCTCTCGGGCAAAGAGCTCTCCTACAACAACCTGCTCGACCTCGACACACTGCTCCGCGGCTGCTCCGTCTTCCAGGACAGCTGCGCCTGCACGATCGTCAAACACACCACCCCCTGCGGCACCGCCTACGGCAAGACGCCCATCGAGGCCTTCAAAAAGGCGCTCGCCTGCGACCCCGTCTCGGCCTTCGGCGGCATCATCGGCATGACGCGCAAGGTGGACCTGGAGACGGCGAAGACCATCACCGAAACCTTCTTTGAGATCCTCGCCGCGCCCGACTTTGAGGAGGGCGTCGCGGAATACCTGAAAGAAAAGAAACCCAACCTCCGCGTCCTCAAAATACTCCCCGGCTACGCGCCGAAGCTCCAGGTAATCGGCAACCGCTGCGGCTTCCTCATCCAGGAGGACAAGCTTCCGGCGCTGCCGAAAGAGTCCGAGGGAACGTGGCACGGCACGCCGCGCCCCGACCTCTGGGAGGACATCATCTTCGCCTGGAAGACCGCCGCGATCACCAAGAGCAACGCCATCGTCCTCGTCAAAGACGGGGCCGCGGTGGGCATCGGCGGCGGCTTCACGAACCGCGTAGACGCGGCGGAATACGCGATCAAGCTCGCGGGCGGCAAGGCCGAAGGCTCCGTCATGGCCTCGGACGCCTTCTTCCCCTTCGCCGACTCCGTCGAACTGGCCCATAAGGCCGGCGTCATAGCCGTCATCGAACCGGGCGGCTCGATACGCGACGACGAAGTCTTCAAGAAAGCCGAAGAGCTGGGGCTGAGCCTCTTTGCCGGCGGCAGCCGCACCTTCAGGCACTAGGAGCGGCAAAATGAAGGTCATGGTACTTGGCGGCGGCGGCCGGGAACACGCGGTCGTCCACGCCTTTTCCAAATCAAAAATCACCGGCAGCCTCCACTGCTGCCCCGGCAACCCGGGAATCGCGAAGCTCGCGCAGTGCCACGCGGGCGACCCCTGCGACCCGCGGGCGATGCGCGAACTCTGCGAAGGGCTCGGCATCGGGCTCGTCTTCGTCGGGCCGGAGGCCCCTCTCGTTGCGGGGACGGCGGACGCGCTGCGCGAAGCGGGCATCCCCGTCATGGGCCCCGGAGCCTCCGGCGCGCGCCTTGAGGGAAGCAAAGCCTTCTCCAAGCAGTTCATGAAAAAACACGGCGTCCCCACCTCCGACTTCGACCTCTGCACCAACCTGGAAGAATGCCGGGCCGCGCTCGCGAAAAGAAGCGCCCCCTTCGTCGTCAAGGCCGACGGCCTCGCGGCCGGCAAAGGCGCCTTTCTCCCCGAAAGCTACGAAGAGGCGGTGGAAACCTGCCGCATGATGCTGGAAGAACAGAAGCTGGGCGCGGCGGGAAACCTCATCGTCGTCGAAGACTACGTTCAGGGTATGGAAATGACCGTCCTCGCGCTCACCGACGGCGAAACGGTGCGCATCCTGCCCTCGAGCCAGGACCACAAACGGGCGCTCGACGGCGACAAAGGCGGCAACACCGGCGGCATGGGAGCCTACTCGCCCGTCCCCTGGGTAGACGAGGCCTTCATGAAAAAAGTGACCGACGAAGTCCTCACCCCCACCGTCAAAGGACTCAAGGCGGACGGCATTCCCTTCTGCGGCGTCATCTACGCCGGCATCATGATCAAGCCCGACGGCGCGCTCTCCGTGCTCGAATACAACGTGCGCCTCGGCGACCCCGAAACGCAGGTCGTGCTGCCGGCCTTCGGCGGCGACTTCGGCGAAGTCATCCTCGCATGCGCTAAAGGAGAGCTGGCCTCCGTCGAATGGCCGGGAGCCAAGCGCGTGGCGCTGGGCGTCGTCATGGCCTCCGGCGGCTACCCCGACGCCTTTGAAAAGGGCTATCCGATCAGCGGCGCGGACGAAGAGATAGAAAACACCTTCGTCTACCACGCGGGCACGAAGCTGAACGACAAAGGCGAGCTCGTCACTGGCGGCGGCCGCGTCCTCACCGTCGTCGGCCTCGCGGACGACCTGCCCGCGGCGCGCGAGCGCGCCTACGAACGCGTGAAGCGGATAAGCTTTGAAAAGGCCCACTACAGAAACGACATCGGCGACAAATCGCTGAAAAGAAAATAAATCCGCCCGCGAAGGAGAGATAAAAATGGCACCGAAAATCGGCATCATCATGGGCTCCGCCTCGGACATCCCCGTCGTCGAAAAGGGCGCGCCCGTCCTTGAAGAGCTCGGCATAGAATTTGAAGTGGCGATCGCCTCGGCGCACCGCACCCCCGCCGACGTGGAAAACTACGCCAAAGGCGCGCGCGCGCGCGGCATCAGGGCGCTCATCGCCGTAGCCGGACTCTCGGCGGCGCTTCCCGGCGTCGTCGCGGCCTGCACGACGCTGCCCGTTATCGGCGTCCCCGTCAAGGGCGGCGCGCTCGACGGCCTCGACGCGCTGCTTTCGATCGCGCAGATGCCCCCCGGCGTCCCCGCCGCCTCCGTCGGCCTCAACGGCGCGAAAAACGCCTGTCTGCTGGCGGCGCGCATCGTCGCCGCGACCGACGACGGCCTGACGGCGAAGCTCGAAGCCTACGCGGAAAAAGAGGCCCGCAAGGTGCGCGAGAGCCGCAAAAAGCTCGAAAACCTGCCCGCCGCCCCGCAAGAGGCCTATTAAAAAAATTTACCGCGCAGCGATAATACAAGAGGCCGGCGGCTGCCGGCCTCTTTATATTACCGCTGCGCGGTAAAAACCTCTCCCTCAGGCCCGGCGAACCGCCGCGGCGAGAGAGCCGAAAACCTCTGCCAGCCCCGATTTACCGCTTTCCCTTATCGAAGGGCGGAGTTTTTAAGCCCCCGGCACTCGTAAACGAAGGCGGGGGGAAGATTCATCATCACGAACCTGATCTTTACCTCCTGAAAAATCCTTTCAAAGGCGCCCTTCATGTGCAGCGAATACTGGAAAGCGACAAAACTGCCGTCCGGGGCCAGGCTTCTGGCGACGCCGCGCAGCACCGACTCGGTGACCTCGTGAGGCATCACCGCGTAGGGCAGGCTGGAAACGATCAGGTCCACGCTGCGGAGGCCGTTGTTGTCCAGCACGCCGGGCAAAAACCGCGCGTCGTCGTAGATATCCAGCCCCGTCTCGCAACTGAGCATCCGGCGCAGGTCCTCCTCGATCTCAAAGACGAAAAGCCTGCTCTCCGCCGACTTGCGCCGGATAATGGCGCGCGTCATCGCCCCGGTGCCCGCGCCGAACTCGGCGATAGTCCTGGTCCGCGTCCAATCGACATTGTTGAGCATGGAAGAGACAAGCTGCGGCGAACTCGGCGCAATGCTCCCGATGGTACGCGGTTCGGTGACAAACTTTTTGATGAAAAGCATCTTTTCCTTGATATTTTTATCGACCTGCGCCAACGGCATAAAATCTCCTCCAGCGGTTGAGTTTGTTATGATAAATTATCAGCAAGCAGCCGATTTGTACAGCCCAGTATCGCATCAGGCGGAGAAGACGCTCAAATATTTATCGCCGCGGTCCGGCTGGACGGTGATGACGACACTCTCCGGCGAAAGGCCGGCAGCGACCTTCAGCGCCGCCCAGACATTCGCGCCCGTGGAGATGCCGCTGAAAATCCCCTCCTCTGACGAGAGCCGCCGCGCGGTGGCAAGGGCGTCCTCGTCGGCGACCGTCATGAACTCGTCTATCTCCGCGACGGCGAGGTTCGCGGGGATGAAATTCGCGCCTATCCCCTGAATCTTATGCGGCCCCGCCTTACCCTCGGTGACGAGCGGGCTCGACGCCGGCTCCACCGCGATCACTTTCACTCCGGGGACCTCCCTGCGCAGCGCGCGTCCGACGCCGGTCACCGTGCCGCCCGTGCCGAAAGAGGCGACGAAGGCCGCGAGCTTTTTCTCATCCGGCAGCTGCGCCAAGATCTCCGGCCCGGTCGTCTCCTCATGGGCGCGCGGGTTGCCGGGGTTGGAAAACTGGTCGAGCATGATCGCGTTTGCGTCCTCGCCGAGTATCCGCTTCGCCTCTTTCACCGCTCCGGACATCCCCTCGGCGGCGGGCGTCAGCACGAGCCGCGCGCCGAAGGCGGCCAGCACCGCGCGGCGTTCTTTGGACATCGACTCGGGCATCGTGAGAATCACCGGCAGCCCCAGCGCCCGCCCGAGCATCGCCAGGCCGATGCCCGTGTTGCCGCTCGTCGGCTCCACGATCACCGTCTTCTCCGTGAGCAGCCCCTTGAGCTGCGCGTCCTTCAGCATCCCCCAGGCGGCGCGGTCCTTTATCGAGCCTCCGGGGTTTCCCCCCTCGAGCTTTATCCAGACCTCCGCGCCGCCCGTGTCAAAGCTCAGCTTGTAAAGCGGCGTACCGCCCACCAGCTGCATTATCTCAAGATCATCTACGTTTTTCAGCAAAACGGCGCCCCCTCAACCCTTATAGGCCATGCTGAAGGCCTTTTCCACGCCCTCTTCCGTCGGCACGCCCTCGGCTATCTTCTCGTCGCCGACAAAAAAGGTCGGGACATAATAATAATCGTAGCGGTCCGCCACCGCCGGCTCCTTCTTCTCGTCTATCGTGACGAAGGGCACCTCTTTATATTCCGGGTGCCGGTCAAAAAGCTCCGCGATCATCTCCGCCGCCCGTTTGCAGTGCGGGCATCCCTCAAACATAAACATCTTCAATTCCTTCATTTACCGTCACCATCCCTTTCGCTTTCACATTACTCATTATTATATAACTTTTACGCCGGATGGAAAGCGATATGCGGGCCGCGCCAGATAAGCATTTGCCGCAGAAGTCTCACGGGGAAAACGGCCAGCGCCATAAAAAACGCCCAAACCGCGCCATTTTACCTTAGCCGGAAGCGCCGTTTGACGCTATTATAACGTAGCGGCTTGTGCACTTAAACGCCGGGGGATAAAATTAACCGGGCAGCTAAGCCACATCAAGGAGGCAGTCAGAACATGAAATATAAAATCAGCGCGGCGGGCAGAGACCTTTTCTACAGCCGGAACGACCCCAAAGACCGCCGTCTCGGCGAGCTTATCGCGCGCGCAAGAATAGAAGATATCACGGCGGGGACGGCCGCCATCATCGGCGTCCCCGAAGACCGCGGGATTACGGCCAACAAAGGGCGCGCCGGCGCCGCCGACGGGCCTGACGACATCAGACGGCGGCTGTACCGCCTGACGCCGGGTTTCAGCGCCGACTTTCACCGCCTGCGCATTGTAGACGTCGGCAACGTAAACACGAATGGGCTGACGCTCGCGGAGGTGCACGAAGCCGAGACCGAGGCCGTGGCGGCCATCGTCTCGCGCGGCGGCCTGCCGATAGTCCTCGGCGGCGGCCACGACCTCACCTACCCCGGCGTCGCGGGGCTCGTAAAGGGCGCGCGAATCGGACGCGACGGCATGGGGCTGATAAACGTCGACGCCCACCTCGACGTGCGCAGCGACGAAAACGGCATCAACAGCGGCACCTCGTTCTACCGGGCGCTGACGCAGCTGCCGGACCAGGCGCTCTGCGGCCGGGCCTTCGTCGAATTCGGCATTCAGGAGCAGTACAATTCGCCCTACTATTACAACTGGGTGCTGGAACAGGGCGGGCAGGTCATTACCCTGCGCGAGGTCTCGGAGCGGGTGATGGAATTCTTCCTCCAGGCGCTCAACGCCGCCGGAAAAAACGGCCGGTCGGTCGCGGTCTCGCTGGATATTGACGCGGTGCGCAGCACCGAAGCGCCCGGCGCGTCGGCCAGCAACCCCAGCGGCCTCAAAGCCCCCGAACTGGACAAGATCGCCTATCTCGCGGGACGCAGCATCAAAGTAAAATACCTCGATATCATGGAAGTCTCGCCAATCCTCGACGAAGACCACCGCACCGCGGCGCTCGCCGCCTCGGCGCTCTTCTCCTTCTTCCGCGGGCTCTGCGAGAGATAAAGGCGCAAGCCTAACTGGAAAGCGCCGCCGCCGTCTTCAAATAAGCGGCGGCGGCCTCCGTATCCAGAAGATAACGGCCATCTGCGAGCGCGGAGGCCGCCGTGATCCCGAACCAGTGAGGAAACGGGAGCAAATACCCCGCCTCGATCGCGGGCGCCGCCGCCAGCCGCCGCAAATAGCGCGGCGCGGCGGTGAGCGCCTCTTTGAACCTTTCCTCGGCAGGCCCGCAGCCGGCGCGCCAAAAGGTGAGAGGGCCGAAAGACTGCCACAAATTCACCAGGCCAAGTTCCATAAAATCGGGAGAGCCCGCGAACAGGGGCACGCCGAGCCGCGATTCCGCAAAAGCCAGAAAATCATCCACCGAAGACAGCCTCCGCGCCAGAAACGCCTCCGTGAGGCCGGCGGCAAAGGCCCGCCCCTCTTCCGGAAACGCCAGGCGCATACCGACAAAAGCCGCCGGAGCGCCGCCCTCGCCCGCCGCGTCAAAAAAGACCTCGATCCCAAGCCGCGCCGCGCGAAAACCGGCGAGCCACGCCTCAAACGGCGCGGCGGGCGAATCCCCGCCGACCGAAAGCGCCTCCTCCCAGCGCGACTCCGGCGCGAACTGCAACCTTTCTATCCGGCGCGCTCCGGCCCCCGGCGGCAGCACCTTACGCCTCCCGCCACACGGCGGCGCTCACGGCGGGGACATCGGCCGCGGCGCAGCTCACCGTAAGCGCGATCTGTCCGCCCGGCGCGGGCAGATAAGAGATGAGGATAAAATCACCGGCTTCCAGCGTGATCCTCGCGAAGCGCCCATCCTTTTCCACCTCCGCCGTGACGCCGCCGGCGACGGCGTAGAGGCCGTACCAGCAGCGGGAGGCCTGCGGCATGGGCAGTGTGATCTTTTTATCAGCTAAAACGGCGGCCATACTTCCGCCGTAGCCTTTTGCCGTCATGAGATTGAAATCCACACACCGGCCCGCCGACCGCGTATTCCAGCCGCCCTCAAACTCCTCCACGTCGGCAAGCGGTATCATCACGCGGCTGCCTATCCCCTCGTGCGTCAGCTCGATGCCGCCCTCAAGCAACATCAAATGCCGGTGTATCCCCGGCAGCGGCGTGAAAACAGACTCCTCGTCCTCGACGACCGCGGAGCTGACGCGCCAGTCAAACCTTCTCGCCGCGTAATCCGCGCCCTCGGGCCAAATCGCGAGCTGCGTCGTGATACCGCCGCTCCACCTCTTATGTTCAAGCTCGTCCCTGCGTACTATTCTGATATCCGCCTGCGGCATTTTACAGCCTCCTTCAATTCGTCTATATGTTCCTCGCTGAACACCCTGATCCCCGCGTCGGCAAGCAGGCGCGCCGTAACCCCCGCGCCCGCCGTCCGCCTGCCGGTGAAAGTCCCGTCGTAAATCATATTCGCGCCGCAGGAGGGGCTGCGCTCCTTGAGCAGGGCAAACTCGCAGCCAAACAGCCGCGCGGCCCGCAGCGCCTCGCGCGCGCCTCTTTCAAAAGCCTCCGTATTATCCCGCCCCCCTCGCTCGACCACGCGGCCGTTCAATATCTCGTCCGGCTCGCGCGGCGTCGGCAGCCCGCCAAGCTGTTCGGGACATACCGGTATCAGACAGTATTCCGCCAGCAGCCCGGCGGCGCGTTCATCCCAGCAGCCGCCGCCGCAGTAGCGGCAGTTCATCCCCAACAGGCAGGCGCTGACAAGTATTTTAGCAGCATTCTCCTTCATCCCGACCACGCTCTCATCAGTATTTTCCAAAAGAATATATCACAAAAACGTCCTTATAAACCGCCGCGCAAAACAAACGCGCGAAAGACAGTCCCCGCGCCCATTGCTGAAAACCGCCGGGCAATATGCCCGCAAGCCGCCCGCGCCGCGATAGATCACCCCCGCAAACAGTTACCGCCGCAAATGGCATTTCGCCATTGACAGCCCCTTGATAAAAGGTGATAATGACTTTGATGACAGGCAACGTGTGTGTCTGTCAAAGCGTTGAAGTGAGAGGGTGCGCCGGCAGGCACCGTCTTACGGAGCTTTCGGGAGGGGTTGTACAGCGAAACCTCAAGCCGGCTCAGGCCAGATCTGGCTGAAAGAAAATGTACATGCGGGCTCTGCCTGACGGCAGGGCCTTTTTTATTGGAAAAGAGGGGCGCGCGATGGACCTGCTGCTGCAATGCGCCAGAGTATTTGCCGGACTTACCTCGTATCAGTACAATATAGTGATTGGCCGCAAAGGGAAAACAATAAGTTTTTCTATTTCCTTTGATTATACGCATTTTCATCACCTTGCCGGACTTCATAAACTGAAAGATAACTATTTTCTCCGCACCGGCAGCCGCAAAGACATCATAGAAAAAATACTGACTGGGAGGCTGACATGTCGGGATATTCAACAGAGCGCCTTTTATTCTCAGATCGAGCCGCGCCTGCTTCCGCTGTCTGATCTGGAAAATTTTCTTGACAGTAATCAAATTATCTTTCGCTATAGCAAAAACAAAAATCCCGACTCCCGGATAGAGGCCGACTACCTGCTGCAAAATATATTCCCCGACAGTCCGGTTTTTCTCTTCACTTCCGAAGACGCCGCGGCAGGCTCGCAAATCTGCCGTTCGATATTCCCCCGGGGCAAATACGATTATACAAAAAACCAAAGCAAATATACGTTATTAAAAAAAGAAAAACAAAACATCTTGACCGGAAAAACCACCGAACAATATATCAGTAAGTCGTTCGCGCCGCGATAGATCATCCCCGCAAACAATTACCGCCAGCGTCACGCGTGAAGCGCAAACCGGCGTTTATGGGCGGCAAACCGAAATCACGGCTTCGGCACCCTGGCCGCCCCCATGAGAGATGCTTGAAAGGCAAAGCGCGGAATTCTGGGGTTTAAGGCTCCCTCGCCGAGGCGGCCAGAGAGCCAAATCAGTGCTTTTCTGATTTGTGCGATTCGGCTGGTTGTTACATCAGAGCTGGCCCGGCGAAGCAGGGACTGAGGGAGTATTGCCTTTGCTCTCCCTCTATCCTTGATCATCTGCACATGATATGCTTATCACGTATTCTATACAATGATTAATAACGCGGGAGTGGATTAAATGGTCGTGCGCTATGATAAAAGAATCATCCCTCTGGCCCGGGAACTGCGCCGCAGGATGACTCCTGAGGAACGGCATCTTTGGTACGATTTTCTCGCAAAGTATCCTGTTCGCTTTCAGCGTCAGAAGGTTATCGACCGCTACATAGCCGACTTTTATTGTTTTGAAGCCGCGCTGGCTGTAGAGATAGACGGCGGGCAACACTATTGCGACGACAGGCCGGATTACGACCGGCGGCGGACGGAATGTTTTCAAAGGCTTGGGATAGAGGTGATGCGCTTTACCAATCCCGAGGTCCGCCAGTGCTTTAACGAAGTATGCTGCAAAATTGACAGATATATTATGCGAAAGCTCGCGCGCGACATTCCCGAACCGCCTGGGTTCCTGCGAGTTTTAGCAGACGATTAGAAGCGCTGGCGTAAATAAAAATAATTAAGCGGTAAAAGAGGCAAAGCCAAAGCTCTCTCCGCTAGCCGCATGGCTTGCCTGCGTGAATCAGGCGCGAAACAAAAGGAAGGGCACACTCCTTCCGACCCGGCGGGAAAGCGCCTCCGGCCCACCTCCCTCAGGGAGGGAGGCTTTAAGGCACAAAGCGCGGAATTAGGATTTTAAAGGCTCTCCGGCCGCATCATAGAGTGAGGCTTAAGGCGCAAAGCGTGGAAACAAAGATTTTGACTCTCTGGCCGTTCAACGAAGCATAGGGAAGACACCGGGCGGATACGTTTCAGTGACTGCACTTTTTTGCTCTTCATGATTTAAAGGCTCCCTCGCCGAGGGAGCTGGCCCGCAGGGACTGAGGGAGTTTTGCCTTTGCTTTTTTTCTTTTATCGCTCGCGGAATCTCTCCGCTAGCCGCGTGGCTTGCCTGCGGGAATCAGGCGCGAAACGAGAGGAAGGTCACACTCCCTCCGACCCGGCGGAAAAACGCCGCCGGCCCACCTCCCTCAGGGAGGGAGGCTTTAAGGACAAAGCATAGAATTTAGGATTTTAAGGCTCCCTCGCTGAGGGAGCTGGCCCGCAGGGACTGAGGGAGTTTTGCCTTTGCTTTTTTTCTTTTATCGCTGGCGGGCTCTCTCCGTTAGCTGCGGGGCCTGCCTGCGTGAATCCGGCGCGGAGCGGGAGGAAGGCCACACTCCCTCCGACCCGGCGGGAAAACCGCCGCCGGCCCACCTCCCTCAGGGAGGGAGGCTTTAAGGACAAAGCGCAGAATTTAGGGTTTTAAGGCTCCCTCGCCGAGGCGGCCAGAGAGCCAAATCAGTGCTTTTCTGATTTGTGCGAATCGGCTGGTTGTTACATCAGAGCTGGCCCGGCGAAGCCGGGACTGAGGGAGTATTGCCTTTGCTCTTTTTCCTTTTATCGTTGGCGGAATTTCTCCGCTAGCCTCGGGGTTTACCTACGTGAATCAGGCGCGGAGCGGGAGGAAGGCCACACTCCCTCCGACCCGGCGGAAAAGCGCCGCCGGCCCACCTCATCGCACAGAAAGGGACAGGCGTGACCCGCAGTGGTTAATTCTTTGTTATTGGGACAATGGCCAACGTTTTCCCTAAAGGCGCCAATATCTTAATCAGCGTTGTCAATGATGGTACTGTCGTACCGCTTTCTATTCGCGCAATCGTAGATTGAGCAATCCCTGTCATGTCCTTCAAGTCTCGTTGACTGACGTTTTTCTCCTGTCGTGCCTTTATCAGCTCATACATGAGCTGGGCCTGAATATTATTTTCCTGTATCTCTTCCGGCGTGTACAACTCGCGTTCAAATTCTTCGTCCCACACCCTGAATCCGTTTTTATAGGCCATTGCTATTCCTCCTTATTGCCGTCGTATCTTGCTTTGAAATCATCCAACTCTCTTTTTGCCTGCGCAATTTCTTCCGGCGGTGTTTTTTGTGACTGTTTCATGAATGAGTGAAGCAAAACAAACGCGCCGTCGACAAACCCGGCAAATAAAATGCGGTCGCGGATTGGCCGCAACTCCCAAATTTCACCCTCCAGATGTCGCATATACGGCATTCCAGCCATTGTGCCGACTTCGGATAAAACCTTGATGTACTGCGAAATTTTGTTATGCTTAATACGGCTGTCTTTTGTTTTGCGTGCTCCCAGCTCTTGCATGTAATCCGCCACAGGCTCCCTGCCATTCCTATCGCTGTAAAAAATAATTTCATACAACACGCCGCACCTCTTTCTATAAATTATGATAGCATAAGCGCTATCAGACGTCAAAAGTTAAGAAAATATTATATGACTAAATGATGCTCCCGGTGGGTTGGCTTTGCCCTTTGGCCGCCTCTTTGAGGGAGGCTTTAAGGACGCAAAACACGAAATTATGGGTTCAAGGCTCCCTCCGCGAGGCGGCCAGAGAGCCAAATCAGTGCTTTTCTGATTTGTGCGATAAGTGAGGCAGAAAATCTTTGATTTTCGTCGCCGAACTTAGTTTTTTCACCAATCGGCTGGTTGTTACATCAGAGCTGGCCCGCGAAGCGGGGTGAGGGAGTTTTGACTTTGGTTTTGGTTTTATGTTTTGTCTTCTTTCAGTTATGATTAAGGCAAGGGCAAGGGCAAAGTCAACACTCCCTCCGACCCGGCGGAAAACCGCCGCCGGCCCACCTCCCTCCCTGAGGGAGGCTTTAAAGGCGCAAACCAAAGCGCTGATTTGGCTCACTGGCCGCCTCAAGGAGGGAGGCTTTAAGGACAAAGCATAGAATTTAGGATTTTAAGGCCCCCTGGCCGCCTACATTCGGGCACAGCCCGTTTGTTTTTAATTTGACAGATCGTTAGCCTCCTGCTCGATTTGTCATAGTTGATACATTGACGGCGAACTTAGAACATACGATAATGTAGGTGAAAAGAGGAGGTGACGTATCATGGAAAACAATATGCCGGTAAAAGACAAACTGGCAGGTCTTCGCCAAAAAGCCGTCCACAGGCGGACTGAAAATCATCGGCGCGTAAAAGATGCGTCGCCTGAAAACGATAATTTTAATTCTCTGGCTGAATATGTGTATATCCAAGCGGCGGCAGACGTGGATAGGGAAAAGCCGTAATGGAGCTTAAACGCGGCGGTATCTATTATATAACTTTCCCCTACACTCTCGACCCGAAGTATCCCCATGGTAAGAGCAAGTTTGTTTTGGTGCTTCAGGAGGGCGAATATTTCTCCAAGTTCAATACTGTGGAGATATTACTTATAACTTCTGATAAGCTCTATAAACCGCGTGATAAGTATGCTACAGACGTAGTCATCGAAGAGGGTACCACGAGGCTGAACTCCAAATCGTGGATACTCTGCGCTCAGCCGTATCCAGTTGAAAAAAAGCTGTTTGAAGCGGAGGGCGTATGGTGCGCGGGAATGCTGGATGCCGCAAAAATGGATGAAGTTGATGTAGCTATTTACATCGGTTTGTGCATGGGATTGCAACATGAGCTTGCTATAGAGCCCGGAGAGTAGCTCTTTTGTTATACGAGGCTTTCAATGGCCGATTTTAGACCCTGCGGTGTCAGATGAGCACCTCGCAGGGTCGTTTTTATGTCCTTGTGTTTGGGAAGCCCGCTAAAAGCGCGGGATTCTGGTTTAAAGGCTCCCTCGCCGAGGGAGCTGGCCCGCAGGGCCTGAGGGAGTATTGCTTTTGCTCTTTTTTCTTTTATCGCTGGCGGGCTCTCTCCGCTAGCCGCGGGGTTTGCTTGCGGGAATCAGGCGCGAAATGGGAGGAAGGGCACACTCCCTCCGACCCGGCGGGAAAGCGCCGCCGGCCCACCTCTGATGTAACTACCAGCCGATTCGCACAAATCAGAAAAACTCTGATTTGGCTCCCTGGCTGCCTCAGGGAGGGAGGCTTTAAAGAGCGCAAAACGCGGGATTAGGAATGGCTTGCTGGCTGTCGGGCAGGTTTAGGGACGAGCCGAAGGGGCTTCTCGCCCGTGTGACGGCGCGGGAGGTTGTCACGGGTGGTGACGTTGTAATCTCTTTTAGTGATAATTTGTTAGTATCAACGAAATGCCGGCAGTACATGGGAAGGTCATGGGCGGAGCGTGCAAAAGGTGACTAACGTTGAATGTTGGAGCAAAGCACATACAACAAAGGAACGTGCTTAGTGTGCGGAACCCGCAGTACAAATATACGAACAGAGGCCCGTCTCTGGTTATAAAATGGGCAAAAACGTTGTTTTGACAAGAAGAAGCCTACATATGTGGAAGCATTTGCAGGAAAATCTTACTGCGATAAGGAACAAAGAGGCTATCCGTAATACATAATACGGCAGCCTCTTTGTTCTTAATACTATTATGTAGTATATTATTACTTTCTTACTCTCATAAAAGCGTTGCCCGTTCCAGGATAGGTCGTCTCACCCGTTGCCGCATTGTAAAGTCCCGACTCTGGAGCCATTTCATGAAGTTTCTGCAAAATACCAGCAGTATCTTCGGAAGCAGGTGTAAATTGAACATTTATCTGTGTACCACTTATAGCTAAAGTATATTTAGCATTTGGGGTTGAATCCAAATAATCCGAAACTTGGTCATTTGAGGTTGTTGCATTTGTTTGTACCACGGTCACTGCGCCTCCTACGGTCGGCCATACACCATTATCAGCAAAATACAATAAGCACGCGGATTTAATGTTTCTCATATCAGAAACAATCTTTGTCGCACTAGCTCTATCGGTAGCCGCGCCCGTCGCCAACATAATCATTCCCGAAAGAATACCGATAATGACGATAACGATGAGCAGTTCCACAAGGGTGAAGCCTTTCGCTTTACGGTACTTTTTGATCATCTTTTTCATTTATATTTTCCTCCTAAAGTAGTTTTATCGAATGCCGCGCGCGCGCCCACCCTGCATGGACCGGACTCGCCTTCCAGTCCCCCGTTTTTTTGATCCGGCAGTTATGCTTTTGCCGCAGACCACTCCTTCATGGACAGCCTTATTTTATATTTTGCCGGAGGCGGCAATGCGCCGCCCCAATAAAACTCTTTACAGATTATAATCGCAAACTTTAAAAAAGAAAAGCCCCTTTTGGGGATCACATAAAGGCCTGAATGGCGGAGATGATCGGCAGGAAGATGGCGAGCACCATGAAGCCGACGATGACGCCGACGAAGACTATCATAATCGGCTCGAGCACCGAGCTGAGGCGCTTGATCTTCTCCGAGAGCTCCGCGTCGTACCAGTCGGCGATCTTCTCAAGCATCTCGTCGGTGCGGCCCGTCTCTTCGCCGACGGCGATCATGTGGCTGATCATCGGCGGGAAGAGCTTTTTTTCGCGCACGGTGGCGTTGAGCGCCTTGCCCATCGCGGCGCCGTCGCGCATCTCGAGGAACCCCAGCTTGATCTTTTCGTTTCCCGCAACGTCAGCCGTCATTTCGAGCGCGGAGAGCACGGGGACGCCGGAGCGCAGCAGGGAGCCCATGGTGCGGAAGGAGCGCGTGAGCGCGGCCTTGAAGGCGATGTCGCCGAAGACCGGTATTTTCAGCAGGAAGGTGTCAATCGGCAGCTTCATGGACTTCATCCGGCGCAGCTGGGCCAGCAGCAGGGCGACGGCGAAGATCACCAGCGGGATGACGTACCAGTTATGCTCCATCCAGCGGCCGAAGCGGAAGGTCATCAGCGTGAGCGCGGGCAACTTGATGTTAAGGTTGCCGAAGGCCTTCTCGAACTGCGGTACGACGACGGCGACCATCACGCCGAGGACGAGCAGCGCGATGCAAATGACGACGGCGGGATAGGTCATCGCCGAGACGATCTTTTTGCGCAGGTTGTCCTGGTCTTCCATGAAGCCGGCGATTTTCGCGAGGCTCATGTCGAGCGTGCCGGACTCTTCGCCGGAGCGCACGAGCGGGATGGTGATCGCGTCGAAGCATTTGGGGTTTTCGGCCAAGGCGGCGCCAAGCGTAGTGCCGGCGCTGACGCGCTTGTAGACTTTCGTGAGCACCCGCCGGAAGCGCTTGTTCTGCGTCTGCTCGGTGAGGATCGCAAGCGAAGCGGTCACGGGGATGCCCGCGGCGATCATCGTCGCGAGCTGGCGAAAGAAGATGAGTTTGTCGCGCAGTTTGATGCGCGGCGAGAGGTCCCAGAATTCGCCGCGCTCTTTGCCCGCCTCTCCGAGCTTGTCGCCGGAGGTGGAAAGGGATATTTCCCTGTGCTGCGAAACGTTGAGGGGCACCCAGCCGTTGCCGCGTATCCACGAAAGGAGCTCCGGCTCGCTCGACGCGCTGTGCGTGCCGCTCACCGTCTTCCCGCTCCGGTCTTTCGCGTCATAATGAAACTCCATTACAAACCAGCTCCCCGCCTTAAACGCTTTCTCACAGAGATAATATAATCATTGGGGGAAAAAGTCAAAAGCAAAGCGGCGGGGCGGGACGCTTTGTCATGCCGCGACAGCTTTGCGCGGCGTCCGGCGACGCCAAGGCCGCGGGCTTCGCATAAAATTTTTATATAAATACAATATATTGACATTATATATACATAAGATATAATATTCGCAAAAAGAGGTGAGGCAAAATGGCACAGACTCTTGTAAATATCCGCATGGACGAGACCTTGAAAAAAGATATGGAACGCACCTGCCATGAGCTTGGCATGAATATGACCACGGCGTTCACTATTTTCGCAAAAAAGATGAGCCGGGAAAAGAGAATCCCCTTTGAAGTGTCCGTCGACCCCTTTTATTCCGAGGCCAATATGGCGCATTTGCGCCAGGGCATCGAAGCTTTAGACGCCGGTAAAGGCGCAGAGCATGAAGTTGAGGTTTAAGGAGAATGCCGGCGTTTATAAGCACAATTTGCCTGCGATTGCCCAGAGGGTAAATTGGGGTTTATCACTTCGTCGCCCTGAGATGTTTCTGCTCAGGGCAGGTGCGGGTAAACGGCCTGAGCAGGAACTTCTCAGGCAGACCAAAGTTCGTAGACCTGACGTGGAGCCCGCAGCGTTTATCTTTTGACCTTAAAAAAAGGGCTCCCTCGCGAGGGAGCTGGCCCGTAGGGCCTGAGGGAGTGTTATTCTGTTTGGCGCTGTCTCCGCGCCAAACAGAATCCACTAGAGGCCCTAAAGCAAAATTAAAACCAAGGTCAGGACTCCCTCACCCCGCTTCGCGGGGAGCTCCCTCAGCGAGGGAGCCAAAAACCTTTGGCAAACCTCAATTTATCCTTCACCCTATCGAAGATAAATCAGTGTTTTTTTGATTTGGCTCCCTGGCCGCCTCGCGAAGGGAGCCAAGGGCAAAATCTGAACCGGAGCCGCCGCATAGACGACACAAACCGTCTCGTTTACCGCCTCGCTGACGAAGTAATAGAAATACTCCAATGCCGAGGTCATTATAGCGACTGAATCGGTAAATCGGGGTAAAAGATAAATTGGGGGTTTGGCGTTCAATCGCAAAAAACAATCTGCCGATGCTCAGCAATTTTAGTTTGCGCCTTTAAAGCCTCCCTCGCTGAGGCGGCCAGGGAGCCAAATCGGTGTTTTTCTGATTTGTGCGATTCGGCCGGTAGTTACATCAGAGGTGGCCCGGCGACGGGGTTTCGCCGGGTCGGAGGGAGTTTTGACGTTGACTTTAAGGTTTTCGGATCTTAAAGTAGATAAAAACATAAAACCAAGGTCAGGACTCCCTCAGGCCCTGCGGGCCAGCTCCCTCGCTGATGGAGCCAAAAACCTTTGGCAAACCTCAATTTATCCTTCACCCTATCGAAGATAAATCAGTGTTTTTTTGATTTGTGCGAATCGGCCGGTAGTTACATCAGAGGTGGCCCGGCGACGGGGTTTCGCCGGGTCGGAGGGAGTTTTGACGTTGGCTTTAAGGTTTTCGAAACTTAAAAGAAGAGAAAAGCATAAAATCAAGGTCAGGACTCCCTCAGGCCCTGCGGGCCAGCTCCCTCGGGGAGGGAGCCTAAAACCTTTGGCAAACCTCAATTTATCCTTCACCCTATCGAAGATAAATCAGTGTTTTTTTGATTTGGCTCCCTGGCCGCCTCGGGGAGGGAGCCTAAAACCTTTGTTAAAACCTAATTTATCGTTGTAATCTAACAAAAGGAAATCGGTGTTTACGATTTCGCCTGATAACAGGAAAATCGGCGTTTAGACGTGTCGGATGCTAAATGACTTTGCCTTCGGAATACCGGAGCCGTATTTGCATACGGCGAGGATTTCCGAAGGTAAAGTCATGACGCAGACGGCGCGTATAAACGCCGATTTTTCCCGGGTTACAGTGTATGATATACTTACTATCAGCAGCCATGAGACGGGTTTTTTGACCGTGACGGTCCCGTTGAACAAGGAGGAGGTTTTTATCATGCTATTTACAGGTAATTTTTCAAAGGACGATCTCGCGAAGAGCAAAAAGCGTTTCTACTGGGTCGGCGGCATTATGCTCGTCATCGGTTTTCTGTCGCTTGCGATGCCGATGCTCGCCTCCTTCGCGATCGAGACGATGGTCGGATTTTTCCTGCTCGCGGTGGGCTTCGGCAACGCCTTCGGCGCTTATTCGGCCCTCCGCGCGGGGGACAGCCCCTGGCAGCAGGCGTTTATGGCCGTGATCTCCATCGCCGCGGGGATCGTCTTTCTCACGCACCCGCTCGCGGGGGTGATTACGCTCGGCATTCTCATGGCCGCCTATTTCTTAATCGACGGCGTCGCGAAGATCGTGGAATATTTCCGGGTAAGAAGCATCGGCGGTTCGCTCTGGATATTGCTCTCCGGCATCTTCGGCGTCATCCTCGCCTTCATGATGTGGCGGAATTTCTTTACCGGCGCGGCGGTGATCGGGATAATCCTCGGCGTCAATCTCATTTTCAGCGGCATGAGCCTGATCATGCTCGGCCGCGGCTGTTCCGACATGTCAAAAAGAATGTAACACGAAGGGCCGCCCGCGCGGACTTCGCCCTCTATACAAAAAGCGGCCTCCCGCCTGCGCGGGAGGCCGCTTTTTGTATTCCCGGCAGACCGTTATCCGGTCACCGCACCTTTGCCGGCGCGGACATTTTCATGACACGGTTCGGCGAAGCGCCGATGACGCGGCGATCTTTTTTCAGCCGTTCGATGATCTCCGCCGTTTCGAGCGGCGATTTGAAATGCGCCGTGCCGCTCTGGGAATCTTCGTAGACCGGCGAGACGTAGACCGGCTCGGCCCCGGCGGCCCGCGCTATTTCGCCGCAGAGCGCGGCGAATAGTTTATTTCTCTCTTTTGAGGCGCGCACCGCCTCGGGCACGCGCACGAGCACCAGCGCCTCACCCTTGACGGCGGGCGGTTCTTTTTTTCCGCTCTCCGGCGGCGTCTGGCCCGGCGCGCAGGCGGAGGCCGCGGAGGCCGCGCAGATAATCAGCAGGGAGAGAATGAGCAGAGAGAGGTTTTTCATGCCGTTCACCTTCTTTTATTTTTTCTTTGGGCGGCGGACAAGGGGCAAAAGAGCGGCTCCCGCGAGCGCCAGCGCCCCGAAACCGGCGGCGCAGCCGCCGCCTGAGCCGCCGCCGTCTGAGGGCTGCGCGCGGTTGTAGGCGCTGAGGACGTTCAGCATCCCGTATTTTGAATAGCCCGCTCCCAGCACGTCATGTTCCGCGCCGTCCAGCAGCAGCGACCGGATCTCCGCGGCGCTTTTGCCGGGATAGAGGGCGCAGAGCAGCGCCGCCGCCCCCGCCGCGTGCGGCGAGGCCATCGAGGTGCCGCTGATCGAGATATAGCCGCTGGGGTCGTAGGTGTCGATTTCATCACTGGGGTTGACGATCCACGTTTTACGGCAGGTGCTCAGTATCCCCTGCCCGGGGGCGAAGACGTCCACCCATTTGCCGGAGGCGCTGTAGTTGGAAAAGCTGGCGCAGCCGTCGCCGCTCGTGCTGGCGCCGACGGAGATCAGGTTGTCAAACTTGAAGCAGGCGGGATAGTTGAGCTTGTCCCGGTAGTCGTCCTGCGGGTCGTCAAGGTCCTGCCCCTGGTTGCCCGCCGCGGCGCAGACGATGATTCCCGCGTCGCTCAGCTGTTTGATCTTTTCCCCGTAGGGAGCGATCTCCCCGTCCTCAGGCTCCGCCCACATGCCAAGCGACATGTTGACGACGCGGATATTCGCGCCGGCCTTTTTCGCGGCGAGGATGAAGTCAATCGCCCGCAGCTGGTCGCTGATAAGCGCCGAGGTTTCGTACCCGTTTTCTTTCGCGCTGTAGACGCGGGAGAAGACGTTGACGGCCATCAGCTTGACGTTCCAGTTGACGCCCGCGACGCCAACGCCGTTATTGCCGACGGCGCCGATCGTCCCCGCGACATGAGTGCCGTGGCCGTTGACGTCGCCGACGAGACGCATTCTGTCGATTACGCCGCTGTCTACATCCGCAGAGGTGGCTTCGCCCGTGTCGCCGGGGCCCACCGGCACAGCGGAAAAGGCGACCTCGGGGGGGGCTCCATAGGGGCCGGTCTTAGTGTGGTACCAGACTCCGTGGCTGTCCGCAAATTCTTCGGCGTCAAGCGAGACGCCGTTTGCCGCGATTTTGTTCAGCAGCGTTTCGTCAAAGACGAACATGTTGTCTCTCAGGTCTTCGTGGTCGTATAGGACGCCGGTGTCGAAGACGACGGCGACAACTTCCCGGGAGCCGGTCCCGTGATTCCACACTTCGGGCAGTTTTATTCTTTCAGGTCCCCATTGCTCGGTCCATTTCGGGTCGCTGGGCGTGACGGCGCTGACGGACATCATATAGTTCGGCATCGCGGAGACGACGCGCGGGTCTTTTTTCAGCCGCGCGATCAGCCCGGCCGCGTCTTCGCCTTTTTTGCCGCGCACGTGCGCCAGCGCAAGCATCCCGCCGTTCGCGGAGGCGCTCTTCGCGCCCGGCGCCGTGACGGCGTCCGCCGCCGGTACGGGACTGAATGTCTGAATCAGCTCGACGCCGGCGTCCTGCGCCACGGCGGCGGCCGAAGCGGAGGAGGCCCGCGCCGAGGCGGCGTTTGCGGCGAGAGAGCCGGCGTCCGCCGACATCTTTACCGCGACGATCGCCTCGCCCTCAACGTACCGCGGCGCGGCTGACGCCGGTATTGCCAGGAAAACCGCAAACAGCGCGAGAAATAAAACTTTTCTCATCAAGATACACTCCTTCTTCCTAAAAAACCTGCGGTAATTATAAGGGATTGACTTGCTATTAGCAAAACGCGTTTTGGGAAACCGGCGGACAAAAGCGGGGAGCGCATAGGCCGCCACCCGCCGCTTTTGTTTTCCAGCCCCGCGTCAGCGGATGACGCCGAGCTTCGTGATCGTCTCCATGTCTTTGTCGCCGCGCCCCGAGAGGTTCACGATGACAATGTCGCCGGGCTTCATCTCTTTTGCCGTTTTCAGCGCGCCGGCCAAGGCGTGGGAGCTTTCCAGCGCGGGGATGATGCCCTCTGTGCGGCAGAGCAGCCGAAAGGCGTCGAGCGCCTCTTTATCGCCGGCGCAGATGTATTCCCCGCGCCCGCTGGTCTTGAGGTCGGCGTGGGCCGGCCCGACCGAGGGATAGTCGAGCCCCGCCGCGATGGAGTAGACTTCCGCCGGTTCGCCCGCCGCGTCCGTGAGCAGGTAGCTCTTAAAGCCGTGCAGAACGCCGGGGGCCCCCATCGTCAGCGAGGCCGCGTGGTTGCCGTAGGTGAGGCCGCGCCCCGCGGGCTCCACGCCGATGAGGCGCACCGTCTCATCCCCGATGAAGGCCGTAAAGGCCCCGATCGCGTTGCTCCCGCCGCCGACGCAGGCGACGACGGCGTCCGGCAGGCGGCCTTCGCGCGCCAGAATCTGGGCGCGGGCTTCGTCGCCGATGATGCGCTGGAAGTCCTGCACCATCGTCGGGTAGGGGTGCGGCCCGACCGCCGAGCCGATGAGGTAGAAGAGCGAGGTGTCGGCGCAGAGCGCGCCCAGCGCGGCGTCCACCGCCTCTTTTAGCGTCTTCTGCCCCGCTTCCACGGAGACGACGTTCGTCCCCAGCGCCTTCATGCGCAGCACGTTCGGCGCCTGGCGCGCGATGTCCACCGCGCCCATATAGATGTCGCATTCCATCCCCAGCAGCGCGGCGACGGTCGCCGTGGCGACCCCGTGCATCCCCGCCCCCGTCTCCGCGATGAGTTTCTTTTTCCCCATGCGTTTGGCGAGCAGCGCCTGGCCGACGCAGTTGTTGATTTTGTGCGCCCCCGTGTGGTTCAGGTCTTCACGTTTAAGGAAGATGCGCACGCCGCCCGCCTCTTTCGAGAGGTTGAGGCATTCGGTGAGCGCCGAGGGACGCCCCACGTATTCTTTCAGCAGCCGCAGGTATTCTTCTTTGAAGGCCGCGTCGGCGCGGCATTTCTCATATTCGCGCGCGATCTCTTCCATCACCGGCGTCAATTCCCGGGGAATATAGGAACCGCCGAAATTGCCGTACATCGCGCCGCGGGGAAAGCCCGCCCTTATTTCTTCTCTCATGTCAATTTCCTCCTGGTCTTGTCTTCTCTGATCTCTCTATAAAAAAACGAAAGAGGCCTGTTTACGTCCTCTTTCGTTTCTTTAAAAAACAAGAGAGGCCCGGATATTTTCTCCAGGCCTCCCGTAAACGCGCGAAAGAACCGTGGAGCAGCTAAACGCCGCGCCACCATCCCTTGTTGTTTATATTTATCGCAGAAAAACGGCAAACGCCCATGTACATTCTCCTTAGTCCGTTCCTTATTGGCAGAGATGATACCACAGAAATATCAGAGGCGCAAGCGCCGAACGAAGCGGCCTCAGAGTTTTTCGTAGACGGCGGCGGGCCGTTCTCCGCGCCGCTCCTCGTATATTTCCCGCGAATCAAGGTCGACGACCATGCCGTCGGTCGCCGCGACGACGCGCGCTCCCCCGGTATCCAGCCCCGACAGGAAATGCGCGCCCTCGGGAGAGGTGAGCATCGCGCCTAGGTGCGTCAGGACGGCGCTTTGGGGGTGCAGCTCCGCAAGCAGCAGCCGCGCCTCTTCGATGGACATGTGGTCGAGGCGGCTTTTCGCGTTCGGAAAGGTGACGTTCAGCGAGAGGAAGCGGCAGCCCGCGTATCTTTGGGCAAACCAGGGCATCAGCCGGCTGTCGCTGATGAGCCCCCACTCGGAGAGGCCGTCGCGGCGAAATATGTAGCCGAAGCAGTCGACGCCGTGATGGACGTGCGCCACCGGCTCCGCCGTCACCCCGCGGCCCAAGTCGATTCTTTTGCCGTCTTCGGGGATTGCGATCCGCGGCACTCTTTTCTGCGAGTATTTTAGAATTACGGGGTCCCCTCCCTCGAGCGCGTCCCGCGGCGCGACTAAGAGGCCCCGCTCGTCAAAGCCGCCGTGCGTCATGCACTCGATGAGCACGTTCGCGTCCGTGCTGTGGTCGATATGTTTATGCGTGAGCATCACAAGGTCCGCCGCGTCGGCGGCAAGCTCCGGGCGGGCGGCGCAGATGTGCGCCAAGCTCCCCGGCCCCGGGTCTATCACCCCCTGCAGGCCCCCATAGCGGAACCAGAGGCCGCCCGTGCCGCGCGCCTGTCTGATCATGGAAAAGCGCCCGCCGCTGGTGCCAAGGTATTTTATGAAGTTTTCAGGATAGGAAAATCTCTCTGCGTCCGCCAAACTAAGCGCCTCACCATCTGTATTTACTTCCTTCGCGTTTCAGCTCCGCCCGCCTTTTTTCATAATCGCCGCAGAAACGCCCCACATGGGCCCAGAATTTCGCGGAGTGGTTCATCTCCAGCAGGTGGCAGAGCTCGTGTATCATTATGTATTCCATCAGACGCGGCGGCAGGAGCGCAAGGCGGATGCTGAAGGTGATGCTCCCGGAGGACGAACAGCTGCCCCAGAGCGTCCTGACGTTTTTCAGCTCGACCTTTGCGGGGCCCGCGCCGATACGCTTGCACCACGCGGGAAATTCATCTTGCAGCAGCTCCCGGAGCCGGTGGGCGTACCATGACTCAAAGCGGCGGCGCATCGCCTCGCCGCTTTCGGGGCCGGCGGTAAATTCTTTCCCCGTGAAGCTCAGGCTGCCGGCCGCGAGGCCCGGCTTTATTCTCAGCGGATAACGCGCCCCGCGAAGGTAGAAGAGCTCGCCGTCTTCGTAACGGTGCTCCTCCGCAAGCAAGGCCGGCCTTTTTTTCGCGATTTTTTTTATGAACGAGGCCGAGTTTTCCCGCAGGATGCGCGCCAACTCTTCCCGCGGCGTATCCGCCGGCGCGGCGATGAAAAAATTATTGCCGCCGTCCAGGCCGATGGCGACCCTCTTTCTCCGCGCGTTTCTCCTTATTTCATATCTTATTCCCTCTACGTCAATATAATCGTTCGTCATGGCACCTATAATATATCAATGATGGTAAAATTATAAGGCGCTGCGCCGTGATATTTATATGCGCAAAAATGAAAAAAATGGAGATAAAATCAATGACCGCTGAAAAGACCGGCGACAGCCGCCGCCTGAATAACAAAGACAGCGCCCGCGCAAAGAGAGGGCACGCGGTTCCCGCCTCCCTGCCGCGCGCGGCGTTCCTCCCCGTGAACCGGGCCGATATGGCGGCGCGGGGCTGGGAGGAGCTCGACGTCCTCATCGTCACGGGGGACGCCTATGTGGATCATCCCAGCTTCGGACACGCGATTATCGCGCGCTGGCTCGAGGCGCACGGCTTCCGCGTCGGCGTCGTCTCCCAGCCCGACTGGCGCGGCACGGAGGATTTCGCGAAGCTCGGACGGCCGCGCCTCTGCGTGATGCTTTCGGCGGGCAATCTCGACTCGATGCTGAATCATTACACCGCCTCCGGCAAGAAACGCCGCCGCGACGATTACACCCCCGGCGGCGCGGCGGGAAAGCGCCCCGACCGGGCGACCATCGTCTACGCCAACCGGATACGCGAGCTCTGGGGCGATATTCCGCTGGTCATAGGCGGGATCGAGGCCAGCCTGCGCCGCTTCGCGCATTACGACTACTGGAGCGACGGGCTGCGCCGCTCCATCCTCACCGACAGCCGCGCCGACCTGCTCGTCTTCGGCATGGGCGAGCTGGCCTCGCTGGAGATCGCGCGGCGGCTCGCGGACGGCGAGCAGATCGCCTCGCTGAGGGACATCGCCGGCACTTGCTGGAAGACGCACGACCCCGAGGCGGCGAACGACGCGGTGACGCTCGGCTCGTTCGCGGAGGTAAGCGCCGACAAGGCAAGGTTCGCCGCCTCTTTCAAGCTCTTTTACGACGAGAACGACGGCATCCGCGGCAAGCGCCTGATTCAGGACCAGGGGGCCTGGCACGTCGTCCAGAACCGCCCCGCGCGGCCCTTGACGACGGCGGAGATGGACAGGGTTTACGCGCTGCCCTACGCGCGCGCCTGGCACCCCGATTATGACGCGCTGGGAGGCGTGCCCGCCCTCGCGGAGGTGAAGTTCAGCATCACGAGCCACCGCGGCTGTTTCGGCGAGTGCGGCTTCTGCGCGATCAGCTCGCATCAGGGGCGCATCATTCAGCGAAGAAGCGACGAATCGATCATTAAAGAGGCGGAGCGGCTCACGAAAATGGCGGATTTCAAGGGCTATATCCACGACGTCGGCGGCCCCACGGCAAATTTCACCGTCCCTTCCTGCCAGGAGGCGGCCAAGCGCGGCTCCTGCAAGGGAAAGTCATGCCTCTATCCGCAGCCCTGCAAGAAGCTGCGCGCGGACCACGAGGGCTATGTCGCGCTGCTGCGCAGGCTGCGCGCGCTGCCGCGCGTGAAGAAGGTCTTCATCCGCTCCGGGCTCCGTTACGACTATATTCTCGCCGATAAGAAGGGGGATTTTCTCGAAGAGCTCTGCCGCTGGCACGTCAGCGGCCAGCTGAAGGTCGCCCCCGAGCATGTCAGCGAGGGCGTGCTGCGTTATATGCGCAAGCCGCCGCGCGCGGTGACGGAGGAGTTTTTAAGGAGGTACGGCGAGATGAACGCGAAGCTCGGGATGAAACAGTTTCTCGTTCCCTACTTCATGTCCGCCCACCCCGGCTCGACGCTGAAAGATGCCGTGGAGCTCGCGGAGTTCATCCGCGACAGCGGCCTGCGCCCCGAGCAGGTGCAGGACTTCACGCCGACCCCCGGCTCGCTTTCCACCTGCATCTATTACACCGGCATCGACCCGCTCACGATGCAGGAGGTCTACGTCCCGAAAGACCACGAGGAACGCAAGATGCAGCGCGCGCTGCTGCAATACTGGATGCCGGAGAACCGGGAGTACGCGCGCCGGGCGCTGATAAAGGCGGGGCGGACGGACCTCATCGGCGGAGGGCCGAAGGCGCTCGTCCGCTAACAGCAGGCGTCCCCGGCAAAGGGGCGCGGGCAAACCGCCCCCGCGGCGGAAAAGGCCGCCGGCGTTCCGTTTATCGCCCTTAACAATGGGGCGCGCAT